>JACQVF010000099.1 GCA_016209885.1 Gemmatimonadota bacterium | reverse complement strand
GGGCTGGACCGAGCCGTTCTACTGGGAGAAGCGCGACGGCCGGTGGTGGACCTTCACCCTCGCCGGAATGCGCGAGCTGGATCCCGGCGAGCCCGCCTGCCACCTCAGCTACTTCGAGGCGGACGCCTACGCCCGCTGGGCCGGCGCCCGGCTGCCCACGGAACAGGAGTGGGAGGTCGCTGTGGCGGCCGTGCCCGTCCAGGGTAACTTCGTGGAGTCACGATCCGTCCACCCCGTCCCGCTCGCCACCACGGCGGCAGCAGCGAGCGACGGCGGCCTGCTCCACCAGATGTACGGCGACGTCTGGGAGTGGACCTCGAGCTCGTACTCGCCCTACCCGGGCTTTGAGCCGCTGGCCGGCGCGCTCGGGGAGTACAACGGCAAGTTCATGTGCAACCAGTACGTCCTGCGAGGCGGTTCCTGCGCTACGTCCCGGACGCACATACGCCCTACGTACCGCAACTTCTTCCCGCCCGACGCGTGCTGGCAGTTCACCGGCCTGCGGCTGGCGCGCTGAAGAGTGCGGCTCAGCCGAGGAGCGAATCAGCGGGCCAGCGAGCGGGCAAGCGGGTTAGAGTGGGTTAGCGGCTTCTAACCTGCGGCCACAGAGGAGGCCAGCCCGATGCCGCTCGACCGGATCACGCGCGTGCTCGGCGAGCAGGTCGCCGATCGTCTGCCTTTCTCCCATCTCGACTGGAGGAGGGCATGCGAGACCAACAAGAATTCGAGCGTCGGATTGGGATCCAGCGGCACCTGATAGGGCCAGCATACTCAGGCTTGGGTGCGTGGTAACGTAAGTCATCGGGGCGATACATCCCCGCGACCCGCCGCGTGCGACCGCGTGAGTGCCTCTTCCCCGGCCGACGACCGGGCGCCGCGCCTTCGCGGCTGAAACGCAATTGCGTTAGCGCGGGTTAGTACTTCTTCCGATACACCCCCACCCTGAGCGGCGGATCGATCCAGCGATAGAAGTAGAGGCGGTTCTCGCCGGCCGCCACCGTGGTGGTCTTCCTCTCCCGCGTCTTCGGATAGTCGACCCCCGGCTCGCTCTCAATGACGAGCGCGTGGTCAGGCCAGAGCGCCTCGCTCAGCTCGAGGAGCTGCGTTTGTAGCGAGCCGAGCACCGCCTGCTCCACCTCATCCTGCACGTCGCCCTGCGACTCCGCGCTCAGCTCCCGGGCCTCCGTCCGCGTGTATCGATCGAAGAACTCTTCGACGGGCATGGAGAAGTCGCCATCGCGCCGAAAAGAGATCTCGGTGAGAGCGCGGGACTGGAAAACCGGGGTCACACTCGAAACGCTCGTGCCGTAGCGCTTGACGATCATGAGCCTCCTCGACGCTGGATGCGGCGCAAGACAAGGCGCCACGAGCCGGAAAGTCGCTGCGCCGCGCTGCAGCTTCCACCGGGGTCGTCAGCCGACCTTGAGCAGCTCCGCCAGCCGCTCCTCACTCAGCTCTTCGCCCAGCCGCGTGCCAAGCGGCCGCGAGCCACGCGGCCGCCGCGGGTTGAGGGTTCGCTCCGCTGTCAGGGCGGGCCCGTAGCCGAACTCGGGCGCGTCCACGCGCTCGAGGGACCGGCCCAGCATGTGCTCGATGGCCCTCAGCGCGGCGATCTCCGACGGAGTCACGAAGGTAACCGCCGCACCCGTCGCGCCCGCACGACCGGTGCGGCCGATCCGGTGCACGTAATCCTCCGGATCCAGCGGCACGTCGTAGTTCACCACGTGAGAGATGCCCTCGACGTCCAGCCCACGCTGCGCCACGTCGGTGGCGACGAGCACGCGCACGTGCCCGCGCACGAAGTGGTCGAGCGCCCGCGTGCGATCCTTCTGCGTCCGGTCACTGTGAAGGACACTCGCGGCGATCCCGGCGCCGCACAGCCGCGCGAGCAGCCGGTCCGCGCCCGTCTTCGTACGCGTGAATACCAGGACCTGGTCCCACGACGGATGCGCGAGGAGCTCGAGAAGGAGCTCGGACTTGCGCTCCGGCCGAACCATGTAGACCTGCTGCTCGATCCCCACCGCCGTCGTGCCCCGGGGCGCGAGCTCGATCCACAGTGGGTCGCGCGCCACCCCCTGAGCCAGCGCCTGCACCCCCCCCGGCATCGTGGCGGAGAAGAGCATCGTCTGGCGACGCTCGGGAAGGCGACGCAAAATCTTTTCGATCTGCGGGCGGAACCCCATGTCCAGCATGCGGTCGGCCTCGTCCAGCACCAGGATCTGTACCGTGCCCAGGTCCACGGTCCCGCGCTCCAGGTGGTCCAGCAGCCGGCCAGGCGTCGCCACCAGGATTTCCGGCGGACGACGGAGCCCTTCCAGTTGCCGCCCGATCGGCACGCCCCCGTACACCGCCTCCACGCGGAGCGCTCGTCTGTGGGACAGGCGCGCCACCTCCTCCGCCACCTGCCCTGCAAGCTCCCGGGTCGGGCACAGGATGAGCGCCCTCGGGCCCGGCCCCCGCGTGAGCCGCTCCATGATCGCAAGCGCGAACGCTCCGGTCTTGCCCGTCCCGGTCTGCGCGATACCCACGACATCGCGCCCCGCGAGCGCCGCGGGGATCGCTTCACGCTGAATCGGCGTGGGCTCCGTCCACCCCAGCTCCGTGGCCACCGCCACTGACTCGCCCGAAAGGTTCAGCTCTTCGAAACGCCTCAAGTCTGTCTTCTCCTCTCTCATCGCCCGAATACCATCGACCGCGATCCGGGCCCGGATACACCGCGGCCCCGCAATCCGCGCCGACCAGGCCGCGTCCGGGGCCGAGACACGCATCATGTACGGCAATAAACCGTGGCCCTAAGTTACCATGATTTCGTGCTCGCGTGAAGGGCGCTTATATTTATTGCTTAGTTTTTCGGCCCCCTGGTCACCGCTGTCGTCGGATGCCCGGAGTCCGTTTCGCGATGAGCGAGAGGAGACGCGATGACGCGTGAGCGCACCTCGGTCCTCTTCGTGTGTCTGGGCAACATCTGCCGCTCGCCGCTCGCGGAGGGGATCTTCCGCCGTCTGGTCGCGAAGCGCGAGCTCAACCACGAGTTTGAGATCGACTCGGCGGGCACGGGCGACTATCACCTCGGCGAGCCTCCCGATCCTCGCGCCGCGGACGTAGCCCGGATCCACGGGATCACGCTCACGGGAACCGCCCGCGCGTTGGAGCCGAAAGATTTCGAGCGGTTCGATTACATCATCGCCATGGACCGCACGAACCTGCACCGCATCCAGGAGCTGCAGCGGGAATACGGCGCCGGCTCGGCGACGCTCTCCCTTCTCCGGGAATTCGATCCGGAGGCGAAGGGCGACCTCGAGGTCCCGGACCCCTACTACGGCGGCGCCGGCGGCTTCGAACGGGTCTACAGAATGATCGAGCGCTCCTGCCGCCAGCTTCTCAGCCAACTCACGGCGCCCCAGCACGCGGAGTGATGGGGCCGCTTTGTTCGGCGCCAGCTACGTGGGCGCCACGATGGCGCGGATGCGAAAACTCGCCCGGAACATGTAGTGTCCCTGCCCCCTTTCACCCGGGTCCGCCGATCCTTACGTTTCGCTCCACACCGGCCTCAGGAGAGTCAGGAGAGTGAAGATGGGAACTCGCATCCTCGCCGCCACGTTGCTGCTGGTGACGGTAGGCGCCAGGGAGGCCCAAGGTCAGACCCTGGGGCTCCTGGGGCCGAAGGACGGCCACGATCTCCAGCCCACCGACCTCGAGCGGGTCAGGGTCGGTGACCCGGCCCCCGACTTCACCCTGGAGGCGCTGGACGGGCGCCGCATCGCCCTCTCGGACCACCGGGGGAAGAAGGTTGTCGTCCTTGTCTTCTATCGAGGTTGGTGGTGACCCTACTGTGCCCGTCAGCTCGGCGAGCTGAGAGGACTGCTGGATGAGGAGCAGAAGCGGACCACGGAGATCCTGGCCGTCTCCGTGGATCCGAAGGAGGACCTCCAGAAGATGGCGGACAGGATCTCCAAGGAGGACGGGATACGGCCCGGGTTCGTGCTGCTCTCGGATCCAGGCCACCGTGTCATCGACCGGTATGGTCTCCTCAACCCCGCCGACAAGCGGGGCATCCCGCACCCTACCACCTTCGTCATTGACCGGGACGGCGTGGTCCGGTGGAAGTTCACCGAGGTGAACTACAAGGTCCGGCCGTCCAACGCGGGTATCCTCAAGGCCCTCGCCGGGCTCCCCTGATGGAGAGCGAATGAGGGCCCCGAGAAACTGGGTTCTCATGGGAGCCGTCGTGGCCGGAGGGGCGGCGGCGTTCGCGGCCGCCAGCCTCCGGCAAGGCGGCCCGCCGGTGGTCGCCGTGGGAGAACGGGCGCCGCATTTCGCGGCCCGGACCGTGCTCGGTGAGCCGGCGATGCGGAGCCTCGACGAATACCGCGGCTACCTGGTCCTCCTCAACGTGTGGGCAACCTGGTGCACCCCGTGCCAGGAGGAGATGCCGAGCATCGAGCGCCTGTACCAGAAGTACCGGGACCGGGGCCTCCGGGTGGCGGCGGTGAGCGTGGACGACGCGGGACAGGAGGGGTCCATCCGGCAGTTCGTGGAGCAGTTCGGCCTTACCTTCGATATCCTCCACGACGACACCGGAGCCATCTTCGACACGTTCCAGATGCTCGGCCTTCCGGAGACCTATCTCATCGACGCCGAGGGTCGCATCCGCGACAGGGCGATCGGCGGCGCCGACTGGTATTCGGACGAGAAGCGGGCCCTCGTGGAGAAGTGGCTCCCGGGCGAGGAGCCCGGCGGATCAGGAGCCCCGCGTCTCGATCGATCTTCGTGAGCTCGCGATTCAGCGCCGCGCTGCATCTTTCACCTGCCTCCGGCCTCCGCGACGCGCCTACAGCTTGACCCCCATGGCGAGCCCGTCGCGCACCGGAATGATCGTGGAGGCGTAGCGGGGGTTTGCCGCCAGCCGGCGATTGAATTCCTGGATCGCCCGCGTGTCCGCATCATCGGCCTCCGGGTCCAGCACCCTACCGCTCCAGAACGCGTTGTCCGCCAGAAGGATCCCCTTGGGCCTCAGGAGGCGCGTCGCCTCCTCCATGTACGCCACGTAGTTCTCCTTGTCCGCGTCGATGAAGAACACGTCGAACGACGCGGCCGGGCCCATATCGCGGAGCAACGCCAGCGCCGCGCCCACCCGAACCCGAACGATGCCACCAAGCCTCGCGCGTTCGATGAACCGGCGCGCCACCTGAGCCCGCTCGGCGTCAATCTCCAGCGTGATCAGCTCGCCGCCCGGGGGCAGCGCACGCGCCATCCAGATCGCGCTGTATCCCAGGAGCGTCCCCACCTCGAGCACCCGGCGGGCATCGGCCGTCAGGCAGAGCATGTGGAGCAGCTTCCCTTCCGCCGCTGAGACCTGCATCCGCTCGAATCCCCGGCGCACCACCTCCCCGCGGATCTCCCGCTGGAGCTCGTCCTCCTGCGCAAACAGCGCTTCGGTATACGCCGAGAGCCCGACGCCGAGCTCTTCCGCCCCACCCTCGCGATCCCCCCGATTCGGTCCCTCCCGCCGCCGTGTCTTCGCCATGGGCATGAGCCTCGATCAGCCTCTCCGCTGCGGACGCTTCACCACCCGTCACTACCTGGTTCGCTCGACCGTTCCGGCCGACGACCAGCGGCCCACCAGCGGCCGGCGCCCAGCCGTCGTCTCACGGCCGCATGGCGCAGCCCGCAACCAACGGTGAATGTGCCGTCACCCCGCCGGCATCCCGGGCCGCCACGAGGAGTGCGAGATGGGCTCCTACCTGTATGTCACCTGGAACGTAAGGAAGGGCCTCCCACTCCTCGCCGATCCTGCGCCGCGCGCAGCGGCCCTCACAGCTTTGGAGGACATCTGCGCCGAGATCGGCGCCGTGGCCGTAAACGTCGCGGCGCTCCCCGACCAGGTGCACCTCCTGGTGCGTATGCCGCCGGACCATACGGTCCCGTGGATCGTGGGCCGCTGCAAGCGGCGCTCCACTGCGGCGCTCCTCGCTCAGTTCCCCGCCATCGCTGCGGCCGTCGGCCGCGAGTCGGTGTGGGCCGTCGGCTATCACGCCCGGGTACTGGCGCCCGCCGAGCTCGGCGCCGTGGACCGCTACATCACGAACGGAGTTCGCCGGCCCGTGCTCCAGGTGGCGGAGTCGCCGCGGCGGCCGGGTGGCGCCAGCACAGCACCACCCGGGTCGCCCGGCACGATGCACAGCGATTAGGGTCCGTCACGAAATAACTGCGTCAACGCCGAGGCCAAGCGAGGAGCGCGCCAGGCAAGGCGCGCCGACGAAGGCAACCTAGCAGAGCCGGTTGTCGAGGAGGCGCAACGCAGCCTGGCGGCTCCGCAGCCGGCCGAATGTAGCAGTTATTTGGTGACGGACCCCTTAGTTTGGCGGGTCGCTCAAGCGCTACAGCGGCTCAGCCCCGGGCCTTCGCCGTCCGGCGAAGCGCCATCGCCATACGCCTGATCCCCTGGGTCAGCTCCTCCTCGGAGGCGGCGAAGCTCAGGCGCGCGTAGCGGTCGTCCCCGAACGCGATCCCCGGCACCACGGCTACGCCCGAGCGCTCGAGGATCGCCCTGCACACGGCGGTC
Organism: Gemmatimonadota bacterium; assembly: GCA_016209885.1. Lineage (GTDB taxonomy): Bacteria > Gemmatimonadota > Gemmatimonadetes > Longimicrobiales > Gaopeijiaceae > JACQVF01. Next base: position 68,454 of record JACQVF010000099.1, on the reverse strand, counting down.
GAGTCCGGGCACTCGTCATCGAAGTGCTCGTCGACCCGGAAGAAGAGGTAGAACGCGCCCTCCGGGTACACGACCTCCAGGTCCGGAAGGTGCTCGCGCATGAGCTCGACCACCAGATCGCGACGGCGCCGGAACGCCCGCACCATCTCGGCCACGTCGCGCTCGGCGTGCTCTTCGTCCTCCAGAGCCCCGAGCGCCGCGTACTGCGACGGGGTCGCCGGGTTCGACGTCACGTGGCTCTGGAATGCCGTGAGCTGCGTCGCCAGCTCGGGCTCGCAGTGCGAGAAGCCCATGCGCCACCCGGTCATGGCGAAGCATTTCGACAGGCCGTCCACCAGGACGAAGGGCCCGAGGGCGTCCTCCGGCAGATCCAGGAGCCCCGGCGCTACGCCACCCTCACCGTAGTAGATATGGCCATAGATCTCATCGCTGAGGAGCCAGACCCCCCGCTCCTTGGCCCAGCGCGCCACCGCCTCCAGCTCGTCCAGACTGTACACCGCACCCGTGGGGTTGCACGGCGAGCAGATGATGATCCCGCGCGTACGGCCCGTCGCCGCACGGTCCAGATCCGCGGGCGTTACCAGGAAGCCGCGCTCCTCCGACGCTCGTACGAAGGCGGGCTCGGCCCGCGCCAGCATGACGATCTGCGGATAGCTGGTCCAGTACGGCACCAGCACGAGGACATCATCGCCAGGGCCGAACAGCGTGAAGCACGCGTTGAAGAGCGCGTGCTTGGCGCCGCACGTGACCACCACGCTCTCCCAGGGAATCTCGCGCTGCGCGCGCCGGGCCAGCCGAGCCGCGATGGTACGCCTGAGCTCGGGAAGCCCGGCCGTCGGCGTGTAGCGCGTCGCCCCCGCGCGGATGGCCGCGATCGCACGCTCGCGTACCCATTCCGGTGTGCCGAAGTCGGGCTCGCCCGCGCTCAGGTCGATGATGTCGCGGCCTTCCGCCCGGAGCCGCTTCGCCAGCGTGCTCACGCCAATGGTGAGGGAGCCTTCCAGGCGCTCGACATTGGGACTGAGGTCCATGAGTCCTCGCGGGAAAAGGTTCGTCCGCCGCCCCCGAGAAACAGATGCGCCCGACCGCGACATCGAGCGACACCGCCCGGCCCGGCCGCGTGCACCGCGCTTCCGGTTGGGCATCCGAGCCGGAATATCGAGGTTTCATGGGTGGCGGGCAAGCGTGCGGTTCGCGGCCAAATGTGGCTCGCGGCCATGCGCTCGAGGCTGACCCGTGCTCCGTGGCCCTGCGGGTTGCGGCGCGCTCAGGCGGCGGCAAGATTACAGCCCCTATGCCCGCGCGCAGGCTCGCCGTCTACTACGATTACGTGGACCCGTTCTGCTACCTCTTCGAGCCCGCGCTCCGGCGCCTTGAGCAGGAAGAGGACGTCGAGATCGAGCGGCTTCCGTTCGAGCTGTGGCCGCCCGGCGGGCGGCTGCCGGATCCGAACGCGCCCGGGCTCGTCCGCGTCTGGGAGGAGCGGGTGGCGCCGCTAGCGGAGCGGCTCAACCTCGAGATTCGCCGGCCGCGCCTCATCCCCTGGACGCGCAAGGCGCACGAGCTGGCGCGCCACGCCCGCACGAAGGGTCGCTTCCGCGAGATCCACGAGGCGATCTTTCACGCATACTTCGGGGAGGGGCGCGACGTCGGACGGATCGACGTCCTCGTGGATGTCGGCCGCGCCCTCGGGCTCGACGCCACCGAGACGAAGGTCGTCCTGGACCTGGACGCCTATGCCGAGCTGGTGGCGGAGGATGAGCGGACCGGCCGCCTCCTCGGCGTGGCCGAGGTGCCGGCCATCGTGGCCGGCGGGGCGGGCGGCGGGCGACGACTCGTGGGTTGTCAGCCCTATGACCTCCTCGCCGCGTTCGTGCGTGCCAGCGAGGAACCCTAGAGGCCGTGCCCGGGCGGATTGAGGCCCGGGGACAAGGGGACCCTATGATCCCGACGCGATATCGCGAACCGCCGAGGGTGGAGTGGAGACAGTGGCGGGACGGCGCGTAGACTTGAGCGGAGCGGGTCATACGGTCCCCCGCTGCCCGGCGCATCATGGTTTTTCAGGGGCCGGCTCTCCGCGAAAGACGTCGCGTGGTCGCATCAACGTGCGGACCGCCGTGGACGGCGGCACGACAACCGTCAGGAGTGGAAATGGGGGACTACAGGCGCAGAACTGCGATAACGCCCGCTGAGGCTCTCGAAAAGGCGGACGAGATTCTGCCGCAGCGGCTCGCGAACATCCAGAAGGTCCGCGCGTCGGACCATGGCGCCACCTTCAGCGGCCCCGAAGGCACGGTCACGATCTCCGCGCACCGCCACGGACCCTATACGGAGGTCGTGGCCTCCACGAACCGGCTGGGCACCTCGCGCCTCGATCTCGAGGTGCAGTGCTATCTCAACCTGCTTCCCTACGAGCCAGGCGATAAGCCGCCGAGCCGCGTGGGGCGGTGAGATCGCCGCAGGTCCCGGCCTTCCATCCGGCCCTGGGGCGCGCCCTCAATCCGCCGGCGCCACCACCTCCTCCACCGCCCGCCGCGGAAATCGGGTGAAGTAGCCCCGCGTCTCGCTGGCGATCACCCGGGAGAGGAGGAGCAGCCCGATCAGGTTGGGGATCGCCATCGCGCCGTTCATCACGTCGGAGAAATCCCAGACGATCTGGAAGCCGGCGGCCTGTTGCTCGGCGATCTGGAGAACGGACGCGCCCCACCACGCCGCGATGACGAAGACGATGCGGTACGGCAGAATCGAGCGCTCGCCCACGAGGTACTCGATGGCCCGCTCCCCGTAGTACGACCATCCCAGGATCGTCGAGAAGGCGAAGAACACGATGCCCAGGGCGACGATCGCGCCGCCCCATTGCCCCGGCAGCCCCGTACTGAACGCGTGGGCCGTCAGCGGCGCACCGGTCAGCGCCATGCCTGTGCTCGGGTCCACCTGCATCCACGCGCCCGTGGCGATGATCGCGAAGCCCGTGATCGAGCAGACGACGATCGTATCGATGAACGTCTGGGTCATGGAGACCATGGCCTGACGCGCCGGCTCGCTCGTCTGTGCGGCCGCAGCCGCGATCCCGCCCGTCCCGAGCCCCGACTCGTTGGAGAACACGCCGCGCGCCACCCCCCAGCGGATCCCCTCGCGCACCGTAGCGCCCGCGAAGCCGCCCGCCGCCGCCGTCGGCGTGAACGCTTCGCCCAAGACCAGTAGGACGATGTCGTCGAGCGCGCGCCAGTTCAGCGCCAGCACCACGAGCCCGCCCAGCATGTAGAAGGCGATCATGAACGGGACGAAGAAGCTCGTGACGCGTCCGATGGAACGGATCCCGCCCAGGATCACCATCCCCGCGAAGATCGCGATGACGGTTGCCGTCGCTACCGGCGTCACCCCGAACGTGCTTTGGAGCGCGTCCGCCACCGAGTTCGCCTGCACCATGCACCCGATGCCGAAGGCAGCGAACGCAGCGAAGAGCGCGAACAGGAAGCCGAGGGTGCGGCCCAGCGGGCCGCCCAGCCCGTTCTTCAGGTAGTACATGGGGCCGCCGGCCATCTGGCCGCGGCCGTCCACCTCCCGAAACCGCACGCCTAGCACGGCCTCCGAGTACTTCGTGGCCATCCCCACGAGACCGGTCACCCACATCCAGAAGAGCGCACCCGGGCCGCCCGCCGCGATCGCCGCGGCCACACCCGCGATGTTCCCGACGCCCACCGTCGCGGCGAGCGCGGTCATGAGCGCCTGGAAGTGGGAGATATCGCCCGCTGCGCCTTCCTCCCTCCGCTTGACCAGCGCCAGCCAGAGCGAGTGGCCGAGCTCTCGGAACTGGAGCCCCCGCAGAAGGACGGTGAGGTAGAAGCCCGTGCCCACCAAAAAGATGAGCATCGGCGGACCCCATACCACGTTGCTCACGGCACCGATCATGCCCTGGATGGTCTCCACCATAGGCCCGGCACACTCCCGATCAGAGGGGAAGGGCGAGACCCGCGGCGAGTACGCCGCGGCCGCCCCGGAGTGAGCGCCGGCCAAGCTAGGGCGGCATCAGGGGGTGGGCAAGCAACAGGTGCGCGCCTAGATTTCAGCGCCCGCGGCGGAGTTCGCGCTGAACCGGAGAAACGCGATCGTGATCGAGTCGTTCGAGGAACTGGGCCTATCTCCCGAGCTGGTGGAAAGCCTCGCCGCCGAGGGGATCGAGCGCCCCACCGAGCTCCAGGAGGAGGCGATCCCGGTCATCCACCGCGGGCACAACCTGATCGCCAGAGCCGGTCCGGGCGCTGGCACGCTCGTGGCCTACGGCGTCCCGCTCCTGCAGCGCCTGGAGCCCGAGGGCGCCTCGCCTCGCGCGCTGATCCTCACGCCTTCGGCCGACGTGGCCGCCGAGCTGGCCGAGTCCCTGGCGCGGCTGGCCGCCGCGACGGGCCACTCCGTCGCGGCGCTGGGGTCACCCTGGACCGCGGGTCCGAGCGCGCACTTCGTCTTCGCCTCGCCAGGCGACGCTCTCGAGGCCGTCCGCGCCTCGCGGCTCAAGCTGGATGAGCTCGGTGCGCTGGTCATCGACGGCGCAGCCGCGATCCGCGGCCTCGGCGGCTGGACGCCGCTGGAGACGCTCGCGGCGCTGGTCCCCCGCGAGGCACAGCGGATACTGCTCACGCTACCCGCGGACGGCGAGCTCGAGGAATTCGCCGGGCGGCACGTGCGCAGGGCCAACCGGGTCCCGGCGGGTGCGCCGCAGCCGCAGGCGGACGCAAGGCCCGTGGGGACGATCCATTACCTGGTGGTGGAAGGCTCGAGGGATGAGGCGGCCTGTGCCTTTGTCTCTCACGCCCTCGCCGATGGTGCCAAGCACGTGATCCTCTACTGCAGGAGCGACGACCGCGCCGCCGACGCCGGTGATCTGCTGGCACTCCACGGCTTCACAAGCGGCGCGCCCGGCGACGCCAGCGCGCCGATCTGGCTCGGCAGCGACACGGGGCCCGCGCCGCTTCCTGCCGCGGGCCGGGAGCTCGAGGACATCGCGACGTTGAGCTACGACGTGCCTCCGGACGCACGCACCCTTGCGAGCCGCCATGGCTGGGGCGGGCCTGCCACGGCGTTCGTGTTGCCCCGGGAGCTGAACCACCTCAAGGAGATCGCCGCCCGCGCGCGCTTGCGCGCCGTCCCCGCAGCCGCGCCCGCGCCGACCCAGCTCGGCACCGAGCTCGCGGAGTTCCGCGAGCAGCTACGCCGCGCCGTCCGCGAGACGGACCTGACCCCCCAGCTCCTGCTCATCGAGCCGCTCATCCAGGAATTCACTGCCGCCGAGGTCGCGGCAGCGGCCGTGGCGCTGCTCCGTCGCAAGCCCGGCTCAGCCGCGGCCACCGGTGCGCCCGCGGCGGGAGCACCCGCTCCGCCGGCGGCCGGAGCGCCGGCCCGACCACCCGCCTGGACCCGACTCTTCATCTCCGTGGGCCAACGCGACGGCATCGGCCCGGGCGACCTTCTCGGCGCCGTCACCGGCGAGACGGGAATCGAGGGATCGCGGGTGGGAAAGATCGAGGTGCGCGACACCTTCTCGCGCGTCGAGGTCGCCAGCGATGTGGCCGAAGCGGTGATCCGCGCGCTGAACGGCACCACGATCCGCGGCAGAAGTGCGCGCGTCGACTATGACCGGGTGACGCCCGGCCGCGGTCGCGCCCCGCGCCGGCACCCACAACGCAACGAGCCGGGGAGGACGCCGGACGACTGAAAGACCGGGCCAGCCTGCTCCGGCCCGCGACATTGAAAACGCAGAGGCCACAGCGCCTCCCCAGCGCCATGGCCTCTGCGCGTCCGAACGACTCGATCTCCGCACAGGGGTGTTACGAGCATGCCCTCCCACCGCTGAGCGGCACCGCCACCCCAACTCGCGTCACGGCCCGGCTACCACGCGCCAGCCGCCGGACTGAGCTACCTGACAGCGTCCTTCAGCCCCTTCCCCGACCGGAAGCTCGGCGTGCGGGTCGCGGCAATCTTGATCGTCGCGCCCGTGCGCGGGTTCCGGCCGGTGCGCGCCTTCCGCTTCCGCGTCTCGAACGTGCCGAAGCCGGTGACCTGCACCCGCTGGCCCTTCTTCAGCGCCTTGGCGATCACTCCGTTGCCCGCGCTGAACAGAGCGTCCACGGCGCGGGTGGCATCGGCCTTCGTCATCCCCGTGCGGTCGGCCAGTGCATCGACGAGTTCGGACTTGTTCATCGCGTCGCTCCTCTGGAATGTGTGTGACCACCCTCGCGGACCATGCCGCTTTTTGAACGCGACCACCAAGACGTGCTCTACGGTAAGCCGCGTCCCGCGACGCGTCAAGAGAGTTCTCGGCGAACATCCGCATGAAACCTAGCTTCCTGAACCCATCGCTCGCGCTGAGCCCGGGGACCGGGGTCGCCCCGGAAAACAGCCTCCGGTTCCCGCCGCAAGAAACCCGCCGCGCAGATGTCGGCTACGCGGAAGAGCCGGTCCCGCATGAGAAAGCGCGAACGGGCCGGCGCCGCAAACCGTGCGGACGCCGGCCCGCCAGTGGTGGAACACGAGCACCGCGCCTACGCCACCGCGTCGTTCGCGCGCCGACGCCGCAGCAGCGAGTAGACAAAGTACGCGATCGCCCCGAAAACCAGCAGCTTGATCAGCAGCGTCACCAGTCCGAACAGCATGCCGAACAGCGGGAGAATCAGGGCGCCGGCCAGCTTCAGGGCCACCAGTCCCGCCAGTCCCGCCAGGAACAGCTCCCCGAACACTCTCATCGCAGCCTCCAAACCAGGAATCGCGCATCACCTGCTCGTCACGTCACACTACGCGACGAACCCCCAGAAGTTTCAAACCTCTGGCCCGGCTCCGAACCCCCGCAGGGGCCCGCAGGGGCAGCCTGGCCACGCCTCTTCCGCCTCGCCCCCTTCATCAGGCCATCGGGCAGCCGCACCAGCGCAGAGGGACGCGACGCCGGCCGTCTACCGACGAGGCCGCGCCCTCAGACCGCCGCTGCGTCCTCCGTCTCCACCCGGAAGAAGGGCACCCACTTCTCCGACCCGGGCGCGGCCGTAAGCAGGCTCACTCCCACCAGGGTCAGCACGCTCGCCAGGAGCGCCGGGATCACCGGGTCCACGGCCCCGAGCCCAGCGGGATCGAGCCGCGGTTGGACGCCGAACTCCCAGACAAGCGTCACGATCATGCCCGCAGCGACCGATGCGGCGCCGCCTGCCGGCGTGGCGCGCTTCCAGAAGAATGCGGCCAGCACCGCGGGGGTGATCCCCGCCCCGTACATCGTGTAGGCGTAGAGCGCAGCCTGGAGCACGTTCGGGAACCACGTCACCTGCATGTACGCCCAGGCCCCCAGGATGACGACCACGCCACGGAGCAGCCAGACCGTCACGCGCGGAGAGAGGTTCCGCTGCACGAACCGCGTCCAGACATCGTGGACCAGGTTCGTGGACGGCGTGAGCAGGAAGGAGTCGCCGGTCGACACGATGACCGCCGCGACGGCAGCCAGGAGAAGAGCGCCGACCCACGGGTGCAGTGTGCTCACGATCATGTGCGGGATGACCAGCTCGCTCGCGCTTCCCGCGGCCTCCACCTGCGGATAGAGTTCGGGCAGGTTTGGGTACAGGGCGCGGCCGGTGACCCCGATCGCCACAATGGCCGTCTCGAGGATCACGACGCCCACGATCCAGCCCAGAACCGCCCGGGTCGCGACGCCCGCGGAGCGCGCGCTGAAGAAGCGGCTGTACATGTTCGATTCGCCGAGCAGCAGGAACAGGGTCGGCAGGAACAGGTTCGCCACCCCGATCCCCGACGCCTCTCCGTTGGACGGCCGCAAATGGTCCGGGCCGACCCGCGCCGCCATCGCCCCGAACCCGCCCGCGTCCACCACCACGACACCGAGCGTCACCAGGATTCCCACCGTGAGGATGACGCCGTTCACCAGATCCGTGTACGCCACGGAAAGCATGCCGGCCAGCGCCGTGTACGCGATGACGAAGACCGCAGTGATGGCGATCCCGACCTCCAGATCGACGCCCGCCACGATGCGCAGCACCATGCCGCCGGCACGGAACTGGTAGCTCGTGATCACGGTGTAGGCGACCACGGTCACGAGCGTTCCCAGCACCCGGGCAAGAGCGTTGTACCGCGCCTCCAGCATGTCCGGCACCGTGAACGCGCCGAAGCGGCGCGCGCGCCCCGCGATGAAGTAGAGGACCAGGATCCCCAGCCAGGCGCCCGACGGCCCCCAGAGGGCGGCGAACCCAACGCGCCACGAGAGCCCGGCAGAGGCGATGATCGAGCCAGAGCCGATCCACGTGGCCAGCAGCGTCCCCACCAGCACCGTAACGCCGAGCGAGCGCCCCGCCACCATGAAGTCCTCGCCCGTGCGCACCCGACGGGAGAACAGCGCGCCCACGCCGACCAGGGCGACGAGATACACGAGGATCGTGACCAGATAGAGCGTCATCGGAGTACCTCGAGTCGCTGGCCTGGTGGACGCCCCGGCAGACCCGCCCGGGAGGTGCTCTTCCGGCCCCTGCGGAGCCGGCGCCAGCCGTCCCGCGGACGCACCCTCCTGCGGGCCAAAAACCTCACCGCTAGGGGGGACGAGCAGCGGCGGCAATCTCCCGCCCGCCGCGGGACCCGCGCAAGCCCACGGACGCGCCCGACGCCTTCCACACTCCGGGGGATCCCTTCGCCCCCGTGCTCGGTACCATCGGTACCATACGCCTGTCAGGCGGATTCACCGAGATACCAGGTTCCGCACCCCGCGGGCCGCCGGCGCCACGGATCAACGGTGAAAGGAGAGGATGAGTTTCGAGGCCGGAAGTTCACGGTCGCTTGTGATGCGCGCCGTGGCGGCGGGCTCGGCGCTCGCCGCCGCAGCCGCACTCGCAGGCTGCCGTGAGCCTGATCGCCCACTGGGCCCCGAGGCGATGGGGTGGATCGCCGTCGACTCCGACCCCCGCGGCGCCCTCATCGTCACAGATGGCCAGAACACGGGGCTGCGCACCCCCGACACCGTCAAGACCCTATCCATCGGCGAGCACCGGATCGCTGCGACGATGGATACGGCGCGCTTCGCCTACTCCTACACCACGGTGGTGCGCAACCGCCCCGACACGGTCATCAGCGTAACCGGCCCGCTCCTGGCCCGTTGCGTGAGCACCGTCTGCGCGGCGTACGTGCAGCCGAACCGCATCCGCTTCGCCTTCCGTCCCGTTCCCACCCTCTTCTTCGTGCAGGGCCAGGGCGAAGGGCTGTTCTGGCCCGGCGACGCCACGAACAGCTATGCATCCGGGGCGGCACCCGTGATCGCCGGGATCGTGGCCGGCGGCGCCGCCGGGGACACCCTGGCCCTCGGACCCTACGACCTGGACTTCTTCGCCGCGCGTCCCGCCGTCGGGTCCGCCACCACGTCGCAGGCCGTCCGTATCTCGGTGCCGTCCTGGATTCTGCCGCCCGGGGAGCTGATTGCCGCGGGCGCCTCCGTGCCCCGAGGGCTCTCGGTCCGCCAGCAGTTGTTCGCGCCCACGGGCGCAGACGGCGCGGACATGCTCTTCGTCCGCGTGACGATCGAAAACATCGCGAACAGCCCGCTCTACAGGCTCCTGGATCCTCGGCCCGGAACGCTGACGCTGCGGGAGGCCTGGCTCGGCTTCGCCTTCGACTTCGACATCGGTCTATCCGACGACGACCTCGTCACCTACGTCCCCGACATCGATCTGGCCATCGGCTACGACTCCGACTTCCGGGAAGCCTCCTTCCAGACAGAGGGGCGCGACCGGCCGGCTCTCCTCGGACTGCGAATGATCGAACCGCCGCCCGGTGCCCGGCAGGTCCTCCTCATCGCCTGGGAGCGCGGCGTCGAGTGGGCCGCCGCGCAGGCGAACCAGCGCTTCGGCTGGCAGTGGCTCTCCGGAACTCAGGACCCCACGAACCTGGGGAATCACCCGGACCCACGGATGGGCTACGCGCCTGCGGTTCCCGCCGACCTGCGCATGGGCGTGTCCGCGGGACCACTCGCCCTCGCGCCCGGCGACTCCGTCTCCTTTACCGTGGTCCTGCTCCTCGCCAGTCCCGTACCCGGAACGTTCGTCAGCGGGCAGCTCGTCGAGCCCGGAGACCCGCTTGCCTCGAACCGAAAGATCCTCCAGGTCGCCGGAACGCTGGTGCAGAAGGCGAAAGACGCAACCGGGGTGTGGCAACGGCTGTGGAATGGCGGGCCCTAGCCGGAAGTCACCCTAACCCGCGCAGGATCGCTGAGAAAGGGCGGCGTCCATCGCCGCCGCGCACAGCGGGCGGAAGAAGATGTGCGCCGGAGCGCCGGCCGCCCGGCTACTTGTACCGGTAGGTGATGCGCCCGCGGCTCAGGTCGTACGGCGAAAGCTCGACCTTCACGCGATCGCCCTCGAGCACACGAATGTAATGCTGCCGCATCTTCCCCGAGAGGTACCCGAGCACCTCGTGCCCGTTCTCGAGCTCCACGCGGAACGTGGCATTGGGAAGAACTTCCGTTATCGTGCCCTCGATCTCGATCGCCTGCTTCGCCACAGCCTGGATCCACCTCCGCTTACGATCCTGTAGCGGTCATAGCATAGCAACGCGGGCACCCCGGGGCAACGAATGGGACGCAGCCGTACGCGGCGCGGAACAGCGGCGGCACCCGGCCGGCGGTCACGCGGCCGCGGCCTGGCGTCAGAAGCGGAACCGATAGCTGAGCTTCGCGAACAGACCGTCCTGCCACGGCTGCAGTCCGTCGAAGCGGAACGCGCCGGGCTCTGTCATGTCCCGGCCGTAGCCCACGTACATGACCGTGCCCGGCGACGGCTCGTAGGTGAGGAGCGTCTCCACATGAAAGTCGTTGGAGGACGAAGCGCCCTGCACGGAGCAGGACGAAGCTGTATCGCATACCTCGAGCGGCGTGCCGGAGAGCGGATCACGGAGCGGTCCCCGCTCCTGCCGCGCATACTCCGCGATCGTTCGCAGGAAGAGCGCCCGCGTGAACTGGTATTGCGCCCGCACCCGCGGGATCGTGCCAACGGAGTAACGGGAGCCGTCGAGCTCGCGGTAGAGCGATTCATGCCGCAGGCTGATCCCCGCACTCAGCGAGCGCGTGGGGTACAGGTTGAAGTCAGCCTCCACCATGTAGGCGTCCGCCGGCTCAACGGGCACGCCCTGCGTCCGCTCGAAGACCGGAGTCTCCCTCCACTCCAGGCGTAGCCGCCCGCGCACCGCCTCCCAGTTGTTCAGCCAGAAGTTGAGGCGAGCCCCGTCGAGGGCGGAGAAGAGTCCCGCATCGGGAGCGAACGTCCGTTGCGTGCCGTCGGACGAGCGCGCGTAGAAGCCGTCGTACGCCCCGGACCCGTGGTCGAAGAACGACCGGGTCAGCGAGAGGAACACGGATACGTTGTTCCGGAAGGAGACATTGCCGGTCAGCTGGAGCTCCCCTTCCTGCGCGGCCGCGCCCCGCCAGAACGCGCCGTGGTCCCACGCGCGCTCGAACTGCAGGGACGGACCCCACCGCTCAACCAGCGCCCGCGGCCGCCCGTACCAGTTGTACGAGACGCGCGAGCGGAGCTGGGTGTCGCCGACCCGGCGAACGAAGCCGCTGCCGGCACGGAACTCGGACGAGACATCCTCCAGGGAGGCGTCGACCGAGAAGTTGCGGCCCGTGCGCCCGAAGCCCAGGAACAGGAGCGAGCCCGTCCGCCCGCCGGAGACCTCCGTCCCATCGAAGCTCGCGGCCCCCAGTACGTTCAGCGTGTACCGCCGCGCGAACACGAGCCGGCCGTCCACGCCGCCCACCCGGTTGTACTCCCGGGCCGTGAGCGTACGGTCCGTGTACACGGCGCCCAGGGTGGAGCTCTCCCCCAGGTCACGCCGCACGCGCAACACATTCACGGCCGCCCGATCCGCGCTGGACCCCGCGGGCGCGCTCCGATCCACCGCGCCCAGGTAACCGATACGATAGGCGCCCGTCTTCCCCGTGATCTTCCCGCCAACCAGCGGGTTCACCACGGACCGCGTGTACACGAGCTGCTGCGGCATGGCGAAGACCTCGGTGCCCTCCAGGAAGAAGGGACGCTTCTCCGGGAAGAAGAGCGCGAAGCGCTCGTTCACGGCAATCTGACCGGCGTCCGCCTCCACCTGGCTGAAGTCCGGATTGTACGCAGCGTCCAGCGTCAGGTTCGAAGTAAGCCCGTACGTGAGGTTGAAGCCGAAGTCGGCCTCCGGGTCCTCGCGCACGAACCGGTCCTCGACGCTCTCGTACCGCCCCACCCGCCGGCCCGTTACGACCGGGTTGAGCTCGAGGAAGAGGCCGGGGTCCAGGTCCCGCAACTCCGTCAGCGCGCCTTGCTGCGTGAGCTGATTCGCCGCGTTTCGCGTGATGGGCGCCCACGCCTCCTCATAACCGTTGCGCTGGATCCGCCGCACCACGTTGAGGCCCCAGCTCTGCAGCGGCGCTTCCCGGAAGCGCAGCGTCTTGAGCGGAACGCGGATCTCCACGGCGTAACCCCAATCCTCCACCCGGCCCTGCGATTCCCAGATCAAATCTGGGTTATAGTCGATGGGTGGACGCCCGCCCATCATCCGCCCCTCGCCCCCACCACCACCCTCGACCCAGATCCCGTCCTGCTGGACTCCCAACGGATTCACCATGAAGACGTACGCCCGCCGCCGGTCGCGGAACGTGTCCAGCGTAATGCGGATGTAGTCGTCGGACCGCTCGACTTGGTCGCGCTCCGCGAGTGTCGCCCGGATGCCGCCCTGCTCACTGTCGTGGGCGCGGACACCGACGTAGAGGGCGTCCTCGGAGCGCACCACAAACACCTTCGTGCGCTGCGAGGCGGGCGCCCCCTCCACCGGATCGTACTGGGTGAACCCCGTGAGCATGGCCGCCGCCGCCCACTCCTCCTTGTCCAGCCGGCCATCGATCACGATGCTCGGACGGACAGCGTACGGCGTCTCCACTTGAAGCTCGCCCGCCGAGCCATCGTATACGCGCTCGCGGGGGATCCCCAGATCGTCGGAGCCGAGTGCAGAATCGGGGACGAACGCGGAACGATCGCCCCCGACCACGACCCACAATGCGAGAATAAGGTGCGTCATCTACCTTGAAACGATAATGCCGTCCCACCACGGAGCCGGCCAGCCCCACCGGCCGACTCGGGGACGGCCCGTTAAAATAGCTGCAATCGGCAGTCGGTTCAATCGGGCCCTGACGCAGATGACACAGGTGGGTTCCGAAACTGCTCCGGCAGCGCCGGCGGCGCTGGGGGCCCCGGGGACACTGAAGCCGAATCTCGAACAACTGGAGACAGCTCGGAATCCTCCCCACGCGGAGTCGCAGCTCTGTGGGCCGGAAAGCGGCTTCTTATAGCGGCGACCAGCGGCGCGCTCTGATTCGCGCACTGTGCGAGCAGGTCGCGCCCGTGTGCCCGGCCTGCGGCGGCCGACTGACTCGGGCGGCAGTGCCGCCGACGCGCCGACTCGCCTACGTGCGCGACCGCGTCTGGGTCACCTGCGCATCCTGCGGTCGGAGCGCGGTGATCGACCGCAGGGCCATCGAGAGACCCGCCGACTGAGCGCTACCCCGAAGTTCCGAACTTCGGGCTAACGCTCGCGATTCCTGCCGCCACCCGCTGGCAGCGGCTTCAAGACCGTCTCCGACGGAATCGTTTCGACTTCGATGGGGTCCAGGGGTCGACGGGAGCCGCAGCCGAGAGCATCGGGTGGATCAGCTGGGCTCTTCGCAGCACAGCGGAGGGTCAGCGCGCGAGACAGCCATTCCGGGACATCGGGATGGCTGTGTTCCTATCAATTCTCCGGCGCCGGCGCGACCAGCACGTTTGACGCCGCCGCGTAGAACGGCGCCGCATCCTCATCCAGCAGGTGGAGCTCGAGAAGACGGGTGCCATCGCCCGTTTTCCCTAGCAGACGCACCACCCTCGCCGCTCCCCCCGTGCAATATACCAGCCCCCCCACGCTCGGGGGGCATTGGGAACCCGTGTGCCAATCCGGTCTGGCTGACCGGTCAACCCGCAGGTCCACGTTCCGCAACCGCCTCGCGCTGTTTCCCGGCACTGAGAAGCCTACCTCGTGCGTTGAGCCGGTCCACCGTCCGTCCTGTAGCGGTACGTGATCCGGCCGCGCGTGAGATCGTAGGGTGACAGATCCAGAGCAACCCGATCCCCAACCATTACGCGGATCTTGAACCTGGACATCTTCCCCGCCGCGTACGCGAGCACCACATGCCCGTTCTCCAGTTGCACTCGGAAGTTCTGGTCGGGGAGCACTTCCGTCACAACGCCTTCCATCTGAATCGCCTCTTGCTTCGCCATTGCTCCTCCCTCCGGCTCCGCGAACGCCGGAAAGAATTCGCCCGCAGCTTGCATCCGCGCACATGCACGCTGCGGGCAGAAGCCGATCGGGAGTCACTTGCTCCCACTCTGCAACTTTAAAATAACCTAATCGAGGCCAGCTTTCTACCCCGGCTGAAGGACGCGTATCGGACTCCTGGCGGCGGAGCGGCGGCCCTACCAGTCGGGGCGGCCGCCTTCCGCTATGAACCAACCCCTCCAGCGCGGCGGGCGAGCTTCTCCGAATCAAAGCGAGCACCGGAGCGCGCGGGCCGCCTTCCGCCGCACGCCGTTCAGCGCGGAGGCGCCGCTGGAGTAGGTACGGCGGCGGCGGCTCCCGACCGGACGCATGGTCGCATTCGACCGCCGTGGCATTCGCCGGTCTCGGTGCGTGACCGTACTTCCGGTCGCGAACACTACTCGACGGAGGGCGAGCGGGCTGAGGAGCCACCCGCGGAGGCTTCCGGCCCCGCGGCGACAACGCGCTCGTAGACCGCCAGGATATGGGCCCGGCTGATGAGCCCGCAGAGCCTCCCGGTCCGGGGATCGACGACGGGCAGCGTGTCGGAGCCGCGGATCCCCATTTTCCGGATCGCCTCGAGGAGCGACTCGTCCGGCCTGGCCGGCTCCACAGGAATCGCCAGGTCCGCGGCGACCAGCACGGGCGCGAGGTCGCCGCGATCCTTCGCGATGCGGCCAAGCTGGGCAACCGTGATAACGCCCGTCAGGCGAAGCTGTGTGTCCACGACCGGGAACTCGGTTTGCTCGCCGCCGCCCAGGTGTTCCAGGAGCTGGGCTACAGTGGCCGCCTCCCCGATGACCTGTGGGTCGCGATCGCAGGCATCGGCGACGCGCAGTCCGGCGAGGACGTCGCGATCGGCCCCGTGCGCAATGCGCTCGCCGCGCCGCCGCAGCCACCCGCTGTAAAGAGAGTCGGGCTCCAGCCGCCGCGCGACCACATAGGCGATCACCGTGGCCAGCATGAGGGGCAGCACGATCGCGTAGTCGTTCGTCATCTCGAAGACGATCAGGATCCCGGTGATTGGCGCATCCGTGGCAGCGGCGACCAGGGCGCCCATCCCCACCACGGCGTACGCTTCCGGGTGCAGCCCGAGGCCGGGGAAGACGTCCGCGAGCGCGACCCCGAACGCCCCGCCCAGGGCGGCGCCGACATAGAGGGACGGGGTGAAGACGCCGCCCGAGCCGCCGGCGTTCAGCGTCACCGACGTCGCCACGATCTTGCCCAGGGCAAGGAGCAGCAGCGCGGACCAGGGCAACCGTCCGAACACCTCGAGGCTCACGGCCAGGTGCCCGTAGCCCACCAGGACCCCGTTCGACGCGTAGACCATCGCACCCACCACCGCGCCGCCGACCCAGGGCACCGCCGCGGCCGGCAGCGGAACACGGCGTGCGCCCGTCTCCATGAGGAAGTACACCCGGATGAAGAGGGCCGCGACCAGCCCCGCAAGCAGCCCGAGAACCGGATAGAAGACGAAGACCTCGCGCGTCAGTGCGTACCCGTACTCCACCGGGATCGGAAACGCCGGGTGGTTGCCGAAGAAGCTGTGGGACACGACCGCCGCCACCACGCTGCTCACGACCACGGGCGGAAAGGCGCCCACGGACAGGGAGCCGAGGATCTCCTCCAGCGCGAAGAAGGCGCCAGCCAGCGGGGCGTTGAACGCCGCAGAGATCCCGGCCGCCGCGCCCGCCGCCACCAGGATCTTCACCCGCTCTGCATCGAACCGGAAAACACGACCCAGAAGCGACGCCAGCGCCGAACCCAGCACCGCTACGGGGCCCTCGCTCCCTGCGGACCCGCCGGCTCCCAGCGTGATCGCGCTGGCCGCCGTGCGGGCGAAGGCCGGGCGCGTGGGGATATCGCCCCCGCGCCGGGCGACCGCGAGCTGCACGTCCGGGACGTTCAAGCCCTGGAGCCCGCTGCCGAACCGTTCCATCGTCCACCACGCGACCGCGATCCCGGCGCCCGTGAGCAAAGGCCGGTACGCCAGGAAGTCCTGCCGCGAAAGATGGGTCGCCGGCCACTCGAAGAACGAAATGTAGGCGAGGTCGATGAGGCGGTAGAAGGCGACGACCCCCAGCGCGCCGATCACGCCGATCGCCAGGGCGAACCCCAGGAGAACCGCGTTCTCGCCGACCTCGAGGCCGTTGAACCAGCGGACGAACGCCTCCCAACGGCCGGCAACGGTACGCACCGAGCCCAGCGTCGCGCGCCGGGTCCGTGCCGCGCCGCGCAGCAGCCGCCTGCGCGCAAACGAACTCATGCGCGAGGAGTCGTCCGGTTCATGTCACGTTTCGGTCGACGAAGAATCCGAACGCCGCTCGCATCGAGTGGACGGGGATCACGAATGATGGCCCCAATAATGGTGAACTAGTCAAGCACCCACTCGACGTAGCATCCCTTTGGGGAACACGCCCCCCCGAGGGCAGCGCGGCGTCCCCCGGTGCGTACGGAGAATGCGTACGGAGAAGACAGTCCCCTTCGTCCCCACCGGATCGCTGCGGGCGGCCCCCGCCATACCGAGATTGCGGAGGGCGACCAAGCCAGCCACGCGACATCGCCCCCCTGCAGCCGAACCGGCGTTCGAGACTACCACCGGCATTTGAGACCGTTGCCGCGCCGTCGAACCACACAGATATTCGTTTTCGTGTCCGCAGTACGCCCATTCCTCCGGCGTCGGAGGTCGTTCTGATGCGAGCAACCCGTCGGCTTTCTTCGCCCTCCATGCGCTTCCTCGCGCGCTTCCGCGGCCCGCACGACTGCGACGTCCCCAGCGCTGCCCGCAGACCGCGGGAGCGCACCGCCTTCCTCTCCGTCCTCGCGATCCTCACGGGCCAGCTCACGCTGCCCGGCCCGGCCTCCGGCCAGGGCATGGCCCAACGCGGAGAGGAGCGGGAGGCGCCGCTGGAGTCGGGCGAGACGCTCTACATCGAGAAGGGCTGCCTGGGTTGTCACGGCGCCAGCGGCCGCGGCGGCGTCGGGCCGTCGCTCATCCAGACTCCGCTCTCGTTCGAGGCCTTCCGCGCGCAGGTCCGGAGCCCACGCGCCATCATGCCTCCCTTTCCGCACGAGGTCGTGAACGACGAGGAGCTCCAGACGATCTACGAGTACGTTCGCGCGCTCCCGCAGGCAGCGCCACGAATCCGGGCTGAGCTCCCCCGGGGCACGCTCGACCCGACCGCCTGCGCCGACTGCCACCGCCGCTTCAATCCCACCATCGTGGCGCAGTTCGCCGCCAGCACCATGGGCCGGCCCGGCGTCCAGAATCCCCGCGTCACGTTCCCTCGCCCGCAGATGAGCTGTGCGGACTGCCACGGCACGAACCACGACTCCATCATGGCGAGCAAGGGCCGCGTGCCGGAAACGACGTGCGCCGCCTGCCACGCTCAGATCTACCAGGAGCACGTGCTCGACGCCGGCCACTCCTACGGTCCCGGGCCCGGCGAGCTCGGCATCAACTGGGAGCGCAACATCGGCGTCCCGCACTACAACCAGATGCCGCGCAAGGTGATGGAGATGGGCTGCGACCCCTGCCACGCGCAGGCGGGCGCCACGGATGCACGCTACTGGAGCGATGCCGAGCAGAAGTATGTCGACACCAGCAGCCTGCCCTACCGCAACGGCTGCATCGCCTGCCACACCCGCCATGCCTTCAACCTGGAGGAGGCCCGTAAGCCCGAGGCGTGCTTCACCTGCCACATGGGGCCTGACCACCCGAACTACGAGGCCTACATGAGCTCGAAGCACGGCTCCATCTACGCGGCCCGCGGCCGGCACTGGGACTGGACGCGCCCGCTCCCGGAGGCGACGTGGGACGCGCCCACCTGCGCCTACTGCCACATGATCTACGTGGGCGACGACGGCGCCCGCTACGCCAGCCACAATATGACGCGCAAGATCGTATGGGGGATGGGCGTGCAGGCCGCGCTCGGACAGGTGCGCGATATCACGGCGACGCCCGAGAACCAGGCCAAGCGGAACGAGATGGTGAAAGTCTGCTTGATCTGCCACTCGGAGGACAAGGCGCGGAGCTATCTCGAGTCCGCCGACGCCCACAAGCTTGCCGGCGACGCCCTCGTCCTGGAAGGACAGGAGATCCTCCGGGGGCTCTACGAGGAAGGGCTCATCGAGCCGAGCCACGGCCAGGTCTCGGCGGGCTTGCTGCGCGGCCCGCGGTTCACCGCCATCGAGATGCCGGGCGGCATCGCGTTCCACTCGCCCACGAGCCTCTACTACGACGTGACGCCCATCGAGCGCGACTACTTCGACATGTTCTTCTTCGCGAACCTCAAGTCGTACAAGGGCGCCTTCCACATGAGCCCGGACTACGCCTGGTGGTACGGCTACGCTGATGTCCTGGGACACCTCGCCGCCGTGCGCAACGAGGCCCAGCGGCTGCGGGACGAGGACGCCACCCGCAAGCGCACCCTCTTCATGATCTTCACGGGCCCTCTCATGGTGCTGGCGGTCCTCGGCGCGCTATACCTGGCGCGGCGCACGTGGTTCGCCCGCAGGGGTGCGGCAGGCGGTTAGCAGCTCACCAGCAGCTCACGAAGCGTTGGCCTCGAGGGTCGGCCCTGATCAGCCGCCGGCCTCGAGCCCTTCCGGCAGTCTTGTGGGGCCGCCGGCCTGCTCGACGCTCACCTTCGCCCGGTCCAGCACCATGGACGCCCGGTCGCGCGCCTGGTCGAGCCGCGCTCTGGCCTGCTCCAGCTCCGTGCGCGCGCCCGCCCGCGCATGGTCCAGGCCTCTCCGCACCTGTTGGAGCTGCGCCCGAGCACCATCCCTCGCCCGCTCGAGCCCGGCGGCCGCCTGCGCGCGGGCGCCCTCCACGCCGGCGGCGGCGCGGTCCAGCCGCTCGGCAAGCGGTCCCGCCAGATTGTCACGGTAGTACCTGGCGGCGAACTCACTGGCGGTCAGCGTCCGGGCATAGACCACCTCCGCCAGCCTCAGCAGCTCGAGCAGCCGGATGTAGATCCAGCCGATGTCGAACTCCCACCGCTGCGCCCGAAACGTGGCCGAGCGCGGGTCCGCGTGATGGTTGTTGTGCAGCTCCTCGCCCACGATCCAGAACCCGAATGGATAGATGTTGCGGCTCTCGTCTTTGGTATCGAAGTTGCGGTACCCCAGGGAGTGGCCGATCCCGTTGATCACGTTCCCCAGGATGGGCATCCAGATCGCCAGCCCGGTCCACACCAGGAGCCCGAGTCCCACCCCGAACAGATAGATGCAGACCGGGACCACCCCCAGGATCCCGGCGAACGAATGCCGCGAATAGACGTTCCGCTCGACCCAGTCATCCGGACACCCCTTGCCGTACTTCTCAAGCAGCTCTCGATCTCTGACCGCCCTCTGGTAGAAGAAGACACCACCCAACACAATGTGCCAGAAGCCCTCGACGGCCGGGGAATGGGGATCGCCCTCCCGATCCGAGAACGCGTGATGCTTCCGGTGCACCGCCACCCATTCCCGCGTGACCATCCCCGTCGTGAGCCAGAGCCAGAAGCGCATGGCATGGTCGGCCACCGGATGAAACCTCACGCCTCCATGGGTGGCGGAACGGTGCAGGTAGAGGGTCACGCAGATGTTCGTCAGATGCCCCGCGACGAGCAGGAAAAACAGAGACACCCACCAGGGATAGGCAAGAACGGCGTAGCCAGCCATGGGCGCTCCATGACGGAGGGAAAAGAGACAGGGGACCGACAGACAATGGAACCCCACTGTCGGTCCCCCCCGCGTACTAGGTAACATCGCCTGGACGCGCGCATTTGACAAGCATAACGGTCGAGGAAGCCGCCACCGTTGTCTTTGGCCCGAGCGACGGAGAGTCCAGAGCAATCAGGCAGCTCAGGAACCAGGGAGCCAGAAGCCCGAGGCCTGGATCACAGCCCGCCGCTTGATCTCTCAGCTCGTCAAGGCTGACTCCAACTCCTCCCTGACCCAAGGGTCCAGTTCCGCGGATAGCTGCTGCCGTACGTGGCCAAGCGCCTCGACGGTCCCGATCCGCCCCAGCGCCCAGGCCACGTGCCCGCGCACCAACGGCTCCGGATCCGAAAGCGCGGCAGCGAGGACCGGCACGGCTTCCGGCGACCCCCAGTTGCCGAGCGCGACGGCCACGTTGCGCAGAAAGCCGGCGCGTCTGGCTCGCCGGATCGCGCTCCCCCGCGAGAACTCGTCCCACTCCGCCTCGCTCATCCTCATGAGATCGAGCAGGCGCGGGCCATCGGCCCCGGGGACGCCTCGCGACGCGCTCGCCGCGCACACTCCCGCTCGCTCAGCCATCGCCTCCGCTGTCGCGGTGGCGTGACCTGTTCGTCTGCCCGGATCGGTGTGCGGGCTGCCCCCAGCCCCGCCCCCGGGCACCGCTCGCCTCGCCCGGTACGCCGGCTCCGTCGTGATCTGCACGAACTTCGGCCCGTTCCACGGGCACACCTCCTGGCAGATATCACAGCCGAAGATGCGATTGCCCATGAGGAGCCGGAGCTCCCTCGGGATCGCACCCCGGTGCTCGATCGTGAGGTAGGAGATGCAGAGCCGCGCGTCCATGATGGGAGCGCCATCCGGGCCGTAGCCCTTGAGGGCGCCCGTCGGGCAGGCGTCCAGGCAGCGCCGGCAGGTCCCGCAATGCCCTCCCGCGAACGCCGCGTCCGCGGGAAGATCGAGGTCGAGAAGCAGGGCACCGAGGAAGAAGTAGGAACCGCGCCCCGGGTTGATGAGCATCGTGTTCTTCCCGAACCAGCCGAGACCGGCACGTTGGGCCAGCTCCCGCTCCAGGATCGGTCCGCTGTCCACGTAGACCCGGGCCACCACGGGCCTACCCACGTCGGCCTCGATACGGCGACGCAGCGCCTGCAGGCGACGCTTCACGACCTTGTGATAGTCCCGGCCGCGCGCGTAGCGCGCAATCACGCCGCGCGACCGATCGTCGGGCATTCCCTCGGCCTCGGGCAGGTAGTAGTCGTGTGCGACGATCAGCACCGATCGCACCGATTCGAGGGTGAGGGCGAGGTCGGCCCGCCGCCGCACCGCGTCCGGGCGGGCCAGGTACGCCATCTCGCCGTGCCACCCGCTCGCCAGCCACTCCTCGAAAAGGCGGAGGTGGTCGCTCCGCCGCGGATCCGCGATCCCCACGAGATCGAAGCCGACATCGCGGGAGTGACGTTTGATGCGGATGGCTAGCTCCGCCTGTCGGCCGGCTGCCGCGTCCGTCATGGCCACCTGCTACCCCGCCCCGACTCACGCAGTTCGGCCTCCCGGCCTCCCGGCTTCCCCGGCCTCCCGGCCGACCTTGACCCGATCCCGGCTGCAAGCTAAATTAGATCCGCGAGTGAGGCTTCGGGCCTGAGTGGGCCCAGGACGGTAGATGAAGGACCGGACGGCTCTCGTCTCGGTCCTTTTCTTGTCGCTCGCGCACGCCCGCGGCGGGGGGCGAATATGCCCGTCAACACTGCGATGATCGATGGGTACGGACATACCGGACCTCGACTCATCCACACCCAGAGGAGTACGGTATGCGTACCACCGGAAAGGTAAAGTGGTTCAACGACCAGAAGGGCTTCGGCTTCGTCACGCCGGAGAACGGAGGGAAGGACTGCTTCGTCCATCACTCGGCCATCCAGGGCAGCGGCTTCAAGTCGCTCGCCGAAGGCGACCGAGTCGAGTTCGACATTGTCGAGGAGGCCAAGGGCCCCAGGGCCCAGAACGTCGTGCGCGTCTCCTAACAGGTCGCTGAACGCGGCGTCGGCCCGCACTCGGGCCGCAGAGGAGCCCAGCCCGTCGCGCTCGGGTTGGGCTCCTCTGCATCCGGGGAGGCCGTAGGAAACGGTGGATTCTGGTTCGCCGACGGCGCCTCGCCCGCGAGGGCTGTGGTCCGCACTCTGCCGGGACTGCGCCGGCGTTCGGCGCCCCAAGCCTTACGCCGGGAGGCGAGCCTTGAGACTCTCGGGGTGATGCGGGCCCGGCTCTGCTATCAACGCGCGCGCTGCGTCCACCTGTCCCCAGACGTTCCAGAGCAGCGCCCCGCACACACGCCCACCCTTTAAGTAATAGAGCACGCCCTCGCGGTACGGCTCCTTCCAGTCGGCTACCATCTTCAGACCCGCGTCCAGCGAACCCACGGCCTCGTATCCCAACTCGAAGAGATCCGAATAGAAGAACGGAAGGTGATAATAGGGCTCTCCTTCGCCCGCCATCGCCCGGCCGGCCGCATGCCCCATCGTGTTTGCATTGTCCTCGTGCTCCACGCGCAGGCGTAGCCCCAGAGACGGGTTGTGGAAGCTTGCCACGTCGCCGGCCGCGTAGACCTCAGGATCGCTCGTGCGCAGGAACTCGTCCACCACGATCCCGTTCCCCACCTCCAGCCCCGCTTCAGCGGCGAGCTCGATGCTCGGCTCGATGCCGAGCCCCGCGACGACCGCGTCCACCACGAGCTCGCGGCCCGCCGTCGTGCCGATGACAACCTCTTCGGCACCCGCCTCCAGTGCGCGGACGCCTTCACCCGCAACAACCTCCACTCCCTTCTCGCGGTAGAACCCTGCCAGGAAGTCGGCCAGATCCGGCGGGAAGATGCGCGCACCCGGGCCCGCCTCGGGCATAAGCATCCTCACATCGCACCCGTACATGCGCAGCGCAGCGGCCATCTCCGAGCCGATGAAGCCACCTCCGATGACCGCAAACCGAGCCCCGGCATCGGCCAGCGCGCGCACGCGCCGATAGTCCTCGACCGTGCGGAAATACACGACGCGCTCACCCTCCGGCCACGGGCGCCTCGGCCTACCTCCGGTTGCCAGCAACAGCTTGCCGTAACCATAGACCGTACCCCGGTCGTCGCGGACCGCCTTCCGCCCGGGATCCAGCGCAACGATCCGGCGCCCGAGATGCAGGTCGGTCCCCAGCTCTGCCGTTCCGCGCCAGATCCTATCCTCGCCACCGCCCTTCCACAGCCCCTTGGACAGCGGCGGCCGGTCATACGGCGCGTGGGCTTCGGCACCGATCACGCCGATGCTACCCCCGGAATCCACCTCGCGGACGCCACGGGTCGCCGCGTCCGCGGTCATGCCCCCGCCCACGATGAGATAGTCGTACCGGATCATCACGAGCCTCCCAACGATCCGGGCGCCCGCGGCGCCCTGTTCACGCGCACCCCCCGCGGCCTGCCGGACGAGCCCGCGCGGCGCCCGGAGCTTGCCCGGCCGTCAGCGCCGCCATCCCGGAATACCCCTCTGCGTTCGGAAACGTCCGCAGAGTCGGCTTCCCACCCGCACCCTGCCCGGCGCCGTTAGCCTGCGCTTCCGGTTTGACCTTGGCGCGACGCCGGTCTAACATGCGCCCCCATGGACCACAGGATCATTCGTGTCGCCCATTCGCCGGACAGCGACGACGCGTTCATGTTCTATGCCCTGGCTGCGGGGCTGATCGAGACACCTGGCATCGAGTTCCACCACAAGCTTGCGGACATCGAGACGTTGAACCGCGGGGCGCTGGCGGGCGAGCTGGCGCTCACGGCGGTCTCGATCCACGCGTACGCCTATCTGGCCGACCGCTACGTGCTCCTTCCGCACGGCGCGTCCATGGGCGAGGGGTACGGGCCGCGCATTGTGGCACGGGAACCGCTCGATCACGAGGCGCTGGCGGGCCGGAAGGTCGCGATCCCGGGCGAGCTCACCTCGGCGAACCTCGCGCTCCGTCTGTACCAGCCTGCGGTGGTCCCCGTGGTCGTTCCGTTCGACCGTATTCTCGAGCACGTGGCGGCGGGCCTCGCGGACGCGGGGGTGGTCATTCACGAAGGTCAGCTCACGTTCCGCGCTGCAGGGCTCACGCTCGTGGAGGATCTGGGCGCGTGGTGGGCCGGAGCGACGGGGGGCCTTCCGCTCCCTCTGGGAGGCAACGTGATCCGCCGCGACCTGGGTGCGGGGCTCATCCGCCGGATCTCGGGCCACCTCCGGGACTCCATTGCCTATGCACTGGCGAATCCCGAGCCCGCCCTCGACTACGCCATGCGGTTTGCCCGCGGACTTCCTCGCGAGGGCACGCGCGAGTTCGTGGGGATGTACGTGAACGCGCGCGCCCTCGACTACGGGCCGGATGGACGCCGCGCCGTGCAGCTTTTCCTCGACCGCGGGTTCGACGCGGGAATCATCCCGCAGCGCGTCACGGTGGAGTTCGCGGACTAACAGGTCGCCGAAGAACTGCTAGGGCCGTCGTAGTCGCGCCCTTTCCAGCGGATGCGCCGCCCGCGCATCCCGCTGCGGACGGCGATCATCGCCGCGACCGCGGCGCCCAGCGGATAGAGGACCGCGTAGCCGGCGGGAATGCGGAAGCGCAGGCACCCGGCGATCCAAATGAGAAGCGAAGCCCCCATCGCCGCCGAGACCCACTGCACCACCCCCTCCGCCGTGACGAGTCCCGCCAGCCGCGCGAGCGCCCACGCCCCGAGCGCTACGGGCGGCAGGAGCCACATTCCCAGCAGGAACGTCACGAGGACGGGCAGCGCGAACGGCGCGAGCCACGGCTCGACGCACTGACGCGCCCCGGTGGCGATATTCTTCGACCAGCCCTCCACGATCTCGGCGAGGGATCGGTACATGCGCGTCTCGAGCGCGTCCTCGGCACCCCGCACCACGAGCCGCCTCCCCGCGCGACATAGCTCCTGGGCCAGTCGCAGATCCTCCGCCACCTCCGCTCTCACCGCGGCGTGCCCGCCCACGCTCTCGTACGCGGACCGACGGATGAGGATGAACTGCCCGTTCGCGATGGCGCTGCGCCAATTCCCCGGGCCGCGCGGCTGCGAGACGTCCGGGTAGCGCAAGAGCAGGAGAAGGATGATCTGCGGCATGACGACCTGCTCCCAGAAGCTCACCAGCACCTGGTGCCCGAGTACGGTCACCGCATCCGTGCCCTCCTCTTCCAGTGCCGCGACCGCACGGCCGAGGAGCAGGGGGGCGTGGCGAGTGTCGGCGTCCGTGAAGAGGAAAAGCTCGCCCTCCGCCCGCAGGTAGCCCTGCCAGCACGCCCAGGGCTTGCCCATGCACCCCTCGGGAAGCGGCTCTCCGTGTATCACCGCCAGACGCCGCGCGTTGCCGCGAGGCACTCGCCGCGCCAGCGAAGGCGTGCCGTCCGTGCTGCGGTCGTCCACGACGACGATCTCGTAGTTCGGGTACGCGGACCGTGTCAGCGTTCCCAGGCACTCCACGATGTTATGCGCCTCGTTACGCGCCGGCACGATCACCGTCACCAGCGCAGGGGCGGAGTCGCGCATCCCCGGCGGGTGCGGGAGCGGCGGCGGCCTGCGCACCCGCAGAAATACGAACGCGGCCAGCGCGAGCCAGGGCAAGAGGCCGCCGAGCGACCAGAGCGAAGCCACTGAGCCCTCTCCTCGTCTCAGCCGATCGCTGAAGACCTACAGCGACCCGCCAGATTCCATCGCAGCGCCCCGGCGCACAGCGGGCTGGCGCTGCGCCTGGGCGATCCCTATCCTAGCCTCGTACCGGCACGCACCGCGGGCTGACCACGGTCCACGCGACGCAGCACGCACGCCGCGCTCCGGCGCGGCGAGGGGGATGTGCGCGCGGGCCGCGACCGTTCCGCGACAACGAGGCGACCCATCGACACCTCATTCCAGCAGATTCGTGCCGAGTTCCCGATCCTCGGCCGCAAGATCTACCTGAACTCCTGCTCGCTGGGGGCGCTATCCCGTCGCTCCGAGCGTCACCTGGAGGAGTTCCTCGCCCGCTGGCATGACGAGGGCGCGGCGGCTTGGTACGAGCACTGGCTGGGCCGCACGAACCTTCTGCGCCGGCGGGTGGCCACCTTCCTGGGGGCTGAGCCCTCGGACGTGGCGCTCCTCCCCTCCGCCTCCGCAGCGCTCTCCGTGATCGCCGAGAGCGTGGACCACAGCCGGCGCCCTCGAGTCGTGTGCTCGGCTCTCGACTTCCCCACGCTGGCCTACCAGTGGACGGTCAAGCCCCGGGTCGAGCTCGTGATCCTGCGAAGCCATGACGGCATCAGCGTGGATCCCGAGCAGTTCGCCGCCGCCGTGGACGAGGACACCATGTTCCTCGCCACGAGCCACGTGTACTTCACGACCGGCTGCGTGCAGGACATTCGCGCCCTCGCGGAGATCGCCCACGAGGTGGGCGCGTACTGCCTCATCGACGGATACCAGGCGGCGGGACAGATCCCCGTGAACGTGCGGGAGGCCGGTGTCGATTTCTATATCGCTGGCCCCCTCAAGTGGCTGTGCGGCGGTCCCGGGCTGGCCTACCTGTACGTGCGCGACGAGCTGGTGCGGCGGCTGCGCCCGCGCATCACGAGCTGGTTCGCCACGCGCAACCAATTCGATTTCGACATCCACCATTTCCAGTATCACGATGATGCCCGCCGCTTCGAACTCGGCACCCCTCCGCTCCCCACCATCCACCTCGCCCTCGGCGGCCAAGAGATCATCGAGGAGGTAGGGATCGAGGCCATCACCGCGCGCAACCGTGAGCTCGTTCAGCACCTCGTGGACGGGGCCGCAGCCACAGGTCTTGCCCTGCGTGTGTCCGCGGACCCGGAACGCCGTTCCGCCATCGTGATGATCCGGCACCCCGACCCCGCGGGCGCCGTCGCTCACCTCGCGAACCAGGGGATCATCGTGGACCATCGACCGGGGCACGTGCGCGTGAGCCCGCACTTCTACAATACGCCCGATGAGCTGGATCGGTGCGTCGAGGTCCTCGCCGCCTATCGCCCACCGCGCGGGGGAGCGGGTGCCGCCGCCCTACCCCCCGACCCTCTAACCCTCTAACCCGCCAAAGCCCGCTAACCCTCTGGAGGCCCGGGGACCGCCCGTGGAGTCCACCGGCCCGTGTCGCGTACGCGATATTTCTCCAGCGCCCGCTCGAACGCCGAGTCCAGGTCGATCCTCTGCTCGTTCGCGATGCAGATGAGGACGAAGAGGATGTCCGCCAGCTCGAGAGCCAGGTCCTGCTCGGGCTCACCGGCCTTCTTCGTCTTGGCGCCGAACCGGTGATTCAGCTCCCGCGCCAGCTCGCCCACCTCCTCCATCAGCCGCGCCAGGTTGGCCAGTGGCGGCCAGTAGCCTTCCTCAAACTGCGAGATCCAGCGATCGACCTGCTCCTGCGCGGTCCGAAGGTCCATGGCTCGGCGCCCCGAGGCGTTCACGGTACCAGGACGAGCTTGCCGAACACGCCGCCGCTCTCGAGGAGCTCATGCGCCTCGCGGGCCGCGGCCAGGGGGAGCACGCGGTCGATGATCGGCCGGAGCTTCCCGGCGAACACCAGCCTCATCACCGTCTCGAACTCCCCGCGGTTCGACATGCTCGTCCCGATGATGGAGATCTGCTTCCAGAACAGGAGCCGCACGTTCATCGTCGCGTCGGCGCCTGTCGTCGCCCCGTACACGACCAGGCGGCCGCCGCGGGCGAGCGCTCGAATATTCGCCTCCCACGTGGCTGGGCCTGTGGAGTCGAGGATGAGATCCACGCCGCGCTTTCCCGTATCGCGCCACAGCTCCCGCGAGTAGTCCACGACCAGGCGATCGTAGACGACCTCGGCCCCCAGCTCGCGCACGCGGCGCACCTTCTCCTCTCCACTCGTCACCGCGAAGACCCGGGCGCCCGCCAGCCGCGCGATCTGCACGGCGGCCGTGCCGACTCCACCCGAAGCCCCGGTGATCAGCACGTCCTCGCCGGCCCGGATAGCGCCCCGGCTCACCAATCCGCGCCATGCCGTCAGGAAGACCAGCGCAGCCGCGGCCGCGTCCTCGAAGGAAACCGAGTCGGGGAGCGGCAGGAGGTTCGCCGCAGGCACCACGGCGTACTCCGCGAAGCCGCCCTGCGTGTGCTCACCGATGATGCGGTACTCCGAGCACAGGCCCGGCTCGCCCCGCCGGCACCCCTCGCAGCGGCCGCAGGTGAGAGAGGGATCCACGACCACGCGTGTGCCGACGGAGACCCCCTCGACGCCCGGCCCCCGCACAGCCACGACGCCGGCGATGTCGGCGCCACCGATATGCGGCATCGGCGCCTCCACGGGGAGTCCGCGGCGAATCCAGAGGTCCAGATGGTTTACCGAGCAGGCGCGCACCGCCACCCGCACCTCACCAGGACCCGGCTCCGGCGTCTCGACCTCCGCGACTCGCACGACCTCGGGCCCACCGTGATCGGAGAAGACCGCCGCCCTCATGTACACCCCCTCCTTCTCGGCCGGACCGCCGCCCGCGTATCCGGTCTACCCGCTCGCCGCCTGCGTCCCGCGTTTGCGCCCGCCAACACTATTCGGCTGTGCCCGCGTACGGCAAGCGGCAAACCACGGCCGGGCCGCCTCGCCCCGCTGCCTCCCCTGCCTCCGGCCGCGCAGGTCACTGAAGAACGGCAGCGGGCCTGCCAAGCCCCGACGAATCACGGGCGACGGCTCATCGCCGGTGTCCCTGTCGGCTCTCTCCGCCTCCATCTAATTTGGATATGGAGGGACGCAGCCCTACCGCCGCGCTCCCTCGCCGAGCGGTAGTTTGAGACCGCGTCGCGCCGCGCGCCGCAACGACGATGGGACCATGACACGCGAGAATGGTGACCGTTCGGCTCACCGCAATCCCGCCCCCGATCTGAACGAAGGGGATCGTACCGGAGCGCACGGCCACGCCGATCAGACCCAGCTCCCGCCGGACGCCACTCTGGGAGGGTACCTCCGCGAGCATAGCCGCCCACCGGCCTTCGAGGGAATCGACGGGCAGCCCTACACCGTGTCCATCGAGGTCGAGAGGACCGGCGAGCTTCAAAGACCCTACCTCACGTACCTCGTCTTCCCCCGCTGGGCCTACACCGGCCTCGGCATCGTGGGCCACGTGGAGTCCGCCATCGTCGCACGCACGAGCACCCGGGAAGAGGCGCAGGAGAGGGCAGAGGGTCTGACACTCTACGAAACGAAGCAGCTCCTCGACGAGGCGATCCTCCGCAGGGCCCGCGGCGACCTCGACAAGGCGCCGGACGAGGAGCTACCGGACGATCGGCCCTAGCGCCGCACTGAGGAAATCCCCTATGCGACCCCCGTATCTCCTCTTCGTCCTTGCCGCCGCGATTCCGGCGCCCGCTGCCTCTGCGCAGGGCCCGCCGGAGGAAGCCGCCCTGGTCACGCTGCTGGGAAACGACACGGTCGCGGTCGAGCGGACCTACCACTACCCGGACCGGGTCCGCGCCGAGGTCGTCCTGCGGGTCCCGAAAACCACGCTCAGCGTCTATGATGTGCGGTTTGATGCCACCGGACGCCCCGTGACGATGCAGCAACTGACCTACGACCCGGCTTCCGGCCTGGACGGCCAGCCGGTGGAGCGGATGGAGCTCACCCTCGACCAGGGATCCGGCATCCCCTTCATCGACATGATGCACTGGCCGTTTGAGCTGATGCTCCGCCGGGCGGTCGCCGTTTCCCGGGACACCCTTACCCTCGATCTGGTCGCCGGCCGGCGGACGCTCCCCTTTCTGATGAGGCGCGTCGGCCGCGGCCGCTACACGGCCGCGCACCCCACGCGCGGCATTATGGACATCGAGACGGACGAGGAAGGCCGCCTCCGTTCACTGGATGCATCCAAGACCACCCGGGCCCTCCGCGTCATGCGCCGCGAGGCGGCGGACATCTCCGCGCTGGCGCGGAGCTTCGCCGCTCGCGACGCCCAGGGACGGGCCATGGGCGAGCTCTCCGGACGTGGCAAGGCAGAGGCGCTGCTGGCGGGCGCCAGCATCACTGTGGACTACGGCCGCCCGATGAAGCGAGGGCGCGAGATCTTCGGCGCCCTGGTGCCGTGGGGCAAAGTGTGGCGGACCGGCGCCAACCAGGCCACCCACTTCTCCACCACCCGCGACCTCCGGGTGGGGGATGCCGTCCTCCCTGCCGGGACGTACACGCTCTTCACGATCCCCGGTCCGGACCGGTGGACGCTGCTGGTCAACCGCCGAACGAACATCAACGGCCAGGCGTACGACGCCGCTCACGACCTGCTGCGCCTGGAGATGCCGATCCGGGGTCTCCCGGAGGTCGTCGAACTGTTCACCATTGTGCTCGATGCGCAGGGCGGCGGCGGCGTGCTGCGCCTGCGCTGGGATCGCACGGAGGCGTACCTGCCGTTCCAGGTCGCCAACTGAGCAGCGGCCCAGGCATTCGGCTTCGGTCGTGAGTCTCGGAAGCTCCCCCGCGGGTATGGCGCCAGCGGCGAGAGCCGCGCAGGAAGATCCGCACCGAGCGATGGGCGAGTTCCTCAGGGTCACCGAGATCTTCCACTCGATCCAGGGCGAATCCACCTGGACGGGGCGTCCGTGTACTTTCGTGCGCCTCACGGGATGCCCGCTCCGCTGCACATGGTGCGACACGACGTACTCGTTCTACGGCGGCGAGCGCATGTCCCTGGACCAGATCATCGCTCGCGTCCGCGCGTTCCAGACGAAGCTCGTCGAGATCACCGGTGGCGAGCCCCTGGTCCACCGCAACGCGTTCCTCTTGGTGAAGCGGCTTCTGGACGAGGAATTCACGGTGCTGCTCGAGACCTCCGGCGCCCTGGACGTCTCGCCCCTGGACCCGCGGGCGCACAAGATCATGGATCTCAAGTGCCCCGGCTCCGGCGAGTCGCACCGCAATCGCTGGGCGAACCTCGACCACCTCACGGATCGCGACGAGCTCAAGTTCGTGGTCAGGGACCGCGCCGACTACGACTGGGCGAGAGAGGTGATCCGCGAGCGAGGGCTCGACCGGCGGCTCGAACAAGGAACGCTGCGGGAGATCCTGGTCTCATCCGTCTGGGGTGAAGTCGAGCTCTCCGAGCTGGCGAGCTGGATCCTGGAAGACCGGCTCCCGGTCCGCCTCCAGACCCAGCTCCACAAGCACATCTGGGGTCCGAACATCGCGGGAGTGTGACAGCGCCGAACCGCGAGGGGGACGCCCACCCCTTGGATGCCGAAAGACCGGCTCAGAATCCCACCGGCGCCACCGGCGCACCCCGCGACGCCGCGTACTTCATGATCCCGCGCAGCCCGCCCTTGAAAGAGTAGGCCTCGTACCCCTCCCGCTGTAGCAGCTCGGCCACGTGCGCCGTCTGGACCCCGTAGTTGCAGTAGAGGATGTGGGCGCGGGTTTTCTCGAGCCGCTTGAGATGCGCCATAACCTCCCACGGGTCGCGACGTTCTGCGCCCGGATAGTGCCAGGCCGCGTACTGGTGCGGCTCGCGGCAGTCGATGACCGCCGCACCCTCCGGGATCTCCGTCGCGAAGAGGTACGGCTGTACCAGATCCACGGCCTCCAGGGCGCGCAGGTCCAGCACCTTCCGCCCGGCTATGGCCGACTCGAGCACGGAGAGGTCCACCCGCGACTCCTCGTCCCGGGCCGCATGAGGCCGACAGTGCGTGACGGGACGCTCCGGCACGATGGCGCAGTACTCCCGCACGCGCGCGCTCAGCGGCGCGGTGCCGACGCGCTCCGCCATCCGGACGATCTCATCCTTGTCGAACCCGAGCAGCGGACGGAAGACCGGGAGCCCGACCGCATCGTCGATCGCACGAAGGTTCGCCAGCGTCTGGGAGGAGACCTGGCCCACCGACTCCCCGGTCACGATGGCGTCGGCGCCCAGCTCGTGCGCGATCCGCTCCGCCGCGCGGTACATGAGCCGCTTGAGGATGACCTGCCAGTAACGGTCGCGGACCGCGCCGCGCAGCGCCGCGAGCGGCTCCTCGTAGTCCACCACGTGGATGCGGGGACGGTCGCCGTAGCTCCACTCGTCCGCCAGGACCTTCGCCACCGAGACGACCGAACGCTCGTACGCGTCGCCACCCAGGTTGCAGAACACGTAGTCCAGCGAGATCCCCCGCTTGAGCATGAGCCACGCGGCCACCGCCGAGTCGAACCCGCCAGACAGCAGGCACACGGCCTTCCCCTCCACGCCCAGCGGGAGCCCGCCGGCCCCGGGCACCCGCTCGCTGAACAGGAACGCTTCGCCTTCACGCACTTCCACGGAGACCGTCACGTCCGGCTCGTCCAGGTTCACCGCCGCGTACCGGTTGAGCGCCGCGCCCAGCTGCACCTTGATGTCCTGCGAGCTGAACGGATAGGAGCCGACGCGCCGAGCCTCTACCGCGAACCGCCTCGCGCGAACCCGCTCCCGATACAGCTCCTCGCCCACCGCCACGATGCGGTCGAGGTCGGCGGGGATGCGCGCCTCCACCTCCGAGACCGAGCTCACTCCGAACACCGAGGCCACGCGCCCCAATGCCACGCGGTCCGACGCCTCTACCAGAATCCGACTCCACCGGTTCTCCACCCGGAAATCGAGGCCGGCCGAACGCAGAGCGTCGCGGATGTTCGTCACCAGCCGGTCCTGGAACCGGCGGCGCGTGCGCCGCGCCTTCGTCGCGACCTCTGCCGCGAGCCGCACCAGAAGCGTGACCCGAGCCCTCGCCTGATCGCTCACGCTCGGAAGGTACCCAGACCCGCACGGATTTCCAACCCCGAACGATCCACGGCGACACGTGATGAAGACAAGACCCCGGCAGAGGTTGCGCAGAGGACCCCGAATGACCGCCTCTACGCCCCGCGGCCGCGCGCGTGGATGTGGCCGATGACCACGGACCGAGAAGCCCTGCCGTTGCGGCCGCCGGTTCCAACAGCGGAAGGGGGGCTCCGAAGCACGCGTGCGCGATCCGTCGACTTCGGCGGCCGCGTCTGGCCGGCGCTTGACCGCCTCACTCCTCGGAGCCAGCGTTGAGCAGAATGGCGCAAGACACGATGGGACCTCGAGTGGGCGCCGGCACGGTGCCGCAGAATCCCACATGACCGTCTCCGCAGGCGAGCTGGACCCCAGGTTCCTGGCGCTGCGTGCGGCCCTCGCCCCTGTATCCGCTCACCGAGGTCCGCACTCTGCCAAGGCCCAAGGCCCACCGAGAACCGCCCTCGAGGCCGCCGTCACCCTCATCCTGCGTGCCACCCCGGAGCTCGAGCTCCTGCTCATCAAGCGCGCGCGCTCCGAGCGGGATCCCTGGTCCGGCCACATGGCGCTCCCGGGCGGCCGCCGCGATCCTGAGGACGCCAGCTTGCTGCACACCGCTTTCCGCGAGACGTTCGAAGAGACGGGAATCGATCTGGAGCGGCTGGGCGCGGTGCTCGGCCGCCTCGACCAGCTCTCGCCGCTGAACCGGCGGCTCCCGCAAATCGAGATCACGCCCTTCGTCGTGGGCGTACCGCCCGACACCCCGGCTCGCCCCGCCTCCCCGGAGGTGGATGCAGCGCTCTGGGTGCCGCTGGCCAGCTTCACGCACCCGTCTGCCACCCGCTCAGTCCTCATTGACGTGAGTGGTGAACCCCGCAGCTTCCCGTCCTTCCGGGTGGGAGACGAGATCGTCTGGGGGCTGACGTACCGCATCCTCAGCCAGTTCCTCCGCCACCTCCCCCGGGAGTAGCGCTCCCCGCCGGAAGGGGAGTCACGCACCCAGACCGCTGATGCGTCCGCGTCGCAAGGCGCGCCGAGAAGGGGTAGCCCTGCGCTATTGCGAGCGGGGACCCCACGCAACGTACGTTGCGTGGGGTGAGGGCGAGACGCCACGCAGCAGGGCGGAGTGCAGCGGCGGTGTGCGACCACGCTTCCGGTCGGGACACCGGCCGGCGTCACGGCGGGGTCCCCGTCGCCCGCGGCCCCTCCACCCATTCCGCGATGAAGATGTTCGTGTCGCCCGGCCGCCTCTGGTTGCGGTTGGATGCCCACACAAGGTAGCGCCCGTCCGGACTGAAGACCGGGAAGCCGTCGAAATCAGGCGAGTAGGTCACGCGCTCGAGACCGCTGCCATCGAGATTGACGAGGTACAGGTCGAAGTCGCGCCCCCGCGGATCGTGCACGTTCGAGCTGAACAGGACCTTCCGCCCCGACGGGTGCCAGAACGGCGCGAAGTTCGCCGCGCCGTTGCTCGTGATCCGACGGCGGTCCGAGCCGTCCGCGCCCATCACGTAAAGCTCCAGGGTCGTCGGGCGGATCAGCCCGTCTGCTAGCAGTGCGCGATAATCGGCGATCTCCTCGGGGGACGAAGGATGGTGCGCCCGATAGACGATCCTCGAGCCGTCGGGGCTGAAGAACGCGCCGCCGTCGTACCCGAGCTCGTGGGTAAGCCGTACCACGTTGCCACCGTCCGGGTCCATGCTGTAGATGTCGAGATCGCCGTCGCGCATGCTGGTGAAGACGATGCGGTCGCCGCGCGGGCTGACCGTGGCCTCCGCATCGTAGCCCCACGTGGACGTGAGCGCGCGCAGGTCCGAGCCGTCGGCATCCACAACGAAGATGTCGTAGGTGGGATACACCGCCCACACGTAGCCGCGCGAGTAGTCCGGACGCGGCGGGCAGGCCTCGAGCCAGTGGTGCGTGGACGAGTAGAGGATCTTTTCGCCCGACGCATAGTAGTAGGCGCAGGTCGTGCGCCCGCGGCCCGTGCTCACGCGCCGCCTCTGGCCGCTGGCCAGGTCGAGGCTGTAGATCTGGTCGCACCCGCCGTCGGCGGGCGTCGTCTGCAAAACGAGCCGCCGGCCGTCGAACGAGAAGTACGCCTCCGCGTTCTCGCCGCCGAAGGTGAGCTGGCGGACGTTGCGCAGGTGCACCTCGCGCGGCTCGCGAAGCGAGTCGGCGCCCGTCTGGGCGCCTGCCGGGCGCGGCGCCATCAGCAGGGGCAGCGCGGCGAGCGCGGCGAACCGGGGGCGGGCACACCTGTCCCCGAGTCTCGAACAGTTGCGCCGATACCGACGTCGACGGATAGGCACCCGACGTTCCGAAGACCCGTGGGACCTAGGACCGGACGGGCACGAGGATGAACCTGATGCGACCATCTCGCTTCCCTTCTCCGCCGTTCGTCATTCTTGGCGTGGCGGCTCTTTCTGTGTCCGTGTCCGTGGCCGCCTCCGTCGCGGAGCTTGCGGACCCGGGAGCACCGTCACGCCTCGCCACGGTCGTGGGCCCCGCCCTGCCAGCCTGCCCGTCTTCGGCGACGCTTGGCCCCGGCCTCACAGGCCCCATCGCGCACGTGCGCTACCTCGCCGACGACGCACTAGAGGGCCGGGCCGCCGGCTCACCGGGCGAACGCTGCGCGGCCGAGTATGTCGCCGCCCGCTTCCGTGAGATCGGCCTCGCGCCCGCAGGCGAGAACGGCACGTACTTCCAGTCCTTTCCCCTCCGCGTAGGCGCGCGCCTCGGCCCCACTAACCTCTTGGCCGTAGCGGCCGAGACGTACACCGCCGGCCGCGACTGGATCCCGCTCGGCTTCTCCGCGACCGCCAACGCCGAGGCTCCGGCGGCGTACGCCGCCTACGGGATCACACGGCCGGGTAACCCCGACGACGTGTACAGCCGCACGGAGCTCACCGGCAAGATCGTGGTCGTGGAAGCGGGCGACCCCGGCTCGTCGGACGGACGCTCCCTCTACGCGGATCCTCACTTCAAGACCCGGACCGCCGAAGGGCGCGGCGCCTTGGGGCTCGTCGTCCTGCTCCCGGACGGCAGTCCGCTACCGGAGCCGGAGAGCGAGACGCGGCCGAGCGCGCGCATCCCGGCGGTCACGGTCCGCGGCGCACTGGCGGGCAAGCTGCGGGCCGCGGCTCAGGCGGGCGAGCGGATCCGACTGCACACGGAAGTCGAGCCCCGCATGGAGAGCGCCCACAACGTCGCGGGCTTCCTCCCCGCCGCCGATCCGGCGCTGCGCGGTCGCTTCGTCGTCATCGGCGCGCACCTCGACCACCTGGGCCGTGGCGGCGAAGGGTCGCTCGCCCCGGACGAGACAGGCACCATCCACAACGGCGCGGACGACAACGCCAGCGGCGTGGCCGCAATCATCGAAGCGGCCCGCCAGCTCGCCGGCGCCCCCCCCTCTCCGCGCCACTCGATCCTCTTCATCGCCTTCTCGGGCGAGGAACGCGGGCTCCTCGGCTCCACGCATTTCGTGCAGCACCCGACGGTCACGGTGGACAGCGTGCTCGCCATGCTGAACCTGGACATGGTAGGCCGGCTGCGGGAGAACCGGCTGAGCGTGATGGGCGTGGGGACCGCCCGCGAGTGGCGCGACATGCTGGCGGCGGCGAATGCCCGCGTCGCTACACCCTTCACCCTGGTCCTCTCCGAGGACGGTTTCGGGCCTAGCGACCACAGCTCGTTCTACGCCCGCGGAATCCCCGTCCTCCACTTCTTCACGAACGCACACGAGGACTACCACCGCCCGTCCGACGACTGGCAGAAGCTGAATGCCGATGGGCTCGAGCGCGTGGCCACGCTCGTCACGCAGGTCGCCCGCGACCTCGGCGCGCGCTCGCAGCTCACCGCCGTCGCCCAGGCCGGTGATCAACACGCGGGCGCGGGGCCCGCCCCGGAGAGCGGCTACGGACCGTATCTCGGGACGATCCCGGACTTCTCCCCCGTGCCGTTCGGCGTGCGCATCACGGGTGTGCGTGCCGGAAGCCCGGCGGAACACGCGGGGCTGAAGGCGGGCGACGTCATCGTCGCCTTCGGCGGGAAGGAGATCGCCGACCTCTACGCCTACACGTACGCGCTCCGGGAAAAGGCGCCCGGCGATACGGTGAACATCGAAGTGCTGCGCGACAGCCAGCGGGTCCGCCTCACCGCCGTGCTCGGCGCCCGCCGCTGACCGCGCCTGCGTAATACGCCGCTGACGCCGGTGACCCAGGCGCTCCTCCAACCTGGCCGCCTCGGACGCCTGAGCCGGCGGCCGCCGGCACCCGGGCAAAAGCCGCCGGCGCGGTCGAACGGTCGGAATGCTAACCCGCTAACCCGCTAAGACCCGCTAATCCGCTCTCCGTCTTCCGGATCTCGATCCCACGCCTTGCCAGTTCGGCCAAGTACGCGTCCACGGGCACACAACCGTCGGGCGTCCGCACACCGCGCTCGGTGATCCGACCATCCATTTGCATGAGCCCCGTGATGGAGAGCGAGTAGCCGGTGGAGCGCTCCATGGCGGTGATGCCGTTCTCCTCATCGTAGAAGTCAAGCAGCTCGTAGCGCACCGTGAGCGGGCGCCCATCCTTCTCGCCCTGCACCTCCACGCGCATCGCCACGAGGTCGCGGGCTACCGGTTTGCGCAGCACCGGCTCCGCACAGGCGATGAACACACGCCGCGGCACGACCTCCGCCCCGTTCACCTTCACCGGCTGGCTGGACAGGAGCCCCAGCCCGCGGATCGCCTTGACAATCGCCGCGTGACCCGGATAGCGCAGCGTCTTGTAGTCCATCTGCGCCACGCGCCCCTCGTACCGCCACGGCATCATGGAGATGCCGCCCGCCGTGTAGAACGCCTCCAGCTCGCCCACCGGCACCGGGAACGTCACGGACTCGAGCCCGTCGAGCGCCTCCACCTCCGCCAGCCGTCCGTCTCGCAGGACCCAGGCGCTGGTCGTGTAGTAGTCCACAACGCCCTCCAGCGAGTACACGATCGTATAGTGGAGCGGCGGCTCCGGGTGCTGCGGGAGACCGCCCACGCGGATCGCTACGGACGTGACGCGCTCCATGCGCCGCATCGCCGCCGCCGCCAGGATATTCACCATCCCCGGCGCAAGGCCGCAGTCCGGGATCACGGTAATCCCGCGCCGGGCCGCCGCATCGTCCAACTCGAGCTGCCGCCGCACGATCTCCGTGTTGCCGCCCAGGTCCGCAAAGTGGACGCCCGCCTCGATCGCCAGGCGCGTCATGTCCAGGTTGAAGTAGTACGGCAGCGCGCAAAGGCATGCATCGTGCCGCTCCATGAGGGCGCGCACCGCAGTGTGGTCTCGAGCGTCCACAGCCACTGCCTCGAGCCGACCGCCCAGGTGACGCTCCAAGAATGAAGGGATGCGCTTCGGCTGCAGGTCCGCCAGCCTCACGAACTCCACGCCCGGCTCCCGCAGGAGATCGAACGCCGTGGCGCGACCCTGCTCGCCCGCGCCCAGAACCAGAACCTTCGCCATCCCTTGCCTCTCCCGACGATCGAACGCATTCCACGCGCGTTCCCGTTCTACGCCCGGCCCATCAGCGAACGCCCTCGAGGATCAAGGCTAGTTGCGCGCCCTCGCCACCCTCCACGCTGTCGGCACGCGGAACTCCCTCGCCCGCCCCGGAAGCCCGGGCAACCCGCGTCACCTCTACCACACGGTCGGCCTCCGCCAGCTCCATGACCCTGATACCCCGCGTCGTACGTCCTTGCAGCGGGACCTCACCCGCCACGACCCGCCGAGCCTCGCCGCTGGTCGCCCGCACCATGAGCTCGTCGCCTGCGAGAACCTCGAAACCCGCCACCAGATCGCCCGAAGATCGGTCCAGCGTGAGCGTCCCGAGTCCGCCACGGCGCTGGACCGGATACTCGCCCACCGCGGTTCGCTTCGCGAACCCCCGGTCCGTGACCGTGAGAATCTCGGCGTCGCGTCTGCCCAGAAGAACACCCACCACCGCGTCCCCCTTCTCGAGCCGGATTCCCCGCACACCCTGCGCATTCCGGCCCATCACCGGGACGTCGGCCTCGGGATACCGGATCGCACGGCCCCGTCGCGTGAGCACCACCAAGTCGCTCGCCCCGTCGGAGAGTTGCACATCCAGCAGCCTATCTCCTCGCTTCAGCCGGACCCCGATGACGCCCCCGGAACGCACGGTTGAAAGCTCACGGAGCGGCGTGCGCTTCACGGTCCCATCCGCCGTGAGAAACACGAGGTAGCGGTCCGCCCCGGCATCGCCCACCGGCGCCATCGCCACGATCCGCTCCTGCCTCCGGATCCCCAGCAGCCCGTAGAGCGACTGGCCCCGGCTCGCACGCCCGCTCTCCGGCACATCCAGAACCGGCAACGAGTGCAGTTGACCCCCTTCACAGAAGAGAAGGATCCGGTCATCCGTCCGCGCCACGAACACGCGCTCCAGATAGTCGTCGGGGTAGCGCTCCATCCCTGCGAGCGGACGTTCGCCCGCAAGGCGGCGACGGAACAGACCCAACGGCATCCGTTTCACATACCCCGCGTGGCTCAGCGTGACAACCACGTCCTCCGCCGCGACCACGTCCTCCAGATCGACCGCCTCCCCCTCCGCGATGACCGTGCGCCGGCCGTCACCGCGCCGCTCCACCAGCTCATCCAGCTCCGCCAGCACCACTTGGAGCTGCTTCTTCTCGCTGGCCAGGATCGCTTCGAGCCGCGCGATCTCCTGGCTGAGATCACGCCGCCGCGCCTTGAGCTCCACCCGCTCCAGCGCTGTCAGCCGCGCCAGGCGCATGTCCAGAATCGCCGACGCCTGCGCCTCGCTCAGCTTGAAACGCTTCCGCAGCCGCTCCGACGCCTGGCCTCGGTCCTTCGACGCCCGAATCAGCGCAACCACGTCATCGATGGCGTCCACGGCCCGCAAGAGCCCCTCCGTCACGTGGAGCTCCGCCATCGCCCGCTCGAGTTCGTGCTGCGAGCGGCGCCGCACCACCTCCACACGAT
Source organism: Gemmatimonadota bacterium (assembly GCA_016209885.1). Taxonomy (GTDB): domain Bacteria; phylum Gemmatimonadota; class Gemmatimonadetes; order Longimicrobiales; family Gaopeijiaceae; genus JACQVF01. The sequence goes on along the minus strand of JACQVF010000099.1, from coordinate 28,636 downwards.
GATCGCGATACCGCTCCAGTAGCTCCTTCAGATTGAACTCCCGGGGCTGCCCGCCGTCCAGCGCCAGCAGGATCGCGCCGAACGTGGACTGAAGGTGAGTCTGCCGGAACAGGACCTCGAGCACCCCCTCCGCGTTGGCGCCCCGCTTGAGCTCGATCACCACGCGAATCCCGTCACGGTCCGACTCGTCTCGCAGGTCCGTCACGTCCTCGAGCCGCTTCTCCCGCACGAGGTCGGCGATCTGCTCGATGACCCGCGACTTCGACACCGCGTACGGGATCTCCATCACCACGAGCTGAGCCTTGCCGCCCCGCAGAGCCTCCTTGACCACCCGCGCGCGCACCACGATCCGGCCCCGCCCCGTCTCGTACATCTCGCGGATGCCGCCCACCCCGACCACGATCCCGCCTGTGGGAAAATCCGGACCCCGCACCCGCTTCATGAGATCCGCCACCGCACAACCCGGACGCTCGACCAGATGCCGCACCGCCGCGGCCACCTCGCGCAGATTGTGTGGCGGCACGTTCGTGCTCATCCCCACGGCGATCCCCGAGCTCCCGTTCACCAGCAGGTTCGGGAGCCGCGCCGGCAGTACGCACGGCTCCTGTAGGTGCCCATCGAAGTTCGGGACGAAGGGCACGGTCTCACGGTCGATGTCCGCCAGAAGCTCCAGCGCCATCGACCCCAGCCGCACCTCCGTATAGCGGTACGCCGCCGCGTTGTCCCCGTCCACCGAACCAAAGTTGCCCTGCCCCTCCACCAGCGGATAACGCAGGCTGAAATCCTGCACCATCCGCACCAGCGCCTCGTAGACCGCCATGTCCCCGTGAGGGTGATACTTCCCCAGCACGTCCCCCACCACCGCCGCGCTCTTCTTGTGCGCACGGTCCGGACGAAGCCCTAGCTCGTGCATCGAGTAGAGGATCCGCCGATGCACCGGCTTGAGCCCGTCCCGCACGTCCGGCAGCGCCCGCTGCACGATCACACTCATCGAGTAGTCCAGGAACGACTCGCGCATCTCCTCCTCGATGAGCCGCGGGAGAATCCTCTCGCGCTTCTGCTCCACCTCCATGAAACCTCCTGGGTCGTTCCGATTCCGGACGCTCTGCCGCCGCCCAGCCGATCACTGGCATCGCCGCCCCGGCGCCCGCCCTCTGATTTCGGGAAATGTTCGGATGACGCCGCCGCCCCGCAAGCGCGGGGCGGCTAAGCCGGCTCCCGGACCTGCTACGCCTCACTCTGCCCGGTCCGGAGCAGCTCCAGGATGCGGTTGCGGACTGTCTCCGGTGCGCGCTCGCCCTCGAAGGTGCGACGTACGGCCGCGCGGAACGACTGCTCGAAGAGCAGGTGCGGGTAGCACCGCTCGCAGATCCGCAGGTGCTCTTCAACCTGTTTCTCCTCGACCCCCTCCAACTCTCCATCCATGAACTCGAAAAGCCGTTCGAGGGCTTCGCGGCAGGTGATCATGCCGTTCGTTGCGGAGGCTTCGCCGGACCGCCACCGGCGCAGCAGGTTGAGGAGCCGCTCGATCAGGTTCGGCCGTTCCATTCGTCCACCCTACCCCCTCCCCGGCCGCGCGGGGATGTAACCCATGGAGACCGCGTACTCGTAGAGCTGCTGCTGGAGGCGCCGCCGTCCCCGAAACAGCCTGCTTTTCACGGTGCCGACGGGCACTCCCACGAGCTCGGCGATCTCGTGGTACCGGAACCCCTCCAGGTCCGAGAGTACCACGGCGAGCCGATACTCTTCCGGCAGCTCGTCGATGGCGCGCAACACGTCTCGATCCACGAGGCTGCGGAAGAACGCGCCCTCGGGATCGAGTTCGTGAGTCGCCGCGAACACGGGGTTTTCGCGACTCAGGTCGCGCGGATCCTCCTCGGCGACCTCGGTCAGGATCGTGTCGAGGCGCTGACTCCGTTCCCGTTGCCGCAGGAACACGTTGCGGCAGATCGTGAACAGCCAGCTCTTGCAGCGCGTGCCCGGCGTGTACTGGCCCCACGCGCGGAACGCCCGCAAGAACGTGTCCTGCGCCAGGTCCTGAGCCGCATCCGCAGACCCGGTGAGCCGAAGGGCGAATCGGTAGACGGCGTCCAGATGGGGAAGCGCCTCTTCTTCAAAGCTCGCTCGCTCGGGGGGCGAGCGCCCGTCAGCCCTTCCCGGGCTCCCGATCATCCCTTCGCTCCGCCGTGGCGCCACCGCGGCGGCTTCCGCGCCGCACCCGCATCCGCACCCGCGCGCCCCCGGCGCCCGGGTCCGGCGCCGCAGACGAGCTGAGCGGTGGCAATTCTCATGGGGATCATCGTTCCCTGGAACGCGAGGCCGGGGGGCCACGACGGCGATCGCCAGCGAACGGATCCATCGCGGCGTCCTTGGCTCCAGGCCGGCGTCGCCCCGAGAGTATCCGGGGCACGCCCAGGTGTCAATCGTCGCCCCGGGGACACCGGGGGAACGCCGCCCGGGAACGCCGCCCGGGACCGCCGCGCACCCCCGCCCCCAAAAGCCGCTACCTCCAGCCCGCCAGAATCGCCTGGAACCCCGCCAGCATTTTCTGGATGCCCGTGGCGCAGCGTGGTCACGATCCAACCTTCGCTCACCGTTCTCCTTCCGCCTCGGCGCGCACCGGCGTCGCGAGCTCGTGTCCGCGGACTCGGCGCCCCCGCAGGTAGAATCCATAGCCCACCGCCAGGAGTGCCAGCGTACCCCCCACCACCTTGAGCTCAAACAGCCAGGGCGATGCCGTCCCCTTCGGTGGGATCAACGCCAGCGTTACCGACAGCGCAGTTGCGAGGAACCCGCACCCGCTCACCAGTGCGACGCCGGTACGTCCTCCCGGTACGGACAGCACACCCTCCCCGGCCGTTCCCCGGCGCCGCAGCGCGGGCAACGCCGCAAACATGTAAAGATAAGGGATGAAGTACACCACGATTGTCGTGTCCAACAGAACGAGGTAGGCGTCGCGCACCGTGGAGCCTGCCACGCTCAGCAGCAAGAAGAGCGAAGCGAACGCACCCTGGACGAAGATGGCCACGTGCGGCGTGCGCCAGCGCGGATGGACCCGCGCGAGCGCCGCCGGCAGGTAGCGGTCGAGCCCGATCACGAATGGGACCCGCGCTGTGCCGCCGAGCCATGCGCCCACCCCGCCCACGCCGCCCAGCGTCATGAGCAGCGCCGCCGCTTCCGCGAGCCCGGAGACGCCCAGCCGCTCGCCCATGCGCGCCACCGCCTGCGGCACGCCCGTGATCACGTCCACGGCCGCCGGCGATAGCGCCACCAGCACCGCCAGCGTGCCCAGCACGTAGGCCATCACGATCGTGACGCCGGAGATGAGGATCGAGCGCGGCACGCTGCGCTCGGGCTCGCGGATCTCGTCCGCGAGCACCGGAGCGAGCTCGAGGCCCGCGAAGCCGAACGTCATCGTCGCGAAGAACGCCAGCGTCGGAAGGTTGGCCAGGTCCGGCACCAGCTCCGCGACCCTGAACGAGGTGGCGCTGCCGAATCTCCACCACACCGCTGCCCCGGCCACCGCCACGATCAGCACCGTGAGCCACGTACCCACGGCTCCCACGTTCTGCAGCCATTTCCCGCGCCCGAGCCCCACTACGTTCAGCCCGAGCGCGATCCAGAGGACGGCGAGCGAGAAGAGAGCGTTGTAGAGCGGCGCATCCGCGAACCCCTGCGCCGCTTCACCCCACAGGAACAGGAAGACGCCGGCAAGATACAGAAGGATGGACGGGTAATAGACCAGGTTGTTGACCCAGTAGGCCCACCCCGCCAGGAAGCCGTGGGCGTTCCCGAACGCCTCCTTCGTCCAGAGGTAGACGCCGCCTTCCCCCGGAAGCCGCGTCGCCAGCTCCATCACCGCGAGCCCCGACGGCACGAAGAAGAGCACCAGCGCGAGCGCCCACAGCACCAGGCTCTGCGCGCCCATCTGCGCCGCCGTGGCCAGCCACCGCAGCCCCACGATGGCGACCACGTTCAGTAGCACCACATCCCACAGCCCGAGCACCCTCGCGAGCGTGGGGCGCTCGCTCACGGCCTCCGCCTGCCCAGCCACCGGGGACGTTCCGCGGGGCCCGCGAGGTGGAGCGCCACGTCGAGGGCAAACTCTCCCACCGCCGCCACGCCTGCAAAGGAGAACCCGGGGCCCCGCTCGTCAGAGGGCCGGTGATAGGCATTGCGCCGCCCCCCGAACAGCGACCCGCCGCCATCGCTGCCGCCCGCCGAGGGAAGCAGCGAGATGGCTGGCACGCCGGCCCGCAGGAACGCGTAATGGTCCAGACGCGCGAGCGCCGGCGTGGAGACCACACGCACGCCTCGCCGCCGCGCGATCCGCGAGACCTCGTAGCCCAGCGTCGTCGCCATCCCGCCGTTCACCGTGTAGGACTCCGGTGGGCTGCGCACCGCGATCCCGTCGAGGTTCACCACCGCCGCCGTGCGCTCCAGTGGGAAGGCGGGCTCGCGCAGGTAGGCCTGCGCACCCAGCAGCAACGCCTCTTCCCCCGTGCTCGCTAGCACGATCACCGTCCGGCGAAGCCGGTCCCGCGCCCGGCTCAGGGCGTCCGCCAGCCCCAGCAGCGTCGCCACCCCTACCGCGTTGTCCGCGAACCCGTTGTAGATCGAGTCGCCCCGGAGATCCGGCCACCCGATCCCGAGTCCGTCGAAGTGCGCCACGAGCACGACCGCATCTTCCGTTTCCGCCGCCGCCTCTGGCGCCAGCAACCCCACCACGTTGTAGCCGACGATCAGCTCTTCCCGATACGCCACATCGAGCCGCGCCTGGCTCGCCAGCAGCACCCCCTCCAGCACTTCCGCACGGCCCCGGGCTCCCAGATCGCCGGAACCCAGTGGCACCGGCCCACTGAACAGCACCTCCGTCACCTTCGGACCCGCCACGACCACCGGCACCGGGGAGATCAGGTCCACGAGCTGCGGCCCGTCCACGGCCAGCACATAGCGGAACGCACCACGGCTGCGCCGCACGACCTCGTACTCCCCAGCGTCCACCGTCACCAGAATCACACCCTGCGCGCCGCGCTCCGCCAGGGCCGCGATGAAGTCAGGGTCGTCCCAAACCGACGCGGCCGCCACGGCAATCTGCCCCGCCACCGGCGGCAGCTTCTCGGCGGCGCGAGCAAGCGTGCGCGTGCTCCCCACGAACGCCAGCGGCCCGCTGAACCCCCGAAGCCCTCGAGGACCCGCAAACGACAGCACAAAATCCAGCTCGTGCTCGAAGACGTACCGCCGCCCCTGAACCTCCAGCACAAGCCGCGTCCCGACCGGATCGATCCGGAATCGACGCGTCGGGACCTGACGCAGATGCCCGCCCCGCGGCGCCGCGAAGCCCGCCGCCTCCAGCCGCCCGGCGATGTGTCGCGCCGCGAGGATCTCACCCGCGGATCCGATCGCTCGACCGCCCAGCGAATCCGCCGAGAGCACGGACGCGTCCCGCTCAAGCTGCAGCGTATCCAGCGCCACAGCCTGCACCGCCGTGGCCTCCACAACCGCGCCGCTCGCCGCCTCCGCCGGCACCGTCAGTCCCGCCAGCACGAGCGCGACCTCGAGCCGCCGATGCGAACGCATCATGGTGGAAAGCTTCCAGCCTCGGGGCACGTCGGTCAAGATGCCTCACCGACCTCGGTCAAAATACCTCACCGGCTTCCCATGGCCGGCACCTGCCTCACTCACACAACAAGGGCGCCGACGGAACTTCCGCCGGCGCCCTCCCAGGTCGCATCACCCGAGCGAATCCGCCCTCAATCAGGGAAGAGGAAAGTCTCGGCCACGCCCGGATCCGGAGGCGTTCCGGTCACCAGCTCGATGAGCGCCGCCATCTCGCGCCCCATCTCCGCGAGCCGCCGCCGGACCGTAAGCGCGTGTGCGTAACCGAAGTAAGCGGCGACCGCGTGCTCCGCGGCGGCGTGCTCGGCCAGCACGCACGCGTTCATCTCCGCGAGCAGGCGCGCCACGATGGTGTCCACGAGCTGGAGGTAGCGCCGCTGCTGGGCCAGGGTCTCGACGGTGAGATCGCCCGTGAGCCGGGACAGGAACGCCTCCATCGCCGCCCGCGACTCCGGGGGCGCCGCCACCGGCCGTGAGTCTCCCGGCCCGGCGGTGAGGATGGCCCGCGCCCCCGACTCCAGCGCCTTCAGCTCCTCGTAGCTGCAGCGGAGGATCACAGTTCGCGTCCCGGCAGCGTTGCCTTCTCGATCACGGTGCCGCCCTTCCCCCACCATCCCTACACTGCACCCCGCTCCCCAAGTTTCTGCAAGGGTCATTCCCGATCGTCACGAGTCGGGCCCGATGCCCGACGTTGCAGAAATCCGCGCGCCCCTCGCACGGTGGCGGAGCTGGCGTGAGGGTGCGCGAATTGCAACACCTGTGGCAAGTTGCGACGCCCGCCGCCTCCAGCGCACTCCATACCGCGCCGGGCTCCACCGTAGCCACCACGCCGAGCCCACGCAAGCCTCTCGCCCTGAGCATGCCGCGAGCCCGTACGTCTCGACTCGCGCCACCGCCTTCCAGCAGAGCGCACACCGCCTGTCCCGCCCGGCGCCGGGGGCCCATCGGCGATCTCGCCTCTCCCCTCAACCTCCCTGCCGGGCTCCCGAGCTTCACACCGCGGGCGTCACGCCTCCGCGGCCACGGGCGCCCGCATCACGCTGAGCGGCACGGACGCCTCATGCCGCCCGTCGACGAGCACGTCGAAGGCGTACTCGCCTGGTACCTGAAACACGATCCCGTCGATGTTCAGGATATGAGGGATCTTCATCGCCTGCGCCGGCCACCCGCCCCGCGGCGCAAGCTGGAGCTCACCATCCAGACGCAGCACGTGCCCGCCCGCCGGATCCCGCAGCCGGATCTCGACGCTGTGGCGGCCGAGATCCTGGACGGTCCCGGCGAAGCGCAGCACCAGGGCCACGCGCCCGTGGCGTACCGGGAAATCCGGGGCCATGATGCGGTCGAACACGCCCAGGATGTTGAGCTTCCCCGATCCGTCTATGGTCGCCGCATCGGCGAGCAGTGCCAGGTCCACATCCATGGAGCGCACCTAGTCCTGGTCCAAGTTTAAATCTACTCGGACGCCCGCACCGTCACCCTCGCGAATCATACCCGCTCGCCCAGCCCCACGAGCCACCGCCCCAGCAGTACGCCCGCGATGATGTCGACGGCGGCGTGAGCGAGAATGGCTGGCCAGAGGTTCCCCGCCAACGCCATCGGCAACGCCAGCAAAGCCGCGAGCACACCGCTTCGGACCACCCCCAGCATCCCCTGGTACGCGTGCACGATTCCGAACGCGACGCTCGAGATGGCGATGGCGGCCCACAGCGAACTGGTGGCATGGGCGAGCAGCGGCACCGCATATCCCCGGAACGCCACCTCCTCGCCAAACCCTGCGCTCGCCGCCAGCAGGACGAACGCACCCCGCTCCCTCCCGTTTTCCGGCAAGAGATAGCGCAGCAGCGCACTCTCGCGAATGCCGCTCCGGCCGGCGAGCAGCCGGGACAGGATGATGAGCAGCAAGCCGAGGGCCGTGAGCCCAACCGTCCACGCCGCCAGCGCCACGATGGATGTCGCGCGCAGACCGACGGCCTCCGGACCCCCGTGGCGCACGCCGAGCCCCAGGGCGACCGCCCCGAGAAACAGCGTGCTCACGCCCGAGGCCGCATACACCAGCCGTTTCGGCGGCAGCTCCTGCGCGGACGCGAGCGGCACCTGCGCCACTCCCACTGCCGGCAGCAGCACGAGGAGCACAGGGAGGAACGCGGCATCCGCGACGGCCAGCGGCGTGCCCACGGCCAGCAGCACGGCAAGGGCCGAGTACACGATGCCGCCCACCATCAGGATCCGCCCCGGCGACTCGCCCATGAGAGCGACAGATTACGCCGGCACGCACGCCCGGCAAGGGCGACCCCACGCGGGTCAGAAGGGCGCAGGCCAGCGCGACGGCGCACGAGAGCCGCCCCTCGTGGGAGCGCCGGGCCCCGCACGTCGCGGGTTTCTGGCGCCGATGTTTCTTCGCCGCTACCTTTTGCCGCCCGGTAAGTCCGGGGTAAGCGGGCTCGGGCGCGCGGACCCGCGTTTCGCGTTTGGCTGCGCAGGGTCGCTCAGCGGCCTCGCGCTCGGCGGCCGAGGCCGCCCTCAGCGTGGGAGCCGACGCGCGAATACACGATCGGGAGAACAGGACACGGGAGGGAGCAACGTCATGCACGGGATGGGGAATAACGAGCTCAGGGTGGGCGTCGTTGGACTCGGGCCCGTAGGCCTCGAGATCCTCCGAGCGCTCCGGCGCAAGCCCTGGGCGCGGATCGCCGCTGCCGTGGATATCGCGCCCGACAAGCAGGGGCGCGACGCCGGCGAGCTCGCCGGGCTGGACCGCTTGGGTGTCAGGGTCACGTCCGCGCTCACTACGGAGTGCGACGTCGTCGCGCACTCTACGGTGTCCAGCCTCGGGCAGGCGACGGCACAGCTCATCGAGCTGGCCGGGCGCGGCTGCTCCATCGTCTCGACCTGCGAGGAGCTCGCGTTCCCTCTGGACGACGAGGGCGAGCAGCGGCTGCGGGAGGCGGCCACCGCGCATGGCGTGACCATCCTCGGCACCGGGATCAATCCGGGCTTTCTCCTCGACACGCTGCCGCTCACGGTCTCGGTGGTCTGCCAGGAAGTGAATTCGATCGTCGCCCGCCGCGTCGTCGACGCCGGGCAGCGCCGCGAACCGCTCCAGCGCAAGGTGGGCGCGGGGCTCGCGCTCGACGAGTGGCGCCGCCTTCAGGCCGAGGGCCGCATTCGCCACGTCGGGCTCCCCGAGTCGCTCCGCCTCCTGGCGAACGGTCTCGGCTGGACCGACGTCGAGTTCGGCGAGGAAACCATCGAGCCCGTGGTCGCCCAAGAGAGCCAGCGCACCGCCTACCTCGAAGTGCGCAAGGGGCAGGCAGCCGGCGTGCGGCAGGTCATCGCCGCGACCCGGGGCGGACAGCAGGTCATCCGCCTCGAGCTGGAGATGTACGTGGGTGCGAAAAGTCCCGCGGACACCATCGCCATCGACGGGATCCCGGCCGTCAACCTGGAGATCGTGGGCGGCGTACACGGCGACCGCGCCACCGCCGCAGTCGTCGCCAACATGATGCCGCGGGTGCACCGGGCGCCGGCCGGCCTCGTCACCATGGCCGACGTCCCCGTGGGGTTCTCAGGCTGAGGCCGCGGCGGCGGCGAGCCGCCGGCCCACTTCCTGCACCCGCGCCAGCACCCCCTCCACGTCGCTCCACGTGGAGCGGAAGTTGAGCACGCAGAGCCGCAGCGAATAGCGGCCGCGCAGGCGCGTGGACGAGATCATCGCGTAGCCGCTGCGCACGATCTCGTCCTGGATCCCCTCGTTCAACTGTTCCAGCGCCCCCTCGGCGAGCCGTGCCCCCGGATCGTTGTAGCGGTAGCAGACGACCCCCAGGCTCGCGGCGCTCAACAGCTCGAGGCAGGTGGCGCGCCGGATATACACCTCCGCGCGCCGCGCGAGGTCCATGCCCTCGGCGATCGCGTCCCGGAACGCGGCCAACCCGAAGATCTGCACGGAGAGCCAGATCTTCAGCGCGCGAAACGCCCGCGTGAGCTGGAGACCGCGGTCCGCGAAGTTCACGTGCTCGCCCCCCAGCTCCACGTCCTGAAGGTACTCGGGCATGATCCGAAACGCGCGCGCCAGCGCGCCCGTATCACGCACCAGGAGGCAGCCCACTTCGTACGGTTGAAACAGCCACTTGTGCGGGTCGAGGGCCACGCTGTCCGCGCGCTCGATCCCGCGCAGCAGGCGCGCACCTTCCTCGGTGAGCACCGCGAAGCCGCCGTAGGCACCGTCCACATGGAACCACACTCCCTCGAGCTCGCAGAGTTCCGCGAGCTCCGGGAGCGGGTCTACGGCCCCCGTGTTCGTCGCCCCCGCGCTCGCGCACACGCAGAGGGGGACGAGGCCCGCCGCGCGATCGCGAGCCACGGCATCCGCCAGCGCCCCCGGGTCCATCCGGTACGCGCCGTCCGTGGCGATCTTCCGCGTCCGCGCCGGCGGGATCCCCGCGATCCGCGCAGCCCGCTCCAGCGAGCTATGCCCCTGGTCGCTGAGGTAGACCACCGCTCCCTCCGGGTTTCCCCGCGACTCCCGCGCCGCCACCAGGGCCATGAGGTTCGCGGCCGAGCCGCCGCTCGTGAGGAGCCCGCCCGCGCCTTCGCCATAGCCGAGCCACCCGCCAAACCAATCCAGCACCACCAGCTCCACCTGGCTCGCCCCCGCCGACTCGAGCCACGTCCCCTGGAATACGTTGTAGCCGGCAGCCAGGAAGTCGGCCAGGATGGAAGGCCACGTCGGACACGATGGGATGAAAGCGAAGAACCGCGGGTGATCGACGCGCCCGGCCCGGGGGAGAGCGTCACGCACCGCCCACTCCAGTACCTCGTCGGCAGAACGACCCTCCTCCGGCGGCGGCTCCCTGAACAGCCGCTCCAGCTCGCGACGCGTGCCCCCGACCCACGCCGGCTCGCCGTGCAGACGCGCGATCCGCTCCACCAGCACGTCCACCACCCGGTACCCCAGCCTGCGCATCTCCTCGGGCTCCAGCTCGAGGGACGGCCGCACCTCGGTCCGCTGCCCGCCGTCCGGCCTCTCAGCCATCGGCCGGTACTGCCCCCAGGGGCGCCTCGTTGACGGCGCACGCCCGCGGGAATAGCGTTACGGCATGGCCACAAAGCATGGGGACCACGAAGTCGTGTTCCGGGTCATCGACGCCATGGACGCGCCCCTGGGAGGACGTATCGTGCGCCTCCGCGTCCTGGAGGGACGGCCGACCGTAAAGAGCCTGAAGGGCGCTGCCCTGAAGGCCATCTCCCCCCGCAACGGCGCCCAGCGCGTCGTGCGCATCCGCGACTTCTCCATCGTAGGCGGCCGCCCCTCGGACCGCCGCATCGCGGAGTCCGGCCGCTGCGACCTGCTCATCGAGGATCCCGCCGCCGGCGAGGAGCCTATCGAGGTAGGCTGGGAGCTGCGCTCCCTCTCCTCCTGACCGCTACCCTACCCCGCGCCCTTCCACCCCGGCGGATCCTTGCCGAACGTCTGCTGGAACCAGCGCCGGTACGCGTCCGCGGCCCCAGGATTCTCTCTCAGCCAGCGTTCCCGCTCCTCCCCGAAGTCCCCCGCTCGCGCCGTCAGCACGAACGCCTCCAGGTACCCGAACTCACAGGCGTACAGCAGCTCGTCGAGCCGGTCATACGGCGGCGCGTCCGCGATCGTGCGGGCGTAGAGCCAGGCGTCGCAGAGCCGCCGCACGACGGCCCGCTCGAGCTCCCAACCCCGGGCGTCCGGCGCCTCCGGAAGCCACTCCGCCTGCCGCCCCATGCGCGCCATGAGACGCAGGTGCGCGTAGACCATCAGCACGGGCGCGGCCTCCGGAACGTCCCGCGGTGCCCCGATCTTCGCGGTGTCGCCCTGGATCTCCAGACCGTCCCACGGCAGCGGCGCTGTGTCGCGAGGCTGCACTTCGATGAGGAATGTGGGATCCTTCTCGATATTCTCCATGGCGCGCCGCAGCCACTCATCCACCCGCTCCAGGCGCGCCGAATCCGGCACGATGCGGATGCCCGAGTGTACGATAATCGGCCGCGGCGGTGGTAGCGCTCGCCCGCCCCCGCACGCCCCTCCCAGAAGCGGCCCGGCGGCCGCGAGCAGCGTGAAGGCGAGCGCCGCACGGGTCGGCAACGCCGCACGTCGTCGTCCAGGTCGGTTCATGGGGACGCCCGCTCACACAGGGGTGGACCCGCGCCGGAAGCGCCTCGCACAACCCTTTCCCCGCAGGCGGCTCGGGCACGCGCGAAACCCTTGACAGCCACCGGCGCCGCGTTGGAATTGAGGGCTACCAATAGGGTATGGAGTGGGGATGAGCAAGTTCACGACCCAAATGACGCCGCAGGAACTGGGGGATACGCTCGCCCGTCTGGTCTGGGAGAGCTTCTCCGACTTCATCGCAGACGGCGAGGCGGACGCCCTGTTCGCGGACGTGGGGATCAAGGACCCCGCCTCCGACCAGCGCATCGTGGAGGAGATGCTCATCTTCCTCATGTGGGCCCACACCCGCGCCGCTCAGCTTGCGTTCGTAAGCCGCGTCCCCAGCGAGCTGCTGCGCGAAGGGCTCGACGCCATGCACCGCGGCGTCTTCGAGGACATGGCGGAGCACGGCACGCCCAGGTCCCACCTCCCGGTCTTCGAGCAGCGTGTGAGCGCCCGCTACGCCGAGTATTATGCGGCCGCTGACCGAAATGACGCGGAGGTGGGCACCGCGGCGCTGCGCCACCTCGTGGGCAGTCGCGATGTTCCCCCACACCTTCCCCTCGCCCTCGCCGAACGCGCCATCGCCGTCGCAGGCCCGCTCCGCGACTTCCTGGAGGACGTAGAGCTCGTCGAGTAGAGCCGGGGGAAGCCCCGGCGCCCCGGCGCCCCGGCGGTGCGCCTCCGAGCGCAACGGGGGCCTGCGGGGCGGATGGGCAGCGGCGGGAGAGCGCGGACGTTAACAGGTCGCTGAAGAGCTACGGCGGGCCGCGCTGCGGCGTTGTGGGGGCAGAAGAGGGGTCGCCCGCGGCGCTCTCGCCGGGCTCACTCCACTTGAAGAGCTCGAATCCCGTGCGGCAGGCACGGCACCAGTAAGCCGCCACAGAGGGCGCCGAACCGAAAGGAGACACGACCTCCGTCTCGTGCCCGCTACAGAACGGGCACGCCGGCGACGAGGGAAGAAGACGGTCGCTCACTCAACGAAGAGTGCGCGGTTCCGGTCACCGCGCGCACGCCGCACGCTCTCGTCGTCCGGCCGGCCCGCGCCGCGCCCGCGCTCCGCATCCCAGCCCTGCCAGTCCGGCGCCACCGCGCCCGTCTCGATCCCGGCGCGCTCAAGCACCGGGCCCACGTCCCCCAGAAACCTCCTCAGGAACTCCGGGCCGGGCCCCGCCACCCCTTCCTCGGCCAGGAGCCGCGCCGCTCCATCCTCGGGAGCCACCCACGCCAGCGTCGAGGGCAGCATGCGCTCACTCTCCGCACGCAGCCGTGCCCGCGCCGCTTCCGCCCCACCCGCGAGCCGCCGGAACCACGCCACTCCATGGGAGCGGTGGAACTCCTCCTCCGCCAGCATCTTGGGCACCCGCGAGCGCGCAGGCTCGTACCCGCCTGCCGCGAACGCCTGGAGCGCGACGCTCAGCGCGCCGTCCACCACCACGTTCGCTACCACGAAGGCACACCAGTCGCTGAACGGCCTGTCCAGGGCCGGAAGATTCGCGTACGCGGTGGCGGGCCGGTCCCGCTCCACCGCCACCGGATCCAACCCCACATCCTTGAGCATCGCGTACAGGAGCCGCGCGTGCCCCCATTCGTCCTGGGCCATCGACGAGGCCGCGATCCCAGCCTCGATGGACGGGGCGCCCAGCAACCAGTCGCTGTAGCGAATGCCCAGGAGCCGCTTGCTGTCCGCCAGCCTGAGCATCTGCCGGCAGAGCGCATCCCGAACCGCCGGCCGCAGCGGCCCCGCACTCGTCAGCACCTCGGTCACCGGCCGCTCCCCCCCTCGCCTCCGCCGAACGGCCCCCCCCCGCGGTTCACCGCAATGATCGCCGACCGCGGAACGACGCACATCTCGAACCACTTCTCCTCGTCGTACGTCTTCCACGCATAGACACGGGCGAGCTCAGGGTCCGGCGCGTTCAGGTACCCCACGTGGCGCAAAGGCTCGCCCCGGGACTTGCGCGCGAACACCTCGTATACCGGTTCGTCCATCGCCTCAGGCCCGCCTTCCTCCGCAGCTCGCTGCTCGCAGCTCGCTCACCTGCTGGCGCCTATACGCTCACGCCGAACCGCCGCAACCGCTCCCGCCCCGCCGCCGAGATCCGTTCCTTCGTCCACGGCGGATCCCAAACCTGGTGCACCACCACCTCCTCGACCCAACCCTCCCGCAGCAGCCGCTCGCGCACGTCCACCTCGATGAGGTCCGTGCACGGACACGCCGTCGCCGTGAAGGTGAGCCAGATATCGACGCGCCGCCCCAGCACCCGCAGCCCGTATACCAGCCCCAGATCCACAACGGAAATCGGAAACTCCGGGTCGCGAACCTCCTCAAGCGCGGCCCGAACCGCTGCCTCGGGATCACCCGGCATCCTCAGTTCAGCCATTCCAGAAGCTGGGCACGGGAGCGCCGCAACGACTCCACGTAGATCTCGTTCATGGGGCCACGCCCCTTCCAGCGCTGGAACACCTCCTCCCACGTGATCTCTTCACCTTCGAACAGCCACCGCTTTGCCGCCGCATCGTACTCACACGGAAACGGGTAACCGAGCTCGTACGCGCCCGTCGCCTCGTCGAAGTGCGCCGGCACCTCGACGCCGATGGACTCGCACAGCGGCACAGTCGCCGACAACCACGCCTGCCGCAGCTCATCATTCGTCATCCCCTTCAGACGATACTCCAGCTGGTCGCTGTGCCGCTTGAGCGCGTCCGGCAGGCCGAACCACTCCACGGTCATCGGAAACATCCAATCCACCGCACGCTGGAGCATCTCCCGGGCCACCCCGCCCGCCGCCGCCAGCCGCCGCATCCAGACTTCGCCGTGGCGCAGATGAAACGTCTCCTCCAGGTCCACCTTCACCAGCGCACGCTTCAGCGGACCGTACGACGTGTTGCGGTACACGTCGGACAGCAGCGTGATCCCCGCCCGATCATAGAATCCGTTCGCCACCACCAGCTCCGCCCAGTTCTCCAGCGGCTGGTCGAACCCGTACGGATGCTTGAACTCCGCCGGCTCACGCCCGTAGACCAGCACCTCCTTCGACTCGCCCAGATCCTCCAGAAGCCGGTAGGCGATGTTCGCGTGCGCCAGCTCGTCCTGGATGATCGCGTGCGCGCTCACCTGCGTGTTCGTCGACGGCGCATCCTTCGCCGCCATCCAGTACGCCGGCGCACTGATCAGCTCCGTGTCCGCCTGCACCGTCAGCTGCACGACCAGCGCCCGCCGATACCCCTCCGTCATGTCGTCCACCGACTCGACGACGTAGCCCCCTCGAACCTTCGCCTTGAGCTCTTCCTCGCCGAACCGCGGCATGGGCGCTTCTCCCGTTCGAACGCTCGTTCTAAACCAAGGTAGGCCGCCGCTGACCGGGTGTCAATTCGGAATTGTTAGCGGGCGGCTGTGCGCCCACGCAGGGAGCCGGAATGCAGCGGCGGTCGAATGCGACCGTACTTCCGGTGGGGAGCACTTAGAGGTTCGGCGGGCGGTAGATCGGGAAATCTTCCTCGGAGCGCTGGGCGATCTTCTCCCTGAGATCGAGCCCCTTGCGTCTGGCCTGCTCGAGCTCGTCGGGGGTAAGGAGGGCGGCGAAGACGACCGGGTCCCATCCGGCCGCCTGCAGGCTGGGCGCCTCGCTCGTGTCCTGAGCCAGGACCGCGGTGGCTCCCTCGCGGTCGCCGAGCTCCCGCAGCTTCTCGGCAAGGAACTGGGCGAAGTTCTGGTCGCGGACGTAGGTGCCCATGAGCCGCAGTTGCTGTGCGGCCATGCGTTCGCTTCCGGCTTTCCGCGCCACGCCCACGTACTCCTCCAGCTCGTCGCGGGCCATGTCGAGCAGACCTTTGCCGAGGCTCAGCCAGGCCAGGGTGCAGCGGGCGCGCACCACATCGGGGAGGAGGCGCAGCACTTTGCGGCAGATGGCCGCCGCCGCGTCGAACTGCTGGAGCTCCATGTGGGCGTCAATGCTCTTTCCGTAGTATTCGAGTGCCTGAGCGCGGTGGCCGGCGGCGAGCTCGAGATCGCCGGCGCGGTTGAGCAGGCGTGCCTCTTCGGGGCTTCCCGTGATCGCCGACTGCAAGCGGTCCGCGATGGCGCCGAGGCGCCGTTCAGCGACGTCGGCCTCGACGGTCGGCGAATCCTGGAAGAGCTTCTTCAAGAACCTCAGCATGCGATGCGAGGACCCCCGCTCGGAGCGTATCTGCTGCGCCCGCGCCGGTCCATGATCGGCGTAGTCACGTTCGGGATCTGGAGGCTCCTGCCGCGCTCGCCGCGGTCACCGGGCTCAGAGGCCCAGTGACGCGCGGATGAGCGGGCTCATCCGTTCGGGCGTCCACGGCGGCTCGAACGTGAGCTCGACCTCCGCGTCTTGCACGCCTTCGAGCGATTCGATGAGCCCCTTCGCCTGCTCGACGATCTGGCCGGCCACCGGGCACATCGGGGACGTCAACGACATCCTCACGTGGACTCTGCCGTCGTCGATGCGGACGTCGTAGACGAGCCCGAGCACGACCACGTCGAAGCCGAGCTCTGGATCCTTCACGTTCCTGAGAGCGTTGCGAACCTCTTTTTCCGTAATCGGCATGGGCTCCTCCGGCCCGTGCTGCCTTGCGCGAAGCGCTCAGGCCTCGCGCCGCAGGAAGAGCGTGAGCGTATCCTGACCCGGCGGCAGCTGTTCACGCACCTTTGCGAGTGCCGTCTGCAGCATCGCGACCACGTCGGCTGCGGGCTTGTCCCGGATTGTGGCCGCGAGGTCGGTCGCCCCCTTGAACACCGCCGCGGATACGCCCGGCGCGACAAGCAACGCGTCAGCCGGCTGCAGCGTGAGCCGCTGGCTCGGGTACTGGAACCCCTCGAGAATGCCGAGCGGCGGTCCCTGAGGCGAGAGCTCCAGCACGGTCCGGTCCGGACGGATGATGGCGCCGGGCGCCTGCCCCGCGCTGGTCCACTCGATCTCGCCGTCGCCCACGGCGACGAGCGCGCACTCCACCGGCTGCTCGAGCCCGTCGAGCGCACCGGCGGCCAGGACGTTGTTCAGCTCGCCGAGAACCCCCTCCAGGCCGCTGCGCTCGGGCACCAGATGTCGGAAGAGCGCGCGTGCGACCGCGAGCTGGTGGGCCGCGGGGACGTCCTGCCCGTGCGCGCTCACGGCTGCGAGGATGGCCCGCCCATCTGCCATGGTGAACCAGTCCCACAACGCGGTACCCCGGCCGTCCTCGCGCTGGCTGACCCCCGCTGCCATATCGTAACCCTCGACGGCCGGAGCGTTCCGGGGGAGCAGTGCGCGCTGAACCAGCCGCCCGTACGTGTAGGCGCCCGGCTCTTCGCCCCACACCGCGCTCGGCGACGGCCCGGGCCGCTGGGCCGCCGCATGCTTGATGTTCAGGGTGCGAAGCGCCATCGCCATGTTCCTCATGATCCGGAGAGACAGCGCATCATTGCCGAGAAGCTGCCGGAAGTGCTCTTTCTCCACCATGAGGAGCTGCGTGTCCTCCGCGGCCCGGGCCGTCGCCGAGCGCGGCGCGTCGTCGAGCAGCGACATCTCGCCGAAGACCGCACCGTCACGGCGCACCGCCAGCCACTCCGGCTTGCCGCCGGGCTCATCCTTCAGGATCTCGATCGCGCCGCGAAAGACCACATAGAACGCGTCACCCGGCTCGCCTTCCCGGAACAAGGTCTCACCCTTCCCGAGAGCCCTCCCCTTGACGATGCCGGCCACGCGCTGAAGGTCGTCTTCAGGCAACCCCTCGAAGAACGAGATCCTGCGAAGCAGCGCGACCACCTGGTCAACGCTCCAGGTTCCCTTCGCTGCGCTCATGCGCGAGCCTCCACGAACTCGTGGTGTCCGGGGAGCTGGCTTGCGGTCAGCGTGCAATCTATGACCGCGAGGGGCGGCTTGAAAGACCGGGATCCGAACCGCACGGAACCGCACGGAAGCGAAGTCTCAGCCCGACCGGCACCTGGCTGCCAGCGCACCACCGCACATGCCACCACCGCTCGGAGCTGCCAGGGCTGGCGCCAGATGAGCAGCCTGGCGCCGTCGGAAAGTTCCTGAGGGATCGCTCCCGCGGAGCGCGCCTCTGCGACTCCCGCTCAGGAGAGCTGGAGCAATTCGGGGAGCTCGCCGACCGGTACCACCGGTGTCGCGTCGGCCGCCATCGTAACGCCGGCTTCGCTCGTGCTCTGCGGCAGGCGGCGCACGACGATGGTGGCCGCGTCCTGCCCGTCGGAGAGACGGCGCACCACGTTCTCAACGGCGTCGCGAATTCGCGACGCCATGCGGCTCGCGTCCTCCTGACCTCCCGCAGCCACCGCGCTCCGCGCCTCCCGAACGACTGCTTCGGGCACGTCCGAGAGCACAAGCGCCACCTCCCCCGGTTCCAGGACGAGCCGGTGCACCGCATATGCCGCGTCCTCGGCGGCCCCGAGCGGCGCGTTCGTGCCTGGCAGCTCTTCGAGCTCCCCGTTCCTCCGCCGCAGGACGGCGGCCGGCCTCCCCGCACTCGCCCACTCGATCTGCCCATCGCCCAGCGCGAGAACCCCACACTGGACACACCGGGTGAAGCCTTGACGGGAGTTCGCGGTGAGGGCTCGGTTCACCCGACGAAGGAGTTGCGCCAGGTCATTCTCCTGGCGCCCGACCTCCCGAAGCAGAACCTGCGCGATGGACAGATGGTGGGCCGCGGGCAGGCCCTCACCCTTCGCGTCGAGTGCGGCCAGCACCGGGCGTCCGTCGCCGAGCTGAAACCACTGCCAGACAGCGCTGCCCCGCCCGTTCTCGAGAACGCTCGTGCCCGCTGCGATCTCGTAGCCCGCCACCTGGGGCACCGTCCCGGGCAGAAGCCCCCGCTGAATGAGCCGGCTGATCTCCGAGACCAGAACCTCCGCCGACTTGTCCTCCCGTTGCTTGGCTGCGAACCGCACATCCATGGCCCAAAGCGCCTTCGCCAGCCCCTGCAGAAGTCGCACTGCCAGGGTGTCGCCGCCCAGCAGCGCGTAGAACGCTTTCCGCGACACCGCGAGCAGGTGCGTCCGCTCTGAGGCACGGGCCGAGGCCGACCGCGCTTTGTCCGTGAGCAGCGCCATCTCTCCGAACGCCTCCCCGCTCCGCCGCACCGCCAGCCTCTCCTCCGCGGCCGCAGGCGTGCGCTTCGTGAGCTCCACGGCACCGCGCAGCACGACGTAGAAGGCTTCGCCCGGCTCGCCTTCCTGAAAGAGCGTCTCTCCCTTCTCGACAAGCTTGCTCGTGGAGATCTCCTGGATGCCGCGGAGGTCTTCGTCCCGCAAGCCCGCGAAGAGGGGAATCTTGCGGAGCAAGCCGGTAACCTGCTCGACGGTCGCCTCCCTCACGATCGCGGCGATCTGCCCGAGCTTCTCGTCCGACAGAGCATCGAACAGCGGGTTCTGACGGAGTGAGGCAATCAGCCGGTCGGGGACAGGCGCGGTGCTGACCTGTTCCATGCGGGACTCTCCGGTCAAAGTGCCGCCGCAGCCCTGGGCGCGCGCAGCCTGACGGCAAGATAAACATTCGGTTCCGGGAAGTCCATTTTCCGCGCAGCGCGTGCAGCGCGTCCCTTAACCGCATTCTCCGCGAGGCGATGGCGTGAGCGTCGCCGTATCCATTTTCCAGAATCTCTCCGGCCAGCAGGGCGATGGTGCCCTTCCCTTCGCGCCCACCACGACAGCGTAGCTGGGCCCCCGCGCTGACGTGCAACATCGGCGCGCCGGCCGCGCACGCCGCGCGAGCATCCGGAGGCCCGCCCCGCGGCCTCGGCGGATGGCCTCAGATTACCGCCGCGCGAACAGCAGGCAGTGCCAGCGGCGCAGAGGATTCTTCTTGCGTACCGTCCAGGGAGAGGGGCAATATTCTAGCCTGGCTGCGCTGCTCCTCTCGCGTGCCAGAATTGTTGCTCTTGTCTGCGCGTCCAGGTCAATCCCTTGCAAGGACGGCACCATGCCCCGGGTCCACCGCGCGACGCTCTGCACCATCGCACAATGCGTGTCCACGATCCTGGCCATCTCTGCGCTGGCGGTTGGTTGTACGGATGCTCCGTTGGCGCCGGCGGGGGGTGGGGGTCGGGGGCAGTTAGTGGTGGTGCCGGTGTTTTCGGTATTGGAGGGTCAGGACACGGTGGCGGTGGCGGCGCAGCGGGCGGCGTGGGACAAGCTGAACCGGTTTCGGCTGATTTTGAAGCGGGTGCCGTCGGGCAAGGTAGCGGTGGACACGGTGATTGTGGTGGAGTCGGGCAAGGAGGAATACGAGCTGGGGGTGCTGGTGCCGTTGCAGGCGGGGGAGGAGGAGTTTCTTCTGGAGTTGGTGGCGTTGCAGGATGCGACGCCTTTGTTCAAGGCGGAGACGGTGGTGAAGGTAGCGGCGGCTGGGGGTGGGGCGGCGCCGCCGCCGGTGCCGTTGGCGGTGCAGTATGTGGGTCCTGGGGTGGAGGCGAAGTCGTTGGAGGTGGTGCCTGGGGGGCTGGTGTTGGCGCCGGGGGGTAAGGGGCTGCTGGCGGTGCGGGTGCTGGACGGGAAGGGCACGCCGATCGGCGGGGTGCCGCTGGCGTGGTTGAGCGAGGCTGAGTCGGTAGCGAAGGTTTCGGGGTCTGGGGAGGTGACGGGGGTAGCGGAGGGGGTGGTGCATCTGGTGGTATCGACGCCCACGGGGGTGAAGGCGGAGGCGTGGGCGTATGTAGTGGCGGGGGAGGTGGCGTACGTGGCGGGTGCGGGGGAGGTGGTGCGGGTGGGTGTGGATGGGAAGGGTTTGACGGTGGTGACGGTGGGTGCTGGGGGTGCGAAGAATCCGGCGTGGAGTCCGAACGGTGCGCGGCTGCTCTACGAGTTGGGGGGCGAGGTGAGGGAGGCGGGGGCGGCGGGGCCGCTGTTGTCGGGGAAGTTCCCGGCCTTTTCGCCGGACGCCTCGAAGCTGGTGGTGGAGGGGGTGAAGATCGCGAACGCGGACGGGAGCAAGGTACGGGAGGGGCCGAGCGGAGAGACGCCGGTGTGGGATGTGGATGGGGTGAATCTGATTGTAGGGGGCGGCTCGATCGAGCGGGTGCGGGCGGACGGAACGGGCCGGGCGACGCTATCGTCGGGGGCCGGGGACCGGTGGCCGGCGGTGAGTCGTGGGGGTCGGATCGCCTTTGTGTCGGAGCGGGATGGGGAGCCGGCGCTGTATGCGATGGCGGGCAATGGGAGTGGTGTGAAGCGGGTGACGCCGGCGGGATTTCGGGCTCGGGGCCGCGCAACGTGGAGTCCGAATGATCGTTGGCTGGTGGTGCCGGGTTCGCGGGGCGCCGGCTTTCCGGCGGAGCTCTACATCGTGGCGGCGGACGCCAGTGCGCCGCCGGTAGCGTTGGCGCTGGAGGGTGTGGAGGAGACGGATCCGGCGTGGCGGGGCGGAGTGGTGCAGAAGGCAGTGGATCCGGTGGTGGTGGGCTCCATGGTGCCCAGCCGGCCGTTGCCGGGGCAGGAGGTGCGGCTGGTGGGTTCGGGTTTTGACTGGATCCTTCCGGCGAACGTGAAGGTGCTGTTCCCCACGGCTGCGGGGAACGTAGCTGCGCAGGTCAAGCAGGTTCTCAGGGACACGCTGCGGGTGGTGGTGCCCGCGGGGGTGGTGAGCGGGAGCGTGGTGGTCGAGCAGTTCACGGGTACGGCCTCGCTGGGGTTTGCGCCGAGCGTGGGCAGTCTGCGGGTGGTGGCGAAGCTGCCGTGGGGCAAGGCGGTGGACGGTTTCAAGGTGGAGGTGCAGCAGGACGGCAAGGCGGTGGTGAGCGGGACCACGGGCGGCGACGGGACCGTCACTTTCGCGGGGCTCTACACGGGCAGCTACAAGGTGGGGCTGGTGGGCGAGCCGGACGGCTTTCATGCCACGGCGCCCGGCGGCGCGGTGAGTGTCAACCTGGACGCCACCACGGAGGTGGCGCTGTCGGTGACGGCGGACGCGAAGGGGCTGAAGCTCGCTCCGAGCTCGGTGACCATGAACGCGCCGGGCGAGGAGGCGACGGTGGTGGGGACCGTCCTGGACGTGGACGGGGACGCCATCCCCGGGGCCTCGGTCATCTACAGTGTAAACAAGCCCGCGGTACTGGACGTGGCGGTGAGCGGCAGCACCGTGAAGCTGAAGGGTCTCACGCCGGGCAAGGCGGAGCTCAAGGGCGAGACGGGCGCGGTGAACCAGACCGCCGCGGTGGAGGTGAAGGGTGCGGTCAAGGGCTCGGTGAAGACGGGGTCGGGCAAGGGGGTCAGCGGCAGCAAGCTCACGCTCTTCTCCGGCGATGCCAAGGTGGCGGATCAGACGACGGGCTCGGGCGGCGCCTTCCGTTTCACCGCTCTCGCCCTCGCCAGCTACCGTCTCGAGGTCACCTCGCCGCGCGACGGCTTCGTGAGTCCCTCGCCGGCGAGCGCGCCGGCTAGCGTCGCGGAAGGGGTCGCCGAGCCCGAGCTGGCCTTCACCGTGCGGGCGCAGGTGAAGAAGCTCACCCTCTCGGCCGCGAAGCTCGTCTTCAAGGCGCCGGGCGAGGAGTCCACGCTCACCGCGGACGCCCGCGACGTGGACAACGAGCCGATTTCCGATGCTTCGCCCGTCTGGGCCAGCACAGACTCGGCGGTGGCGAAGGTGGCGGCTCTCTCGCCCAGCGCCCGGGTCACCGCCATCTCGCCCGGCAGCGCCCGGGTCACGGCCTCCGCCGACGGCACCGAGGCCGGCGCCGACGTGGAGGTGCACGGTGCCGTGGCCGGGAGTGTGAGCTACCGCTACGGCGACGCCTTCCCGGACGCCACCCTCAAGCTGCTCAAAGACGGTTCCGAGGTCGGCAAGACCAGCTCCGGCGCCGACGGCGCCTTCCAGTTCGTGGACCTCTCCGCCGGCTCCTACACCGTGGTGCTCGAGCTGGCCGACGGCTTCTCCGTCGCCGACTCGAGTCGCCGCAACTCCCAGGTCGCCACCGGCCAGGCGACCCCGCGGGTGAGCTACACGGTCAATCCCGAGGCCCGGCGTGTGGCCGCCAGCCCCGACTCCCTCACGCTCCAGCTCGGCGACTCCGCCACCGCCCAGGCCGACGCCTTCGACGCCCGCGACAAGAAGATCCCGGATCAGACCTTCACCTGGGCCAGCTCCGACGCCCAGGTCGGCACCGTGCGCGCCAACTCGCCCACCGCCACCCTGAAGGGCGTGGGCCCGGGCCGCGCCCACGTCACCGTCACCGCCGGCGCCGTGAAGGACACCGTGCTGCTCGTGGTGCGCGGCGCCATTCGCGGCACCGTCCGCCTCAGTTGGGGCGATCCCTTCCAGGGCGCCACGCTCCGCCTCCAGCAGGGTGCCGCCGAGGTCCGGCCCGCCCAGACCACCGGCGCCGACGGCACCTTCGCCTTCACCGACCTCGACCCCGGCGCCTTCACCCTCAGCATCCAGCCGCCCGCCGGCTACCAGGTCGACGGCCAGAGCACGCGCAGCATCACCGTCGGGCCCGGCCTCCAGCCCCTGGACATCCGCCTGCTGCCCGACATCCAGCGCGTGGAGATCAGCCCCGCCGATCCCGCCCTCACCGTGGGCGAGACCCTCGACATCACGGCCAAGGCCTACGATAGCAGAAACAACGCCATCCCCCAGTTCCGCAGCATCGCCTGGACGAGCCTCGACCCGGCTTACCTGGCCGCCAGCGGCTCGTCCCTGAACGGCAAGCTCATCGGCGTCGCCCCCGGCGATACCGTCAAGGACCGCAAGTTCAGAATCCTCCTCAACGGCCAGGCCTTCGACTTCCGAGCCACCATCCGCTCCTTCATCGAAGGCACCGTCACCGACTCCGCCGGCAAGGGCGTCCAGGGCATCACCGTCGGCCTCGGCCGCACCGCCGACAGCGTCATCGTCGCCGACACCCGCACCGACGGACGCGGCAACTACCGCCTCGACCAACTCTTCGCCAAGAGCTACGCCGTCGCTCCCCTGCCCCCCTCCGGTATGACCGCGAACCCCCAGTTCGCCCTCATCAACCTCGGACCCTCCACCCCCAAGGGTAAGGCAAACTTCCAGCTCATCGCAGCAGGCGGCGGGCGCAAGCGCCGGTCCGGCGACATCGCTATTTACAAGAACTACAACGCGTGGTTCGGTGAGAATAAGGACGAGACGGTGCTCCAGGCAGCGCCGTTCAACCTCACGAAGGGCGTCGGCTACTTCGTGCGGCCCATGTCAGACCTCGCGGCGGGGATCCCGAGCACCACGTCGCTCATCATCTTCACGTCGGCCGGCCTCGGGAATCAGTCCAGCCAGATCACGCAGCAGAACAACCCGGCCGCGCAGATCAACCTCGCGGCATGGGTCACCGGCGGCGGCTGGCTCGTGGCACACCTCGGCGACAACGCCGGCGGTCAGGGCTACATGATCCCCGGGCTCCTCGGTATCGCCGATGATGTGTTGAGCTGCAGCGGCGTCACACTCACGGTGGCTGACCACGCACTCATCCGCGGACCGGACGCCCGGCTGGGCACGGCCGATGACCTGAACAACAACAACATCGACAACGGCGGCCGCTTCTGCTACGACAACCACGGCTCGCTTGCCGGGATCCTCCCCCCCGGCGCTGAGGTGCTCATGACCGAGCAGGGCGGCGCCATGCGGCCCGTCTACGCCACGTACACCTTCGGCGCAGGCCGCGTCATCGTGACGACGCTCACGCTCGAGTTCGGCTCGCACACGCTGCAGACGCTGGTCAACCACTTCTACTGGGCGGTCAACGGCCTGGACGCCGGTCCGGCCCCCGCACTCGCGGGCGTCGCGGGCGCGCCCGCCGTGCAGAGTCCCATGCAGGCGGCACCGGACGGCGAGCTGCTCCGCACGGACGTGATCCCACCCGAACTGCGGGGCGATGGTGCCCAGGGGGCGCCCGCCTCCTCCGAGCTGCCCCAGCGGCCCGCACCACCACGCACGCGGGACCTCCCCGTGCCGCAACGCAGGGAGTGAGCACGCGGCCGCTCGCCGGAGCCGCGCGGGCTCCGGCAGACCGCCCTTCGCGCCGTGACCCTCGCCGGCCCTGCATGCACGTGGGCCGGCGAAGGCCTTCAGCGAAGGAGCCAGCGCACTCAAGAATAGAAGAAACTCGCGACGCGGCTGGAGGCGTCATTAGATTGAAAAGACGGGACCCGTCCGGTTTCTCCGGAGAGACGATTCGTGCATGACCATGCTGCACAAGCCGTCAAGCCGGGTGAAGCGATCCAGGGAGCCAACACGAGCGCGCCGCGTGTCACCTGCTGGGGCACCCGCGGATCCATCGCCAGCCCGGGACCGAATACGGCGCGCTACGGCGGCAATACCTCCTGCGTGGAGATCGAGGTGGGCGCCCGCACCCTCATCTTCGACGCGGGCACCGGGATTCGGCTTCTCGGTCGCAAGCTGATGGCCCAGTCGAGCGTCGTACGAACAGACGTTTTCCTGACCCACTTCCATTGGGATCACATTCAGGGGTTCCCCTTCTTCGCGCCGCTCTACGAGCCGGCGGCGTTGCTTCGCATCATGGGGCCGGAACAGGCGAGCGTGGACATCCAGACGCTGTTCGCCGGACAGATGGGTCCGGTCTACTTCCCGGTCCCCTTCGCCGCCATCGCGGCCGGGCTCCAGTTCTCTCATCTGAACGAGGGCGCGTGGACCGGCGGCGACGGGATCGAGGTTCACGCCATGCGCATGCGGCACCCCTCGTTCACGGTCGGCTACCGCATTCGTGCGGGAGGCCGCACCGTGTGCTATATCCCGGACAACGAGCTGGTGGGCGCCCAGTACGATGTGGACGGCGGCAACTGGCGCGAGCGCCTGATCGACTTCGTAGGCGGCGCCGACGTGCTGTTCCATGACGCCATGTTCACGGACGCCGAGTACCCGCCGCACCTCGGCTGGGGCCACTCCACGTTCAGCCAGGCGCTGGAGCTTGCCGCCGAGGGCGCAGTCCGGCGCCTCAGCTTCTTCCACCACGCGCCGGAGCGCACGGATGACGAGCTCTCGGCCATCGTGGACGAGATTCGAGCCGAGGCCGAGCGCCGAGGCCTCGCCCTCGAGGTGGACGCGGCCTCGGAGGGAAGTCCGATCGTTCTAGGGGAGAGTTAACGTGAGACGCTACGTGAAGGCTGCAGTCGTACTGGCCCTCGTCCCGCTCGCGGCCTTCGGGCCCGCGGACCGGAACAGCGGCGTAGGTGTAGTCGAGCGAGCGCCTGCCCGCTGGGCGCTCATCGTGGGCATCAACGACTACATCAACTTCACCGACGAGCCGGGCGGCGATCTCCGCGGCGCGGTTCGCGACGCCCAGGCGACCCGCGATGTGCTCGTCTATCGGTGGGGCTTTCCGCCCGAGAACATCCACCTGCTCCTGGACGGGGCCGCCACGCGGGACGCGATCCGCGCCCAGCTCACGGAGTGGTTGCCCTCGGTCGTGCAGTCCGGCGACCAGGTCCTCTTCTTCTTCGCCGGGCACGGCTCGCAGGTGTGGGACGAGAACGGCGACGAGGACGACGGGCTCGATGAGACGATCGCGCCCGCCGACGTGCGGGCGGATAGCCCGGAGTATGATATCGTGGACGAGCAGCTCGGCGAATGGCTGCGGCGCATCCCCACCAGCAACGTCGTGTTCATCCACGACAACTGCCACGCGGGCACGGGGACCCGGGCCGCCACTCCCTTCGCACGCCTGCGCCTCCTCCACCGGGACGTGAACCGCCTGCCGCAGCCGCCCGGCGTCTCGCGGCGCGCACTGCCTGACCAGATCGACCGCGTGGGCTTCAACACGGGCTCCGAGACCGTGCTCGAGCTGGCGGCGACACGGCCCGAGCAGGCCGCCGTGGATGCCCAGTTCCCGGGGCCTGAAGGAAGCGAGCCGTACTACGGCGGCGCGTTCACTACGTTCTTCGTTCGCCAGCTCTGGATGGCGCCGGCCAGCGCCACCTACGAGTCCGTGTTCGAGAGCACGAAGCAGGCGCTGGAGCGCGCGCGTTTCGACCAGATGCCGACGATGAACGAGCACCCGTTGCGCTCCGCGCCACTCTTCCATCTCGAGGGCTCGGCGTCCGCGGCGGCACGGCCGTTCATCCCCGCGACGCTCGCGGGCAACAACACCGTGGAGCTCGCGGGCGGCGACGCCCTCGGAATCACGGAGGGCTCGGTGTTCCAGTTGGAGAACGGCGCCCAGGCGATCGTGGAGTCCGTATCTGCCACGAGCGCCCGCGCCCGCATCGTTTCCGGTGCCCCCGGGAGCGTCGGCCCCGACGGCGCGCTCAAGGCGCGGCTCGTCGCCTACCGCTTCTCCGAGGAGCCGCTGCGCGTCAACATCGCGGGGCTCGATACCCAGACTCGCGGCGCCCTCACCCAGAGAATCCGCAGCGCTCCAGGGCTCACCCTCGTGGACGGCGCGGACGAGTTCGCGCACCTCCTGGTGCGTCGCTCGGCCGACGCCGTACGCGTCCTCGGGCTGGACGGCGCGACGCGCCACACCTTCTCGCTCGGCCCGGATCTGGCCACGCAACTCGCCGCTGCGCTCGGCCAGGAGGCCGCAGCCAAGCGGCTCGCCGAGATGGAGAACCTCGTGCAGCCGTTCCAGGTCGAGGCGAGCCTCTCGGGTGGCAAGACCAGCTTCGGGATCGGCGAGAGCGTGACGTTCCGGGCGCGCTCGGAGCACGACGGCTACCTCACGCTGGTGGATCTGGGTACGGACGGCACCGTCACGGTGCTGTTCCCGAACCCGTGGGACAAGGACAACCGCATCCGGGCGGGTCAGGCGCTGGTCTTCCCGTCCGAGAGCATGGAGTCCGAGGTGCAGGCGATGCCGCCCACCGGGCGCGGTATCGTGCGTGCGCTCGTGACGAGCAGGCCACTGGACATCCCGCTGACCCAGGGCGAACTCACCAGCGGCGATGCGCTCCTGGCCGACCGGATCGCCCAGGCCCTGAAGGACGCCGCCGGCCGCTCGGAGGTGGCGCCCGATGCCGTGCGCCTCGACACCTGGGCCGGCGCGTCCGTTGTCTACCGGATCGAGAAGTGACATCGCAGCATGCAGGGGACCACGATCACGCCGTCTGTCCGAGACGTTCTCGCACCAGCCAAGCCCTCGGGGCAGAGGAGCGCACTCGCCCGCCCTCCCGCTGACCCGCTCGGCAGCCTCCCATGAAATGGCGCCGGCTCCTCGTGCTCGCGCTCACCGTGGCCGCCTCGAGCGGGCTGAGCCTGCTCGCGACGCACTGGGGCGCCATGAGCGGATGGAGCGAGGCGCTCGAGCTGCGCTCCCTCGACTGGCGCCAGATCGCGGCGTCGGAAAGCGCCAAGGACAGCGAGGTCGTGCTCGTACTCTTCGACTCGGCCGCCACCCGTGACTGGCCGTACCTCTCGCCGTACCCCCGCGCCTTCATCGCAGACGTGATCGATGCGGTGGCCGGCGCCGGCGCCCACGTCATCGGGCTCGACGTCTACGTGGACAGGCTCTACCCCGAGCTGAACCGCATGGACGGCGGCGATGACCGGCTACGGGACGCCATCGCTCGGGCGGGCAACGTCGTGCTGGCCGCACCCACGGAGGTCACCGACTCCGGGCCGCGCCTGGCTTCTCCGCACCCCTTCTTCGCCGACGTGGCTCTGGACGTAGCGGCCGCCGACCTGCCCACGCCTTTCGAGACGGTGCGCGACGGACTCGTCGCCGTGCGGTCGAGAGACGGCCTCGAGCCCAGCCTGGCGCTGGCGCTCTACGCCCATGCCGCCGGCCTCACCCTGGACTCCCTCCTCCAGGCCGCGCTCGAGAAGCGGGCCTTCGAGATCCCGGGGTTGCCGTCCGAGTTCGAGAGGCTCGACCCTACATGGTTCCGCGAGGGCGTGGAGCCCCGCGGCTACG
>JACQVF010000098.1 GCA_016209885.1 Gemmatimonadota bacterium | reverse complement strand
GCCGTGGCCGACGCGGAAACGTCGTTGACCAGCACGGAGATGCGGGCCTCGCGCACGATGAGGCGGGCCTCTTCGGCGGCCGTGGGCGCCTCGCCGGGCGCGGCCCCCTTCGGCTGCGCGGGCGCGGCAGCGGGCGCTGGGGCCGGCCGGGGCACCGCGGGCGCCACCGGAACTGCGGGGCTGGGTGCGGGTGCGCAGGCCGAGACGGCCAGGACGAACAGCGCCAGGACGATGCCAAGAATGGACAGTCGTTTCATGGGGGCCTCCTTCTTGTGCGCGTCGTGTGCAGGTGCTCCTGATGGTATAACGTCTGGAGATTCGCGAAGGTTCCCCCGCGATGCAGATTATAGCACCCCTGTGCATCGGGGCGCTCCGAGTCGGGAGGAGACCGGAGCACCAGTCCGCCGAGTTGAAGCCACATCTGAATTAGTGTAGAATACGCCCAAGGTTTACGAAAGGCGCAATAATGGAACAGCGAGGCATTCAGCGGCTCTCCGGCTGTCAGGACATCCTGGCGGAGGACGTGGCTCTACGGGAGTCCGTCGGGGCGGGATTCCGGTCCCTGCTGACGCTCCACGGCTACCGTCCCGTGGAGACGCCCGTGCTGGAGCGCGCGGAGCTTTATCTGCGCAAGTCCGGCGGCGAGATGGCGGCGCGCCTGCTCGCCATGTCCGACCCGGGCGGCGAGAGGATCAGCCCCCGCCCGGAGTTCACCGCGTCGGTTATCCGCGCCTACGTGGAGCGCGAGGCGGACCTGCCCCTGCCCGTCCGCTGGCAGTACGCCGGGCCCGTCTTCCGGGCCTACCCCGCCGAGGGCGGCCCCGTCACGCAGTTCACTCAGATAGGCGCCGAGCTGATCGGCTCCGCCAGCCCGCAGGCCGACGCGGAGGTGATGGGCGTCGCGTGCAGGGGCCTCGCGGAGGCGGGCCTGCGCGAGCACCACCCCGTCATCGGCCACGTGGGCGTATTGTCCGACATCCTGGAGGCGATGGGCCTTTCGGACAGGGCCTCCATGTTCCTGCTGAGCAGTATCGGCCGCCTGCGCGAGGGCGACGCCGGCGTCAGCGCCGTCAAGGAGCGCGCCACGGAGGTGGGACTGCTGGGCCACCGTGCCGGGGAAAGCGCGCTGGAAGAGCTGGCCAGGGGCATGAGCGACGACGAACTGCGCGCCCTGCTCCACAGCATGGTCCAGGGCACCCGTCCGGAGGCGCTCGGCAGCCGCACGCCGGACGAGATAGCGTCGCGCTTCCTGGCGAAGCTGCGGCGCGCCGACGACCCCCGTCGCGTCGAGCAGGCGGTTGACACGCTGGCCCACCTCTGCCGCATTCAAGGCGAGCCGGAGCAGGCCTTCCGGGAGGCGGCCCGGTACATCCAGGGCCGCGGGCTGGACCCTGCGCCCGTGGCCCGGTTCCAGGCGCTCATGGACTTCATGCAGAAGGCTGACGTTCCCACGCGCGGCATGACCGTGGACTTCGGTCTGGCGCGGGGGATCGCTTACTATACGGGCCTTGTCTTTGAGCTACAGCACGACAGCCCCGCGGGCATGGTGCGCCTGGGCGGCGGAGGCCGCTACGATGGGCTTATCCGCGCCCTGGGCGGTCGCGGCGACGTGCCCGCGATGGGCTTTGCGTACAGCGTGGAGCGCGTTGTCGAGGCGCTGTGCGCCGAGGGGCGAACCACGTCGGCGGTCGTCAGCGCGGAGCGCATTCTGGTCGTGCCGGAGGCGGACGCGTACCCGCAGGCGCAGACCTACGCCAGCGAGCTGCGACGGCGCGGCGTCGTGGCGGAGATGGAGGTCTCCGGACGCACGGCGGAGGACGCGCTTGTGTACGCTCGCAGAGCGGGGATGACAGGCGTGGTCGTGGTGGACGCGCATGGCAAGGCCCGCGAGATGCGCACGAAGGAGGGACGCCATGCTGCGCCTCGCTCTTCCTAGCGACGGGGAGATGGCGGACCCGACAACCCAGTTCCTCCAGTCCTGCGGCCTGAGCGTGGAGCGCCCCAACGCGCGCCGCTATACCGCGGCCATTCCCGCCCTGCCCGGCATCGCAGTGCTGTTCCAGCGCTCCGGTGACATCACGTCGAAAGTGGACGAGGGCAGCGCGGACGCGGGTATCGTGGGGCTGGACCGCTACCACGAATACCGTGTCGAAGGCGGCGACGCCATTGTGCTCATCGAAGACCTTGGGTTCAGCCGGTGCGAGCTGGTGGTGGCCATGCCGGACGCCTGGATGGACGTGACGTGCATGGCGGACCTGATCGACCTGTCCGTGGAGCTGCGCGAGAAGGGCCGCGATCTGCGGGTGGCTACCAAGTACCCCCGTCTCGTGCAGCGCTACTTCTACCAGAAGGGCCTCAACTACTTCACCGTGGTGAAGGCCAGCGGCGCCATGGAGGTGGCTCCGGCCATGGGATACGCCGACGTCATCGCGGACATCTCGGCCAGCGGCACGACGCTGCGGGAGAACCGCCTGAAGACCATTGAGGACGGCACGGTCATCCGGTCACAGGCGTGTCTCATCGCCAACCGCGAGTTCCTGCGCCGCGACCAGGACAAGCTGGAGACCGCGAAGCGCCTGCTGGAGATGATCGAAGCGCGGATGAGCGCGAAGAGCTACTACAGCATCGAGGCGAACATCAAGGGGCCGTCGCCGGAGGCGGTGGCGCGGCAGGTCTGCGCGTCGCCGGAGCTGGCGGGACTCCAGGGGCCGACAATCGCTCCCGTGTACAGCAAGGAGGAGGAGCAGGGGTGGTACTCCGTGACGGTCGTCGTGCAGCATGGGCGGCTGCTGGACACCGTGGAGCACCTGCGCCACGTGGGCGCGAAAAGCCTCACGGTCACTCCGGCGAGCTACGTTTTCGGCGGAGAGTGCCAGGCGTACCGCCGCCTGCTGGACGAGCTGAAGCGCGAGGGGCCTCCGCGCTAGCGGATAGCCACACTCAGCGTATGGACAGAGGCCGCCGAAAGGGTTCACTTTCGGCGGTCTCTTGTTGTGCGTCCGCGCGCACGCCTTGACGCGTCCTCCGGCGCCTCATAAGATACGCTTCGGACTCGCAGCCACGGAAAACTCCGCCGGGCGCGGCGCGCTCGGCGAACGCGAAAGACAAACGGAGGTTCGCATGGAGCGCCTGGGCATCGCCTTCACCAGCGTCCTTCCTGTTGATGATATAACGGCTGGCGCCCGCGCCGCCGAGGAGCACGGGTACGAGAGCGTCTGGGTGACGGAAGGCTCCGGCAAGGACGCGTTCAGCCAGCTCACCGCCGCCGCGCTCGCGACGAAGAGCATTCGTCTGGCGACGGGCGTCATTCCCATTTTCAGCCGCACGCCATACCTGGTGGCGATGTCGGCGTGTGCATTGGACGAGGTATCTGGCGGGCGTTGCACCCTGGG
>JACQVF010000097.1 GCA_016209885.1 Gemmatimonadota bacterium | reverse complement strand
GCCAAGACTTCAGCCTCCCGGACTTCGGGCGGAACGACCACACCCGCCCGTTCCACGAGGTCCAGCAGTCGGACCAGCACGTGCGTCTTCGGGAATTCAGCGCCCCGGCTCACCAGCACCGCCTCGATGCCTTTCTCCGCCGCCTGCTGCGCGTCGAAGCACAGGTCCTCACACAGGATCTCAGGTGTCGACTGCCCGGCCCGTGCGCGGGCCAGATTGCTGCGCGCCCGCCGGAGCCACGACCACGGGTCGCTCGGGTCTCGTGGTTCAGGCGACATACACTTCACGCCCCTCTCGCATCGCCGGCCCGATGATCGGTCTAACCTTGTCGCGGTACTGCTCGATATCCTCAGGCATCACGACGAGCACGTCCACGGCCGCCTCCACTCCAGACATCGCGCGATGAATCGCCTGCGCCAGCCGTCGCCGATGTTCGACTCCCGACTTCACGACAAGGAGATCCACGTCGCTGTCAGGTCCCATCTCCCCCCGCGCCGCCGAGCCGAACAGAATGATGCGGTCCGGCCTGGCAACCTCCACGACTCGCCGGACGATCTCATCGAGCACCGCGGGATCCAACTTCCCGAGCCCCTGTGAAGCTCCACTCATCTTCAGCCCTTACCGTGCGCGATGAAGAGGCGCATGTAGTGCGACCAGGCGAGGCAGCATGGATCAATGACGAGTACCGCTCTGCTCGCCGTGGGCCGCGCTCGCTCGAAGCGATGCTGGGCCAGCGCTGCCCGCTCGGCATTCACAACGGCACCGCCTCGTGCAGGAGAGCTTGCGAGCCGGTCACCATAGTCGAAAGGACCCTTCATGATCACCAGCACGTCGATGTCAGAGCCCTCCACCGCATCCCCCCTGGCCTACGAGCCAGAGCAACAACGAATCCAGTTCATCGCCCAGGGCCAGGTGGAGACGCGCGCAGTATTCGTGTAGGGCTTGTTGCCGGCGGTGTGACGTCATGTCAGGTCGACCCTTATTAAGCTTCAATCGGCACCCCGCGCGCTCTGTTCAATCCTGACACCGCGGGATCGCTTCGCAGGGCCTGGTATACCGCTTCCAGGCTCCCCTCGATACTGATCCCACGCAGTTCCGGGTCGCAGAGGCGCGCCACCGCCTTCCGCCAAGGCGTGATCACCTCGAGGCGGCCGGCGCGCCGCTCACGCAATCGCCATGCGGCGACATCCCGCCGCTGAGAATTCGTCGGGACGATCCTGGTTCCTCCCGGCTCTCGTCCCCCCCGCTTCACGGCCGCGCCTCTACCGGCAATCGTGCGACGATTGCGTTGTACACGTCGCGGGCCGTGGCCATGGCCGTTTCGGCCTCCTCGCGGCTGGGAGCCGCGGACTCCCCGGGATAACGGAACTTCCAGGCGTACGGCGTGAGCGGTGCGGCCCGGTCTGCGACCTGCCGCAGCGATGTATCGATCTCGAGGCAAGCGCCTCCGATCGCCCCGAGGTCGTGCGTCTTGCGGAACGGCACGTCGTGCCAGGCGAGAAACGCCTTGAAGGACTTCTCGGCAGCCTGCTGGGCGTGAAAGACCACATCGCCGAAAAGCGCCGAGTTCGCCAGCTCGAACGTGCCCGCCTCCAAGTCCAGCCGTGCCTTTTCCAACCAGGCTCTCGTGTCCTCCACTCGCGCGGGGTCATGCAGCATGGAGGTGCTTCCCCTCACGAAGCACCGTACCGGGCAGCGACGCGCGCAGATGCCGTCTGGCCTCGAAGTACGAGTGCGTACAGACCAGCACGTCGACGGCGGTTCCCGTGCCCCACAGCACCTCATAGGCGAGCCGGCTATCACGGCGCTCCGGCGACGCATCGTCCGGCACCACCACCAGCAGGTCGTAGTCGCTGTCGGGTCCCTCGTCGCCGCGAGCCTTGGAGCCGAACAAATAGATGCGTTCCGGCTGATATGCCTGGACAAGCCGCCGCACGACCTCCGCGAGTGCAGGGTCACGCCGCAGCAGGTCGGCGTCAAGGTTCCTGTCGATCTTCACCGCAGATCCCTCCGAGTGAACACGCCGACGGCGCCGAGGTAGCGGGGGTGTGACGCGTTGCGGGTCACGGCAAGTCCTGTAATGCGGTCATCTCCGGGATACGGGGGAACGTCGGCAGATCAGTCTGCGACAGCTTGCCAAGCTCCACAGTGGCCTTTAGGAGTTCTGTGTACCCAGATTCCCCGACCGGCTGGAAACCGTGCGCGAGAATCGATTGATTCCGGATGGCAAGGGGCGACTTGGGTCCGCGTAGGCGGCTCTGGACAGGGTGGCTCCCTAGTGGATCGCCTAGCCTCTCGAGTAGCGTGTAGGCGTCCTGAAGACCGATTACGAGGGTTCCCTCCTCGGCACGATCGGCCCACTCGGTCCGTAGCGCCTGCGGGAGCTGCGTCACAGACACGCGCGATGTGTCGATGCCGTGGCCGTCACGGAGTCGGATTTGAGCCAACGCCTCCACGGCTCGGTACAGCCGGGCGACGGCGTCATCGTATCGTCTCTCCCTGGCTCGCCGCGTCGCGTTCGCGACTAAGTCGCGCACGAGAGCCACGCCGATGTGCGAATTCTCTATGAGACACTGGAGGTGCGCCCGATGCCGTTCGATCTGGTCCAGGAGACGGTCTCCGGCGTCGGCACCGAAGGCTACGCTCAAGTCATTGCGATTCTTAATGACATCCTTGAGACGATTCGCCGCGTCACCGTGGTCGAAGCAATCCCACGCTGCGTAGGCTCGGGTTAGGGCTTCGAGCGTCGAAAGTTCTCGCTTCACCGCGGGATCCTCGGCCCGGTCCCGAGCCTGGCGAAGGCGCTCGGCTGCGGCGGCGGATTCGCCGCGATTGAACAGGGCGCAGGCATCCTCCATTGCTTGGTAGCCAAGGGTGTCCCATGGGTTGTGCATGTGAAAGATGTGTTCCGTGCCGCCCACGACGACGCCCACGCCCCCCTTCGTACGCTCACCGCCGCCCACGTACGAGAACGTGCAGGGCCAGCGGTGAGCGTGCAGCGCGAGCGCGGCGGACATGCACTTCGTACCGCCGGTGAGCTCTACCACGACCCGGTGGCCGTCCCCACGAGCGAGCCAGGACTGTACATGCGGTGTGAGCTGTCGCAGCCGGGCGATGCAGGAGCGCAGATCCTGAGCGTCTGGCAGCGTCAGGATTTCCCGGCGGCCGGAATCGAGCTGGACACCCTGTGGCTCGGCGAGGGGGACGATCTTCTCGTTAATGACGCACTCCGTGTCCGCGCTCGCCAAGAACCACACGCGCGCCGGTCGCCAGTGCACGAGAGCGGCGACGAGGGGTTCCGGACTGCCGCCGACCGTGGCGACCAGGAGGATATAATCGCCGCTCACAGGGCCGCTCTCCAGTCCAGACGCGCCGGCACCCCGAGGCCGAAGGCGGGGTGGATGACGGTCACGTCACGGCGACTCAATTCGCTCCTCGCCTGCGCGGGAAGGAGTTGTGAAGCCGGGATCGCGCGGCCGAGTACGCGCCGCGTCGTGTCGCTGCGGAAGCATGCTCCCGGCCGGAGCATGATCAGCGGATTCTTGCGGACGTCCGCCAGGCCAAGGTCGGGCCCCAGCTTGCCGGACTTCACGAACGCTTCCCAGTACCCGTCCACCGGATCCGCAGGGCCTGGCTGGAAGGTGGACAAGGAGATGACCGCATCGGTCCCTGGCAGGGGCGCATCCAGCGCCGCAACCGGCTCCAACACCGGATAGCCCTCCGGGAACGTGAACTGTCCCTTGCCGACCGACGCGTCCGCACCGAATCCGTGTTGCGAGAGCGCATCGAGGAGTTCGAGAAGTCGCTCTGCGAAGGCGCGGGCCACGCGGACGTAAATTGAGAGGTGATTGGCACCCTCGAGCACCGCCGCAGACGGATCCAGCACCAATTCCGGCAGCGTGAAGAGCGCGCCTGGGCCACCGGTCGTATCAGTGAGACGACCAAGCGTGTTCCGGGTCTGCACGGCAGGGACTATTAGGTCATCGTATACCAGTTCGGCCACGCCCAGGCACTCGCCACAGCGGACCCGCTCGAAACTTGCCGGGGTGAGCCACCGGGCCCGCTTCACCACCCTCAACTCCTCTGGGGCGTAGGTTCCCGCCTTCACTGCCACCGGCACCGGGAGCAGGTCGCCGGGGAAGGCGTCCGAAAAGACGAACGGGGGCTCCCCTGCGAGCATCGGGTCGATCACCTCGTCGCGCAGACGCTCAGGTCCTTCGACCCGCGCACACATCCAGCAGAGGAGACCCGACACCGTGTCGGCCTGCCAGGGAGTCCGCCATGGAGAAACCGGACGAAGCCGGAGGCGCATTAGGTTCACGCACCGCTCCCGGCGGTTGGCTGCGGACGCTCGCGACGGCCTGGTAGCCGCTTAGCCTCTTTGACGGTGATTTCTACGGCACCATACCCCTTGCTCGTCCCCGACCCGAGGCCAGATGCCTCGATGAGATCGAGACAGTGATAGACGATTTGCACGAGTGCCTCTCCGCCCGTGACCCGTCGGCCTTCATGATCTTCGTATGTCATCGGCGCATCCAAGTCGAGCTCCTGGACGCCGATTTCCAGCCGGAACCGGCTCCCGGCTGCCACCCGTTCGAGCGTTCTGGGGTGCTGGGCGCCGCCGGTGCTCCGCTTGATCGTGCTTTCGGTCTTCAGCTCGATGTCACCCCCCTCGAGCAGGGGTGCGTCACGAACGATGATGCGCGTAGGACCCAAGCGGTGGTCGCTCTTTTGGTGAGGGCCAAACACGCGACAGACCGGGCAGTCTTCCTGGGCGCAGCCGCAAGGCTCGTTGTTATCGTTCCCGCCGAACTTGCCGAGGTGCTTCTCAAGTTCCGATCGCATCTTGCCCTTTAGCGACGAGCCGGGTATGTACGGCCGGTCGGTCACGGGGTCCTTGATGCAGGTGAGGTCCGTCCCGCCGATCTGGAGCACGTCGTCGCTGCCCCCAATCCGCGTGCCGCTCTTGAGCTCGATCACGCCGGCGATCAGCCAATGTCCCACCTTCCGCATCGTTAGCTCCTTTCCCGCCGGAGGTAGCGGGCACCGAAGCCAACTAGCGCCTCGAAGTGCGGCAGAAATCCTTCGAGGAAGTCCGCTTCGGTCCGCACGGTCTGGATGTTGCGCGAGATGAAGTCGAAAAACAGCTCCGGGATCTTGCGTGGGCTCTTACCCACGGCGTCCTGCGCTGCCGCGTCAAGCAAGGCGACATGCCGGCGCTCCCTATCCCACGACGACCGCCTGCCCTTGAGTCTTGCTTCGATCGCCCTGCAGTGCTGAAAGAACCGTCGAAGCTGACCGGTCGTGAGGGGTGGCGAGGCTTGGCACATCGTACGCGCGAGAGGCTCGACGCGATCCCGTTGGACGTACTCGATGCGAAGGTGCCCGTTCGAGTCGAAGTAACCATCTTTCAGGTAGTCCGCGCCCCAGATGGCTCTTATTGTTTCGGGTTTGGAGCCGCCAGGTCCCGGTGGTATGCTTCCGCGGCGAGGATCGCGGCGGTGCGGGCTGCCCCCGCGCGCTGCATCAGGGGGACGGTTCATGACCCTCGCTCCTCTCCTGCGGTACGGGTGGCCAGCATCGCGTAGCGCACGATGGCCGGAAGGCATCGGACGTCGAGGTCATCGGAAGTGTCGAACCCGTCGAATCTGGCGAGCACTCGCTCGACCCACTCGCGCGCTGCGCGCCTCCGCGAGTCCAGGTGGGTCCGACGGGGCCAGTTACGCTCCACGTGGGCGGCCAGGCGAGCAGTCGCTAAGTGGCCATCGGATCGCGGCGCGTTCCGGATGTCCCCGCGGCGGAGCAGCGCGAGGCGAAGGAGCGTGTCTAGCCACCCCCGTTGCACCGCCCCGACCTCGACCCACTCGGCGAGCCGCTTGCCGGCGGCGAGCACCGCCGCATGGTCCCGCCACTTCCAGAGTTGGCCGAGACACGCAAACTGGTCTTTGGGGTGCTTGGCGCCGGGGGCGAGCTCCGCTTTCGCCCGCTCGAGTAGCCGGTCGGCCTGCTCCGCGGCGAGCCGGATCGGATAGCGGTGCTTCACGAATGCGAGCCCGCCGCTGATCGTCAGCCGCTCGCTCTGGAAGCGGCTTTGAAACCGCTGTTGGACGAGGCCGGCGAGATCGAGCATCCGGTCCCACGGCCCGACGAGCAACAGGTCGTCCCCGCCCGAGAACACGGTATAGACGGAGTTCCAGGGGGCGGTGCGGAGCACCCCGTCGAGTTCCTCGGCGAAGAATCCGTCTAGCGCCTGGCTGAACCTATGGAGGTCCCTCAGGTGAGCGGCCCGGCGCAGGCATCTCGCCACGGCCTCGCCGAGCGAGTCCGCATCCATCTTCAGCACACCG
Organism: Gemmatimonadota bacterium; assembly: GCA_016209885.1. Taxonomy (GTDB): domain Bacteria; phylum Gemmatimonadota; class Gemmatimonadetes; order Longimicrobiales; family Gaopeijiaceae; genus JACQVF01. The sequence continues at coordinate 158,222 of JACQVF010000097.1, read as the reverse complement.
AGGAGACGCGCCCCCCGTGCGTGGGAGGCGATTTCTTGAAACCACATCGGGCTGCCGTCGTACCGCAGTGGGACGTGGCGCGCCAGTGGCCGGGACAGCCACCGTTCAAAATCGAGTCCCGGTGGTGGAGACCCTGGACGCCGGAGATCGGTGAGCAGAAGCGCCGCTGTGCTCTTCGGTGGCGCGTGCTCGCCGGTGAGGAACACCCGGTAGTCGAGCGCTTCGAAGCTCGTGGCAGCCGTGCCCGGTATTGCCGCGCCCTTCTCTTCGACCAAGAGCCAGCGCGCTGACGGAAGCGCCCTGCCGAGTGCCTCGTACAGCTCGGCGCCGCTCCCATCGTCGCTCAGTGCCCCGACCAGTCGGTCACTCAGCCATCTGCCGTTGATCGCCGCTAGCGGCTGCCAGGGGCTGAGTTGAGCCCGGCGAAGGTCCGCGAGCGCGCGGCCGTAGCGTTCGGCCGGGGTTGCGCCGTCCGGACCGGTAAGCTTCTCAAGACCTACCGCAACCCGGAGGTGGCGGCCGGTCCGAGCAAACAACCATTCCTCGGCGGAGCGCCGGATCGTGGAGACGGTTTGGACAATGTGATCCATATTGCTCGCCGCAGCCGGCGCATCGATGGCGAAGTGGCCTGCCGCCGAAAAGAGCAGCGCGTCCCGCTTGAGGCCCAAGTCGTGCAGGACGCGGACGGCGAGCAGCTCGGTGAGCACCTGAACGTAGAACGACCGCGCGCGCAGCATTCGAGCTTGCCCGCCCTCGATTTCGGGGAGAGCGAACACGAAGTCCTGGATGCCCGAGAGGGCGCCGAGGATCAGCATCGGACCGGCACGAACAGCCCCATCCCGAAATGCGCCGAGTGTCCCAGCGCAATCGGCCCGCGGATAGGCTGGGAAAACGTGAGCCGGAATGCGCCCGCGGGCCTCCGGCCTCCGTCGTCGTGTCGCTTCCGGCGGAAGCGCGTGAACTGAATCAGGCGCCACCTCCGCGCCCCGCAGCGGAACGCGCCTTGCTCGTCCACGAGCGTGGCAATCCCGATGTTCTCGGCAGCGATTCCCGCCAGATCCGGCCGCCGCTCGATGAACCGTGTCAACTCCTCCCGCAGCACAGTGATGAGGAACGCGACCCAATCGTTCCAGAGTGCCTGGTCATCGCGCTTGCGGCCACGCTTCTTCAGGTAACGCGTGACGATGAACGGGGTGGCGGATTCCCACATGACCGACGGCCCGATTGGACCGGAGCGGTAGTCATCAAGCGTGCCAAGGCCAAGCAGTAAAACGCGCAGCGCATGGCCCGACGCTTCCCGCTCGGCGGTTTTGATCTGCCGCAGACGATCCAATGCCCGCAGCTCGCCCGGACCGAACCCCTCTTCGGCGACGATCGTGAGGTGATCGAGTCGCCCGTCGCCGTCTTCGTCGGTGGGCAAGTAGAAGGCGTGGCGGTGACCCTGGAGCGCCTTGCCGGCCGCGTCCTTCCCGGCGAACAGTGGAGAGCGACCGCGTGACCCATCGGGCTCGGGATGCAGCCGCCCGAAGAGCCCCATGATATTGCGCCGCACCGCTTCCGCGACCGGCAGCGTGTCAGTGACTAGCGGCAGCACGGCCGAGTCGAGCGCGAAGCGCGCAAGCTGCGGCCGCGGCCGCGGGCGAACATTCGTCCGCCGCGCTGGCGTGATCTTGAAGCAGTCCCTGGGCCGGGTGTAGGTCACCCACTGGGTGCCCGGAGGATCGGACCACTTCTCTTGGTGGAGCCAGAGCGTCTCGGCGCACAGGTGCCAGTCAGGATCATAGGCGACGCTCTTTGCGATCTCGCTCACGACCTTCTTCCCCCGCTTGCGCTCGATGGTACGGGAGAACGCATCGTTGGCCAGTGCCCGCGCGGGGTCGGCACACAGCACGCGCACCAGTTCCTCCGCTCCCGCAGGCGTCCCGTTAAAGGGGCGGCAGTTGATATGCGCACGCACCGCGTCGAACTCCCCATCATCGAGCACGCGCGCCGCACACCACGACTCGGCGCGGCCGAGGAACTGGAGATGCTCGGCGATGAGCGCCAACACTGTCCGCTGCTCCCGGGTGAGGACCGCTGAGCGCCATAGGACAACGACCTCTGCATCCCTGGGTAGCGCGACGAACGTGTCGAACACGAGCGTCCGGTCGTCCGGCCCCTTCTTGAACCACGGCATGAAGTGGCGCGAATGCCCGGTCGCGGCCGGGGGCAAAACGAACTCGGGAGGATCCAGGAGGACGGCGAGCAGCTCTTTTACCTCCTCCTGGCTCAGTCTGTCATCGAGCTTCCGTTTCCATGTCGCGACAAGGCTCCGCAGCAGTCGCCACGGTGAGGGCGGCCACTCGGGCACGCCCTCGTTAACGTGCCGACCCCAAGGGGTCGCGTGGAACCGTCCGGCCGTAAGCCGGATGGCCAGACCCGTCATTCGTTGCCGTCCTCAGAGTCCCCCTCACCCTCGGCTTCCTCCTCATCCTCCCCACCTTTCCTCTTGCTTGCCTTCCTCTTCGGCTCCCACTTCACCTCTGTGACCCCTGCGAATAGCTTCTGGTCGTTGCACGCCCTGATGAGCCGCGTGCACTCCTCGAGCAGCGTCTTCTCGTCCGGGACGCCGAAGCCTTCGGGGCGAGTTACCGTTAAGTCGCCGTCCACTTCGAGATCGCACGCCGTGCGGAGTCGAAGTCCTGTAGAGAGGAATCGCCGCACTTTGGACAGCGCGAGCGCCACCAGAAGCTTCGTCGCGTCCTCGGGGAGTCCGTAGCCACGAAGCAGGGCCAAATCGAGATTGAAGTAGGCTTTGATCTCTTCCGCCGTGAACTCGGTCCGATGGAATGGGACGTTGCCAAAACCCTGCGACGTGTCGCCGGACGGGTCCACGCGGTCATTCTTTACCCCACCGCTCTCGGCGACCCTGACGTTACGCGCTTCGATGAATCCCGACAAAGCGCGAGTCATCCGAAGGCGACCGCCTGCGAGATCGGGCTTGGCGAGGAATACGCCGTGCAGCACGGCGTTGGCGTCGTACTTGAGCACGAGTCGCGCGAGGTCCTTGTGATGTACCGGCCCCACTTCCATCCCGGCCGCGTCCCTCTTTAGTACCTCGAACACGGACTTGTCCTTGCCTTCCAGGATGTACGGCGAGTTTATCCGGTGGGCCTCGAGTATGGAGTTAGTCAGGACCCTCCCGTCGTCCATGACCTTGATATATGGAAGGTCCCGAAGTTCGGAAATGAGGTCGTCCGCCGCATCGTCCCAGCACGCCAGCTCCATGCGGTTTGCCACCGACTGCGGGGACTCGACCAGAAGCATTTCGGTCCTATCAGGCAACGTGTACCGCGCCGGGCCGAGATCGGCGAAGCCCGTCGGCTGGAAGCGGTTCCCCTGAAGCGGGTTCAGTCTTGCTTCCATGAGGAGCCGCGGGGCGGCGTTCAGCTTACCGTAGTCAATAGCCATGGGTCACACTTCTCCCTTACGGATTGGTTCAGACGCTGGCGCCTCGCGAAGGACGAGACGTCGGAGAGTGGCTGTCGCGGACGGGGCGACTGGAACGAGCAGCGCCGCGGCGAGCCGGTGACCATCCACGCCGGTGTGCGCTGCTTGCTCCCAGTCGTCATCCCGCGCCCCCGGCTTCCCGCGCGTGTGCGGCATGGGGACGAGTCCGGCGGCGCGCAGCCGCCGGGCGGCGATGCGGCAGGCTTCACCGACTCGGCCCGAAGTCAGCAGGTTCACGACCGCCGGCTCCGGCCGCACGTTGACGAAGGTCCGGCTCACGTCGAGCGGATCGGGCAGGAACAGCAACTTGAGGAGCGCGTAGGCGCGCGGGAGTGCGGGCGGCTCGGCCGCGGGCAGTCCGCCCGCGGAACCGTGAGCCCCGCGGAGGAGGATGAGCCCCCACAGGAGGTCCGCGAGACGCTCATCGTCAGTATCACCAACCAGGAGCCGTGCCACGGCGTCGAGCGACGCGAACGACGGCGCGACCAGCGGAAGTCGCTCGCATCCAGCCCTGGCTCCGTCCATTAGACGCCGGGCGAGGATGGCGCCGAGATTGGTCGTCACGTCCGCAGAACTCCACACCACGGCGCGATCACGTTCCGCCCAGCCGACAGCCGCTTCCCCATCAAGTCGGCGAGCGAGCTTCACCGGCTCCAGATTGCAGCGGATCGATCCGAGCTTCTGCGCGGCGTCGTGAACGCTGGCCAGCGCGCGCGCCAGTTCGAACTCGACTGTGCCGTCGTCGGCCGCGCGCGCCCACTCTGGGGAAAGGCCAGCGAGAGGGCGCAGCCGCTTCTCCGTTCGGAATCGGTCGCCAGTCGCCAGCTCCCGCTCGGCGCGTCCGAGGGCAACCAGGATGGCCTGGAACAAGGCCGGGCCCCCGTAGCGGCAGAAGGTGAGGATCGCCTCGTCGATTCCGCGGAGCGCGCGCCGGAACCGCGGCGGCGTCCTGTCGTCCCCGCAGGCGGTCCGGAAGCTGTCGAGCCAGGCATCAATCTCCCGCAACAGATCCACCGAGTCTCGAGCTGCGACCTCGAAGCGTCCCAACGATGCGGCGGTGTGGTAGTTCTCGCCTCCGACTCGTCCGCGTACCACGGCGTACCGCTGGAAGGTCTCGATCCCGCGGTCCACGCCCAGAGACGCAGCGGCGCGCGCCATGTCCACCGCATTCCGTGCCGGTCGCCGTGCCCACTCGGCACGTCCCTCGGAGAGCAATGTCGTGATCTCTCTCGCGCCGGCCGGCTTCCGCCACAGCGGTAACCAGATCTCGCGGCTGCCACTCTCTTTCTCGGTCAGGCGCTCACCTGCACTCGCGACTGCTCGGACCTGAAAGGGAAACGCGGTGACGGCACGGTCACGCCCGGTGAGGGGAACACTGAGCTTGCGGGCGAGCGCACCGGCAAAGCAGATCGAGCCCTCCAGGCCGAGAATGACATTCCAAGGATTGGCGAGCGACCCGCGCTCGAAGCCGTGGCTCGCGTTCGGGCCGCCGACTGCCCCGGAATCGAACAGTGAGGAGGTACGGTCCTCGATCAGACCGGCAATCGGGTGATGAAACAGCGCCTGCGTCAGAAGCCGGCGGCTCTTCTGGGCGATCGCATCCGCTGCATTCGTAGCGGCTCCTCGTTGGGACGCGAAATCTGGTAACACGTCCCACAGATTTTGCATGAAGTTGTCGGAGAAGTGGGTGTTTCCGTCGCTTCCGCCACCGCTTCCGAGGAGTGCGCTGAACGTGGCGCGATCTTGCTCAATCACTGCCGCCGCATCGACCCATGCGACCACCGGAGCGCCGAGCCCCGCGCGGAGCGCGGCTATAAACCGCGCCTTGAGTCGCTTCTCGCTGAGCGCCTTCTTGTCCTTGATCCCGCATTCGTCCATCACGCCGAGGGTCTGCTCGATCGTCCTGCGGTAGCGCACCAGCCGTGGGCTCCCACAGGTGAGAAAAGCTTCAATGACGCGGGATGCGGTCGGCGTCTTCCGGAACTTTCGCCCACCGCCTCGACGGTCCACTCGGAAGAAATCGCTTCCACTCCACGGAACGATGAGCGGTGCCGGCTCGTATCGGTGCACGAAAAAGTCGATGAGCTCGTTCTGTCCGAGTGCGGAAGCCAGCATAAAGCGATCGCCGTCCCACCATCCCCGCGCCTCGTGATCTTGCTGCTCGTTGACGATTCTGAGAATCCCGAGCGCCTTCAGGTAGCCGATCAGCGGCTCGGGGCCACAGCCAGTTAGCCTGACCTCATGACGATCAGTCTCTTCGACGCTGAACGGCGTCATAACTGTCCCCTCGTGGCGCGTGCCGACGCGCGCATGTCAGCAGCCCGCAAGAGGGCCTCGAGATACGCCAGGCGGAACGGCCCCAGCCGGTCTCTGAGGCACAGCATCCGCTCAACCCAACTCGGCTGGCCAGCGAAGGGAGGCTCCTGGCACAAGCCGAGTTCCATTGGCTCGAGGGAGAGTGCAACCCCAGGCGCCAGCACGCCACCACCGAGATCCGCCTTGGATAGCCGGTCGCCGTCCCAGATGCCTCGGGCGAAGCGTTTGCCGTCCGGCGGATGCTTCTCGGTCGGGAGGGAGCGGATCGAGAGGCGCACCTTCCCATGATGAGCGGCCACCAGATATGCAGCGAGATCGCGCAGGTCCTCTGCGCCGAGTGCCTCGGCACCTACCGAAAGGCGCTCTGCTCCGCCGTTCACCGTGAGCCCAACCGTCTTCGGCGTCAGCGCCAGAACGGCGAGAGCGGAAGCGAGTTCGTGGCGGAACTGGCGTCGCCCGTACCGCTTCCACTTTCCCGGGGCTTTCGCCCAGGCGCGGCTCGCGTCGGGACGGCCGTCTGGAAGAGCGTCCTGAAACACCTGATGCGCCTTACCCCAGTCGTGCCAGCGCGCGGCCACCCGCAGTGTCGGAGCGAACACCGTCTCGAGGCCGCCCAGCAGCTGCTCCAACTCGGCACATACCTCGTCGGTATGCTCGGCAATGCTCTGCCACTCGTTGGTCTGCGAAAGTTTATCCGCCTCGTTGCCGTCGTCTACGACGGCACCCTCCCCCGGCTCAAGCGCCACCGGTGCCACTCGCTGCGCCGCGGTGCGGGCGATCTCGCCCATCCATCCCCTTTCCTCGTCATAGCCGCCCGCCGAAGAATCGACGAAGTACACCTGTCCCGGAGTAATCGTGCGCTCGGAGACCGGGTCCCAGGTCCGCTCAAGGAAGTTGCGACGGTACGCCCTTCGGACTCTGATGTGCTTCTTCGTACTCTTCCCCAACTTCCTGATGAAATCTCGGAATCCGCCAACCGGTGCGCCGCACAGCTCCTCTCGGCCCGGTAACGCCTCCTCCGGCTGCGGCGCTTCACCCCGGAGGTCACGCCAAAAGACACGGACGTCGGTGTCGTCCATGTCTCGCACATAGCGGTCGATGTCGAGGTCGTTGCCCGCCAGGTCGGGCGTGGTGTCGAACAGCTCGATCAGGTCCTTCCGACGGAGGATGTGCGTATGCTCGTACGGCAGCTTGACGCCGAGCCCGTCGAGCGTTTGGGGTGCGACGCTCTCACCCTCAAGTTCCACGAGCAGCTTGCGCGCTTGGTGAAGATCGTGCGGCGGATAGGGCGCGGCCGTCTTGCTCGCACGCTTCTCGTCCAACTCGTCGACATTGAGATCGATCCAGAAGATCCGCCCCGGATCGTCGTGATTGTCGAACTCACCGGCCCGGTTGCACCGCCCGAAGCGCTGCACAAGCGACGCCCACGGGGCGATCTCCGTGAACAACGTCTTCGCCGAGACATCCACGCCGGCCTCGACGACCTGGGTCGAAACGATCACCGCCCCAGGCCCTTCCGGTGCCGCTAGGAGCTGGCCGACGTGCCGCTCGCGATCGAGGGGCCGGAACCGGGAGTGGATGAGGACGAGACCGGGGGAGCCGGTTCCGTCCGTCAACCGCTTTCGCAGCGCCGCAGCCAGCCGCCGGGCGCGATCCACTGTGTTGACCACCACAAGAGTGCGCGTTCCATGTTGGTGCTCGTCGAGTACCACCTGGGCGAGCACGTCGGGATCTGCCGCGCTCGCCGCGGCCTGCGCGAGGCGCTTGGGTGCCCGATACCGCGCTGCCACGTCGGTAAGGGCGAGATCCCGCGCATCGAGCTCGAGCGTGTCCCCTAGCGAGCCGAGATCCAGGTCCGCGCTCCGAAGCCACTCGCGGTCCAGAGTGGCGCTCATCCAGATCGATTGGGCCGTTCCCCCGGTCCCGAGCAGCGAGCGAAACGCCTCGAGCTGCGCCGTCGTCGCGAGGCCCGTCCCCATGAGCTGCACCTCGTCGAGGATCCACAGGACATCGCTGTTCAGCAGCGCGAAATGCATCGGCCATCGAGACCGCGTCATCGCGTAGCCGCGGTTGAGCGCGCGTGACAGGAGCATGTCCTGCGTACCGATGATGATTGCGTCCCGCTCAGGGTGCAGGTCCCAATCGTCGCGCTCCTCACCGCCCATGAGGACGTGCACTGCAACCTTTCCGGGATCGCTGAAGTCGGGCGCATAGGAACGCACCCTTCTCTTGCCGTCATGCTCATCGAACTCCACAGGCCCGGCCAGCAGCCCAACGTTGTGCAGCCAGAGCACCGCGTTGTCGCGGGTCTGCTCCACGAGCACGCGCATGGGCAGGCAGTACACCAATCGTCGCGGCGTTGCTGCTTTCCGTTCCTCGTTACCGCCGAAACGCCGCCAGAGCCAGCCGACCACGGCCAGCGCTGTCTTGCCCAATCCCGTCGGGACACGCACGAGTTGCGGGAGGGACGCGGCCTCCGCAAACCCGCGCTGGAAGGGGAAGGGGGCGCTCCCGGTAGCCATCTTGAAGAATTCGTGAAAGCTTATGCTATGCGCCACGTCACGTCTCCTCCAGGAGCTTCTTGCTGGCCTCAGTCGTCCGGTGCCGCCAAGCGCCGGCTTGGTGCGTCGTATTCGCAGCCCGGAAGTGGCCCACGTTCAAGCGACACTGCAGGTAGTCCGGAATGACCCTTCTTCCGGCACGGGCGGCAGTCGTATCGTCAACCAATCGCCAACTCATCGCTAACCCCACGCCGCTGTCTTCCAGAGTGGGGCCCTCGCCACAGGAGACCAGTCTCCGGAGCGATTCAAGTGTCATGACCATTTCGCCCGTTCGACCAGCTTCATGAAGTTCAACGATCGCGCAGCGTCCGACTCCCTAAGATCACGATATGTCCTGATTCCACCGTACCCGCCGTACCAAGCCGGCGTTGACACCCGTGACCACCCGTAACTACTTTACCTCCATGAAGACCGCCGGCGTCAAGCAACTCAAGGCCCGCCTCTCCGAGTACCTGCGCCTCGTCCGCGCTGGCGAGACGATCCTCGTGACAGATCGCGACGAAGTCATCGCCGAGTTGCGGCCTGTGGCGCCTCGGTCCGCCCCGCGGGAAGGCCTGGACGATCTGCTGGACGGGTTGGCGGAGTCGGGGGAGCTCACGCGCGCGGCCCTGCCGAAGCAGGATTGGACCTGGAGTGCCAGTGGCCTCGGCCTGCCGGAAGGCACCGCCCGGAAACTGCTCGACGAGCTTCGCGCCGAGCGCCAGCGCTGACCCGTGGCCGACGTCCTGTATCTCGATACCGCCGCCGTGCTCCGGGCGCTGCTCGAGACCGGCACGTCTCCGGAGCTGGAGCGCCGCATCGGCAGCGCGCGAGCGCTCGTGACTTCGCGGCTCTCCCACGTAGAAGCTGCCCGGGCGTTTCTCAGACTTCGCGCCGAGGCCGCCGTGTCCGAAGAATGCCTCGCCGATGCCCAACGTGCCGTGGACGCCCTTTGGGCGCGCTGCGAGACGTGGGAACTGACGGCCTCGGTCTGCGATGCCGCGGCGACCGTTGCACCGCACGCGCCGCTCAGGACGCTGGACGCGCTCCACCTCGCAACCTACGTGCTTGCTCGCCGGCGGCTGCCAGGGTTGGAGCTCGTCACCACCGACGACCGGCTCGAGAACGCTGCACGAGCTATCTGAATGCCTGGTGGCGCGCTGGAAGAGCGCCCGTCGCCGGAGCGACGCAAGTGTCATGACCATTTCGCCTGTTCGAGCAGCTTCATGAAGTTCCGTTTGGGCTTGTGCGCCGCGCGGACCGCCTCGAGGTATCGCGCGAACTCTGACTGACGGCCGAGGCGCATCATCAACTCGTGGACCTTTCTCAAGAGTGCGACGGCCTCCCGGTACGCCTCATTGTTCTTCCGGTTCAGCGTGGGCTCGATCTGGCGCTGGTAGACCGGCAGGGCATCTTCGGGATGGTCCCGCTCCCGTTTTGCGGCGAGCTCCATCCAGAGGTCGTTGGAGCAGCCTCCCTCGTTGGCCTCCCGCCAGGCCGCCTCGACATCTTTTTCCCAGAGGAAAACCCGGACCAGTTCCGTGTGGTCCGACCTGCGCGACCAGGGCCAGCGGTCGCCCCGGGTATCGCGTTTCGCGCTGGCGATCGACTGCCGGAGCAAATCCAGCGCCTTCGATCGCCAGGCTTCCCACTGGCCGGTTTTGCCGGCGTTGCTCTTCAGGTTTCGATACTCTTCGAGAGTCGGTGATTCGACGAACTCCGCCCATACGAGTGCCATTGCCTCGTCGTGACGCTTGCGGCGGTGGTACTCGTTCGCCAGGAACTCGCGCAGCCGCGAGTCAGTCCGTTTGGGGAAGGCCTTGACGCCCCGCTCCGCCCACTCGAGCGCCAGGTCGTGCTTCCGGGCCGTCTTGTACGTCTCTGCGATCTGGAGATAGGCGTAGGCCGACGAGAGGTCGCGCTTCTTGACCGCGACGACCGCTTCCACGTCGCCGATCTGCCGGGCCAGCGTCTCCATGATGTGCGTGATCCGGAAGCGTTTCCCGTACTTCTCCGCATCGTCGCGCCCTGGACCGAGGGACGGCACGTTGGCCCACTCGGCCTCTGCCAGCTTCCGGTAAACCGCGAGCCCTGTCTCGCCAAGGACACCTGCGTAGGTCTCCGCCGCGCCGTAGAACGTGTCCCACTCAGTGCGGAGCTCCCAGGTGAAGATGCGCTTGGCCAGCGCTTCCGCGTCGGGCTTGACTTCCTTGCACGCCGTGAGGTGAATCTCCTGGAGACGTTCCAGAATACCGCCCATATGGCCGTCCGAATCGTCGACGGACCCCATCGCCCCCTCGACGGCTTCCAGGGCGTGCTCGGTCAGATCGATGACCTCGGAGGCATGTCCTTCCCGGAGCAGCTCCTCTATCGAATCGATCGCTTCCTCGATGCCCGAAGCGTAATCGTAGGCACCTTGGTAATCCACGAATCCGCCGGAGTCCATGGCATCGTCGATCACCCGCCGATAGGTGGCGAGGTCAAGCCCCTTGGGACTCTTCTTCGCAGCGTTCATCAGCAGCCGCTGGCGCAGCCGATCGTCGTCCCCGGCCTGATCCATGAGCATGTCGACGACCACGTTCTTGTCCTGACCGGCGAGGTAGGCGCGAACGTCGTCCATCGTCACCGCGGGTTTGCCGACCTTCTTCCCCACGGCCCGGTCCGATCGTCCCTGATCGAGCCACGCCAACGCGACGGCCACGCAGTGCTTGCAAAAGGCGCCTTCCCGGCCGACCGGGCACGTACACGAGTATTGTACCTCGCCGTCCTCGGCCCGCAGCTTGACCCGGTACGGCCGGGTCCCCTGGACCTTCGCCGTGATCGCTCCACGTCGTTCGTCAATCGCAAGTAGCCGTGAGCATTCACCGCAATGCCTCCGGCGATCAGATGCCGCACCCCCGCCCGCTTCAGCGCTGCCACGAGCGCCTCGACGCTGGCGACCCTCACGTCCGCTCGTCGCCCGCCCGGGCCCAGCGCGCGGCCACTCGCGTCGTCGGAGCGAACGCCCTCTCGAAGCTCCAGGGCCTCATGGTCACCCTGGCCCTGCCCGCCGCGGGAGGCTACTTGGCGTCAGACGAGACCACATACCCAGACGCATCCTCCGAAGGTCACCACCCTGCCTCCCCCTTCATCCTGATTGCCTGCACGCTGCTCAGCTTCATAGGGCCCGAACGATTCTGGCCGCCACGTGGGCACCGAGTTCGTCCGTCGCCGCCGATCTCCGGGCGTCCTTCACCAGTGCGGCCAGCGAGAGCCGGCGCCCGAAGAGTCCGAGGTGCTTCATCACCAGGGTCACATGCAGGTCGTCGCTGCAGAAGAAATCGCCGCGCGCCATGACGAGGGCGAGCGACTCGATCTCGCCCTCGCCGAGCGACGGGGTCGGGTACCGGTCGAGAAACGCGCCGATCTCCTCCGCTGTGGCGCTCACCACGGCCAGGCCTTGCCCGTCAAAGCACCGTTCCAGCACGGCGGACGACTCCGGTCCCAGGCCGGCGGCCGAGCGCCGCACGTCCTCGATCACGGAGCCTGCGGCCCCCAGGGCGTGGGTCTCGAGCAAGCGCTCGAGCCACCCGGCCTGCGCGGCGCGGATGAGCCCCCATGCGTCAATGAGGCAGAGAAACCCGGATCGCACGCTGAACGTCCTTGCCGTAGCGCTCTATTTCCTCGTCCACCCTGGATACCTCGACCTCCAGCAGCTCTGCGAGCCGTGACCGGGAGATCTTTTGCCGCAGGTACGCCTGCACGGCGAGCTGCCGGAACCGCTTCGGCTCGATCGGGCGATCGCCGCTGATCCGGAGGATGCGATCCTGAAGCTCGGGGCTCTCATACGCTCCCTTTGCCAGGTCCCACGCAACGATCCGGCGCGCCGCGAGCGTGACGAACACCGCCTGCACGCTGACGCCGAAGTAACGGGCCACGCCAACGAGGTCGAGGTAGTCGACGCTCCCGTCACCCCGGCGCAGGCGCCGCAACTGCTCCACGAAATGATCGGGCGGGAGCAGGAGCCTGCCGCCGAACTGGTCCGCCAGCTGCTCCGGCCGGCTCTTCCTCGCCTCGCCGGATGCCTCCGCGCACAGATGCAACAGCCGGGATCCCGACGAGCCCGCGACACGCCCGCGTGTCAGCAGGTGGAAGTACTCGTGGGCCAAGGTGAAGACCTGGCGGCCGCCGGAGTGCGCGCGGTTGACGAGGATCGCCGGTCCGATGCGCGGGCTGTTCACGGACGCTCCGGAGATCTCGTCGGGGAGGGTGAGGGCGAGGATCTTAATCCCGACCCGATCCTCCAGCACGTCGGTGAGGACACGCGCGGGCGTCGCGCCGAGATCCAACCGCTTCCGCTCCTCGTCCGCCAACTCGCGGGCGTGCTCGAAGGTGGACACCACGGACTCCACGGCCCGGAGCTCCGGCTCGCGTGTCCTGCCGGTCCAATCCTCGAGCTGACGGTACAACCCGCAAAGCTGGACGAACCGCTTGAGCTCCGCACGCACGGCCGGCGTCACGGCGGCTGCGCGCAGCATCACCAGTTCCCTCTCGGGGGCGGGCTCCGCGACTCCCAAGAGTGTGTCCAGGGGTTCACCGTAGAGCTTGGCCAGGCGAAACAGCTCGAAGGCGGACACGTCGCGCTTCCCGGTCTCCATCTCGGAGACCGCCGAGCGCGGGATTCCCAGGTGCCGGGCTACCTGCTGCTGGGAAAAGCCGAGGCGCTTACGGGCAGAACGGAGATTCGAGCCTAACCTGCGCCGCATCTATGTCGCCGAATGCAGACAACAGCGGACGCCAGAGCCGAATAAGGTCGGCTTCGCCGACAGCATCAATATGAACGTGCTCCCCGCCCCGCGCAACCCTTTTCTGCTGTTTCGGCTGTTTCTGCGGCCAACCCGACGTGCTGGACGCCGGCTGCGCGTGAGCGCGAGGGGGCTGGCTTACCAAATTCCCCAGCGGCGCCGAACCGGTGCAGCTCTATCTTGAGATCTGCATTCTTGTCACCCCAAGCTTCCGCCCTCCCACCTCGGCCCCATCTCGTGCGGCACACCCAGATGTGTGAGCACCCGCGCCACGACGAACTCCACGAGCTCCTCCACGGTCTCCGGCCGGCCGTAGAAGCCTGGCGACGCCGGGAGGATCACGGCGCCCGCCCGGGCGAGCTTCAGCAAGTTCTCGAGATGGATGACCGAGTACGGCGTCTCCCGCGGCACAAGTACCAGTCGGCGTCGCTCCTTCAGCGCTACGTCCGCGGCCCGCTCAATCAGATTCCGGGTTGTGCCCGCCGCGATGGAGCCGAGGGTCCCCATGGAGCACGGGCAAATCACGAGGCCGCGGGACGGCGCCGAGCCCGAGGCGGGGGTGGCGCCGCGGTCCTTCTCGTCGAAAACCTGCACCCTGGACCAGTCGCCGGTACGGCGCCGGAGTCCATCGATCCCCTGGACTCCGGCCTCCTCCTCAAGCAGCCTGAGCCCTGTCTCCGAGACGATGAGCTGCACCGGCGTGCCGCTCTCGTTGAGCGCCCGGAGCAGCCGCACGGCGTACGGCGCGCCGGACGCGCCCGTGATCCCGAATACCACTGGCTCCGCGCTCACGCGTCGACTCCGCCCGCGAAAGGTCCCGCGCATCCGTTCCGTCGCCCGGGCTCCGTCCGCCCCTGGGTCCAGGGTGACGCACCGCCGGCGCACGCCGCCACCCCTTCGCCCGCCACCGGATTCACCCAGGCACGATCCGGTCCGCCAGCGTGAACAGGAAAAGCCCCATCGCGACCAGCACGTTCACCCGGAAGAACGCGCGGTCGATTCGGCTGGCATCTACCCCACCCCGCTCCACCGCCCGCACTACCGAATGCTCGTAGGCCAGGAGCCCGCCTGCCACCCCCACGCCCGCCAGATAGAGCGGCCCCACCGGGGCCGGCGCCACGAACCAGAAGAGCAGGAAGAGCGCCACCGCCGCCGCATGGAAGAGGCGTGCCCACACCAGCGCTCCACCGCGCCCGAGCCGCGCCGGAATCGAATGGAGCCGCTCCGCGCGGTCGAACTCCACGTCCTGGATCGCGTAGATGACGTCGAACCCGGCCACCCAGAACGCAACCGCCAGCGCCAGTACCACCGGCGAGTACCACGGCTCCGGCCACGCGCCCGCGATCGCCAGATACCCGCCCACCGGCGCGATCCCCAGCGCCAGCCCCAGGACATGGTGGGACCAGATCGTGATACGCTTCGTGTACGAGTAAGCGAGAATCCACGCCAGCGCCACGGGCGAGAGCCAGCCCGCCAGCGGGTTCAGCGCGAACGCGCTGGCCACGAACGCAAGCGCAGCCGCCCCCACAGCCACCGCTGCCGCCCGCACCGAGATCGCCCCCGTCACAAGCTCGCGTCTCACAGTTCGCGGATTCCGTGCATCCAGCTCCCCGTCCACCAGCCGATTGAACCCCATGGCTGCGAATCGCGCAGCGCTGAACGCCAGTACGATGAGCACGACGTCCACGACCGTGACCGGATGCTCGTACGTCGCGAGCACCAGCCCCAGCCCCGCGAACGGCAGCGCGAAAAGCGTGTGCGGCAGCTTGACGAAGCTGGCGTACCGGGCAAGCGCGCCCGTGCCCGCGAAGGTCTGCCCTTCCCGCGGGGGCGTGACGGTCCCCCTGGCCCCGGCGCTCACCGTATCCCGAGCCGCGGCCATACCTCATCCACCTTCGCCTTTACCGCCGGATCCATCGCGATCCGCTCCGGCCACTCCCGCGTGAAGCCCTCCTCCGGCCATTTCCGCGTGGCGTCGATCCCCATCTTCGACCCGTAGGCGGGCCCGCGGGCCGCGTGATCCAGGTCGTCCGCCGGCCCGAACGTGAAGTGGATGTCCCGCTCCGGGTCGATGTTGTTCAGGGCGATGCACCACGCTTCGATGGGATCGTGGACGTTCACCTCCTGGTCGAAGACCACGATCGTCTTGGCCAGCGACATGAGCCCCTGCCCCCACAGCCCGTTCATGACCTTCCAGGCCTGGCCCGGATACTCCTTCCGGATGCTCACAAAGACCAGGTTGTGGAAGATCCCCTCCGGCGGCATGTGGTAGTCCACGACCTCCGGGATCGTGAGGCGGAGGAGCGGCAGGAAGACGCGCTCGGTGGCGTTGCCCAGGTAGTAGTCCTCCATGGGCGGCATCCCCACGATCGTGGACGGGTAGATGGCGGCCTCGCGGTGCGTCATGCGCTCGACGCGAAAGACCGGGAAGTAGTCGGCGGTCGTGTAGAAGCCGGTATGGTCGCCGAACGGCCCTTCCAGCGCCGGTGGCTCCTCCGGGTCCACGTACCCCTCCAGCACGATCTCCGCGTAGGCCGGCACCCTGATCCCGTCCTCGGACTCGAACGTGAGCACGGGCTGCCGCGCCAGGAACCCGGAGAACAGGAACTCGTCGACGCCGGGCGGGAGCGGCGCGCTCTGCGCATACATGGTCGCGGGGTCACAACCCAGCGCCACGACCACGGGCATCCGCCGCTCTCCGCGCGCGCGGTAGCGGCGGAAGTGCGCCGCGCCGCCCTTGTGGCGCTGCCAGTGGAGAATCGCGTCCCGCGGTCCCAACACCTGCATCCGATAGAGTCCCACATTCTGGACGCCGGTCTCGGGGTCGCGGGTCAGGACCATCGGATAGGTGATGAACCGCCCCGCGTCGCCGGGCCAGCACTTCATGACGGGCAGCCGCTCGATGTCCACCTCGCCACTCTCCCGAACCACTGCCTGGCACGGCGGCCGCCCCCGGTAGCGCCGGGGCGGCACCTTGAGCAGCTCCGCGAACCTGGGGATCGCCTGCACCGTCTCGACCACGCCCTTCGGCACCTGGGGGGAAAGGAGCTCGGCCACGCGGCGGGCGTGTTCCTCGACGCTCTCGACGCCCAGCGCCGTGGCCATGCGCCGTACCGAGCCGAACAGGTTGATGGCGAGGGGAAAAGAGCTCACGGTGCCGTCCGGTAGCAGCGGTCGCTGGAAAAGGAGCGCCTTCCCGCCGCCCGGCGACTTCATCACGCGGTCGGCAACCTCGGTGATCTCCAGCATCACGGAGACGGGCTCCTCGATGCGAACGAGCTCGCCCCCCGCCCCCAGTGTGTCAATGAACTCGTGGAGATCTCGAAACGCCATCCCTATTCCCGTTCCTTCCGGCCTTACGGCCGGCAACGCCGCACAGGCCTGGTGCGGCGATCGGCAAATCGCGAATCGCGAATCGCGAATCGCCAATGGCTGATCACGGATCGCGGACCGCCAATCCACGCCCCCCAGCCCGCCTCCCCGTGTGGATCGCGGCGATCCCGCCGAGCAGGAGCTCCCACCGCGTGCCGCTGAACCCGGCGGCCACCATGCGCTCCGCCAGTGCCACGGGTCCGGGGAAGTCCAGCACCGATGCGGGCAGGTAGCTGTACGCCCAGGGATGCCCGGAGATGACGCGGCCGACGAGAGGGAGCACGCGCCGGAAATAGACCAGGTAGAGCCCGCGCACGAGCGGGCTCGCTGGCAGCGTGAACTCGAGCACCACCAGCCGCGCTTCCGGCTTCAGCACCCGAGCGAACTCCTCGAGCCCCGCCTGCGCATCCGCCAGGTTCCGCAACCCGAACGCGACCATCGCGCCGTCGAAGACGCCGTCCGGGAACGGCATCCGCAGCGCATCCGCGCAAGCGGGGCGCACGGGCAGGCCGGCCAGCTTCCACCGCCCCCGTTCCAGCATGGCACGGGCGAAGTCGCAGGCGATCACGGTTCCGCGGAATCCGGGCCGCCGTGCCAGCTCGACGCCCAGGTCAAGAGTGCCGGCGCAGCTGTCCAGGTACAAGCCTTCCGGCGCGCGCTCCCAGCCCAGACGATCGACTGCCCGCCGCCGCCAGATGCGGTCGATGTTCAGGCTGAGAAGGTGGTTCAGGAGATCGTAGCGGGGCGCGATCTCCGAGAACGCACGCCGGATGCGGCGCCCATGATCGTCGCGCGCACCAGGACCCCCGGCCGGCGCCGGTTCGGGTGCCGCTTCCGCGCGCGCTCCGCGTGCACCGCCTGGTGCTGCCACGTCCGTCTCTGGACGCGGCCCCGCTTCGCGCGGCGCGCCGGGCTCGGCAGACCGTGCCCGCACCCGCTGCCTCTGCGCCTCCTTGGCCATGTTGCCGCGGCACCCCTAGAATGAGAGCAGTGAAGCTAGGGCGGGGTCCAGGGCGGATCAAGGCACGCCACCGCAGCGCACCGCACAGCCTGAAACCCGTGATGCGGCCACGCCGTACGGACTCCCGGCACAGGCCGTCTCATCCCGCGTCCGCGCACGCTGGTTCACGAGTCCGGAGACGCCGATCCCACGTGGATTACGCGGAGCTCGATGACAAGGAGCTCGTCAAGGTCGCCCGCACAGGCCGGGATGCCGCATACCGGGAGCTGCTCTCCCGGTACGAGCGTCCCGTGTTCTCTCTGGTCTGCCGCATGGTCCGCGACCGGGCGGCGGCCGAGGATCTGGCGCAGGAGACCTTCGTCCGCGTCTTCAACTCCCTGGACAGCTACGATCCGAGCTACAAGCTTAGTAGCTGGATCTTCAAAATCGCCAATAACTTGGCCATCGATCATCTCCGCAGGCGGAAGGTGGAGACCCTTTCCATCCATGGGTCGCCGCATGCGGAGACCCAGGAGGAGGAGGAGCAGACCCGGATCACCGTCGAGGCGGCGGGCGAAACACCGGAGCAGTACGTCGCGCACCGCGAGTTGGGTGGCCACATCGACCGCGCGATCGGCGAGCTTCGCCCCGAGTACCGTGCCGCGATCACCCTCCGGCATCTGGAGGGGTACAGCTACGAAGAGATCGCCCAGGTGATGGACGTGCCCCTCGGGACGGTGAAGACCTATATCCATCGGGCGCGCAGCGAGTTGAAGGAAAAGCTCGCGCACCTGGTCGAGTGAAACCCGCAGGCTCGCCCCTGCGTAGGGAGGGGTGGTGGAATCAAGGAGAAGAGAGGCCGTGATGGGAAACCAGCGAGCGGATCACCTGAGCGACGCGCTCCTGCAGGACTACGCCGACGGCGTCCTGCCCGGGCTCGAGCGCGAGGCCGCGCAGACGCACCTTTCCTCGTGCGCCCGCTGCCGAACGGAGATCGAGGCCTGGCAGCTCCTGTTCTCGCAGCTCGTGGAGCTGCCGCGGTTCGCGCCCACTCCCGGCTTCGCCGAGCGTGTCATGGCTCGGATCCGGATCCCGCTGGGGCTGCGCGTCCTGGCCTGGCTGCGGAGACTCATCCCGGTGCCGGCGACGCCGCGCACCTGGGCCGTGGCGGTCACGGCCGCCGCCGTTCCCGCGGTCGCGCTCGGCAGCGTCTTCTACTGGATCTTCTCCTACCCCGGCGTCACCCCCGGAACGCTGGCCGCGTACCTGTTCCTGCAGGCACGCCAGGCCGCGGCGGCTCTCGTGCAAACCGTGTTCGGCGGCCTGCTCGAGAGCGAGTTCGTGCTCCGGCTCTACACGGTGCTCGACGCGCTCGTCCGCTCACCGGGCGCCGCCATCCTGGCCGCCAGCGCCTTCAGCGCGCTCACGGCGGCCGCACTTTGGGTCCTGTATCGCAACCTCGTTACCACCCGGTCGGTGGATGGCAAGTATGCGCTCCTTTTCTCGTTCTAGACGCACCCTCCTGGCGGCCGCGCTCTGCCTGCCGCTCACCGCGGCGCCGGCGTCTGGCCAGGACTACGGCATCCTGTCGAGCCAGATCGCGGTCTCGGGTCGCGAGGCGGCGCTGCAGCTCGAGCTGCGGGGCGGCCGCAGCCTAGAGATCGCGTTCCGCGACGGCGAGGTCCGGATCGATGGGGCGAGCGTGGGACGCTACGGCGTCGGCGACAAGTTGGAGCGCTCCTGGCGCGAGCTTCTGGGCCGCGCCGTCTCTTTGGACGACGGCCCGCTCGGCCGGGCGCTCGTAAGCTGGTCGCCGCCCGCGGAGCTCCCCGGCGAACTCGCCACCCTCGCCGGCCGCATCGACGCGACCCTCGAGAGCGCGCTCGCCGCGAGGACGTTGGAGGCCCCAGCAACGCCGGCAGCGCCCCAGGAGGGCGTCGTCGTGGAAGGCGGCGACGCCCTGCGGCGCCTCCTGCGGGACGCTGCGCGCCTGCCGGGTATGGCCTCCGCGCTCGAGGACCTCGATCTGAATCGTGTGCGCCTCTACAGTGACCAGGATGTGGTCATCGACCGGGACGAAGCCGTGGACGCGGCGGTGGTAATGGTGGACGGAGACCTCGATGTCCACGGGACGATCCGCGGCGACGTCTTGATCGTGGACGGCGAGCTGCGGCTCCATGACGGTGGACGCATCGAGGGCGATGTGCGGCTCGTGGACGGGACGCTCGAGCGCCTGGGTGGCGAGCTTCTGGGTTCGGTCCGCGACATCGAGCAGGAGGTCGAGCAAGCGGTCCGCGATGCGGACGTGGAGCGTATCGTAGAGCGCGCCGTGAAGCGCAGCACCGACCGGTTCGACGCCTTCCGGCCTTTCCGCTACATCGGCCGCGGGCTCGCCGGGATCCTGCAAACCCTTGCCGTGTTCGCCGTCCTCGCGGTGATCGGCGGCGCCGTTGTGTTCTTCGCGCGAGACAAGCTCGAGACGGTGGCGGACACGGCGCGGCGCGCCACGGGCCGCGCCGCCGGCGTCGGGCTCGCCGGGGCCTTTCTGTTGATCCCGGCGTGCGTGCTCGGCGTCATCGTCCTGGCGGTGTCCATCATTGGGATCCCGCTCCTCCTGGTCTGGATCCCGCTCTTCCCGCTGGCTGCCGTCGCTGCCGCGGCACTCGGCTATCTGGGCGTCGCCCACGCGATCGGCGAGTTCGTCGCCTCCCACCGCTTCGAGGGCTGGGAGTGGATGCGTCGCTCGAACTCTCACTACTACATGCTCAGCGGGCTGGCCGTGCTCATAGCCCCGTTCTTGGCCGCGTACGCTGTCGGCATGGGCGGCCCGTGGTTCGGCTTCCTGCGTGGCCTCCTCCTCTTCCTCGGGATCCTTGCCACGTTCGCCGCCGTGGTCGTGGGGTTGGGAGCCGTGCTGCTTTCCCGCGCCGGCACGACCCGAGCGTTCGCGCCCGGCAGGCCCGCGGAGCTGGCGGACACGGAGCCGGATCTCGCTGATGTCGAGGGCACGGATGCGTAGCGGCCTGGCCGGCCTCGTGGCTGCGGCCTCGCTCCTGGCTGCCGCGTACCCCGCCAGCGCCCAGAGCTGGCGCACGGTGACGAAGGTGCGCCACATCGCCGGCGAGGAGCGGCTGAACGTGGAGGTGAGCTACGGCGCCGGAGAGTTCCGCCTCCAACCCGCCGAGACGGGCGTGCTCTATCGCATGCGCCTGCGCTACGATGAGGACAGCTTCGAGCCGGTGGCAGAGCTCAGCGGCACCCGCCTGCGCCTCGGAGTCCGCAGCCTGAAATCGGGGATCCGCGGGCTCAAGGGTGAGCGCGGCGGCGAGCTCGAGCTCGCGATCGCTCGCGGACTGCCCTTGGATCTGGATGTGGAGATGGGCGCTACCCGCTCCTCCCTCGAGCTCGGCGGCCTGGCCCTTTCCACCCTCGAGCTCTCCGCCGGCGCCAGCGAGACCACGGTCGCGTTTTCCGACCCAAACCCGGTGCGGGCGCGCCTGGCGAAGTTCGAGGTGGGTGCCGCGAGCTTTCACGCCCGCGGGCTCGGTAACCTCAACGCGGAGCGGATCCGCGTGCAGGCCGGCGTGGGGGACGTGACTCTGGACTTCGCCGGCGACTGGCGGGAGGACACCAACCTGGATGTGGAGATGGGTCTCGGATCGCTGACCCTGCGCTTCCCCCGCGGGCTCGGCGTGCGCATCGTGAAGGACACCTTCCTCGCGTCACTGGATTCCGAAGGCCTCATCAAACAGGGAGACGCCTTTCTGTCGCCCGACTGGGAGGCAGCGGACCAACGGCTTACCGTGCATGTGAAGGCAGCGCTGGGATCCATCGATGTCCGCTGGCTGCCCTAGCCGGTCGGGAGCCCTCGCGCGAAGAAGGGAAGAATGAAGGAACTCGACCGCACCGCCGTATGAGAGCCGGACGCCCGCGGCTCCGGTGGCGGGTCAGGAGGTGGACATGCTGAGCGCTTTGCTTACGGTTTTTCTCGTCGGACTCGGCATCATCGTCGTTGCCGGCATTGTCCTGGCGATTCTGGGCTTCGTCGTCTCCGTCGCACTTGGGCTCGCCGTCTTCCTCATGTTCAAGGTCGCGCCCATCCTCCTGGTGGCTTACATCGTCCTGCGCCTCATCGCGCGGCGCCGCCGCCCCGAGGGCCTCACGGGCGCAGACCGTCGCTGGCTCGAGCGCGGCGACTGAACTTCGACGAGGGACGGCCGTAGAGGCCGTAGAGCCGGTGCCGGTGCTCTCACAGGCCGTTCTCGGGCCCCCTCCGGAGTCCCCGCACACGGATACGGCTCCCCCGCCGGATTCGTAACCGCTCGGCTGCCGCACCGTCGCGGACCGTGATCTCCACAAGCCCGTCCGAGTTCACGAGCGCCAGCGCCTCGCCCGACGCTGCTTCCCCGTACGTGCCCCTCACCTCCAGCACGGCACGGCCGACGTGCACCCGTGCCTCCCGCCCGAGCCAGTCGCCCGGCACGTTGGTGACCGCATTGCCGAAGCGGTCGATGGCCACCACCTCACCCCGCGCTTCACCGCCCTGCCGGATCACGGCTGGAAAGGCGTAGCGTGCGGGTTCCGCCAGAGGCGGCCCCAGCTCCCCCAGCGGCACGCCCCGCGCCAGGTGCGCGACCGCGGGCGCAAAGATGTCTCGTCCATGAAAGGTGGCGCTCCGGTCGGGTCCGACGTAGTTTTCGTTTTGCACTGAAACGGCCGTCCACCGGCTGGCCCGCTCGAGGGCGAGGGTGGCGACTCCGTTGTCGGGAGCCACCAGCAACCGACCATCGAGAAGAGCACCGAGCGCGCGGCGCTCCGTGCCGACCCCGGGGTCCACGACCACCAGATGGACCGTTCCAGCGGGATAGCGGCTCCAGTATCGTGAAAGCGCCCACGCCGCAGAAGGGATATCGCCCGGCGGGATGTCATGACTGACGTCGTCGATCGGCACCCCGGGCGCGATGCTCGCGATTACGCCCTTCATGGCGGCGACGTACCCGTCGCGGGTGCCGAAATCCGTCAGGAGGGTCACACGGGACATACAGGTCTCTCGCTATGATGAATCGCTTCCTTGAGCGTGCCAGGAGCTGGGTCTTCGACCACTTCGAGGCGATCCTCGTCGTGGTGCTGGTGGCCTCGCTGTTCGGCATCAACTTCGCGGTGGTCCAGCGCTACGCGTTCCTCAACTTCTACTACCTCCCCGTCCTCGCCGCGGGCTTCTATGTCGGGCGCCGCACCGCAATGCTGACGGGCGTCTTCATATCCGTGCTGGTGGGGTATTTCGTCATCACCGGACAACTGGATATCGGCACCGAAGGCGTGCGGAGCGGCGTCTTCTGGAACCTGATCCCGTGGTCGGCGTTCCTGATCCTGTCCGGTTATCTGGTCGGCACGCTCTCGGAGGTCAAGGACAGGCATCTGCGCGAGCTGCGCGATGCCCACGTGGCGACCCTCGAGATCCTGACCCGCTATCTCGAGACCGCGGAACGGCACTTGAAGGGCCACGCGAAGCGAGTCGCGGACATCGCCACCGCCCTCGGGCGTCAGCTCGAGATGGGCGACGACCAGCTCCAGGACGTGCGCATCGCCGGGCTGTTCCACGACCTGGGCGAGATCGAGCTGGCGGTGGGCGGCGAGCGGAGCGGCCCGGACGCCACCTCGATCCTCGTGCCGGTCAGCCGCGTGCTGCGTAACGCCGGCAACCTGATTCGCCGCTACGAGGAGTACTACGAGCTGGTGGGCGGGCCGTGGGACGTGGAGGACCTGGACATCCCGCTGGGTGTCCGCGTGCTCGCCGTCGCCGACGCGTACGCGACACTCACGGCTGATACCCCCTATCGCGCGGCGAAGCCTGCGTGGGAGGCGCTGGCGGAGATCGAGCGGGCCTCCGGTCGCCAGTTCGACCGCAGCGTCGTGCGCGCGCTCCGCGAGATCGCGCCCACCCTCGACCGCGAGCCCGTCACCGTCTAACGCCCGTCCCGGCGCCGCCGGCACGGTCATCGGTCGCTGCGCCGCTTCCATCCTTGCCAGGATCCGCGCTTCGCCACGCGACGGCGGCGGCCAGGGCTTCCGCGAGGCCAGCGGACGCGCCCGGCATCTGGCCCACCGGCTCCGCCCCGTAGCGACGGAGGGCCACGCCATGGGCGCGGAATACGCGAAGGGTCTCCGGGAAGTCCCGCACGACCTCGTGGGCGGTCGTGTCCTGCAGGTTCGGACGCGTCGCCTCCCCGCCCATGCCGGCAGAACTCGCCTGCTCGCACCCTCGCCCGCTCACCCGCTGACCCGCTCACCCACTGACCCGCCAACCTGCTCTCCCTCCACCGCCTCGATCACCGCGCGCGCGAGCTCCCGCAGTGCGCGCCCGGCGGCTGAGTCGGGGTGCGCCACGACCGTCGGGCTGCCGCTGTCGCCTGCCTCTCGCACCGCTGGGTCCAGGGGGATCATTGCCAGGAAGGGAACGTTCGCCTGCTCCGCCAGCCGGCGGCCGCCGCTGCTGCCGAACAGCTCGATCCGCTCGCCGCAGTGCGGGCACGCGAGTGGCCCCATGTTCTCGACGACGCCGAGGATCCGCGTGTTCACGCGCTCGAACATCTTGATCCCGCGGAACACGTCGCCCGTCGCCACGTCCTGCGGCGTCGTGACCATAACGGCGCCCGCGACATCGATCGTCTGTACCAGGGAGAGCTGGGCATCCCCCGTCCCCGGCGGCATGTCCACGATCAAATAGTCGAGGGCGCCCCACGCCACCTGCTCGAGGAACTGCTTCATGATTCCCGCGATGAGCGGGCCCCGCATGATCGCCGGCTGCTCGCTCTCCAGCAGAAAGCCCAGGCTCATGAGCCGCACGCCGTGCGCATCCAGCGGTTCGATCATTTCCTTGCCGCGCTCGCCCGTCACCCGCGGCCGCCGCCGCTCACCGAACATGATCGGGATGTCCGGTCCGTATACGTCTGCGTCCAGAAGCCCGACCCGCCGGCCCTCGAGGGCCAGCGCCGCGGCGAGGTTGGCGGCGACCATGGACTTGCCGACCCCACCCTTCCCCGAACTCACGGCCACCACGTGCTGGACCGCCGGGAGCAAGCCCGGCTGCGGAGTGGGCGCCGGCACCGACCCCGGCCGCAGACCGGGGCGCGGTCGCGGTGCCGGCCGGCCCCCGCCCGTCGCCTGGGGGAGCCGCACATTCACCTTGACCTCCGAGACGCCTACCACCCGCTGTACTGCCTCCCGCACCTCCCGGACCAGCTCGCCCGGGTCCTCCGCGCGCAGCAGAAAGGCGAACCGGACCCGCCCTTCCTCGTCCACCTCCAGATCCTGCACCTGACCGGTCGCCACCACGTTCTCGTTCGCGCCGGCCCGTTTCACCGCGGCCAGGGCGGACCAGACATGCTTAGTCAGCCGTTCCACACCCATCGCTCATTGATCCGACTGTAGATTCCCACACCCACCGCGCAGTGAGCTATTGACGGCACCGTGTCCAAGAGATCCCCTGCAACAAGGCGTCCGCCGAGCGGCGCCCGGGTCGAATGATGCATTACCAACGCATCGGTCAATAGCATCCTCCCCAGGGGGCCGCAACCCGCACCGGCCCGGGCGATCGCGCACCACCGCACCGTGCGCCCCCGAGACCCTGCGCCCATCCAGCGAAAAGGCGCCCCAGAGTGGAGCGCCTCGTCATCTCGCCGCCCGTGCGACGCTGCGCCGGATCAGAGGGCGAGTACCCGGGTCACGGCAGGCACCTCCACCTTAATGCGCCGCTCGATCCCCTGTGTGAGGGTCATCATCGAGATCGGACATGAGCCGCATGCACCCATCAGACGAAGCTGGACCACCCCGTCCGCCTCGTCATAGCCCACCAGCTCCACATCCCCGCCGTCCATTCGCAGGGCCGGACGAATGCTGCCCAGGACTTCCTCGATCTTCTCGCGCGCGCTCATAACTTCCTTACTTCCTTCCACTCCTCCAGGCACCCGCACCGCCCGTACGGGGAGCCTGCGTGGATACCGCCAAACGAATCTAGGGGATCGCTGACCCGGAGGTCAACGATCGCCGACCCGCAACTCCGCGTCATGCCTCACGATACTCATGGCCTTTTCCCCAGCGACTGCCTAACTTATAAACAGATGGCGTAAAGCTCTCTCCCCGGCGCAGTGCTGCGTGCCCCGCGGCGCGGTGCGTTTCTATGTCGCACGCGAGTGGGGAGGAAGAGATTCCGGCAAATGAATCCTGAAGCGGCTCTCCGCCCGTACGGGGAATACGAGCCTGAAGCGCAGGCATCCGGTGGTCACCTGACCGATTACTGGCAAGTGGTGGCCCGCCGGCTCTGGCTCGTGCTCCTCATTTTTTCAGTGACCACGGCCTCGGCAGTCTGGGCGGTTTCGCGGCAGCGGACGTACTACCAGGCGCATCTCGCGTTCCAGATCAACGACCCCATGCAGCGTACGCGCTCGCTCACCCCTGGCGCGCGCTTCAGCGGCATGGAGATCTTCGTCGATCCGATCCAGTCCGAGATCCAAGTCCTGCGCTCGGCGCCGGTGGCGAACAAGGTCGTGGAGGCGCTCGGGCTGCGTTTCATGCCCGCGTCGCCGGATATCCCGCGCTCCTCGCTGGTCCGGGATGTGACGGTGGCGCCGGACACCCCCGACGGTGACTACGTCCTGGCCTACGACGCCGCGGGCCGGATGGCGCAGTTCCGGAGCGCGGGCGGCACCGTCCTGGGCAGCGCACCCGTGGGTTCGGTCATTGAGGCGGCCGGCCTCCGCTTCACGCTCCAGCCACCCCCGGGGGAGAGCCGTGAGTACCCCCTGCTCCTCAGGCCGAGGGAGCAGGCCGCCCAAATCGTGCGGGGCCAGACTTCCGCGACGCCGCGTGAAAACACGAATATCGTCGACGCGACGTACACCTCTACGGACCCGGTCCTCGCCCCGAAGATCATGAACGCCACGGCGGAGGCGCTGCGCAACTATGGGGCGGAACGGGTCAAGGTCGCGGCTTCGGCGGAGGTGCGATTCATCGAGGAGCAGCTCACGACCGCCCGCGAGCAACTCCACGGCTCCCTTGAGCGGATCCAGGATTTCAAGAAGTCGCAGGCGTTTACGAACCTGAGCGCCGAGGAACAGGCCCTCGTCGAGCGCGGCGAGCAACTGCGCCGCCAGATCGAGGAGCTCGATGGCGAGCGCTCCTCATTCAGCCGCCTCACACAGGAGATCGAGCGCGGCGGCCTCGCTGAGACGGACCTCGCCAAGTTGACGGCACAGATCGGCGCTTCGTCGAATCCATCGATCGGCGCCTCCGTGGATCGGATCCGTGGGCTCCAGGAGGACCGGCTCAAGGTGCTCACCTCCGGATCGAAGAGGCCCGACCACCCGGAGGTCCGGGCGATCGACGAGCAGATCCGCAGCACCGAGCGCGACCTGGTCGAGGCGATCCGCGGCCACGTCCAGAACCTGACCCGCCGCCTCGAGGAGCCGTCGCGCCAGCTCCAAGAGCTGGAGCATCGCCAGCGGCAGTTCCCCGAGCTCGAGAGCCAGCTCCAGAAGCTCGAGCTCCAGCAGAGCGTGGAGCAGGGGACGTACCAGTTCATCCTCTCCCAGCTCTACCAGGCGAAGATCACGGAGGCGGTCGCCAGCCCCTACGTGGACATCATCGATCCGGCCGTGGGCGCCTCGCGCATCGGCCCCCGCGGCCGCATGAACGTGCTGCTCGGCGCGCTGCTGGGACTCCTCCTCGGGGTTGGCGCGGCGTTCTTCCTCGAGTATCTGGACCGCACCGTGCGCACCAGCGCGGACGTGGAGCAGCTCCTGGCGATCCCGGTGTTGGGCGTGATCCCCCGCTTGCGGCGGGTGGGGCGGGACGATGTCGGCCACAAGCCCATCCCGCTCATCGTGGCGCTGGATCCCCTCGATCCCGCGGCGGAGGCGTACCGCAACCTCCGCATGAACCTCACATTCATGAGGACGGACGATCAGTCGATCCGCTCGCTGACGTTCTCGAGTCCTGGCCCCGACGAGGGGAAGTCCACGACGGCACTCAACTTCGCGGTGATGCTGGCACAGCAGGGGCTAAGGGTGCTCCTCATGGACGCAGACCTGCGACGGCCGATGCTCCATCACGCCCTCGATCTCCTGCGAGAGCCGGGGCTCACGAACCTCCTCATCGGCGATGCCTCGCCACGGGAGGCGCTCCGTCCCAACGTGCTCCCGAACCTCGACCTGCTCCCGGCAGGGCCGTTCCCCCCCAACCCGTCCGAACTGCTGAACTCGAAGACCATGGGCCGGCTGCTCGAGGAATTCGAGGGCAAGTACGACCAGGTGATCGTCGACTCCCCCCCAATCCTGGCGGTCACCGACGCCGCCGTGCTGGCGGCGCGAACGGACGGGCTCGTCCTGGTGATGCGTTCGGGCGAGACCGAACAGCGAGGTGCCGAACGCGCGGTGGAGCAGCTTCGTCGCATCGGCGTCCGCGTGCTCGGCGCCGTGCTGAACGGGGTGTCCACCACCTCGTCAGACGACAGCTACTACCTCCAGTACTACCACCGCTACCAGCCCCAGCGGCCGAAGCGCTGGACGCGGATTCGCAACCGGTTGGAGAAGGTGAGGTTCTGGTAGCGCGCGTCACTCCTCAGCCATGAACGGATACGCGAAGTGCGTGGGCGGCGTGAAGTTCTCCTTCACCGCCCGCTGCGATGTCCAGCGGATCAGGTTCAGGGGTGAGCCCGCCTTGTCGTTCGTGCCTGAGGCCCGGGAGCCACCGAACGGCTGCTGCCCCACGATGGCGCCCGTGGGCTTGTCGTTGATGTAGAAGTTGCCGGCCGCGTGGCGTAGCGCGGCGCTCAGACGCACGATCACCTCGCGGTCCTCCGCGAAAACGGAGCCGGTTAGGCCGTAGGGGCTCGTGGTTTCGCACAACTCCAGGGTCTCGTCCAGCCTCCCATCATCGTAGACGTAGACCGTGAGCACGGGGCCGAAGATTTCCTCGACCATGAGCCTCGAGCGGGGGCTCGAGGTGAGCACGACGGTGGGCTGGATGAAGTAGCCCTCCGTGTCGTCACCGTCGCCGCCGGCCAGGATCTCCATCTCGGGCGAAGTGCGGGCGAGCTCGATGTAGCCCATGATCTTGTCGAAGGCGGGCTTGTCGATCACGGCCGCCATGAAGTTGCGGAAGTCGACGGGCGAGCCCACACGGATCTCCGCGACCTGCGCCAGAAGCTGTTCCCTCACCCGCGGCCAGATCGAACGCGGAATGTAGGCGCGCGACGCCGCCGAGCATTTCTGGCCCTGGTACTCGAAAGCGCCACGGACCAGCGCCGTGGCGAGAGCTGAGCTGTTCGCCGACGCGTGGGCGAACACGAAATCCTTGCCGCCGGTCTCGCCCACGATGCGCGGGTAGGTTCTGTAGCGGCCGATGTCGCTCCCGATGGCGCGCCACATCGCCTGGAAGGTGGCCGTCGAGCCCGTGAAGTGGAGGCCGGCGAGATGCGGGCTCGCCAGCACGGCGTCGCCGACCCGGGAGCCGGAGCCCGGCACGAAGTTGATGACCCCGTCCGGCAGCCCCGCGGCCTGGAGCAGCTTCATGATGTGGTGGGCGGTGTAAACGGCGGACGACGCGGGCTTCCACAGCACGACATTGCCCATCATGGCCGGCGCGGTCGGCAGGTTGCCGGCGATAGCAGCGAAGTTGAAGGGGGTCACGGCGAAGACGAAGCCTTCCAGCGGCCGGTACTCCACGTAGTTCCAGGCTCCCTTCGCGCTCTCCGGCTGCAGCTCGTAGATGAAGCGCACGTAGTGAGGGTTGAACCGCCAGAAATCGGTGAGCTCGCAGGCCGAATCGATCTCCGCCTGATGCACGGTCTTGGACTGGTTGAGCATGCACGCCCCGTTCAGCGTGTCGCGCCACGGTCCCGAAAGCAGTTCGGCCGCCTTCAGGAAGACGGCGGCGCGCGCCTCCCAGTCCATCGTGGACCAACCCTTCCAGGCTGCCAGCGCCGCCGCGATGGCGTGCTCCACCTCGGCAGGGCCGGCCTGGTGGTAGGTCGCCAACACGTGCCCGTGGTCGTGGGGACAGACAGCCTTCGCGGTGTTGCCCGTCCGCACTTCCCTACCGCCGATGACGAGCGGGATCTCGATCTCTTCCTTGAGCATTTCGCTCAGCCGGGACTTGAGCGAGGCCTTCTCCGGCGAGCAGGGAGCATACGTGCGCACCGGCTCGTTCACGGGCCCGGGCACCGGAACGATTCCGCTGGACATCAGTGAACCTCCCGTAACTCCGTATGATACAGCCAGGCGAGTGCGCAAATCCTAGCGGTCGCACCCGCACGCGGCAACGTTGGATCGGGCCGCCGCCTCGCGGAGCGTGCGGACGTGTCCCGCGAGTGCTCCCGACCGGAAGTGCGGTGACGCACCGAGACCGTCGATGCGTCCGCCTCGCAGGGCGCGCCAAGGAGGAATAGCCGTGCACGATTGCGACCGGCGTCCCCAGGCGACGCACGTTGCCTGGGGTGAGGGCGCGGCGCCTCTTCCGGGAGGAGCCGCAGGCGGGCCGAGGCGATGCGCTCCACCGCAGTGCGTGCCAGAGGCAGCCGCCAGAGCCTACCCGTCCGCCAACGCTCGAGCTGGTCCGCGTAGTGGCCGTCATACGAAAAGCCGGACTGGCCACCCGGTAGGATGAACCCGCCCGCACCGTCCATGTCGGCCAGATCCACCACGTGCCGTTGGCTGGGGCCCGATCGGACTCGGTAGGGTGGCTCGAACTCCGAGTACTCGGCGACGTTCACAGTGAAGAGCGAGCCTTCCCGCGGGTGTGGACCCAGACTAAACCCGAACAGCCTACCCACCACCGGGATGTCGCCCAGGTCGTGCCGAATCTCCAGACGGTGGAGGTCACCCCACCGGCGCCCGCCGGCCAGGCTCTCGGCCCGGCGCGCTGCCTCCGTGCCCAGGGAATCCACCGCCGGACCGCCTGGGTCCAGGAATGCCGTCAGCGCATACAGCGGGAAGAACCCCTCGTCTTCGCCATAGAGGCGTAGGCGCGCCGCGCGCCGCAGCGACCCGATCCACGTGTAGAAGAGTGCCGCACCCCGGCTTTCTGCCGAGGCGTCGAGCCCCCAGGCCGCCAGCGTATCCGCAGCCGCTTCGAGGCCGGCGGCCCGGAAGGCCTGGAGCGCCGCCCCCCGGTAGCGGGCGGCGAACGCGCTCCGCACGTCGAGCTGCATCTCCCGGACGCTCTCCGTGTCGTGAGCCCGGACCGCCGTGATCAGCTCGCGGATGCGCAGCGCGCGGTATGGCTCGGCCCACCGCTCCGTGATCAGGTTGGACACTGAATCACGGCTCTGCCGATTGTTGGCCGTGACCACGAATCCCTCCGGCGGATCCAGCACGTGAGGGTGTCGCTCGAAGGGCAGGTCACCGATCCAGTCGTGCTCGCCCGTCCAGCCGGGCACCGGGAGCAGCGGCGGCCGCCCGCTCCGGCGTAGCGGCACGCGGCCAGCCAGCCAGAAGCCATAGGCGCCGGCCGTGTCCGCGAACACCACGTTCTGGTGCGGATTGCGGAAATGGCGGAGCGCCTCCACCACGTCCTGCGCGCTCGCCGCCCGGTTGAGCTCGAAGAGGGCCCGGAACGTGTCCGCCGGGTCGTGCCCCGTCCAGCGGAACGCCAGCAGCTCGCCGCCTGCCCTGGCCTCCACGGACGTCACGATCGGGCCGTGGCGCGTTCTCCTCACCACGAGCTCCACGCGGGCCCCCCGGCCCCGCACCGCGATCTGCTCCTGCACTATACGGAACGGCTCCGAACCCGACGGCGTGAGATAGCGCGTCGAGTCCGCGGGATCCACACGCTCGACGAAGAAGTCCGCATCGTCTACGTATGCGTTCGTGTAGCCCCAGGCCACGCCACGGTTGTGGCCCGCCACCACCGTGGGCGCCCCGGGGATGCTCATCCCCACCACGTCGAATCCGGGCGCGTGCAGCCCGACCAGGTACCAGAGCGCGGGCGCCCGCAGCCCGAGGTGCATGTCGTTCGCCAGGATCGGCTTCCCCGATGCGCTCCGCTCCGGGCCAACCACCCACGAGTTGGACGCGCGTACCGCACCCAATCCCGCGAGAAGGCGTGCCGCCTCCGGCGGCGGTATGGCGGTGCGCACCACCGACTCGGCCGGCGGCGGGACGGCCGGTAACCGCCGGCCGCCTGGCCTCGCCGCCCCCGAATCGCTCACGATCGTCGGCCCCCACGCTGGATACTCGGGCAGCAGGGCTTGAAACGCCGAGTCACCCAGCCGGCCCCACGCCGCGGCCAGCTCGAGTCCGAGCGAATAGTCCGTGAGGTCCCAGGCCATGATCTTCTCGATGCCCAGGGAATGAACGGCACGCCACGGCTCCGGCCGCGCCCGCAGGAGCAGGAACTCCGGCGGCGGAGGAGAGCCCAGGGACCGGATCCCCGCATTCACGCCGTCCACGTAGGCGGCCAGGATCGCCCGGCTGTCGGGATCGAGGGCGGGCTCCGCAACGGCCGCTGCGACGGAGAGCCCGAGCGTCCGCAGGAACCGATCCGCCTCGAGCGTCGCCTCACCGAAGAGCTCGCTCAACCGCCCTTCCGCGACGCGCCGGAACACCTCCATCTGCCAGAGCCGATCACGCGCGTGGACGTAGCCCTGGGCAAAGAAGAGATCACGGCGCGACGAGGCGAAGATATGCGGCACGCCCAGGGAGTCGTAGACGATCTCGACCTCCGCCTCCAGCCCTGGCAACTGCATCTGCCCGGCGCGCTCCGGCTCGCCGCTCCGCACCCAGAGCACAAGGAGCGCGAGGGCGACGAGTACCAGGAGGGCTGCGGCGGCGAGGAATCGGGCTGCGCGTCTCATCTCCGCCGCTCCGCCCCCTGGGCGCGCGATCCACTGCAATCCTGCGGGCGGCAGCCCGCTAACGCCCACGGCCTCGCGCCGGACCGCGCGGCGGGGCGCCCCTCGCTCATGCCGCCCGGGCGGCGTTGAGCGCCATCTCGAAGTCGGCGATGAGGTCCTCTACGTCCTCCGTGCCTACCGCGATCCGCACGAACCCCGATGGGATCCCCATGGCGCTCCGCTCGGCGCTTGTGAACGTGGTGTGGGAGGTGAGGCGCGGCTGCGAGACGAGCGTCTCGACGCCCCCAAGGCTCGGCGCGTTCAGAGCGACCTGGAGGGACTCGCAGAAGCCGTCCGCAGCCGCATCCCCGCCCTCCAGCACGATGCTCAGCACTCCGCCGTAGCCCGACAGGATCTTGCGGGCGAGGTGATGATCCGGATGGCTGGGCAGCCCCGGATAGATCACCTGCTTGACCCCAGGCTGCTCCTCGAACCAACCCGCGAGTGTCAGGGCGTTCTCGTTCTGCCGCGCGACCCGCACGGCCAGCGTCTTCAGTCCGCGATCCAGCACCCACGCCGCGTGCGGATCGATGGCGGGCCCGTAGAGCTTGAGCTTCGTCTGGATCTCGTCAACGAGCCCGCGGCTACCACAAACCACCCCCGCAATCAGGTCGGAGTGGCCGCCGAGGTACTTCGAGGCGCTATGGATCACGGCGTCCGCCCCCCGCCCCACCGGACGCAGGTTCACCGGTGACGCGAAGGTCGAGTCCACGACCAGGGCGATCCCGTGCTCCCGGGCAAGCATGGACAGCGAGTGCGGATCGAAGACCCGGAGCGTCGGGTTCGTCGGCACCTCGAAGAACAGCGCCCGCGTCCGCGGCTGCAACGCCTCGCGCCACTGCCGCTTCCCCCCCGGGTCCACGAAGGTCACTCCCACTCCGCGAAGCGGCAGCTCCTCCGCCAGAAAGCGGTGCGTCCAGCCGTAAAGCAGGCGCGACGCCACCACATGGTCGCCGGCGCTCGTCAGGGCAAGAAACGTGAGAGCCGTTGCCGCCATTCCGCTCGCCAGCACGATGGCGGCCTCCGTGCCTTCGAGCGCTGCCAGCTTCTCGGCGACCGCGATCTGCGTGGGGTTGTTCCCATACCGCGTGTAGCGAACCCCGGCCTCGCCCCTCACAGGATCGCTCAGGAACGTCGCGCTCTGTACAATGGGGAGCACCACGGGGTCGCCAGGTTCGCGCTCCCTCCCAAGGCCATGGATCCCCAGCGTGCTCGGACCCCGCGTCCGGCGTACCTCCGGGGCCTCCGGGGGTGGGCGCCTGCCGGCGCCACGCCGCTTCTTCGCCATCGCCGGCTCCTGTGTCCTGTGCTTTGAGCGGTCAGAGCAAATCGCGCACCAGGGCGCTCAGCGCATGGTAGTCGCCCGACGGGGCCTGCCGGAACGCGAGACGGCGTTCCATCAGGCGGCCGAGGCCATCCTGGCGGGCGGCATCCGGCAGGACTCCGTTCACCTCGGCCGCGCGAATGCGGCCCCGCTCCTCAAGCACGCTCCAGACCTCCATCTCCAACGGCGAGATCTCACCCAGCACCTCGAAGCGCCGCTCCCCCGTCTCGGCGACAAGCGCCAGCGACTGCCGCCGCAGCACCTCCTCGAGCGGATCCCGATGGGGTGCGTGCACGCCCAGAAGCACGAAGTACGCCTCGCCCGGCCGATCCGCCCGCACATAGCGTTGGACGAGCTTCGCCACCACCTCGTCCGCGCACGAGAAGTCGACGACAGCGACCTCCGAGAGGTCAATGAGCGAGATCGACGTCCCACCCGCTTCCGCGAGCTGGCGTTCGATCGCCAGGCGCACGGCGCGGCCCGTCGGACGCGTCACCAGATGCGAGTACAGCGATGCCACGCTGCGACGGACGAGCCCGCCCACGTCGATCGTGATGGGGTCGATGCCCAGCTCTTCCCTCATGCAGCGCTCTCCTTTGCCGGCAGGACGATGCAGATCTGCGAGCCCGGGAAGCAGGGAAGCCCCTCCTCAAGCGACGGCGAGTCATCCCAGTCGGGCACATCCGCGATCCGAGCGCCCCCGCTTCGTACCAAGATCTTGCCGCCCCACCGGTGCACCTGCTTGCGGATGTGCTGGATTCCCTGTCCGCGCCCGGAATCGTGGAACCGCGTCGCCCCGTGGAGGAACGCTGCCTCCAGCGCCGCAGCGTCGCCCCAGCGGTCGCCGTAGCGCGCAGCGTGCTCCGCCGCCAGTGACCCCTTGAAGCCGATCCCCAGGTCCACGACGGCAAGCACCAGCACGTTCCGCCCGAGCCGCTTCGCCCAGTGATAGGTCTGAGCCGCCACCCACCCCGGCGCGTCCGCATGCTCGATGATGTTCTGGCAGACCTCCGACAGCACCACGCTGAACTGCACGACGGCGGGCGCTGGATAGCCCAGGGTGCGGGAGAGGATCAGTCCCGCCCGCTCCTGCACCCGGTCCACCACCGTGTGCACATCGCCGTGCGAGGTGATCGGCGTGATCTCGAGCAGCACATCGGACGGCCCGCCCGCGCGCCGGCCACCCCCCGGGTTCTCGAACTCGAAGATCCACCGCGCCTGCTCGAAGAACCCCATGCGCCCGAGGTAGCTCGTCACGTCGCCGTCCGGCGGAAGCTGCAGGCGGGGGCTCAGGCCCTCGCGGGCCCGCACCACCGTGCCCGCCGCCAGCAGTCCCAGCATACCGTACGGGTCCACCCACCTCACATGCCGAGCGTCGAAGAGGATCCGCGAACCGTCCGCGCCGCTCAGCTCGCCCACGAGCTGGTCGAAGGTGCGGTAGTCCAGGGAGTGCGGGACCGTGAGGACCTTCAAGCGGACTCTTCTCCGCGCGCGAGCTGGCCTCTCAAGAATAAGTCCAGTCCGGTGGCGCCGCGATACTCCACGTTGCGCGCGGCCATCCGGTTTGCCGTCGCCATCGCCGTCTCCAGCGCGTCGCCCGCCAGCAGCCGGGCGAAGAAGGTGGCGCCCCAAACGTCGCCGCACCCCGTCGGATCACCGGTCCGCCCACCGCCCTCCACCACCACGCGCCCGCTCCGCACCGGTCCCGCGGCCTCCACGCGCCCCCGCATCGCCGACCACTCGAGGGGATCGCCCCCGAACAACGGCGCCGCGACGTACGCTGCCCCGCGCTCACCCAACGTGACCACCAGGAGGCGCAGGTCCGATCCTGCCACGTCAGCGGCCAGCCACAACGGATCGCCCCACGCCCGACCCAAGAGCTCCAGCTCCTCCTCGTTCACGTGTACGATGTCGAAGCAGGACAGCCAGTCGCGCCAGGCCGGCAGCTTCTGAGGCACCCGCCAACCCGCCGCGCCGACCCCGAGGAACAAGGAATGCAGGTCTGCGTAAATCGCGCCCGCGTAACCCCGACGCAACGCTAGCGCCGTGGGCAGCGACATCTCGAATCCGGAGATGAAGTTCACGTAGAGGGCATCGCACCGCTGCACCACGGGCTCGAGCTCGGGCCACGTCCACGGCGGCACGCCGCCCGTCAGACGCTCACACCGCCGCGCCGCGTTCTCATAGCGGAGCTCCACCCGGTTGTTGGGGTCAGGTACGATCCGCACTCCGGACTCCGCGTCCAACCGGGGCAGTGACCGTAGGAAGCGCGCCGCGCGTTCCGCGAGGTCGCGGCCCACCTTGATGATGGGGACCACCTCCCACGAGTCCGGCAGCGCCGCCGCCAGCGCCGCCAGGGCATAGGCGATCCCACCCCACTCCTCCACGACCCGGTCAGGCACGTCCCGTGCATGAATCGTATCCCAAACCATCGTTCCGATCACGCCGAGGCGCACCACGCGCTCCCCTCCAGCTCGGGCCTGGGCGACCTGTTAGACAGACCCGAAGAGCTCCTTCTTGAACACGCCGGCAGCGCCGATGACGCCCGCGGTCTCGGGCAGCGCCGCTGGAAGGATCTGGCACGCCTCCGCCGCCGAACGGAACGCCCGCCGACGCACCTCCACACGCAGGGGAACGAACAGATGATCGCCCGCTCGCGTCACGCCCCCGGCGATCACGATCGCCCCTGGGTTGAGGATATTGATGATGTTCGCGATCCCGGCGCCCAGGAACGTGGCCGTCTCGCGCATCACCTCGTTCGCGTAGGCGTCCTCCCGCACCACGGCCTCGTACACCGTCGCCGCAGTGATCCGCTCCAGGTGTCCGTCCACCAGCTCCGCCAGCATGGACTCCGCCCCGCGCTCGATCCCCTCCACCGCTCGGGCCGCGATGGCCGGCCCCGACGCGTACGCTTCGAGGCACCCGTAGTTGCCACACTTGCAGCGGCGGCCCGTGAGATCGATCGTCATGTGCCCGATCTCGCCCGCAGCGTCCGAGACGCCGTGGAAGATCTCCCCATGCAGCACAACGCCACCGCCGATCCCGGTCCCGAGGGTGAGCCCCACGAGCGTATCCACGTCCCTTCCAGCGCCCATCCACCACTCCCCGTAGGTCGCGCAGTTCGCATCGTTGTCCAGCGTGGCAGGCAGCCCCACGGCGTTCGAGATGAGATCGCGCAGCGGGAAATTGCGCCACCCCAGATTCGGCGTGTTGATCACCGTCCCGGTCTTCCGGTTGAGTGGCCCCGGAGAGCCGATCCCCACGCCCGCGAACTCGCGCCGGTCGCCGCCGTGGACCTCCAGCACCTCTCGCATCGCATCCTCGATCATTCGCACCACCCGATCCACCACGAACGGGGCACCCCGATGCGGTTCCGTCGGCAAGGTTCGCGAAGCCAGCAACTCCCCGCCGTCCAACGGCAGCACCCCCACCGTCACGTTCGTGCCACCGATGTCCACCCCCACGATCCAGCGCTTCGCCGTCACCGTCATCGCCCGCTCTCCGGCGTGGCTTCCCACGTCGCCGTCCGGCCCTCCAGCATCTCCAGCGCCGCGGCAAACACTTCGTCTACTGCGGCCAGCGCCATACACTCGCGCTCCGCCCGCTCCAGGATCTCGCCCCGCCCCGACCGCGGACACCGGTTCTTGACGCACGGCACACACGAGAGCTCGCTGTGCACGATCCGGCGGTGCCCGCGCCCCAGAGGCGCCGTCTCC
Organism: Gemmatimonadota bacterium; assembly: GCA_016209885.1. Classification (GTDB taxonomy): domain Bacteria; phylum Gemmatimonadota; class Gemmatimonadetes; order Longimicrobiales; family Gaopeijiaceae; genus JACQVF01. Next base: position 120,851 of record JACQVF010000097.1, on the reverse strand, counting down.
ACAGGGTCCCCGGGTCCCCAGACGGAAAGGGTCGGCGTCCCCACCGCGGCGGCCAGGTGCATCGTCCCGCTGTCGTTCGCGACCACAAGATCGCAGGCGGCCAGCGCCGCGGCCAGCGCAGGCAGCTCGGTCCGGCCACCCACGTCCACGGCACGCTCGCCGAGGCCGCTCACGTAACCGGTGAGCCTTCGCTCGTCCGGCGACCCGAACACGGCCACCCCGTGCCCGCTCTCGCACAGCCGCTCCACCAGCGCTCGGAAGCGCTCCGGCGCCCACTGGCGCGACGAGGCCCGCGAGCCTGGCGCAACACCCACGACCCGCCGCCCGCCTTGGGCCAACCGCCCGCGCCACTGCTGGATCTCCGAAGCCGGAGGTGTCAGAAACGGGGATTCGGGTAGCCGGGGCACCCCTCCCACGAGTTCCAGGTACTGAAGCGCACGGTGCCGCCCGCGGAGCCCCCCCGGATCTACCGCCTCCGTGAGGAGTGGCGCCCGCCCATCCGTGGCAGTCCCGCGTACCTCCCGCACGCCGCCCGCACGGAGCAGGAGTGCCGCCGAGAAGGCCGGGCTGAGGAGGATTCCCTGCCGATAACCTGCCGCACGAAGCGCCCCCGCGGCCCGCCAGAACCCCGGGACGCCCCGCCGCAGCGGGAGCACCCGACCGGGCGGGCCGGCCTGGGCAACCAGTGGCGCCAGGGGCTCTACGACGAGCACGTCCCCGCCGGCGCGCTCGAGCGCCGGGAGCGCCAGCACCAGATCCCCCAGATGGTTCGGAGCCCGAACGACCAGATCGGCCATGGGCCGCGAGCGCCGCCTTACTCCCCGACTTTGAGCACCGCGAGAAACGCCTCCTGCGGGATCTCCACCAGCCCCACCTGCTTCATCCGGCGCTTCCCTTCCCTCTGCTTCTCCAAGAGCTTCCGCTTGCGCGTCACATCGCCGCCATAGCACTTCCCCGTGACGTGCTTCCGCAGTGGCCGCACTGTCTCCCGCGCGATGATCTTCGAGCCGATCGCACCCTGGATCACCACCTCAAAGAGCTGCCGGGGAATGAGCTCCTTGAGCTTCGCCACCAGTTCACGCGCGTGTTCGTACGCCTTCTCCCGGTGGATGATCACGCTGAAGGCGTCGACCGGGTCCCCATTGATCAGAATGTCCAGCCGCACCAGATTGCCCGGCCGGCAGTTCAGGAACTCGTAGTCGAAGCCCGCGTACCCCCGCGTGCTCCCTTTCAGCCGGTCGTAGAAGTCGAGAATGACCTCGGCGAGCGGAAGCTCATACTCCAGCTCCACCCGCTGCGGGTCCAGGTAGTGCAGCGCGGTGAACACGCCTCGCCGGTCGTGGCAAAGCTTCTGGACATTGCCAATGTACTCCGCCGGACAAACGATGCGCCCCCGGATGTACGGCTCCTCGATCCGCTCGATGCGCGCGCGATCAGGGAAGTGCGTGGGGTTCTCCACCTCGACCATCGCCCCGTCCGTGAGCACGACCTGGTACTCCACGTTCGGCACCGTCGTGATCAGGTCGAGCCCGAACTCCCGCTCCAGGCGCTCCTGCACGATCTCCATGTGCAGCAGCCCCAGGAACCCGCAGCGAAAACCGAAGCCCAGCGCCGTGGACGTCTCCGGCTCGAAGCGCAGGCTCGCATCGTTCAAGCCGAGCTTCTGGAGCGCATCCCGGAGCACCTCGTACTGCTCGGAGTCCGTCGGGTAGAGCCCGCTGAACACCATCGGGCGAACTTCCCGGTACCCCGCCAACAACTGCGCCGCCCGCCGCTCCGCGTCCAGGACCGTGTCGCCCACCTTCGTGTGCGACACGTTGCGGATCGCCGCCACCACATAGCCAACCTCGCCCGGACCCAGCTGCTCCAGCGGAATCCGCCGCAGCCGCAGGCACCCCACCTCCAGGACCTCGTATGCCGCGTCCACGGCGCCGAATGTGATTCGCATTCCACGACGCAGCTCGCCGTCCACCACGCGGATAGTCGGCACCGCCCCCAGATACTTGTCGTAGTAGGAGTCGAAAATGAGCGCCCGGAGCGGCGCCCCGGGCTCACCCTGCGGCGGCGGCACCCGGCCAATCACGGCTTCCAGAATCTCGTCGATTCCCCACCCCTCCTTCGCGCTGGCCAGCAGTACGCTCTCGGGATCCACGCCCAGGAGCTCCGCGATCTCCCGCTGCCAGCGCTCCGGCTCCGCGCCCGCAAGGTCGATCTTGTTGACCACCGCGAGGACCTCCAGACCGGCGTCCAGGGCCAGAAACAGGTTCGAGAGGGTCTGAGCCTGGATTCCCTGCTTCGCGTCCACCAGCAGGATCGCACCCTCGCACGCGGCCAGCGAGCGGGAGACCTCGTACGTGAAGTCCACGTGCCCCGGCGTGTCGATCAGATTGAGCTGGTAGGTCCGGCCGTCCCGAGCCGCGTACTGCATCCGTACAGCGTGCAGCTTGATGGTGATCCCGCGCTCACGCTCGAGATCGATGTTGTCCAGGACCTGATCCTTCATCTCCCGGCGGTCGAGCGTCTTCGTCCACTCCAAGAGGCGATCCGCCAGCGTGGACTTCCCGTGGTCGATGTGGGCGATAATGCAGAAGTTGCGAATATGTTCGATGCGCACGCGTCCGTTTCACAGTAAGAAGAATAGGCTACCGGCCCTCGCAACATAAACGTGCCGGAAACCCGAATCAATCAGCGGGCCATAGATCCGCAGCTCCTGTCCACACCCGCTCGCAGTCCGCCGGCTCGCCGCCGCCACCCGCGTCGCCCGCTGCGGTTCCCGGACCCGCACGTCCGACAAAATTCCGTTGACGATCCCACCTTCCACGTTGTAGACTAGACGCCGCTCGACCGAGCGCCTCGCCGCACGAGGTTGTGCCCACCTTCCCCCCAACTGTGAGGATCGCCCATGACGATACCTCGTCGCGCTGCACGGCGCGCAGTCACCCCGGGACAGACGCCTGTATCCCCGAGGCCGACCCAGCGCCGCCTGGACCCGGCTCGCACTGTTCCGCGCCGAAGGCTCAGCCAGCTTTCCCTCGCAACTCTTCTCTTCACCTCGCTCGCGGCCTGCGACGTTCCCACGGACATACCGGACTGGAACCAGACATGGGTCGTGGCGGGTGACAGCACCTCGATGGGCGTCGCGGACCTCCTGCCCTCCAGCGTCACGGTGTCGGCGGACAAGGCCGCGTTCGTGCTCTCGCTCCAGAGCGTCACGTTCCGTCGGAGCCTGGGACAGATGTGCGACGAGTGTGCGGCAGCCAACGGCCTGACGGTTCCGAAACCCGCCTTCACGGCCACCATCGAGGACCGGGTCCAGCTACCCGCGGACGTCGTGTCCGCGAATGTGACGGTGGGCACGGTCGAGGTGCGGGTCGGCCACAACTTCGAGTTCGACCCCCTGCGGCCGAGCGCGACTGCGCGTGGCGGCGTGGCCATGCGGCTCCTGCACGGCGGCGCGACCATCGCGTCGCTCACGATCAGCGGCGAGACCCAGGCGTTCCCGCCCAACACGGCGATCACCCGGACCCTCACGGTTCCGGCGACGACTGTCACCGGGCCCATCACCGTCCAGGTCTCGATCGAATCGCCCGAAGGCGATCCGGTGCGGATCGACACGGCGGACGAGCTCACCGTGACTGGTGTCCCCCAGAGCATCCGGGTCAGCCAGGCGACGGTGCGGGTGGCGAACAAGACGGTGGATGTCGACCCGATCGACCTCGATCTCGAGGACGTGGACCAGACGCTCGTCGATCGCGTGAAGGGTGGCGCCTTCCTCGTCGACATCACGAACCAGTTCGAGGTCAGCGGGACCCTGAGCGTCCGGGTCCAGCCTCAGGGCGCGGCCACGATCACGAAGTCGCTCTCCGTGACGCCGGGCTCGAGCTCGCGGCGCATCGAGTTCAGCGGATCGGAGCTGCGCACTATTCTCGGCCGGCGGTCCACCATGACCGCCTCCGGAGGCGTGTCGGCCACGGGAGGCTCGCTGACCGTGCGACCCGCGCAGATCCTGGTGGTGAAGAGCAAGATCGAACTCACGATCGGGCTGAAGGAGGGCTGAGCGATGACTGGCTACCGAATTCCTCTACCGGTGGGCCGCGTCCTCACGGCCGTAGCGGCCTCCCTGCTCGGTGCCGTCGCCGTCGCGTGGCCGCTCGCCGCCCAGCTCCCCAGTGCCAGCGCGTCGGCCCTCGGTGTCGCCGACAACTTCACGGCTCGCGCCCGCGGCTACAACGCCGTCGCCTGGAATCCCGCCGGGCTGGGGCTTCAGGACAACCCGGGCTTCTCACTGGCGCTCCTGCCCGTTCGCGGCATCGCCGGGCTCGACCCCATCACGCTTTCCGACCTGAAGGACTACGAGAACCAGGTCGTGCCGAACGACGTGAAGGAGGAATGGCTCCAGCGAATCACGCAGGAGGGGCGGCAGAAAGGGTCCGTCGGTGCCGACGTGACCGGGCTCGCTCTGAACATCGGGCGGCTCGGCTTCCAGGCCTCCACGACGGTGCGCGGCAACGTGGACATGGCGCCCGACGGTGCCGAGGCTATGCTCTTCGGAAACGCCGGGCGCACGGGCCAGCCCAAGGACCTGGGCTTTGGCGGCTCCGAGCTGGAGGTGGCCGCCACGTCGACGCTCGCCGTGAGCCTCGGCATCCCGTTGAGCACGCAGGGTGAAGGGGCGTCCGCCCAGACCTTCGCCATGGGCGTCACGCTGAAGCAGGTCATCGGGCACTTCGTGGCCAGAGGCGAGGACCAGGGCAGCGCGATCACGGACGACCCGCTGCGCATCGATGTGAAGTTCCCCGTCGTCCATACGGACACGGACAACGGCATGAACAACGGGTCCGGTATCGGGGTGGACGTCGGTGCCGTCTGGCGGCGCGGTAGCTGGACCCTGGCCGGCGTCGTGAAGAACGTGGTCAACACGTTCGAGTGGGACGAGGCGAAGCTCGTCTACCGGCCCGGCCGCGCGTTCTTTGATCGCGACACCAGCAGCTCCAACTTCGACGAGCGGCCGTTCGCCGAGGCGCCCCAGAGCCTCAAGGACGCCGTGTCCGACCTCAAGTACAAGCCGGCGCTCGCCGTGGCAGTCGCCCTGCGTCCCCGCTCCGCGCTCACCGTGTCTGCCGACTTCCGCCAGCAGCTCGGTGACGGCATCACCCTGGAACCCAAGACGCACGCGGGCGTTGGCGTCGAGCTCCGACCGATCCCCATCCTCCCGCTGCGCGCCGGAGTCTCCGCCGTCACCGGCGGCGTCGAGTTCGCGGGCGGCGTCGGCCTGGAACTCGGCGTGCTGAACCTGGCGGCCGCGGCGGCGAGCCGTTCCACCGACCTCGGCACCGACGCTATCGGAATGTTCGCGCTGTCGTTTGGAGGACGGTAACCACTCCGGCCCGCCGTTCAGGGTGAGCCGCGGCTCACCCTGAACGCGCGCCAGCACGTGAGCGGTGCCGGCGGCATCGTGGCCGCCGGCACCGCTCACTTCGCTTCCCTTCGCAGGGTGGCCCAGGGATATCTCCGCGAGCGCCCGAGGCCCAGCACCCCCCGGAGGCGGCTATCCAGGTACCGAGACCCGCCGCGTGGAGCCGACCCTGGCGACGCCGCTGCGATTCGCAGCGGCGCTACGGACGACTTCTCTGAACCACCCTCCCCACTAACGCCCCGGCACCCGGAGCACGTTGCGTCCTTCCTGCGTCCACGTGGGCGCATCGTCCGAGTTCGCGATCCGCACCGCCGTGTAGAACGCCAGGCGCGCCACCCGCGCCACTTTCTCCATATCGATACGGCCCGCTTCGTCCGACGGCCGGTGGTAGTCCTCGTGCGTGCCCGCGAACAGGAAGATCGCCGGGATTCCCCGTACCACGAACTGGAAGTGGTCGCTCCGGAAGAAAAAGCGCTCGTCGGGCCACAAATCGCCGGTGACCACGAGCCCGAGATCCGGAGCACGCCGCGCAACATCCTTGAGCATGCGGCCCAGGGACGAGTACTCGATGCCGATCGCGGCGATCGAGTCCGGGCTGTTCCGGCCCAGCATGTCCAGGTTCACGTCGGCAACGATGGAGTCAACAGGCACCGGGGCATGGTCCAGGAACCACCGGGAGCCGAGGAGGCCGCGCTCTTCGCCACTCACCGCGAGAAAGATCACCGAGCGTCGCGTTCGCGGCTCCAACGCTGCGAACGCCCCGGCCACCTCGAGCAGCGCCGCGACCCCAGAGCCGTCGTCATCAGCGCCGTTGTAGATGGAGTCGCCGGCCACGGGCTCACCCACACCCAGATGGTCGATGTGCGCGCTCATCACGACGTAGGTCAGACCCAGGATCGGATCCGCGCCCGGGCAGATCGCCACCGCATTTACCCCTTCCGCACGGTCCAGGTGCTCCGCGGGGACCGAAAGCTCGAGCTCGACGGGCACCGCGGCGAGAGCGCTGTCCAGGGCAGCCCCGGGGACCTCGACGCCCAGTGCCGCCTCCAGCACGCTGGCGGCCAGGAACACTTCTGCCACGGCGGACAGTCCACCCAGGAGCCGGGCTGGCTCCGCGACCGCGGCGGACACATCGGCGAACAATCCGGAAGCCGCCGGGTCGTCCAGCACGTGAATCACGGCCGAGGCCCCCCTGCGCAGCGCTTCACGGACTCGCTGCTCCCGCGCCTGAACCCATGGCGCCGTCGCGACCGCTCCGGGGAGACGCCCGGCGAACACCCGAATCGTGTCCATGCTGCGCTCCGGCGGAACGCCGACAAAGGGAAGGACCCTCGCCCGGACCTGCTCCTCGCGCCCCGGCACGACGGCGAAATCGCGGCCATACCGGCCCGTGACGGCGCCGCCGCGACCCCGAAGCCGGAGAGCCGGCGCGTCCGGCCTCACCCGCACGAGTGGGAGCGGATAGCGCTGCGCGAAGCTCGAGTCCCCGACGCCCGGCCGCAGGCCGACCCCGGCGAAGTGTCGGCCCACATAAAGCACCGCGCTATCCAATCCGGGGCTCGGGGTCGCGCGCCCCCCCAGGGCGTCACTGGCGAGGAAGGTGATATGCGCCTGGATATCCGAGGCCGTGATGCTCGCCGCCGCCTCCAACACCTCGGGGTTGCGACCGCCGTCGCCGCCGGGGGAGGAGCATCCCACAGCGGTCAGCGCCACGCTCAGTGCCACCAGCGCCGGCCCCGGCGCTCTCATACCAGCGGCACGGGAGTCGGCAGGCGCCCTGCAACGGGCGGGGACATGACCGCCGAACGGCCCGTCGACTCCGGCGCACCCTGCCTGAAGCCGCGCGAGTCACGATCCGCACGCGGATGCCCGGGTCGCAGGGTGGGAGGCGACCATGCGGCGGGCCGACCCTCGGGCGGCGGCTTCCTCTCCTGCCCGGGCGGCGGCCTCAACTCCCGGCCCCGCGGCGCCTTCGCCTCGCGTGGCGGCCGCGATCCTTGCGGCGGCGGAGCGCGCTCGGGACCCCCCCGCTCCCGAGTGCCGCGCTCCCCCTGTCCCTCGCGCCGGCTTTCCGACGGTGACGCACGCTCTCGCGTCGGTTTCAAGGGTGCCGCCTGCTCGCCGGGCGGCCGGCGCTCCAGCGTCGGCCGCTCCTTGCGTGGCTGCTCACTCTTCCGCGGCGTTGGCGGGACCTGCGCTACCACAAAAGAGCCCCTGGCCGGCTCGCCGCCCTCACCGGCGTACTCCTCCTCCCGCCCCTCAGCGCGCCCGGAATGCAGACCCGGGTCGTCCGCCGCACGCCGCCGCTGGCCGGGGATCGGCTCGAGCACCTCCCCCACCTCCCCCAGCTCCCCCACGTCCCGCGCGTCCCGCGCGTCGGGAGCTCCACCGTAGGGCCAGGCGGCCCCGGACGCTCCTTCTGCGTCGATCCGCGGCCGGCTCGCTAGCAAGGGGGCACCGGCCTCTCCTTCGGCCCGCTCCTTGAACACGAACCGGGGCCGCCCCGGCACCTGCGGCCGCACGTAGAGCACATCCGTGCCGCCATATCGATAGACCGGGTGGGAATACGGATCGTCGTAGATCACGACGCGAAAGCGAAGGCACGTATCGGGGTAGGGATCCCAGATATCGTACGGACCGGGCATGTGGCAGTCGTAGCACAGGAAGCGTGGGTACGGGTAGCTGCGTCCCACCTGATCGGCCCCGAGGTGCAGAGCGTATGGCGCGTACCGCCGGTCCGGGAGCACGGGCTCGGCACCCTCATACAGCCAGATTGGCCCCCCGATCTCGTGGTCGAATCGAGGCGATCCGGCGACAGGCGCCGGATGGCGCAACGGCGTATCCGCCGGTCCGCCTCCGAGGGCGAGCGCCATCGCGAATGCAAGCAGACCCGAAGCCATCGCCATTTCCTCCAGCGGACAGGGGGCATCTCCGCGAGACCCGGCCGAGCCTGCCGAGGAGCCTGGTCAGCCCAGCGCCGGGGGCCTCCACCAGTCCGTCGTGGCAGATTGCATGCCAGGCCACGACGCAGCCTGTCCTCAATCTGTGCCCGGTGTTGAGCCCCGACCCACGCCCGCACCCCTCCGGCGCCGTCCCCTTCCGAGGACGCCCACGCGAACCGTGGGGGACACACGCCGCCGCCGTCGCCCGCAAGCGTTGCTCGCACCCGCTACACCGGATAGCTTTCAATGTTCTCGATGAATAACATTTCAGAGCCCGGCGCGCCGCGACGCCCGCGCCCCGACCTGCTCAGTCCCAGAGAGCTTGCACAGCTCGGCGACCTCGAGTTCGTTGCCCGCCGGGTGGTTCAGGGCTTCCTCATGGGGCTCCACCGTTCCCCCCACCGTGGCTTCTCCGCGGAGTTCACGGAGCACCGCGCGTATCAGCCGGGCGACGACACCCGTCATGTGGACTGGCGCGTCTTCGGCCGCTCCGACCGCTTTTACCTGAAGCAGTACGAGGCGGAAACGAACCTCCGGGCCCAGCTCCTCCTCGACGTCAGCGGGTCCATGGACTGGAGCTCGAGGCCCGATGAGGTTCCGCCCAAGGTCTGGTACGCGAAGCAACTCGCCGCGTGCCTGGCTCTCATTCTCTTGCGCCAGGGCGATGCAGTCGGGCTGGTGGCCTTCGATGACCGCGTCCGCGACGCGGTCGCCGCTCGGGCCGGGCGCAGGCAGTGGACGGAGCTCTCGCACCGGCTCGCCGGTCTGGAGGCCGGACGCCAGACCGTTGTCCACACGGTGCTCCGGGAGGTGGCGGGGCGGCTGCGGCGACCCGGTCTCGTGGTCCTCGTCTCCGACCTCCTGGTCGAGCCGGAAGAGACGCGTCGCGCGCTCCAGTTTCTGCGCCATCGGGGCCACGAGGTCCTGGTGTTCCACGTTCTGGATCCGGGGGAGCGGGAGCTTCCACCCATCGCGGATGCGCGCTTCTACGACCCGGAAACCGGGGAGGAGTTGCCGGTGCGCCTCTCGGATGTACGGGGCGAGTACCGGCAGGCAGTGGCCGAGGTCATCGCCGAGTGGCAGCGCGAGCTGGGTCGCCACGGGGTCGACTACCGGACGCTGAGCACGGACGAACCATTCACGATGGCGCTGCGCGCTTATCTGCGGAAGCGCGAGCAGCTTCGCTGACCCTGCGTCCATGGGCTTCCTGTACCCCCTCTTCCTCGCCGCCGCCGTGGCGGTGGCCGTGCCGCTGGTCCTCCATTTCCTCCATCGCCATCAGGCACCGCGGATTCCGTTCCCCGCCGTTCGCTACCTCCGGCGTGCCGAGGAGCGGCACGCGTTCCGCATCCGGCTGCGCCAGCTCCTGCTGCTCGCTCTGCGGTTGGCGGCCCTTCTGCTCCTGGTGACCGCCGGCGCCCGCCCGTATCTGGCAGGACGGGGCGCGGCGCACCAACCCACCGCAGTGGCGATCGTCCTGGACAACTCCATGAGTACGGGCGTGATCGAAGGCGACGCGCGCCTCTTCGATGCGCTCATCGCACTCGCACTCGCCAGCGCCGACGCGGCGGGACCGGCTGACCGGGTCTGGGTACTCCGTGCGGCCCAACCGTGGGATCCGGCCGTGCCGGGTGGCGGTGCCGAGGCCCGGGCCCGCATCCGGGCCACGGAAGTGACCGCTACGCGCGCTGATCTCGACGCTCAGCTCGCTCGCGCCCTGGATCTCGTGCAGGCAGCCGGGCTCCCGGGCGCTGAGGTCCACTTTCTCTCGGACTTCCAGCGCACCGCACTCCCGGACCGGCCGCCGCGCCGCGAGGTGGGCGTCCCGGTGATGGCCTATCTGCCTCCCGGATCGCCGCCCCGGAACCGCGCGGTGACCGACGTCATCGTGGCATCAGGGCTCCTCCCCCGGGCCAACGAACGGTCGCACCTGGCGGCCACCATCACGGTGTTCGGAAGCGCCGCGGCAGAATCCGTCATGGTGCGTCTGGCGATCCAGGACCAGGTTCGCGCCGCGCAGTTCGCTCCCGCCGCTGCGTCCGTCGTGCTGCCGCTACCGCCGCTGCCGGCGGGCACCGTGGACGGCTCGGTCGAGATCGACGCGGACGGGCTCCGGGCGGACGACCGCCGCTTCTTCGCCGCGCGCGTGAGACCGCCGCCACGGGTCGCCACGGCGGGCGCCCCGGGCCCATTCCTCGACGAGGCGCTGGCCGTCCTGGCGGAGGCCGGTCAGCTCGCGTCCGCGTCTCCGGCCAGCGCTGACGTGGTGTTCGCCACGGGGGATCTGGATCCGGGGCAGATGGGCGCCGCATCGGCGATCATCGTCATACCGCCGGAAGACGCCACGCGGCTACCAGCGCTGAATCGCGGGCTCTTGCAGGTCGCGATCCCCTGGCGCTACGACGCCGCTCCCGCAGGCAGCGCCCGGATCAGCACCGGGAGTTCGCCCGAAGAGCTACGGGGAATCGACGTCTTCCAGTACTATCGGCTCGAGAGCACGGCGCCCGGCGTGGCCGCCGGCGAGCCGCTGGCCCGGCTCACAAACGGAGTCCCGTGGCTGGTGGAGGGGACCGCCGATCGCGCCGCGTTCCTGCTCCTCGCTTCACCCCTCGTCCCCGAGGCCAGCGCCCTTCCCACCAGTGCCCGCATGGTGCCCCTGGTGGACTGGATGGCGAATCGCTGGGCCGCCAGGGGCACCCTCCCCACCACGATCGAGACGGGCCAGCCGGTCCCCGTCCCGTCCGGCGCCACCGCCATCGTCGCGCCTGACGGAACCCCGCACCCCCTCGACGGTACCGAACTCCCCCGGGCGGCACCCGCCGCCGGCATCTATCGGGTGCTCCAGGGCGACTCGGTCCGGGCCCTGGTTGCCGCCAACGCGCCGCCCGCAGAGTCGGACCTGCGACGGTTGACGGAACAGGAGCTCTCGGAACGGCTGGGCACTGCGGGATCGGTGGTCACGGATTCGGCGCGATGGAGACGCGCGATCTACGCACGGCGCAGGCAGCTCGAGCTTTGGCGCGTCCTCATCGCCGCGAGTGCACTCCTGCTCGCGGCGGAGCTCTTGGCCGCCGCCGCAGGACGGCGCGCTGAGCCATCCGCTCGAACGCCCTCGGCTGGAGAGCTCACGTGACGTGCCATGCCCCATAACGCGATCTTGGAGGCCATCGCCTCCACGCCTACGTTCGGGCAGTTGCTCGACGCCGTGGCCCCGAGGCACAAGGCGGCGGTCGTAGGTGGCGCCACCGGCTCCCTCGCCGGCGGCATCCTCGGCGCGCTCCATCAAGCGCAGGAGCCGCGCGCGCTGGTGGCCGTGGCCGCATCCCCCACGGAGGCTGCGGGCCTCGAGGCCGACTTCGAGGCGCTGCTGGGCGAGGGGGTCGCGCGCCTGTACCCGCAGCGGGAAGCGCTCCCCTACGAAGCCGAAGAGCCCCACCTGGAGATCGGGGGCCTCCGCGTAGAGGCGCTCGAGGCCCTCTTCGGGCGGCGGACCCGGCTCCTCGTCACCACCCTGCGCGCGCTCCAGGAGCGGGCACCGATCCCGGATCGGCTCGCCACGCTGCGCACCACCGTCCGCGTCAGCGACGACCTCGGACTCACCGCGCTCGCCACCCGCCTCCGGCAACTGGGCTTCGAGCGCGTGCCACTGGTCGAGCAGGTCGGCCAGTACGCCGTCCGCGGCGGCATCCTCGACGTGTTCTCGTTCGGGTCGCTCGAGCCCATGCGGATCGAGTTCTGGGGCGATGAGGTCGCCTCGATCCGCTACTTCGACATCCTGGACCAGCTCTCCACGCGCCAGACGGACTCGATCCACATCCTTCCTGTCGACTTCCGCAGCGGCGATGGCGGCGGCAACCGGGTGCACCGCTCGCTCCTCGAGGTGCTCCCAGCCGATACGCTGCTTTGCGTCCTCGAGCCCCAGGACTGGGATGGGCAACTCCGCCGCACCTGGGAGGAGGTCGTCGAGTTCCATGGCGCTGAGGTGCGGCACGGCCGGAGACCGGTGCCGCCCCAGGACGTTTTCCTGGAGCCCACCGAGGCGCGGGCGCACCTGGGCGCGTTCGCCTGCCTTGAGCTCCGCCGCTTGATGGCGGACGCGCCCATCGCCTTCGATGCCGAGGCGGCCGAGCCCATCGAGCGGGACATGGCGCGCCTCGACGCGGTGCTGCGGGCGGGCGCCGCGCGGGAGGAGCACACCCTCATCCTCTGTGACAATGAAGGGCAACTCGACCGCCTCGAGGAGATCCTGGGCGGACCGGAACGGTTGCCCCCGGGCGTCCAGCTCGCCGTGGGCACCGTCGCCGAAGGCTTCGTCCTCCGGGAAGCCCGCCCGCCGCTCCGGATCCTCACGGACCACGAGATCTTCCGCCGCACGCGGCGACTCCGGCAGCGCCGGCAGGTCCGCGGCGCTGTCGCCCTCGAAAGCCTCGCTCAGCTCCGACCCGGCGACTACGTCGTGCACATGGATCACGGCGTCGGCCGCTTCCGCGGCCTCGAGCGCATCGAGGCGGGAGGCGCCGACATCGAGGCGCTCGCCATCGAGTACCACGACGCGGAGATCCTGCGCGTGCCCGTCTACCGCCTCGACTTGGTGGAACGCTGGGTCGGCGAGAGCGAAGAGGCGGAGCCGCCACCGGTCGACAAGATCGGTGGACGCCGGTGGAAACGCGTGCGCCGTCGCACCGAGCAGGCCGTCGAGAAGGTCGCCCTCGAGCTCCTGGAGCTTTACGCGGACCGGGAGATGGCCCGCGGCTTCGCCTTCTCGGCGGACAGCCGGTGGCAGCGCGAGATGGAGTCCGCCTTCCTCTACGAGGACACGCCCGACCAGCGGCGGAGCGCCGGGGACGTGAAGCGCGACATGGAGGCGCCGCGCCCTATGGATCGGCTCCTCTGCGGCGACGTGGGCTACGGCAAGACTGAGGTGGCCATCCGCGCCGCGTTCAAGGCCGTCCAGGACGGGAAGCAGGTGGCCGTGCTCGCGCCCACCACCATCCTCGTCGAGCAGCACCTGCACACGTTCTCTCAGCGGCTGGCCGGCTACCCCGTGCATATCGCGGCGCTCAGCCGCTTCCGCCCGCCCTCGGAGCAGCGTGCCATCATCGCCACGCTCGCCGCCGGCACCCTCGACATCGTCATCGGTACGCACCGGCTCCTGCGCGACGACGTGAGGTTCCATGACCTGGGCCTCGTCGTCATCGACGAGGAGCAGCGCTTCGGCGTGCGGCACAAGGAGCGACTCAAGGCGCTGCGCCGGTCCGTCGACGTGCTCACGCTCACGGCAACGCCGATCCCCCGAACCCTCTACCTGTCCATGAGTGGGCTGCGCGACCTGTCGCTCATCCAGACGCCGCCCCGAGACCGCATGCCGATCATCACGCACGTGCTCCCCTGGAGCGACGAGATCCTACGCGACGCGCTCCGCCGGGAGCTGGATCGCGGCGGTCAGGTCTTCTTCCTCCACAACCGTGTGGATACGATCGGCGCCGCAAAGGAGCGGGTCCACGCTCTGGTTCCCGAGGCGCGCCTCGGCGTCGCGCACGGGCAGATGCCCTCGCGCGAGCTGGACCACGTGATGCGCGAGTTCCTCGAGGGGCGGGTGGACGTGCTGATCTGCTCGTCCATCATCGAGAACGGACTGGACGTGCCCAGCGCGAATACGCTGATCGTCGACCGGGCCGATCGCTTCGGGCTCGCCCAGCTCTACCAGATCCGCGGGCGCGTCGGCCGCTCGGACCGCCGCGCCTACTGCTATCTCGCCGTGCCCGAGACCCTGAGCGACGAGGCGGAGCGCCGGCTGCGCGTGCTCGAGCACTACACGGAGCTGGGCAGCGGCTACGCCATCGCGCTCCGCGACCTCGAGCTCCGCGGCGCCGGCAACATCCTGGGGCGCGAGCAGTCCGGCTTCGCCCACGCGGTGGGCCTCGACACCTACCTCCGCCTGCTGGAACGCACGGTCCGCCGCCTGCGTGGAGGCCGGGAAGCCGAGGAGTACCCTGACCCCGAGATCTCGCTCTCCGGCGCCGCGTATCTGCCGGACGACTACATTTCCGACTCGGGCCAAAAGTTGCATTTTTACCGCCGTATCTCGAAGCTGCGGCACGTGGCCGAGGTAGAGACCCTGCGCCGCGAGCTCGCCGATCGCTTCGGGCCGCAGCCTCCCGAGGTGGAGCGCCTCCTGGCCGCCGGCACGCTCCGCGTGCTGGGTCGGCAGATCGGGGTCGAGCGGCTCAGCGTGCAGAACCGGGAGGCGCGCATCAACTTCCGTCCCCGGGCCGCCCCGCGCCTCACCCCGCTCGAAGCTGCGCTCAGGAACCAGCAGATCGATGTGGAAGTTCGGCGCCTCGAGCCACTGTCCGTGACGCTGCACAGCCGTGGGCCCGAGGTACTCACCAGCACGGTGATTCGCGCTCTGACCGCATGGGTCGAGCACCGGGCGGTCGCCGCCTGACCGTGGCCGGGCACAAGTACCAGGAGAATGAACGCATGGATCGCTTTCGCGGGGTAGCTCTGATCATCGCCACCACAGTTACGACGGCGTGCGACGCGCTCGACGACGCCCTCAATCGGCACACCGACCTGGTCGCCCGCGCCGCCGGGCACGAGCTCTCCATCGAGCAGACCGCCGACCTTCTCGGCGGCCAGACCCGCGTGCCGAACCAGCCCGACGTCGTAAACGCGCTCGCCAACCTGTGGGTGGACTACATCCTGCTGGCCACGGCCATGGCCGAGGATTCCATGGCCGCGTCCGTCGACCTCCAACCCATGGTGAAGACGCAGGTCGAGCAGACCCTGGTCTACCGTCTCCGGGATCGCGTCATCCAGGTGGATACGCTCATCCCCAACGACGAGCTGCGGAGCATCTATGCGGAAAAGATGCCCGGCGCTCAGATCCGCGCCCGCCACATCCTGCTCACCTATCCGCCGAACGCCACCGAAGGGCAGCGCGACAGCGTGAAGACCATGGCCCGCCAGCTGCGCCAGCGTGCCGTCGGCGGCGCGGAGTTCGCCGAGCTGGCAAAGCAGTATAGCCAGGACCCGGGGAGCGGCCCCCAGGGCGGCGACCTCGGCTTCTTTGGCCGCGGCCAGATGGTGAAGCCGTTCGACGACGTCGCCTTTGCCCTCAAGCAGGGAGAGATCAGCGACCTGGTGGAATCACCCTTCGGGATCCACGTGATCAAGCTCGAGGAGCGCCGCGTCCCCGACTTCGAGGAGGTCGAGACGACATTCCTGGAGGAGGTCAAGACACAGCGCGTCCTGGCGGCGGAGTCCACCTACATCGCCGGACTCGTGGAGCCGGCGAAAGTGACCATCGCGAACGGGGCCGCCGAGCTCGCCCGCCAGCTCGCTAGCCAGCCAGCGCTCGAGCTCCCGCGCCGCGCCGGCCGCCGCGGCCTCGTGCACTACGAGGGCGGCGGCGTCACCGCGGAAGAGTTCCTCGAGTTCATCCAGGCCCGCCCCCCGTCGTTGCACAGCCGCGTGGTGGCCGCACCGGACCAAGCGATCGAGGGGCTCCTGCGCGAGCTGGCCCGCGCCGAACTCCTGCTGAACGAGGCACGCCGCCAGAAGATCGAGGTGTCCGCCGCGGAGCAGGACTCCATGGTGGCGGAGGCTCGGCGATTCTTCCTCAACGCCGCGGGTGCGCTGGGCCTCCGCGGGATCCAGCCCGCTCAGGGCGAGACCCGGAGTGCGGCCCTCCAGCGCACGGTCACGGAGCTGCTCCAGGCCATGGTCCGCGGCGAGCGCGACGTCGTCCCCCTGGGTGCCGTGGCGTTTACGCTCCGCAGACGGTACGACAGCCAGTTTTACGAGCACAACATCGCCAAAGTCGTGGAGCGGGTTCAGCAGCTTCAGGCCGCGACACAGCCTGCTGTGCCTGAGTCCGTCGCCCCTGCGCCGGCACCGAACGCGCCGCGCCCCATCCCGCAGCCGGCAGCCGCGGACACGACGCCGTGAGAGGGGAACCGGAACCGTTGGCTGGCATACTACGACGGGAGCTTCATACCCGGCCGCCGAGCCGCGGCACCCGCCTGGCGTCCCGGCCCGCCGGGGAACGGCCGAGCGTATGAGGAAGTCCATCACGGCCTTCGTTGCCCTCCTCCTGGTGACGCATTCCGCGCGGTCGCTCGCGGCCCAGGAGCCTGCGCCCGCGGGCAATCGGCAGCCGGAGCTCGTGGACCGCGTCGCCGCCGTCGTCGGCGACAGTGTGATCCTCCTCACCCAGGTCGAGGAGCAGGTCCAGCAGCTCCGGGCGCTTGGACAACGGATTCCGGAAGGCCCCGCGGAGCAGCAGCGGCTGCATCGCGAGATCGTACAGAACCTGGTGAACGAGCAGATCCTGCTCCAGGCCGCGCTCCGCGACTCGACTCCCGTCCCCGAGCGCGAGGTCGAGGAGCGCCTCGAGCAGGACCTCGCCCAGCGGATTCGCGGCTTCGGCTCCGAGCCGGCGTTCAACCAGGCGCTCGCCGCCGAGGGACTGACGCTCGCCGAGTACCGGGAGATCCTCCGCGGCGACTTGCGGCGCTCGGCCCTCGTGCAGCGCTACATCGAGACGCAGCGCCGCAAGCGCGTGCTCCCGCCCGTCGACTCGGCCGAGGTGCGTGCGTTCTTCGAGGCGCAGCGCGGCCGCCTCGGCCAGCGGCCGGCCACCATCACCTTCGAGCAGGTCGTCATCGCGACGCAGCCGCCGGACTCCGCGCGGGCCACGGCGCGGGCCACGGCCGAGCAGGTGCTCGCCCAGGCGCGGGCAGGAGGAGAGGATTTCGCGAACCTGGCCCGCCGCTATTCGGACGATCCGGGCACGCGGAACCAGGGCGGCGACCTGGGCTGGTTCCAGCGAGGTCAGATGGTCTCTGCCTTCGAGGAGGCCGCCTTCTCCCTGCGGCCGGGGCAGATCAGCGATATCGTCGAGACACCCTTCGGCTTCCACATCATCAAGCTGGAGCGCGCCCAAGGGAGCGAGCGCCGAGCCCGCCACATCCTGTTCCGCCCCACGATCACCGACGCCGACGTGGAGCGCGCCCGCACACAGGCCGGGGAGATCGCCGCGCGCGTGCGCGAGGGCGAGTCCGTGGCCGCTCTCGCGGAGCAGTTCGCTGACAAGACCGAGCCGGCGCAGGTGGGGCCCCTCCCCAAGGACCAGCTTCCCGGACCCTACGCGGATGCCCTTGCCGCCGCGAACGCCGGCGACGTCGTGGGCCCTGTCGCGCTCGGGGACGCGGAGCGCCCGAAATGGGCCGTCGTCCGCGTCCACGAGGTGCGGAGTCAGGGTGAGTACACGTTCGAGGACGTACGGGACCGGCTCCGCGAGCAGCTCCGGCAGCAGAAGTTCATCGAGCAGCTCATCGAAGAGCTGCGTCGGCAGACCTACGTGGATGTCCGGATCTGAGCGTCCCTCCGGAACCGCCCGTCTGGCGCTCACGCTGGGCGACCCGCGCGGAATCGGGCCCGAGGTCGTGCGCAAAGCGCTGGTCCAGCTCGCCGGTGAGCTGGCCGACGTGACCGTGCTCGGGCCCGCAGGCTCCGGGCCGGGAATCCCACGCTACCACGCCGTCGGCTCCTTCGACGGGACGGAATCGTCGGCGGGCTGCGCCGCCGCCGCGGCACTGCGCCGTGCGGTGGAGATGGCGCTGGCCGACGAGGTGGACGCCATCGTCACGGGACCGGCGCACAAGCACGCCCTGCATGCCGCCGGCTGGGCCTACCCCGGTCAGACCGAGATGCTCAAGGCCCTCACGGGCGCGCCCGCCGTCGCCATGCTCATGGCGGCCGAGCACACCCGTGTGGGCCCGCCGCTTCGCGTCCTCCTGGCCACGACCCACATCGCCCTGCGCCGCGTGCCGGGCGCGGTCACCTCCGAGCTCCTGGTGGAGCAGGCGCGCCTCGCCTACCACGCGCTCGCGCGCGACTGGAGGATCCCGGAGCCCCGCCTCGCGCTCTGCGCGCTGAACCCCCACGCGTCCGACGGCGGCCTCTTCGGCGACGAGGAGGCACGGACCCTGGAGCCCGCAGTGGCCGCGCTCGGCGCCGCGGGGATCCGCGTCGCGGGACCGATCCCGGCCGACACCGTGTTCCACCGCGCCCTGGAAGGCGAGTTCGACGTCGTCATCGCCCCCTATCACGACGTTGGGATGGCTGCGTTCAAGACGGTCAGCTTCGGCGCAGGGGTCAACGTCACGCTTGGCCTGCCCTTCATTCGCACCTCACCTGACCACGGCACCGCCTTCGATCTCGCGGGGCTCGGTCGCGCGGATCCCTCCTCCATGGTCGAGGCGATCCGGCTCGCCGCACGGCTCGATGCGAACCGCTTTGACACCGCCTCCCCGAGGGCCTAACTTTCGCGTAGGTTGGCGCTTGCGACGCGAAGGCGCCGTATCGCGGACCGGCCGTTCGCGCGCACGGTGATCAAACTCACCAACGTATCGAAGGATTACCCGCGCCGGGGATTGGCGCTCTCGGATGTCTCCTTCCACATCCGCAAGGGCGAGTTTGTCTTCCTCACCGGCCACAGCGGCGCGGGGAAGACCACGACGCTGCGGCTCATCCACATGGCGGAGCGGCCCACCTCAGGCGAGGTACGGGTCAGCGGCTTCTCGTCTACAAGGACGGCGCACCGCGAGATCTGGAAGCTGCGGCGCAAGGTGGGATTCATCTTTCAGGATTTTCGCCTGCTGCCGAACCGCACCACCACCGAGAACGTGGCGTTCGCCCTCGACGTCACCGGCGCGCCGCGTCGTGAAATCCGCCCGAAGGTCCAGCGGCTACTCGCGCAGGTCGGCCTCTCCCACAAGGCCGAGGCGTACGTACACGAGCTTTCCGGCGGCGAGCAGCAGCGCGTGGCCATCGCCCGTGCCCTCGCCACGGAGCCGCTGGTCCTGCTGGCCGATGAGCCCACAGGCAACCTCGACGAGTTCGCTACGCGAGGCATCCTCGAGCTGTTCCGGGAGATCAACCAACTGGGCATGGTGGTTCTCGCGGCGACCCACGATCTCGAGCTCGTACGCCGCTACGCGGACGCCCGCCTGATCGAGCTCAAGGAGGGTGCCGTCGTCTACGACTCGGCGCCCGCGGACTGACATGCCCTACGCTCTTCGTGAAGCCCTGGCCGCGTTCCGGCGCGCACCTCTGCTCACGGGCCTCTCCTCCGCCATGGTGGCCCTCGCCCTCTTCGTGATCGGGCTCTTCGGCCTCGTGGCGTATAACATCCGTCGGG
This sequence comes from Gemmatimonadota bacterium, assembly GCA_016209885.1. GTDB lineage: Bacteria > Gemmatimonadota > Gemmatimonadetes > Longimicrobiales > Gaopeijiaceae > JACQVF01. The sequence goes on along the minus strand of JACQVF010000097.1, from coordinate 101,284 downwards.
CCATCGAGCGCGTCGAGGAGCGCGTCGAGATCGTCGCCTACCTGCGCGACGACGCCACTGCCGCCGAGGTCGCCCTCGCCCACCGCGAGCTCGCGGCGCTCCCCGAGGTGCTGGATCTGCGCGAGATCTCCAAGGATGAGGCGCTCGAGGTCGCACGCCGCGAGCTCACCGAGTTCCAGGAGATCTTCGCGGACCTCGAGGTGAACCCGCTCCCCGCATCCATGGAGATCCGTCTCCGTCCCGGCAGCCGGAATGCCGAGGCCGTCGACCGCCTGGTGCGCCACGCGGCGGCCTACCCGTTCGTCGAAGACGTGCGCTACGGCCGCGAGTGGCTCGACAAGGTCTTCCTCATCCGCCGCGTCGGCGGCGCCGCGGCCGCCGTGCTGGGAACGGCGTTCGCGGTGGCCGCGGCACTCATCATCGGGACCGCCGTGCGCATTGCCATCTTCGCCCGGCGCGACGAGATCCAGGTCATGCGGCTCGTGGGCGCGAAAGACGGCTTCATCCGCCGACCCTTCCTCCTGGAGGGACTGCTCACGGGGCTCGTCGGCGGCCTCGGCGCAGCGCTCTTCACCTACGGCACCTATCTGGCCATCCGCTACTCGCTGTTCCGCCTGGAGTGGGTTCCCACCGTCTGGGTCACAGGTGGCATCGCCGCGGGGGCGCTCCTGGGCGTCCTCGCTAGCCTCGCGTCCGTGCATCGCCACCTGAGGGGTGTATGACGGAACGCAGCACGCGCGCGCGCGCCTTGCCGGGGCTGGCCTCTTCCGCAGCCCTCGCGCTGGCCGCATCGCTGGTGAGCGCGACGCCCGCCGTTGCCCAAACCGATCTCCAGCGCGAGATCCGCGACAGCCAGCGTCGCCTCGAGGAGATCCGGGCCGAGCGCACGCAACTCCAGGAGGAGATGGAGAACCTCCGTAACCGCGTGCACGCGGTCTCCGCAGAGCTGCGGAACATCGAGCGCCAGGTGAACGCCTCCCGAAGCGTCCTCAAGGAAATGGACTTCCAGCTCGACGCTACTGCCCGGCGCATCGAGGGAACAGGCGCCGACCTGGTGCGCACGCGGGAGCGGCTTCAGGAGCGCAGGGCCGTCCTCGCCCGGCGGCTCCGGGACATCTACAAGCGCGGGCCGCTCCACACTGCACGCGTGCTCCTGGGCGCGGAATCCTTCGGTGATCTGCTCAACCGCTACCGCTACCTCCGCCTGATCGCCAGCTACGACCGTACGCTCGTCGAGCAGATCGGACGGCTCGAATCGGAGCTCGTCTCGCAGGGCCAGGAGCTCAAGACGAACCTGGCGGAGCTCGGCCAACTGCGGGAGAGCAAGCTCGGCGAGCTGGCCGAGCTACGAAACATCGAGGCCCAGCACCAGCGGACGCTCCGTGCCTACCGCACCCGCGAACGGGAGGCCCAAAGCCGACTGGAACGCCTCGCGGAAGATGAGCGCCAGCTCGCCGCGCTCGTTACGACGCTCGAGCGGCGGCGCCGGGAGGCCGAGCGGCGGCGCGGAGTGGCGGGTGCGAGCCCGGAGGAGCGCACGCTCTCCACCCGCGACCTCGGATCCCTGGACTGGCCCATCGAGGGACGCATCGTCTATCGCTTCGGGCGCGAGCGGCGGCCCAACGGGACCGTGCTGCGGTGGAACGGGATCGGAATCGGCGCCCAGCCCGGTGCGCCCGTCTACGCCGTGCAGGCCGGCACGGCAGTGCTCGCGGGTCCCTTCGAGGGCTACGGGCCGTCGGTCATCCTCAGCCATGGCGCCGGGTTCTACACCCTCTACCTTTATCTGGAGGAGATCCGCGTCCGCGAGGGAGAGCGCGTGGAGGCACGCCAGATGGTCGGCACGGTGGGCGGCGTCGATTCTCCCGAGGGTCCCCACATCGAGTTCCAGGTTCGGGCCCCCGTCTCCGGCGGCTCACCGGTCGCCCTCGACCCGCTCCAGTGGCTGAAGCAGCGGGCGGCACCGTGAGCCTGCCGCCGCTCCGGGGCCACCAGCGCGCGCGCATGACCCTCGCTCGCACCCTCACCCGCGGAGAACTCCCCGCGGCGCTCCTGATCCACGGCGAGCCCGGGATCGGAAAGCAGCGGTTCGCACTCTGGCTCGCCCAGCTCATGGTCTGCGAACGCCCGCACGCGGACGGACCCTGCGAGGCGTGCCGCGCGTGCAGGCTGGCTGAGCGTCTCGAGCACCCCGACATCCACTGGTACTTTCCCCTGGAGCGCCCGTCCGCAGCCGGCACCGAGGACAAGCTCGCAGACGCCCTCGAGGAAGCACGCCAAGCCGCCCTCGCGGAGATCCGTGCGCAGCCGCTGCGGCCGCCCATCCTCGACGCGGGCCGCGGCATCTACCTTGCCGCTGTGCGCACGCTCCGTCGCAACGCCTATCGCCGCCCCGCCATGGCGAAACGGCAGGTGTTCGTCATCGGGGAGGCCGAGCGTCTTGTGCCCCAAGAGGCCAGCCCTCACGCGGCGAACGCGCTCCTCAAACTCCTGGAGGAGCCGCCCGAGCACACGACGTTCATCCTGACGTCGAACGAGCCGGGCGCCCTGCTCCCTACGATTCGGTCGCGCACGCTCGCGGTACGCCTCGCCCGACTCCCCGTCGAGGACGTGCACAGTTTCCTGACAGAGCTGGCGGGAGTGCCAGAAGACGCCGCTGCCCGCGCCAGCCTCCTTTCCGGTGGCTCCATCGGTCGGGCCTTGGGCTTCCTCCCCAGCAACGGCAAACCTGGTCCCTACGAGGTGCTGCGGCAGGAGGCCAGGGCGTTGATGCACACGGCGATCGGCGCCGGTACGCGCGGCGCCTTCGAGAGCGGCCTGCGCTACCCTCCCGCCGGCGCCCGCAGCCAGTTGGAGCTCTTCGAATTCCTGATCGCGTGGCTCCGTGACATCGCGGCGTGCGCCGCCGGTGCGCACGATGCCGTGCTGAACCTCGACTCGGCAGACGAGCTGAAGCGACTCGCTGCGCGCGCCCGGGTCACACCGGGGACAATGGCTGTCGCGATTGCCGAGATCGAGCGCACCCGCGCCCTCGCCACGGGAAACGTCAACCCTCAGCTCCTCATTGCCACGCTGCTCACCGATCTACGCGGCCGGCTGCGCTTCGCGCCGGCGCAGGCGAATGCGGAAGGAGGATCGAGGCAATGACCGCGGATCCCAGACGCCTGACCCACGTAGATGAGGAAGGCGGCGCGCGAATGGTGGACGTGGGTCAGAAGCCGGCGACGGCGAGGATCGCCGTCGCGGAAGGCGCGATCCGCATGGCACACGTGACCCTGGAGGCCATCGAAAGCGGGCGAACCACGAAGGGCGAGGTCCTGGCCGTGGCGCGCGTGGCGGGCATCATGGCCGGGAAGCGTACGGGTGAGCTCATCCCCCTTTGCCACCTGATGCCCCTCGCCACCATCAACCTCCAGCTCACCCCGGACCGCGAGCTGCCCGGGATCCGCGCCCGGGCCACCGCCAGCGTCGTCGCCTCCACCGGCGTCGAGATGGAGGCGCTGACCGCAGTCACGGTCGCGCTCCTCACCGTCTACGACATGGTGAAAGCGACCGACCGCTCCATGGTGCTCGAGGCGATCCGGTTGCTACGCAAGGAAGGCGGACGGTCCGGGGTCTGGGTCGCAGACGCGCTGGGCGAGGAGGAGCCGCTGCCGCCTCATCAGGTGTAAGAGTGCCGACGAATACGCCGGCCGGCCAGGCTGAGGCGCCGCCCCTTCGGTGTGTCTCGGCTCTCAGGCTCTCAGCCGGAGTGCACCGCCGCTCAGGTTCGGGCTCTGATCCGGGCCCGCTTCACCGGCCCACCCCCACCACGGGCACGCGCACCACGTCGCCGGGACGGATCACGGCATTCAGGTCCATGTTGTTGAAGCGGGCGAGGTCGGCAGCAGAGAGTCCATGCTGCCGGGCGATGGCGGTCAGGGTATCCCCTGGCTGCACCCGGTAAACCAGAGCCGCCCTGCCTCGGATCTCCAGCGCCTGCCCGGGCACGAGGGCCACGTCTTCGCGGAGCCCGTTCCAGCGACGCAACTCGTCCACCGACACGCCGTAGCTCCGGGCTATCTGCCAGAGGGTCTCGCCCACCTCCACCACGTGGGTCCCTGGCCCGGAACCGGCTGCGCCCGCGCGCTCCAAACGAGCCCGCGACGCAAGCACCTTCTGCGTCAGCCGCCCCCGTGGCACGATGAGGCGCTGGCCCACCTGCAAGCGGCGCGGGCGCACATCCGGATTCGCCTCCTGCAGCTCGGCCAGCCGGACCCCGTACCTGCGTGCGATCTCGCCCAAGGTCTCGCCGCGGCGCACCCGATGCTCAAGGAACGTGACCCGCTCGTGCGGCGGGATCTCGGCATACTTCAGCGAGAACGTGAATCCCCGCCCGGCGGGCACCCGCACCTCCGTGACGCGACCCACCGGCGTCACTCCGCGAACGAAGTGCGGGTTCAGCGCCTCGACCTCCTCCTGACTCACCTCCGCAGCGCCGGCGATCACGTCGAGCGACGTCGCATCGGGGACGGTCACGACCTCGTACCCCACGGGCGCGTCCGTGTCGGCGGGATCGAATCCGTAGCGCTGCGGGTCGCTTGCGATGCGAACCGCCGCCACGAACCTGGGGACATACTCGCGCGTCTCCCCCGGGAGGTACCGGCGAACGTCCCAGAACAGGGAGTCGCTGAGCTCCACGCCCGGGAAGTGCGCGCTCAGGACCCGTTCGAGTCGGTTCTCGCCTCCGTTGTACGCCGCCAGAGCGAGGAACCACGAGCCGAACCGCTGCCGCAGATCCGATAGGTACGAGAGCGCCGCATCCGTCGAGCCGATGGGGTCCCTGCGCTCATCCACGAGCGACGTAACCGAGAGCCCGTAGCGCCGGGCCGTGGATCCCATGAACTGCCAGATGCCCGCGGCGCCGCTCCGGCTCACCGCCGTCGGTGAGAAGCCGCTCTCGATGAGGGGGAGGAAAACCAGCTCCGCGGGGAGATCGAAAAACGCCAGCCGCTCGCGAATGAACCGCTCGTAGCGGCCCATTCGCCGCAGGTACGTGGAGAAATCCTCGACGCGCCGCGCCGTGAAATAGTCAATGTAGTAGGCGACCCGCTCTTCCAGCTCCCGGAAGCTCGTCCACGGACGCGGCGCCTCGGCGGCGAGCTCGAATATGGCCACAGGCTCGGTCGGAAGCGCCTCCACGGCTGGAGCGGGACCGGGCCGCTCCACCACCGCCGGCGCTGGACGGTTCGCGCCCTCGGCGCCTCGCTCCGGCCCGTAGGCCGGCCTGGGATGCTCCACCGCGCCTGCACGCGCGCAGCCGGCCGCGAGACCTGAGACCACGAGCCCCGCCGCCGCCCGCAGAAACAGGCGCGGCCCCGCCGAACCCGTGGCCCGCCCCTCCGTCACCGCCGGATGCGACGGCCTCACCCGCTGCCTCCGCCCATGAGCTCATCTGTGGCACGAAGGAACCGCCGAACGTTCGCCCGCGTGCAGCTCGCGCCCATGAGACCGATCCGCCACAGCGTACCCTTGAAGGGTCCGAGCCCGCCGCCGATCTCGATCCCGTAGTCGTCCAGCAGCCTGGCACGCAGCGCCGCTTCCTCGCGACCCCCTGGCAGCTTGACCGCAGTGAGCTGCGGCAAACGATAGCCCTCCTGCGCCAGAAGTGTGAATCCGCGTTCCTCGAGCGCTCTGTGCAGCTCTATTCCCACAGTATTATGCCGGCAGAAGCGGTTTTCCAGGCCCTCCTCTTCCACCATCACGAGCGCCTCGTGCAGCGCGTACATCAGGTTGATGGGCGCAGTGTGGTGATAGAGGCGCTCACCGCCCCAGTACCGCTCGATCAGGGTGACGTCCAGGTACCAGCTCTGCACTGGACGCGTGCGCCGACGAACCCGCTTGAGCGCGCGCTCCGAGAAGGTGATCGGTGCGAGCCCGGGCGGGACGCTCAGGCACTTTTGCGTACCCGCGTAGCAGATGTCGATCCCGATACCATCCGCCTCCACGGGGATCCCGCCCAACGACGTCACCGCGTCCACCACGAACAGCGTCTCGCCCCCTCGCAGCGCTGCGCCCAGCTCCTCCAGCGGCTGACGCATCCCGGTCGACGTCTCCGCGTGCACGACCGCTAGCAGCCGCGCTTCCGGATGCTGGCCAAGCGCCTCCAGCAACGCGCCCGGCTCCACGATGCGCCCCCATTCCGCCTCCACTCGCACGGCCCGTGCGCCCATGCGCGTGACCATCTCGCTGAGCCGCTGGCCGAAGGCACCCGCAACCCCCACGATGGCCGTGTCCCCAGGCTCCAGCACGTTCGCGAGCGCCGCCTCCATTCCTGCAGATCCCGTGCCAGAAACCGGGAAGGTCACGCGGTTCACCGTACCGAACAGGGCGCGCAACCGCTGCGCTACGTCGTCCATGAGCGCCAGGAACTGGGGGTCCAGGTGCCCGAGCGTCGGCCGCGCCATCGCCTCGCGCACGCGCGCGGGCACATGGGACGGACCAGGCCCCAGTAGCAGGCGTGGCTTCAAGCTCGAGACCCTTGGCCGATCTCCCACTCCTCCTTCGCCCACCGTCCATTCCTCCTCTCTCGGGGTACCTCTCGCACCGGACGGCGCTTGAACCGGCGCAGCCGTGCACGCTGACCCCAGGAGCGCGCGCACCAGGATACCGAACGGACCACTGGAGTAGACCGTAGAGTCCCCGTCGCCGGCGCCCTTGCGGACCCAGGAGTACAGCCAGCCGCGGGCGCGTTCAGGCCGGTCAGCCCCTCACGAGTCGCCCCGCGGAACGGCGACCGGGATCGGCCCGCTGTCAGAGGTGGTAGTTCGGGGACTCGCGAGTGATGATAACGTCGTGCGGGTGAGATTCCCGGAGACCGCCCGGCGTGATGCGAACGAACTGGGCTTTCGCCCTCAACTCCTCCAGGTTCGCAGCGCCGACGTACCCCATCCCGCTCCTCAGGCCGCCCACGAGCTGGTAGACGGTGTCCGCCACCGGACCCTTGTACGGCACGCGCCCCTCGATCCCCTCGGGAACAAGTTTGCGCGCGTCCATCTCGCCTTCCTGGAAGTACCGATCGGCCGACCCGTCCTCCATCGCCGTAAGCGAGCCCATCCCCCGCACCGTCTTGAAGCGCCTCCCCTCGAGGAGAAAGCTCTGCCCGGGCGACTCCTCTGTGCCTGCGAACATCGAGCCCATCATGACCGAGTGGGCCCCCGCCGCCAGCGCCTTCACGATGTCCCCCGAGTACTTGATCCCACCATCCGAGATGATGGGGACACGGCCCTGAACGCCGCGCACCGCCTCGAAGATCGCAGTGAGTTGCGGCACACCCACGCCCGTCACCACCCGCGTCGTGCAGATCGAGCCCGGACCAACCCCGACCTTCACGGCGTCGGCGCCACGCTCCACCAGCGCCGCCGCACCCGCCGTGGTCGCCACGTTCCCCGCCAGAATCTGCGCCTCCGTGAACCGCTCCCGCATCCGGCTCAGCGCCCGGAGCACACCCTCCGAGTGGCCGTGCGCCGTATCGATGACCAGCATGTCCACGCCCGCGTCCACGAGCGCCGCCGCACGGTCAAGATCCCGCTCCGTCGCGCCCACCGCCGCGCCCACGCGCAGGCGGCCGTGCTCGTCCTTGCACGCGTTCGGGTAGCGTCGCCGCTTGAAGATGTCCTTCACCGTGATGAGGCCCCGGAGTAGCCCCCCTTCATCGACCACCGGAAGCTTCTCGATGCGATGCCGGTGGAGAATCCGCTCCGCCTCCTCCAGCGACGTCCCCACCGGCGCCGTGACCAGCCCATCCTTTGTCATCACGTCGCGGATCGGCCGATCCAGGTCCGTCTCGAATTGAATGTCCCGGTTCGTGATGATTCCCACCAGGCGGCCGTCCGCCTCCACGATCGGCACGCCGCTGATCGAGAAACGCTCCATCAGCCGCAACGCGTCACGCAGCGTGCGCTCCGGCACCAGCGTGATGGGGCTCAGAATCATCCCGCTCTCGGACCGCTTCACCCGGTCCACCTCCTCCGCCTGGCGATCCATGAGCATGTTCTTGTGGATCACGCCCATGCCGCCCTCGCGTGCCAGCGCGATCGCCATGCGCGACTCCGTCACCGTGTCCATGGCCGCGGAAAGCAAAGGGAGCGGAAGGTTGATCCTGTTCGTGAGCCACGACTCGACCCTGGTATCCCGGGGGTGGACCGTCGAGTGACCCGGCACGAGCAAGACATCGTCGAAGGTGAGGGCCTCCGGCGCCATCGCCGCCTGCGCCTCCGCGCCCGGCCCCAGATCCTGCGCCCGAAACGGCTCGCCGATCCTCAAGGGCTTCGCCATGACACGTCCCCTATACACGACGCCCGCCCGTCAACCCGCGGCGAGATCTTCACGCTTCGTGCCTCCCGTCCCCTGGTGAACTCGACAGAGCACCAGCGGCTGAGCACGATTCGCTCAGAGCTCCAGAATGACAGGCGGGCGTGTCGCCGTACGTCGTTCCGACAGACCCGGTCGCCATGGGCGATGATACGCGGCCGCAGCGCCAGGTGTCAACTCTCGCCCGCCTTCGCACGTTGGCCGCAGCCCTCTGATCCGCCGCGACGCTACAACCACAGCACCGCCCGAGCGAACCCGCTCCAACAGCACCCTGTCGCGGCGCCTTGCCGCTGCCCCCCCCACGCCGCTTGCAACGCCCCCGCTGTCGTTCTTCAGCGGCCCGCTAGCCGCTCGCCCCCGGATCGCTCCGCTCCCCCCTTCCCGCCCGGTCACCGCGCCCTCTACCTGCTTGTGCGGCCCCCGCCGCCCCACCCTCCAGCTCGGCCAGCACGCGCCGCCCCGCCGAAGCAACCCCGGAGAGTACGCGATCCGCGGCCGCGATCACCTCCAAGGCGTCGCGAATCGTCGCGCGACTCAACGCCTTGCGGCGCATGCGGTCCTCGAGCCGCTCCGCGAACCTCACGATTCCGCTCGGCTCGCTGGCCACCCCGGGAGCGTACTTCGACTCCAGGAACTCGATGTAGTCGAGCACCTGGTACACCTGCTCGTCGGGCAGCGCCTCGATCTTCCGCATGAGCCGCTGCCGAAGCACGTCGTGCATGGTCAGACCCTCCGGGGCGCGCCCCCTGCGCCCGCGCGCCTTTCGATTGACACTCTCGTGAGCCCCCCCTAGGTTGCTCGCGTTTCGGGGTCATACCAGCGACCCCGTCGCTAGCGCCCGAGTCTACGACTGCGGGGCCCCACGCGGAACTGAGACAGCGGGCAGCCACCATGTCGTTTCGACCGCTTCGCGACGTACCACTGCCGGAGGCCGCCGACGCCGCCTACGACGCCTGGCTCGAGTCCATCGACCAGGAACTCTCTGACCCCGATTGCGACCCCAACGCGCTGTGCCGCCGCATCCTCACGGAGATCTTCTACCCCGACCTCGGCGGCCGGGACCCCGGGGCGCTGCCGCAGCCGGCACGCATCGCGCTCCTGCAGATGGATCCTCGCAACATCACCCTGGAGCCTGAATACTACCACGACATCGACGCGCAGAAGTATTACCGCGTCAAGCCCCTCATCTGGCTCTGGGAGATGTTCGACAAGAGCCCGCTCGGGGAGAATGTCGACCTGGGCGTGAAGTTCCGCCGCATCCTCGCCCGGCGCATCTTCAAGCGCTGCGGCAAGAACTTCAAGGCGTTCCATTTCGTGAAGCTCTCGTTCGGCTACAACCTCGAGGTGGGCGATGACGTGGTCGTGCACCGCCACGTGCTCCTCGACGACCGCGGCGGCATCGTGATCGGCAACCGCGCATCGATCTCGGACTTCGCCAATGTCTACAGCCACTCCCACGACGTCACGGACGCCCGCATCGTGACCACACCGCGGACCATCATCGGTGATGGCGTGCGCATCACCTATCACGCCACCGTCCTCGCCGGCGTCCACCTCGCCGAGGACTCCATGGTGGGCGCCATGGCCGTGGTCTCCAAGGACACTGAGGCCCACGTCGTCTACGCGGGCATCCCCGCCAAGCCGATCAAGGAAAAACCCGAGGCGGAGCGCCACCCCCCAACGCCGGATCCGCTGGCCAACAGGCGCTGACTCCGCGCAGCAACCCCTCCCCCGAGCGCGTGAGCGGGCGAGTCTCGTCGCGGTATTCCAGACCCCGCGGGTGCTCCGGCCCGCCCCTTCGCATGGCCGCTCGTTGCCGCACGGGCCTGACGACCGCAAACCCAACCGGGTGACGAATCGCTTACCCGGTCGCCCGCTCATCGCCGGCAGGCAGCGGAGTGGGGGACTACACCTCCTTCTCCTCGTACCGTCGCTTGAGCTGCTCCACCACCGCGGGATCCGCCAATGTGGTCGTGTCGCCCAGCGCCCGGCCCTCCGCAATGTCCCGAAGCAGCCGCCGCATGATCTTCCCGGAACGGGTCTTCGGCAGATCCGCCGTGAAAAGGATCGCCTCCGGCCGCGCGATCGCACCGATCTTCTCGACAACGTGTTCCTTCAGCTCATCCGCCAGCCCGTCGAGCGCGCGGTGCCCCTCCTTCAGGGTCACGAACGCCGCGATCGCCTGCCCCTTGATCTCGTGCGCCTTACCCACTACCGCCGCCTCCGCCACGGCCGGATGGGCCACAAGCGCGCTCTCTACTTCCATCGTGCCGACGCGGTGCCCCGCCACGTTCAGCACGTCGTCCACCCGCCCTAGAAGCCAGAAGTAGCCGTCCTCGTCCCGTTTCGCCCCGTCCCCCGTGAAGTAGAGGTCCGGCCACTTCGACCAATACTGGTCCCGGTAACGCTGATCGTCCCCGTAGATCGTGCGCAGCATCGCCGGCCAAGGACGCGTGAGCGCCAGGAAACCCGCGTTCACGGATTCGCCCCCCTGGTTCATCACATCCGCAAAAACCCCCGGGAACGGCAGCGTCGCGCTCCCCGGCTTCGTCTCCGTGATCCCGGGGAGCGGCGTGATCATGATCGCCCCCGTCTCCGTCTGCCACCACGTGTCCACGATGGGACAACGCTCGCCCCCGATCACCCGATGATACCACATCCACGCCTCCGGGTTGATCGGCTCGCCCACCGTGCCCAGAAGCCGCAGCCGCGACAGGTCGTGGCGCCCCGGCCACTCCTCACCCCAGCGCATGAACGCCCGGATCGCCGTGGGCGCCGTGTAGAACACCGTCACCCCGTACGTCTCGCACAGCGTCCACAGCCGGCCCCGGTCCGGCCAGTCCGGTGCCCCCTCGTACATCAGCACCGTCGCGCCGTTCGCCAGCGGACCGTAGACGATGTAGCTGTGACCCGTCACCCACCCCACGTCCGCCGTGCACCAGTAGACGTCGTCTTCCTTCAGGTCGAAGACTAGCTTCGTCGTGGCATAAACCTGCGTCAGATAACCGCCCGTCGTGTGCACAACGCCCTTCGGCTTCCCCGTCGTTCCGGACGTGTAGAGGATGTAAAGAAGATCCTCCGCGTCCACCGCCTCGGCCTCGCACACCGGCGACGCATCGTCCATGAGCTCATGGTACCAGTGATCGCGGCCCTGCTTCATGTGAACGCCCGTCTCTCCCGAGATCCCACCGCCCCGCGCTATCACCACCACGTGCTCGATGGACGCAGAACGCTCCAGCCCTCGATCCGCGTTTGCCTTCAGCGGTACCACCTGACCTCGACGATACCCGCCGTCCGCCGTAATCAGCACCTTCGCCTGAGCGTCCTGGATTCGGTCCGACAGGCTGTCCGGGCTGAACCCGCCGAACACCACCGAGTGCGGCGCGCCGATCCGCGCACAGGCCAGCATGGCGATCACCGCTTCCGGGATCATCGGAAGGTAGATCGCCACCCGGTCACCACGACGCACGCCCAGCCCCTTCAGCACATTCGCGAACTTCGACGTCTCGCGGTGCAGATCCCAGTACGTATAGGTGCGCCGGTCCCCAGGCTCGCCCTCCCAGATCAACGCCGCCTTGTTCCGACGCCCGCCGCTGACGTGCCGGTCCAGGCAGTTGTACGTCGCATTCAGCTTGCCCCCTACGAACCACTTCGCATGCGGCGGGTCCCATTCCACCACCGTGTGCCACCGCTCGAACCAGTCCAGCTCCCCAGCCCATTCCGCCCAATACGCCTCCGGATCCGCGCCCGCTCGTCCGTAGATCTCGCGGTCCCGTGCATTCGCCCGCGTTACGAACGCCGCCGAAGGAGCAAAACGACGCTCCTCCCGCAGAAGCACGTTCAAGGCATCGCTCCCACGGCCCATAGCTCCTCCTCGATGAACCACCTCGAGTCCGCGACCGCCCCATCCCAGAACTCCCCAGAGTAGGGCGCCGCCGCCAGGCGTCGCAAGGCTTCCAGCACCCCACTTCCAGCGCCCCGCGAGCCTCGCCCTCCCGCCTCCGTCGCACCCGGCTCTCCACACTCGCTTACTTCCCCGCAGTTGCCGCCCCCTCGACGCCGCTCGCCCGCAGCCACCCCCGGTGCCCGGTGCGCCCGCCGCGCCCGCCGCGGCCTACCCGGCCCACACCCCACCTCACTGCTCCCTTGCGCCACCAGCCCAACACAAACAATATTTAGTAGCGACTAAAAGGACGATTCGGCACGCTTAAACCCTGGAACACTTTACCATCTTTACCATGGATGATCGGGAAACTGGCGAAGAGCGCCCCGGCGCAGGGGTAGCCGCGCCCGGGAAGAGAGGCGCCGAGGGGGTCGCGGCAGGCCGGCGCCTGTCGCGGCGCACGCTGGTCAAGGCGGGCGCGTTGGGCGCCGTGGGGCTTGCGGCGGGCGGGGGTGCAGTGGGGTTCCGGCAGAGCGAGGAGCGGCCGCACACGGCGCTTCCTCACGACCTCAACGCGCCGGGCGAGATTGACCGCTCGGTGTTCGATCCTTCGGCGTTCCTCGTTCATTTCGACTACGGTAGTGTCTCCACGCTGCCGAGCGGCCAGACGTTGCGGGAGTATACGATGGTGGCCGTCGATCGTGAGATCGAGGTTGCGCCTGGCGTCCGGTTCCCGGCGTGGACCTATAATGGTACGGTTCCCGGGCCCACGTTGCGTTGCACGGAGGGTGACCGCGTACGCGTGCTCTTCTCGAACGCCGGCACTCACCCCCACACCATCCACTTCCACGGGATCCACCCGGCGAACATGGATGGCGTGTTCGAGGCCGTAGGCCCGGGCGAGCAGTTCGTCTACGAGTTCGACGCGGCGCCGACGGGGCTCCAGCTGTACCACTGCCACTCCGTCCCGTTGAAGCGGCACATTCACAAGGGGCTGTATGGCGCCTTCATCATCGATCCGGCCGAGTCCCCGCGTCCGCCGGCGCGGGAGCTCGTCATGGTGATGAACGGCTTCGACACGAACTTCGACGGCGAGAACGAGGTGTACGCCGTCAACACAGTGGCCTTCCACTACCAGAAGCATCCCATTCCCCTGGCGGTGGGCGAGCTGACGCGGATCTACCTCGTAAACATGCTCGAGTTCGATCTGATCAACTCCTTCCACCTGCACGGCAACTTCTTCCGTTTGTACCGCACGGGGACGCGGCTGGACCACCACGAGTGGACAGACACCGTCACGATGTGCCAGGGCGAGCGAGCGGTGCTCGAGTTCACGTACGAGCACAGCGGGTTTTTCATGTTCCATGCCCACCAGAGCGAGTTCGCCGAGCTCGGCTGGATGGGCGTCGTCGAGGTGAAGGAGCGGCCGAGTGTCTGACGTAGCATCGCCAGTGGCGATCTCCAACTCGCCGTCCCGCGCCCCAGGCCTCGCCGGCAGGGGACTCTTCCCGCTGGCGCTGCTGGGGATCTTCGTCCTGGCCTTCCTGCGCTTCGGTCCCGTGGGCGTGTTCCGGGCGTCCTTCCCGCCCCTAGAAGAACTCACCATCGACCGCATCGCTTTCCCCGAGCCCGGCGTCGTGCGTGCCTATGTGGTCAACGGCGGCCCCGAGCCCGTCACCGTGGCTCAGGTGATGGTGGACGAGGCATTCTGGGGCCACCGCATCACCCCAGGCCGCGAAATCAAGAGGCTCGGTCGCGCCGTCATCACCATCGATTATCCCTGGGTCGATGGCGAGCCCCTCGAGGTCACCCTCGTCACCTCCACCGGACTCACCTTTGGCGCCACTGCGCCTGTGGCGACCCTCTCCCCCACCGTTGACTCGCGTTACCTCGCGACGTTCACCCTCCTCGGGCTGTATGTCGGGGTGGTGCCCGTGTTCATCGGACTCCTCTGGCTCCCGTTCCTCCGAGCCATCCCGCGCCGCTGGCTCGACTTCTTCTTGAGCCTCACCATGGGCCTCCTGGTGTTCCTCGGCGTGGACGCCCTCGCGGAGGCAATCGAGACGAGCGAGGCCGTCGCGCCCGCGCTTCAGGGGATCGGACTCGTGGCCGTGGGCTTGGCCGCGACACCCCTCGTCATCGCGGCGGCGGGGCGCCTGCCAAGGCGTCGGCCCATGCACGAGAGCCTGAACGTAGCGTGGCTCATCGCCCTGGGCATCGGGCTGCACAACCTCGGCGAAGGCCTGGCCATCGGCGCCTCCTACGCGGCGGGAGAGATCGCCCTCGGTACGTTCCTGGTCCTCGGCTTCCTGCTCCACAACACTACCGAGGGGATCGGAATCGTCGCCCCCATTGCCGAGCAGAGAGTCCCGCTCTCGCGTCTGGTCCTCCTGGGCGCCATCGCCGGGACGCCCACGATCCTCGGTACCTGGATCGGCGGCTTCTCCTATTCCCCCGCCCTCACCGTCCTCTTCCTCGCCGTCGGCGCAGGCGCTATCCTCCAGGTGCTCCTCGCCCTCTCGCGGCTTCTCGCCCGCCGCGGAGAAGGCGGACTGACCGCGCCACTCAACACCGCCGGACTCCTCGCCGGCCTCGCACTCATGTACCTCACCGGACTCCTCGTAGCCGTCTGAACAGCTCGCCCGGAGGGTCATCCGACAGAACCTCGCTTTCGCCTCCGCAGTGATCGGCGGGCTCGTGACCCTCGCGCTGGCCGGCAAGATCGGACTGTCCGTAGGCGTCCTGGGACACGAGGGAAGCACCGTCCTCGTCGCCTTCAACGGGCTCCGTCTTCTCCTCCCGATGCGACCCGAATGAGAGGCCGTTCAGCGAACCCAGGCCGCCACGCGGCCATCCTTGAGCAGTGCCTCGTAGGCGCGAATCACGGCCCTGCACACGGCAGAGACCACCGAAGCCCCCGCCACCACTGCGGAATTCGGCAACTCAACCTTGAACCGCAGCTCGCTCTCCACCTTCTTCGCCCCCGAACGCACATCCGCGACAAGAAAGCGCACCGCCAGCGACTCCCGCTGCGCCGCCGGCAGCGCCAACGCCGCCCCCGCCTGCAACGTCACCAACAGCCCCCGCACGTCCAGGATCTCGTCGAGATCGGGACCATCCACAACCAGCGCAAGATTGCCGCTCAGCCCCCCAGACGTCTCGTCCAGGAAAGCGTCCACACTCCACCCTTCCGGCACCCCGGCCCGGTGAAAGAAGAGGTACGCGCTGCGGGTGGATTCCCCGGCCCAGCGACCCTCGAACTCGTAGCTCGTCGTCTTCTGGATCCCGGACAACCGCCACCCCTCCTCCTCGATCCCGCGCTGGACCGCCTCCACGAGAGGCTCCAGCGTCTGCAATGCTCCGTCATCACCGTATGCGCTCATGAGACCCTCGGAGATTTGGACATACCCGCCCTTTCACCCAGGCACGGCGTTTCCATCGCCCTGCCTCGCGACATGATACCTCGTGCCCGCACTCCGCTGAAGTAGCCCGCTCTCACGAAGGCTCCCCTCGCACCTCCCGACCCCCATTTCGCGGCCTGGTTCGATCCGCACGATCGGCACCATTCGGCGCGATGGCGCGATACACAGCATTGACAGGGTCCAGACCATCCCGTAAATTAAATCGGAATTGGAGCTCCGATAATTACCGTACTCGCGAGGACGATCATGGAGATGCACCGCGACGACCTGGAGATGACGCTACGGCGGGCGTTGGAGCGGGGTGGCCAGCGTTATACAGAACAGCGCGGAGCCGTGTACCGGTTTCTCATCGGTACGGACGTTCATCCGACGGCGGACGATGTCTTTCTGGCCGTGCGTCACGAGATTCCGGGGATTTCGCTGGCCACGGTGTACAAGAGCCTGGAGACGCTGGTGGGTTGCGCGCTGGCGGCGAAGCTGACGTACGGCGACGGCTCGGCGCGCTATGACGGTCGCACGGATCCGCATCATCACGCGCGCTGTCTCTCGTGCGGGAAGGTCACAGATATTTCCGGCCGCCTGCCCATGAAGGAGCTGGAGAAGCTGCGGGACGGGGCGAACGACTTCGAGGTGGTGGGCTATCGTCTCGAGATGCTCGGCTACTGCGCGAGCTGCCGGGCGCAGTAGTCGGCGCCTGATGCATCGGGGACTGGGAGTTCGGGGGAGCGAACATCGCTCCCCCGTTCTTCTTTCTGCTCCCCCTCTCGGGGGTGAGCAGGTAGCGAGCCGCGGACGGACGGGGCGGTAGTGAACTACAGTTGGGACGGAGGCGCCTTCGGGGTCCAGCCGGTGGCTGAAGGATTACGGCGGGCCTGCTAGGGCCAGGAGGGTGCGAATCTGCCGCTCGAGGGACCCAACGTCCACCGTGGTGTTCTTGCAGGGTCCCTCGGGGAGGCCCAGGGTGGTGCCGAGGACGGGTAGGTGCCCCGCCACGTCGTGCACCCCGCTCACCAGGTCCCGCTCGCACGCCACCGCCACGACCGCCTTCGGTCGCTGCCGCACGATCATCTCCCGGGCGTAGCGCCCGCGCGCGGCCACGAAGATGGGCACTCCGTAGCGCGCTGCGACCTCCAGGGCGGCCTGCATCCCGTCCTTCCCCAGGCAGCGCGGCAGAAGGACCAGAAGCTCGTCGGCTTTCAGGGCGCCGGTGGCGCCGGTGGTCCGCGCCGCCGCAAGGGTGTTGTATACCCGAAGAGCCGCGTTCCCTGCCCGATCGCGGCCGAGGCCGAGCCTCTTCCCGACGCCTTCCGTCACCGGGAGGATCCGCGCGAGTAGTCCACCTTCCGCCAGGAGCCGGGGCAGGAGCGGACGGCCGAGGAAGAAGCTCGCCGCCATGAGTGCGAGCCAGGTGTACGCCCCGATCGCGAGGGCCACGGCGGCAGCGCCCAGAAGCTCCGGGAGCTCCGGCCGCCATTGTGCCAGGCGTGGCGCCGCGAGCCAGATGATCCCGCCCGCCGCCGCCAGGCATGCCGCGAAGAACAGGGCCGCGAGCGAGAAGAAGAGAACGGCCGGCGTGTCGAATACACCCCCGTTGGGCAGCGCCTCTCCGTCCCAGTCGTCCCACTCGTGTCCCAGGCGCCGGTCCGAGCGGAGTTGCAGGAGCTGCGGCCCGCTGGGCTCGCACCCACGAAGTGGATCCGCCACGCCCGCGCGTGGCGCCTCCCGGACTACCGTCGTCGGCAGCGTCGTCGCCATGAGCCTCAAGGATAGAGGCCGTTGCCCGGGGCGTCAACGCCGGTGGGCTTGTGAGCGCGCGCTTCCGCCGCTTGCCGGATGTATGGGGCGTATGCCAAAGGGTGGCGGCCTGCGCACGCCCTGCGTAGCTTGCACTGCGAACGCCGACACCTCCGCCAGATGAGCAGGATCAGGACCCGCGGCATCGGGCGCCCTGGGGGGCTCCCGCGGCGCCTTCCCTCTCAAGCCCATGAGCCCCGTGGGCCCCGGCCCCGTGGGCCCCGAAGACCTGGCTGATCTGGTTTGCTGGTTCGCTGGGCCGTGGACAGGAGGCGGGTCCTGATCCCGCGAGGGGCCGGAAATCCCGGCGAGATCCTTCCGCTGCCGGGGCAGTCCCCCCTCGAGGGCCTGGGCGCCTGCGACCGGGAGGGCCGCTAACCATGTTCAGACGCGTCCTCGTCGCCCTCGACGCTTCCGAGGACAGCCGGATTGCCGGCGACTACGCGATCGCCCTCGCACGCCGCTTCGGCGCCGAGCTCACGGCCCTCCACGTCACGGACCTGCGCATCGTCGAGGGACCCACCGTCGAAACGCTGACACCGCTATGGGGCGAGATCGCTGAGACCGCCTTCCGCCCCGAGGTGCTCCGCGCCTTCCGGGAACACGGCCAGGAGGTCCTCCGCGAGTTCGCCAGACGGGCCGGGGACGGCGGACTTCCCGCCATCACTCGCCAGGAAGTCGGCATCGTCACCACCGTCATCCTCGAGCTCCTGCCCGCCCATGACCTGCTCGTCCTCGGGCGCCGCGGCGAGCATGCCGCCTTCGGCGACGACCCCCTGGGTGCCACCGCCCAGCGAATCCTGCGGCGTGCCCCACGACCGCTGATCCTGACCCCAAAGAAGCTCACCGAGATGACCCAGCCCCTCGTCGCGTTCGACGAGAGCGTACCCGCCACTCGCGCACTGGAGCTCGCCGCGCGCTTCGCCGAAGCCCTGGGCCTCTCCGTCCACGTGGCCTTCGTCGGCGAGCTGGAAGAGGGAGCGCGAGCCCTGCGAATCGCCGGCGAGTACCTGGACGGCCACCGGATCCCCCACCAGCTCCACCACCGCTCCGGTGACGTCGGAACCAGCATCGCCGAGATCGCCCGCATCGTGAACGCCGACGCCCTCTTCTCCGGCGCGTACGGGCACTCCCGCCTTCACGAACTGTTCATGGGCTCCACCACCAGCGCGCTACTCCGCCACCTCGAGCTTCCCCTCTTCATGACCCGTTGAGGCCCGCCGCGCAGCCCCCGCGGCCCGCGGGCCCGCAGGCTCCGGCCAGCGACGGGGACCCACCCGACACGAAACCCGACACGAAACCCGACACGAACGCGATACGAAAGGGTGGCGAAACGCGGGCCGGTCGCACCAAATTGGATATAGGGAAACAAATGTTGCTAACCCCAGAGTGGCATATCCGTACGAACGCGCAAGCCATCACCCTCGACACCAGCCGATGACGGCCAGGCTCAGGCTTCCGTCGCTCGCGCTCCTCGCAGCGCTGACCGCGGTCTCGCTCGGGGCCAGGCCCGACGCCCCGAGCCATGGTTTGCCGCTCGCAAAGCCGCCGCGTCCGGACGCCACGGAGGACCTCCGCGACGATCTGGAGCGGCTGATTCGGGAACGCGGGTGGTCGCGAGCAGCGTGGAGCGTGCTGGCCGTGTCCCTGGACCGCGGCGACACGCTCTTTGCGTTCGAGCCCGAGAGCGCCCGGATCCCGGCCTCCAACATGAAGCTCTTCACCTCGGCCGCCGCGCTTTACTTCCTGGGTCCGGACTTCCGCTACACCACCTACCTGCTCACGGACGGGTTCGTCGAGGACGGCGTCCTGCGGGGTAACCTGGTCCTGTATGGGACTGGCGACCCGACCCTTGCGGATCGCTTCCATAAGACTAAGACCGCGGTCTTCGAGCAGTTCGCCGAAGACCTCATTCGCATCGGGATCCGACGGATCGAGGGCGAGGTGGTGGGCGACGCCTCGCACTTCGTGGGTCCCGAAGTCGCACCGGGCTGGTCCGACCGCTATCTGGAAGATGCGTACGCGGCTCCGGCGAGCGCCCTCTCGTTCAACGAGAACGTCGTGGGCCTCAGCCTGCGCCCCGGTGCTTCTGCGGGCGCACCACCGCGTATCTCCATGGTCCCGGAGGGCGCGTCGGTCGCCATCGAGAACCGTGCGCAAACCGTCGCGTCGCCGGGGGGAGCGCGGCTCCTCGTTGACCGTCCCAACCCGACCTCGCCCATCGTGATCACGGGGCGCATCAGCCGGGGGCACCGCGGCGTCTGGCGCGGGGTCACTGTGCCCGACCCGGCGCACTTCGCGGCCTCGGTCCTCCGGAGTGTGCTGGTATCCAAGGGGATCGACGTCACGGGACCGGCTCGGGGCGTGCACGATCCGGGCGAGTCGCTGGTCAGCGGCCAGAACTTCTTCGCACCTGGACTCCTGGATGGCGGGCCGATCCACGTCCTTACGGTCTACCGATCGCCGCCGCTCGCCGATATCCTCGCCGTCGTCAACAAGCGCAGCCACAACCTCTATGCCGAGCTCATCCTCAAGACGATCGGGCGTCTGGTCGAGGGCGAAGGGTCGTTCGCCGCCGGTGCGCGCGTGGTGCAAAGCTTCCTGACGAACGTGGTGGGCCTGCCGCCGGGGCAGGTGGAGATCCACGATGGCTCCGGTCTCTCGCCGGCCAACCGCGCGAGCGCAACGGCCCTGGTCACCGTGCTCCGCTTTCTCGCCGAGTCGCCCAATCTCTGGGAGCCGTTCTGGTTGTCCCTGCCCGAGGCAGGCTCACCGGATGGGTTGCGGCGCATGTTCCGGACAGCGGCGGCACGTAACCTGAGAGCGAAGACCGGGACGATCCAGCACGTCTCGGCGCTCTCCGGGTACGTGCAGTCGCACGAGGGGGAGCGGATCGCGTTCAGCATCCTGGTAAACGAGGCCCCGTCCACGTGGCGGGCAAAGCGAATCGAGGACCAGATCGCGGTGCGCCTCGCCTCGTTCCGCCGGAGCGGCTACGTTGCGCCGGTGGTCGCGGCGGTCGCGCCGTCCCCGTCTGCTGCGCGGGGCACCCACCGGGTGAAACCCGGCGAGACCTTCAGCTCCATCGCTCGAGGCTACGGCGTCACGCTTTCCGCGCTCCTCGAGGCGAATCCCGGTATCCCGCCGGACCGGCTGCAGGCCGGCAAGGTAATCCGGATCCCCGCAGCAGGTGAGGCGGTCCCCCCGTCCGCGGGCACCCACCGCGTACGGCCCGGCGAGACGCTAACGTCCATCGCCCGCAGATACGGCGTCTCGCTGTCCGCCCTCGAAACCGCCAACCCGGGGGTCAGCCCCAGACGGCTGCTGGTCGGACAGGTGATCCGAATCCCCTCCGAGACCTGACCAGGGACCAACCGCAGCGGACAGGGCGGGCGAAAGCCGAACCCGTTCCTATCTCACGAAGACCCCGCACCCACCGGCGTCCGCCCCAGCGCCCAGTGCAGGCGGCGGCAAAGCTCGACTTCCGCCATCGTCGCCAGCGTCCGCTCCGCCGTCTGCCGGCTGTTCCACCGAACGTCCCGGAGCGCCGGCTCGACCTCCACGGCCCCGTCCAACGACTGGAACGCCAGATACCAGCGGCCCTTAAAGTCCAGAACCGGCTCCCGCCGCGCTCCCGCGCGCCATCTGCGGCCCTGCTCGTCCACGAACTCCCGCATCGGTAGACCCTCCGGAAACCACCCCGTCAATCCGCGGGCTTGACCTCCGACCGCTGGAATAGCCCCCGCAGCTCGTCCGCGCCCATCTGGTCCAGCTCCAGCCACGCCGCCTCGTGGCTACTTCCGCGCAGAGGAGCCTGGCGTACACGTTCCCCCCCTTCACTCGGCACAAAGATCGCATAAAACGTACCCCAGGACTCCCGCCCCACCACCACCTCCCAGACCCGGTCCCCGTCGTCCGTGAACCGTCTCGGCATGCCTCTCCTTCCGTCTCAAGGCAACGCACGTCGCGAGCGGCGCCGCCACCAGAGCCAGCGGTCACACTACGCCACGTCCTGTGCGCCCACCCACGCCGAAACAGGCCGCGGCGCCAGACGATCCTGGAACCGCTCCAGCGCCAAATCGAGACCGCCCCGCTCAATCACTTGGGTCGGCGTAGCCCCCGTACATAGCCTGAGCGCCCGGCGAAACGCCGCTCCGCTCGAATACTCGAGCTGGCGCGAAACACTCTCCGCCGTACGGCCCGGCTCCGTCAGCCAGGAGCACGCATGCAGCACCCGCACCCACAGCAGAAGACGCCCCACCGACGGAAGCCCCACACCCCGAAATCGCTCACTCAGCACCGGCCGCGTTACCCCCAACCGCTCCGCAAACTCGTCCGCCGACCACGCCCGATGAACCCCCTCGAGCGCCAGGTGCACCGCCTCCAGCTCGCGGCGCGGCACTCGTCGCGACAACACACGCATCACCCGCGCAACCACACCGTTCCGCAGCGACGCCGCAACGGCGCTCCGCAAGTGAACCCCTGGATCCTCCACCCCCAGCAACACGATCCCGTCTACCCCACCCCTCCCCAACCGGAACAGGTCCGCCGGCCGCCGGTGAAACGAACCCAGAAGAACCAGGCCCGTCCGCGGATACCACGCTCGAAACGTGACCACCGTCCCCGGCCCGTCTCCCGCCACTATCCCCATATCCACAAGGCTCCCCGTCACCGGGCGCTCCCGCACCAACCGCATGAACGACCGCCACGACATCACCCATGCGACCTCGTGCAGCCCGGCCAACGCAGCCTGCAGCCGCTCCGCCAGAGCCCGATCCCGCGCAATCGCTGCCAGTAGCGCCACGGAACCTTCGAAAAAGATGTACCCGGCCCAAAAAAAGAGTTAACGAGCGATCCGCGCTCGTCAGAACTTAGTGTCCGGCATGCGGGACTCTGCCCGCCACGCTCCTATCTCCCGGCCCTCTAGATGAAAAGGAGTCTGACAATGAGGAAGATTCGTCTCCTGCTGGCCGCCCTCGTGGTGTCGTTCGCGCTGGGTGCCGCCGCGTGCTCGTCGCCGGTCGCGCCGGATTACGAGTCGGGTCCCAACAACTACGAAGCCGGGCCGAACACCTAGGCGTTCAGGTTCGCGGCGCGTCGGCGAACCCGGCGCGCATCCGGCTGAGCCCCCCGGAGACCTCGGCGAGGCGCGGGTCCGGTTCCGGCTCGGACCCCTGGCGCGCCGGGGTTGCTTTCTCTGTGCGGCTCGCCCCGAGCTCCTTCAGCGCAGCCTCCGCCTGGAAGAAGAGCTTGTTGAGGCGGTTCTCCTCGGCCATCGCCACGGCGGCGGTGAGGAGTCTTCGCCCCTTACCCGGGTAGCCGAGCTGCGCGCACGCGACACCCTGATGGAAGAGGATCTGGGCGTGCACGGGCGGCGGAGTTTCCTGCCAGCGCTGTTCTTCGAGGATTCGTGACCAGTGCCGGAACTGTCTCTTCTCCCCAAGTAGCGCGCTGGTGAGCGCCAGGCCCCCGATCGCCATGAGGCGGTAGTCCCGTTCCCCCATGCGGTGTGCGACGATGGCGTAGGCGTCGCGGGCCGCAGGATAGACGCGCGCCTGGACCAGGATGTCGGCCAGGTCGAAGAGGGCGAGGAGCCGGTCAGCCTCCCGCTCGTAGAGATCGACGGCCTTCCATCCGTGAACACACGCCTCGAGCGTCCGCTCGAAGTGCTTCTCCACCACCATGAGGTGGTGGTGGGCAGAGGCGAGCGCCTGGCGGTCATTGGCCCGGGTGGCGTACTCCAGGACGCGCTCGAGCGTCTCGCGGGTCTTGGGCATGTTGCCGCGGAACCGGTAGGTGCTGGCCAGTCCGTCGAGGGTGAGCGCGCAGCGGGCGTGGTCTTCCACCGTGTCCGCCATTTCGAAAGCGCGGGAGTACCAGGCCTCGGCATCGGGCCAGTCCGCCAACTTGCGGCATGCACGCGCGTAGAAGCGGGCGGAGTCGATGGCCGCAGGGACCTCGGCGGCCGCGGCGGCCACGTCGTACGCGTTCCGGTAGATTTCCCGGGCCCCGTGGAGGTGCCCCTGCCTCTCCCCGAGCTCGCCGAGCCCGAGCAGTGCACGCGCCAGGGCGCCGCGATCCAGGTGCTCGGCGGCAGCGAGGACGTCCTCCCAGGCCGCCCGCTCCTCGTCGTGGGGCGCGGGGCGGATCTCGCCGCGTACGCCCTCCACCTGGTAATGCAGTGACTCCGGGTCGAGGGCGAAGTCCTCATCTACGAGCGTGCGCACGACGCGAACCACCAGGAAACGGCGGGCGATGCGCTGGTTGACATCTTCGTCCTGCTCGCGTCCCTCGATATCCCGGAGCACCGGCCAGCCGGCGAACGTCGTACGCCGCTGCTGCTCGACGGACCCATCGCAGCCCTCACCCTCGCGCCCGGGCTCGCCCAGGTCGCGGTGCAGGACCAGCCCGGCGCACTCGCCGGCGCTGAACATGAGGTCAGCGCACCGGGACTCGTCGATGCGCCCCCGGGCGGTCAGGGAATCGACAACCAGGAACCAGGCGCGTGCGCCATCGCTCCCGAGCGCGATCGCGCAGGCGCTGCGGACGCCGTCCGAGAGCGGAATCCCGGCGGCGCGCACCGTGTCCGGGATATCGCAGATCCCGGGGACGCCCTGTTCCCATGCTCGTCGAAGCAGATCGGGCGTGAACGTGCGCCGCGGGGGGTCGGAGGCTAAGTCGAGGAGGCAGTACACGTGGACGAGGCCGGGCCCATACTCATCGATCCACACGGTGGCCGCACGGTCGGCGCCCAGCAGGGAAGCGGCCCGCCAGAGCTGGAGGACAATGCGGGACCGCTCGCCGTCGGCACCGTACAGCGCAAAGAACTCCCGTCGCCGCTGCTCGCGCCGCGTGCGGTAGTCGTCCAGGTGGATGACGTGCGATGTCGTCATGGGCACCGGGTATCGGAACGGCTATGGTACAACCAAGGGGGGTATTGTTAAGCTAATGCCGCGCGGCGCTCCGCACAACCGTGCACGCGCCGCCGCTCCGCCGCGCCGCCGCGCTCCGCCGCGGTCGCCGCGGGTGTCGCGGGCGCCGGGTCAGGGCGCCTCGCACATCGATCCGGGGAAGGCAATGTCGGGAGGCCATTTCGACGGGGCGCAGGCGGCGACGCAGCGGGGGGGCATCGCGGGCCATGGCGAGAGCGAGTTCGCGGCAGAGCTCGGACTGCTCGCCATGGTCGCCATCTGGGGAGTCAATTTCTCCGCGATCAAGGTCGCACTTCGCGAGCTTCACCCCCTCGCCTTCAACGCGGTCCGCTTCCCTATGGCGGCGGCGATGCTGTGGGTCGCGCTGCGGCAACGCGGCGGTGTGCCTGCTCTCGAGCCGGCCGACCGAACCCGCATCATGGCCCTCGGGATCCTCGGCAACGTCGTCTATCAGCTGTTCTTCATCTACGGCATGGCCATGACGACGGCGGGTAGTGCGAGCATTCTTCTCGCTTCGACGCCCATCTGGACCGCGCTCCTCTCGAACGTGCTGGGCCACGAGCGGCTCCGCCCGGTGGTCTGGATCGGGGTCTTCGCCACCGCAGCCGGCATGACGCTTGTGGTCGCTTCGGGCGGCGTGGCCGGTGGGTCGCTCCCGGGCAACCTGTTCATGGTGGGCGCGTCCCTCTCCTGGTCAGTCTACACGGTGGGCGCGCGGCAACTGGTGCACCGGTACGGCTCACTCCCGGTCACGGCCTGGACGCTGTGGATCGGCGCCGCCGGGCTCGTGCTTGTGGGTGCGATCCCCGTAGCACGAACTCCGCTGTCCGACGTCACCCCACTTGCCTGGGGCGCGACCGCCTATGCGGGGGCCCTGGGGATCGGCATAGCCTACATGCTCTGGTACGTGGGCGTGCGGCGACTCGGGAACACGCGGACCGCGGTGCACAGCAACCTGGTGCCGGTGATTGCCCTGGGCGTTGCCTGGATCTGGCTGGGCGAGAGCCCATCCCCGGTGCAGCTTCTGGGCGCCGCCGTTATCATCGGCGGGGTCACGTTGACGGGACTAGTGGGGCGAGGGAGGCGATCCTGACCGGGAGCTCGGCGCCGGCACGAGGAGGCGGAGGCCGCCGGGCAACGTACCCCCCGGCGCCCTGCGGCGTCGCTCGACGACCGCAACTCTCTCTGCGGCCAACCCCTCGGCCACCAAGTGCTTGCGCACCTGCTCGGCCCGCTCCTGTGCCCGCTCGCCGGGCTCGACGCCGTATTCCACGATGAGGCGGGTCCAATCGTAGCGCAGGAGCAACGCTGCCAGCTCCTGCAGCGCCCGTTCGCCGCGCGCCGAGAGCACGGCCGTGCCGCCGGCGAAGAGATCCGCTCGTGGAATCACGACGATGGCGCTATCCGGCCTGGCTACGCGGAGGAGGCTATCCACCTCCCCCGCGAGCTCCTGGAGCTCGCGCTCCACGCTTCGCGCTTCCAGGCGCTGGCGCTCCCGCTCCGTCTCCGCCCGAATCCGCGCGTCCCCGCGGATGCGCGCCAACTCCTCCTCCGTGGACGGGCCGCGCCGAGGGCAGCACCCCATGACCTGCAGCGGGAGTAGCGCGAGCCAACCAGCCAGCACGTACCTGCGGGAACCCAACGTATTCACACGTTCACACGCATTTCGCCTGCGCCGGAGGAGCCCGGCGTCACGACCCCGGGGAGCCTTCCGACAGACGGGGGTGCTCGCGGTGCTGGATCTCCGGAAACTCGTAGATGAGGAGTCCTTCCTCGGTGATCTCCGATCGCACCCGATAGCCATCGTCCATGGAGATGAGGACGCGCTCCGCCGCCGGCAGCGAGAGGTGGAGCTCCGTGGCCACATCGGTTGCGGTCAGGGCTCCGCCGCGACGCACCGCCAGCAGCAAGGTCTGCTGCTGGAGCCCCGCCAGGAGCGCCAGTCGCCGCTCCCTGAGCGCGCGGATCCCCCAGGCGGCGGAGAGCCCACCGGCCGTCCCGACGCCCGCCGCCGCGACGAGCAACCCGGGCTCTCCCGCGCCCACGCCGATACTCATCAGAATCGCCGCCATGAGCAACGCGAACAACCCCGCGAAGCGGCGGAAGCCTCCTCCCGGCGGCAGCCGGAGCACCGAGGGCAGCGCCAGGGGTCGCTCCTGCTCCGTCGGGCTCGCCTCGACCAGCCCATTCGCCTCCCAGGCGCGGCCGCAGTTCGGGCAGGCACGGTACGACCGGCGCATGAGCCAGTACACGAGCGCGCCGATCCCGTAGGTGAACAGACCGATGAGGACCAGCAACGCCATCTTGCTCGGCCGCTGGAAGAAGCCGATCCCCTCGCCGCGGTATCCACACCGCGGACAGCGAGGAACCACCACGAGAGCCGAGCCGCAGGTGGCGCAGACCCGGCCGCCTCCCGGTAGCTCGCTCCCACAGGTGCTGCAGCGCATCGTCTCTCGAATCTGGGAGGGTGCCGAAACTGGCTCCACCCATCTCTACGTTGCGTGCGCCACAGAGATTCAGCCGGCGGCCACGGTTGCCTGCGGCGCCGGCGCCGTGACCGCCGGCGCGAGCCCCTCGACCGTCAGCGAAGTCGCACGATGGTGATCTGGGCGCCCGCGTCCGCCGCCATCGGCCCCGCCGTTGCGTCGCCGAGCATGAGGTGCAGCCGTTCAGCGCCAGAGGTCCCGACCTGCGCGATCAGGAAGTCGGCGGCAGATGCGCTCAGCGTGTCCGCCTCGACGAAGTCGCGAAACAGGACGGTGCGCGGCTGCAGCGGGAACGCTTCGAGCTGGCCGACGGCGGCCCGCAGCTCGAAGCCCGGGAAGCTGAACCGCGGCTCCACGGGGAAGTTGAGGTCGTCCAGGTAGAGGGCTGCGCTCCAGTCCCCGATGAGCGGTGGCCACGCCCGGCCCGTCTCGGCCGTCACGTTCGCAACCCCCGTGCGGGTGGTTTGCGTCAGCCGCCGCAGGATCTCGTTCCCGCCGAAGTGCCCGATCAGGTACTTCACGAAGAGCCACGCCGCCCCGCGCTCCGCCAGGGTACCCGGGGCGGCCGCCGCGACGAGGCTCGTACGCGGCGTCGCCTCCAAGAAGCGGGACGCCCGCACGTAGTTCGCGAGCCGGAATTCCCGCGCCCGCGACTCATCGCCTTGCCGCTGGAACGCCTCCCCCACCATGTCCTCGGCCATATGCGCGAGTCCCTCGCTGAGCCACAGGGCCTCGGAGCCCGCGGCGCCGCGCAGGAGGACGCGCTGGTTGAACTGGATCATGTGCTGGAGTTCGTGGGCGAGCACCGGCGGCACGGTCCGCAGGACCCTCTCCTTCGAGCGCGCGTCCCCGAATCGGCCATCCGGATCGGGCACCAGCGTGTAGAAGATCTCGGCGCGGTTGCTCCCGGTGCGATTGAGGAGATCGTTCCCGAAGAAGAAGCCAGCGATAAAGCCATCGGATCCGCGCTCCGTCATCTTGTTCACCACGGGTGTGAACAGGATGATCACTCGGCCGTTCGCGTCGAGATCCGAAGGGCTGCCGAAAGCCGCGACGTCGGTGTCGTAGATGGGATCGTCGAACACCGCGCCGAAAGCGCGAAAATCGCTCTCGCTGAACCCACCGCTGGGTGCATTCAGGTCCTGGTAGATCACGGCGTGCCTGCCCACAAGGCGTACCTCCGCCGTGACCTTCTCGAACTCGTTTTCTTTGTTGATCACGTTGAACGTGGTCCGATCGCCGACCCGCGGCTCCGCGGCCGGCGCTCGCATGATGCGCGGGGACACAGGAGCGATGCGGGCCAACTCGCCTTCCCGCTGTCGGAGTTCCAGCTCCCACGCGTCGTGGGCGGCGCCCGGGAGCTCCTCGCCGACCTGCGGACGGAGCGCGGGCACACGGGCCAGCGCGACGGGTGCGGCGCTCGCCGCCACCCTGGCGGCCGCCAGTCCGACGAGCCGATACGGGTAGCGCGCCCCTGCCAGCGTAGCCGTCGCCTGGGAGACCACGAGATACCTGGAATCGGGGATCGCCGGCAGGCGCACGCATTGCAGCACAGCGGGATCCAGGGAAACGAACGCATCGCCGGGCTTCAGGTTCAGCGTCTCCGTGCCGCCGATCACCTGGAGCTGGGCCGCATCGCTCCGCAGAGAGCCGATTCGTACGATGACGTCCACGGTTCTGGAGGGGAGGCAGATCGGGACGGTGACGCGGAGCTCCGTCGGCGACGCCGACAACACGAGGCCGCGCATCCCCGAAAACTGGACTACGTTGACCCTCGGATCCGTGTGGAAGTCGCGCCCGCCAATCAGGATCAGCTCGCCGGCGCTCACCACGGCCGCGGGCACACTGGTGATCGCGGGCGTCCGGGCGCCTGTGGCGGTGAACTCCGGTGGGGTTCCGCGTATCCCCCGCAGCGAGACGCGCACGCGGTAATCGCCCGGGTCGGGCCCGAGCGTCAGCCGGTTGGTCGCGACACCGGTGGAGTCCGAGGTCGTCTCGCGCAGCGCGAGCACCCCTCCCGTTCCCTGCACGAGCTCCCATTCGAGGCGCACGCCTGGAACGGTATCCCCGGTGCTACGCTCCTTGACCACCACTCTCAGCGGCTCGGGGAGGGTCGACGCCACCAGGGCGATCTGTCCGTTCCCGGAGCGAATCTCGATCACGAGATCGGCGGGGTTGGGCCCCGTGGGGTCGTCGCCGCACCCGGCGACCACGAGCAGGGCGGCCGTCCCAACGGCGTGGACGAGCGGCCGCAGCGGCCGCATCATCCAGGGCATCATGGAAACCCAGCGGAGGCTGGATCGTCCGGGGTGCCTGGCCGCCGACCCCGGCGCAACTCCAGCAGGTCCAGGATGGGGCTTCCGGTGAGCGCCGCAGCGCCGGTGCGGACCCGGCCGACCACGAGGATCCACTCCAATGGTGCGAGGCGCTCGACGTCGGCCAACCGCTCCGGAGGCACGGCTACATACACGAACCTCGCCTCCGGCTCCGCCGTCCGCGCCAGCACAAAAGGCTCTCCCTCGTAGAAGTCCGTTCGCACCTTCTCTGCCCGCTCGAGTGAGATGAACTGAAGTCGCCATGACACCAGCCGCCCCCGGTACTCGGCGGGCGCGGCCACCAGGTCGCGGGGCGCGACGTCTGCGAGAATCGCTGTGTCGGCGGCTTCCTCCGCGCTGACCTTCGGGACCCAGGTCCACCCTTCGACGCGCACCCGCGCCCAGTTCCCCTGCCGCGCGAGTACGCGCAGCTCGCGCCCGGCCACCGCCAGCGCCAGCGTGTCGCCGTCCGGCGCCGAGAGAATCGCGCCACCACGCCGACCGACGCGCAGCCAGTCACCGCCGCGGGCAATCGGATCCTGGGGAGCCACCGCCGCCTCTTGCCGGCCCACCGCCGCACCGCTCCCTTGAGCCACCGCGGACGCCCGCATCCAACCCAGCCGCCGCACCCGCACCCAACCTGGGCGCCGTTGCTGCTCCTCGAGCAGCGTCCCCCGCGCCAGTCGCGCCAAAACGCGGCCATTCGGCTCGCTCCGCAGGTTCTCACCAGCCGACGCCGCTACCACCAGGTCGAAGGCGCCGCCCTCTCTGGCCTCGAGCGACGGTGCCCAAACCCAGCCTTCGAGGCGAACCTGCACCCAAGGCGGCCGGACCGACTCCACGACCATCGCGCTGCCGGCCGCGATCGTGGCAAGGATCGGGCCGTTAGTCTCGGCCCTGAACTCCCCCGCCTCAGTCACGGTCGCCGGCTGCCCGCGCACCGGCGCCGGCGCCGCAATCAGGGCTGCCAGCATGGCGCCCAGCCGCCGCCGCAGATTTGTGCGCCTCGACCCTGAAGTGCGTCTCGGGGTATTGATCGCCCAGCGCCCGCTTTGGGGGATACGCCCA
Source organism: Gemmatimonadota bacterium (assembly GCA_016209885.1). Lineage (GTDB taxonomy): Bacteria > Gemmatimonadota > Gemmatimonadetes > Longimicrobiales > Gaopeijiaceae > JACQVF01. The sequence goes on along the minus strand of JACQVF010000097.1, from coordinate 71,032 downwards.
TCGAGGTACTATGCAATCTGCCCACGGCGGGCCGAAGCGTCAATTCGCAGAGCGCCGGGCGCCGCCGGGTAACTTGGGTAACCTGCCAACGCTTGCGAACGCCGTCGTGCCAACGGTAGGTTGGCGTCCCGTGCGTTCACACAGCGCTGGCAGTGATCCAGACTGAGAAATCCTGCTCGCTCATGGGCTTCACGACCCGCATCTTGAGCCTCCTGATTGTCGTGCTCGGCGCGGGCGCGGCGGCCGCTCCCGCTGCCCGGGCACAGATCATCCCGTCACCGTACCGCTTCATCGAGACCAAGCAGGAGGCCGGAGCGTTCGCCGGCTTCCTGCGCGTGGATCCTGGCGCCTTCGAGTTCGGCCCGGACGACGGGCCGCTCCTTGGCGTCCGCTACGGCATCCGGGTGAATGGTCCGATCACCTTCGAGGGCCTTGCGTCCTACGCGCCCACCACGCGGGCCGTGATCAATCCGAACCGCACGCCGGGAAACCGCAAAGCCGGCGAAGCGGACGTGCAGCTCGCGCTTCTGGAGACCGCGGTGCAGTTCAACCTGGTGGGCGAACGAGCCTGGCACGGGCTGGGGCCGTACGCCTTAGCCGGCGGCGGCATCGCCTTCGATCTGGCCGGCCGTCAGGAGATCGACAACACGATTGACGCGGACGACCGCTTCGAGTTCGGGACCACGTTCGTCGGGCACCTGGGCGGCGGGCTGCGGTGGATCCCCGGAGAGCACTGGGTACTGCGCGGCGACGCCCGGTTCACACTCTGGCGGCTCCATACGCCGCAGGGCTACCTCCGTAGAGACCGGGACCTGGGGAAAGTGGAGGAGAACGAGTGGACCTCGGGTCTCGCGCTCACGCTGGGAATCGCCTTCCGTTTCTGAAGGAGTCCCCGGGCGCGGCGATGGAGCTCGTCGGGTACGCTGGAGGCTCTGCGACGGCGGGAACAGGCGCGACAGCGAGGCGGGTGGATCGGAGCTGAGATGCCGCAGTTCGAGACCTTGCCTGCCGACTGGCTCTCCGCAGGCGATGCGATCGCGCGGATCAAGCGCAGCATCGTGCCTCTCCCGCCCGAAGAGATTGCGCTGACTGCTGCGCTGGGGCGGGCGCTGGCCGCAGACATCCGTTCCCCCGTAACTCTCCCCCCGTGGGACAACTCGGCCATGGACGGCTTCGCCGTGCGTGCGTCGGACATCCGCGGCGCCTCCGTCGAGCGTCCGGTGCGACTCGAACTGGTGGGCCATGTGTCGGCCGGCGCTTTTCCCGAGCGTCCCGTGGGCTCGGGCCAGGCAGTGAAGGTCATGACGGGCGCCCCGGTCCCGGCGGGTGCGGACTCGGTGGTTCGCGTCGAGGACACGGATGCGGGCCGCAGGCAGCGGGAGCGTGTGTCCGTCTACTCGGACCGGGACGCGGGGCGGAATATCCGGCGGCAAGGCGAGGACGTGCGCGAGGGCCATACGGTGCTGACCGCCGGCACCACCCTCACCCCCGCACGCCTCGCCCTGCTCGCCGCCATCGGCAAGAATCTCGTGCCGGTACGCGAGCGACCGCGTATCGCGATCCTCTCGAACGGTGACGAGCTCGCAGATCTGGATGCTTTTGACCAGGTGCTCAGCGGACGGAAGATCCTCAACTCGAACGGCTACGGGTTGGTCGCCGGCGTCGTGGCTGCGGGCGGCGAGCCGGTCTACCTGGGCATCGCGCGCGACGACCCGGAGGACATCCGCCGACGGCTGGAAGGGATGGTGAGCGCCGACGGGTTGGTGACTTCCGCTGGCGCCAGCGTCGGCGAGCACGACCTTCTCAAGCGCACGCTAGCGGGGCTGGGGTTCGAGCTCGACTTCTGGCGCGTACGCATTCGTCCGGGCAGCCCGTTCGGCTACGGCTTCCTCCCGCGTCGGGGCGGCGGACGCCTGCCTGTCTTCAGTCTCCCGGGTAACCCGGTCTCTGCGCTCGTGACATTCGAACTGTTTGTGCGGCCCGCGCTCCGGCTGCTGGCCGGCCACGGTCGCCCATTCCGCTCCACCGTGATCGCGGCGGCAGCGGAGCGGTTGTCCGCCACCAAGGGGCTGACCCACTTTCTGCGGGTCCGTCTCGGTCACGAAGGCTGCGGATGGGCCGCACATCTCACCGGGCCGCAGGGCTCAGGGATCCTCTCGAGCGTGGCGGCGGCGGACGGGCTCGCCGTCATCCCGGAAGAAGCGGGGGAGATTGCGCCCGGAGAGACCGTGAAGGTGCTGCTGCTCGACGAAGGCGCCGCAAGCGGGGCGTGCCCTTTCTGACTCCTCTGACTTCGCGTCGGGCCGGAGACTGCGCAGCCCGGGTACCCGGCAGGAGGAGCCGAAGGGGCGCAGTGCGCCGCGACTGCCGCCGTCACCCTCGACCCTTAGCGCTCGCTCTCCAACTCGCCCTGCTCGCGGGCTGTGCGCTCCCTCGCTGGCCCGTGGAGGGCCCCATCACGTCGCCATTCGGGATCCGCTGGCGCGGCTGGCTACCCGAGCTCCATGGGGGCGTGGACATCGCGATCCCGGGGGGCAGCCCCGTGCGAGCCATGGCGCCGGGGACGGTCCGGTTCGCGGGCGAACTGGGCGCCTACGGGACCGTGGTGATCCTGGAACACCGCGGCGGCTGGACCACCCTCTACGCGCACCTCTCCGAGCTGCGCGTGCAGGCCGGCCAACGCCTTGGCTCCGGCGACGTCATCGGGCTCAGCGGGCACAGCGGCGACGCGAGAGCGCCACACCTCCACTTCGAGATCCGCGCCGGCGATCGGCCGCGCGACCCCGTGCTCCTGCTCGGCGGACGGCCGGCACCGCGCTAAATCGACCTGCAGGAAGCGCCACGGCCGGTAGTGCGGGGGGGGCGCACCAGCGATCACGCACCGAGACCGTCGATGCGTCCGGTGCGCAAGGCGCGCCGAGGAGGAATAGTCGTGGCTATTGCAACAGGGGTCCCCACGCAACGTACGTTGCGCGGATTGAAGGCCAGGCGCACGCAGCAAGCCGGAATGCAGCGGAGGTCGAATGCACCGGTGCTTCCCGGTCGGGAACGCAAGAGACGAAATTCCTCCCCGAAGTGGCTCCGCATGCGGTCGAAGGCGGGCGGTACCTGCTAGGGCTCGAGGTCCGGACGGTAGCGTGTCAGGAAGCCCAGGAACTTGGAAACTTGGATCATGTCCGAGCTCACGAAGCGGATGGCGTGCGCGTCCGTGCGCTCGACGATGGCAAGGTATGCAAGGAGTTCCGCCGGAAAGTAGTTCTTGAAGCGGACGTCCAGCGTGATGGGCTTGGTCAGCACGAACGGCCTGAACTCGCGAATCCGCCCGACCGCCGCTTTGACCTTCTCGGCGATAAGCCGGGACGATGCCTCCGGCGTCAGCGTCTTCGCCGCCTGGAACCCGTAGCTCCATTTCACCACCGCGCCCTCGATGTCGCCGAGGAGCGCCCGCGGGCACCACGCCCGCCGTGGAGCCGCCGCGTCAGCCGATCCACGCCGACGGCTCACTCCGATGAGCGCAGCGACCGAATCTCCTCCGCCAGACGGGGCACCACCTCGAAGAGATCGCCCACGATCCCGTAGTCCGCCACCTTGAAGATCGGGGCGTCTCGATCCTTATTGATGGCCACGATCACCCGGGAGGTCCGCATCCCCGCGAGGTGCTGGATCGCGCCCGAGATCCCGACGGCGAAATAGAGCTTTGGCGACACCGTCTTCCCCGTCTGCCCGACCTGCTCCGCATGCGGCCGCCAGCCGGCGTCCACGACGGCCCGCGATGCACCCAGCGCCGCCTGGGCGCCCAGGGCATCCCGCAACATCTCCAGGAGTGGCCAGTTGGACGGGTCCTTCATCCCGCGCCCGCCCGACACCACGATGGGAGCCTCGGCCACATCGGGCCGCTCGCTGCTCGCCGCCTTGAGCTCCACGAGCCGCGAGCCGAACGCTGCGTCATCAAGGTCAGGGGTCACGCGCTCGAGCTTCCCGGCCGCCGGCCGTTCCGCCGCCGGGAAAACCGTGGGACGCAGGGATACGAGCGCCGGTTCGGCGCTCAACCTCACTCGCGCGTACGCCTTCCCCGCGTACACGGGCCGGACGATGACCAGACAGCCATCCTCCACGCGCAACGCCGTGGCCTCCGTGGCCAGCGGCACGTCCAGCAGAGCGGCAACCCGCGCCGAGAGGTCCTTACCCAGCGCGGTGGCCGGAAACAGCACGGTGGAATATCCCCGGGTCGAGATGGTCTCCGCCACGACCTTGGCCGCCCGCTCTCCCGTGTAGCGTTCCAGCGCCGCGTGCTCCGCCACCAGGACGCGCGCTGCACCGTGCGCGCCCAGGCTCGACGCCACCTCCGCGATTCCCGTTCCGCCCAGCACGAGAGCATCGGCGACGCCGCCTAACCGGTCGGCGAGCGCCGCCGCCGTGCTCACCGCCTCGTTCGCGACGGCGCGCAGCCTGCCGCCGCGCTGTTCCGCAAACGCGAGTATGTCTCCCATCTCGTCCCTTCTCCTCCCATCCGCTCCCAGCGGCGTGGCGGGTTAGAGGGGTTAGAAGGGGCCCGCCACGCCTTCAGTCGCAAACCCGTGTTCGCTCCGTTTCGGGCAGAGCCGCCCTGCCGTCAAGCAGGCTTGCACGAAGCCGTGCAGCGTGCGAGTAACGATTAACCCTCTAACCCGCTCCTCAAAGCACCTGTGCCTCTTCCCGCAGCAAGCGCACGAGCTCCGGGACGGCGTCGGCTCCCAGCCCCACGATCTTGCCCGCCGGGCGCTCCGGGGGGTATTCCAGCCGCTCCACGTGGAGCCGCAGGTCCGGCGCCTCCACGTCGCGCTCCTCCAGCGGCTTCCGCTTCGCCGCCATAATCCCTTTCAGGGAGGCGTAGCGCGGCTCGTATCTCCCCTTCGTGATGGTAACCACTGCCGGGAGTCGCAGCTCGACGACCTCGATCCCGCCCTCGACCTCGCGATCACAGACCACCGCATCGCCTTTCACTTCGAACCCCGCTACGGCCGTGGCGCATGGCCGCCCGAGCAGCGTCGCCACCATGGCGCCCACCTGCTGCTGGTCGTCGTCCACCGCCTTCACGCCGAATAGAACGAGCGCCGCTTCCTGACCCTCGAGCGCCCGCGCGAGGACCTTCGCCGTGGCGAGGCCGTCCATGCTCGCCGGCGCCTTCAGCAGCATGGCGCGGTCGGCCCCCATGGCGAGGGCGGCGCGCAGCGTCTCTCCGGACGACGCATCGCCCACGGCCACGACCGTAACCTCGCCAACGCCGGCCGTCTCACGAGTCTGCAGCGCCGCTTCTACTGCGAACTCATCGTAGGGGCTCATGATGAACTTCACGCCGCCCGGGTCGATGCCCCTCCCATCTTCGCCGATGCGGATGCGGGCTTCCGTGTCCGGCACACGTTTGATGCAGACGATGCAGTTCAAGGCGCGCTCCTTGCGAAATCGCGAACTTCGGGTCCGAAAACTGCGCCAATGTACCAGCGCCCCGAGGCCGAATCAACCGAGGTGGAAGGGAGCGGATGAAAGCGACGCGGCCGGGTGAAGCGGCACGGCTGCGCCGCTACACCCGGCCGCCTCCGCCGGGAGGGCACCCAGGCGCTCAGGGCACGTCCGCTGCGTCGCCCCGCGAACCGCGATCGCGGTGTCCGCCACGGCGGCGTCGGCCGCCACTTACATGATCCCGCGTATTCGCCGCGGCGCTCGCCCCCTCCCGTGCAGCGGCTCGACCCGTCCTGCGCTCGTAGTCCGCTCGCCATGACGCGAGCACGCTCTCGGCGCGCCCCTCGGGCAGGAGCTGGTGGATTCGCTCCGGTTCGCGGTGCAGCACCCGAAACACGTCCGCCCCGAAGCGCTCTACCAGCGTTTCCGCGGTCTTGCGCCCCACTCCCCCATAGCGGTGTGTGAGGTACCGCACGATCGCCTCCGGATCCACGGGCAGCCCCAGCCGCTTCACCTCATCCCCGTTCGTGGACGCGGCGGGCTCCGAAGGCGTAGCCTCCGCCGCGGCCTGGGAACCGGCCATCGCCTCCGCTCCGCGCTCATCACCGTCGGGAGCAGTCGCGGACCCGGCCGCCGGCCGCCGGCGGAGCCGTACGCTCCGGCGATTCTGGATACCCGCGTCCGCACCCTCCCCGATGGCCTGGCCTTCCAAGATGACGGGCGGGCCCGGCGCCCTCGGCCGCCCGCGCGTGCCTCGCCGGAAGCGGAGCGCCCGCGGCGAAGCGACTTCGCTCTCGCCGACCGCCGGCGAGGCGACGCCCGTTCCCGCCCAGGGCGTGGCGCCCGCCTCATCGTCCGCGACGAGTGGCGCGACTACGGCCGGCGGCGGCGGCGGCATCTTGGCCTCCGCAGGCGGCTCCGGCGCCTTGACCGGCACGGCCTCGTCCCGTCCTTCTGCTCGCGGGGCGACCTCGTAGTTGCCCGACTCGGTCTTCCGTAGGTCCACGATCTCCGCATCGTGAGCCTGCCGGAGGAAGCGGCTGAACTTGCCGAATCCCAGCTCACCTTCGTCGAAGTGGGAGTCGCGCTCGAGCATCCGCCGCTTGACGTCCGAGTCACGAACAGCCTCCGCACCCTCCCGCGTCAGCTCCTCCACGGCACGGCGAAGCAGTTCGTACGCCCGCTGGAGCGGATGCTGACTCACCGGACTCACCGGACTCACCGGACTCACCGGACTCACCGGACTCACCGGCGGAGCTTCACGCACCGGCTCCGCCCGGCGGGCCCTCCGCTGGCGCGCCTCCGGGGCGCGCGGCTTCCGCGCCGCTTCCTCGAGCGCAGCGGCCGCCGGCTGTTGCGCCGGCGCGGCGGCCGGCGACAGCGCAACCTCGGGCGGCTGCACCTCGTACTGGCCCGCCTCCAGCTTCTTCAGCCTCACGAGCCCGCGGGCCGCTGCGTCCGTCAGGAACCTGGTGAACTTGCTGTACCCGTACTCCTTTTCGTCGAAGCCCGGGTCGATCTCCATCATGACCTGCTTCAGCCGGTCCGAGCGCATGACATCCTGGCGCTCGGCCATCTGGTCGAGCGCCTTCTCCACCAGAAGCCACGGGTCTATGCGGATCCGCTCCTCATCCGTCTCGCGGGTGAGCCCGGTCAGCGCATTGTACGAGTAGTACTCGTCGCAGTTCTGGATGAGGAGATCGGAGGTGGACTCCCGGATCCCCACGCCGATGATGTACTTCCCGTATTCCTTCAGCTTGACGACCAGGCTCGAGAAGTCACTGTCCCCGCTGAGGAGAATGAAGGTCCCGATCTCCGGGCGAGTGAATACCAGCTCGAGCGCGTCGATCGCCAGGCGGATGTCCGTCGCGTTCTTCCGCGAGCTCCCGACCGCCGGCGCGAAGATCAGGTCGATGGAAGACTCGGACAGCGGGACGATGTACTGCGGGTAGCGGCGCCAGTCGGCGTAGGCACGCAGCACGGCGACCTTCCCGCGGATGATCTCCGAATTGAGAAGCGCTTTGAGCTCGCGCGAAAGGTCACTCCGGATCGCCATCGTGACGTTGTCGAAGTCGATCAGGAGCGCAGCATTCGGCGCGTGCGAATGTACGGGCTGCGGGCTACCCACGTGGGGCGCCCGCGTAAACAGTTGGTTCATTGTCCAGTCTCGCTGAGGTTAACCGCCATACCCCGCCGCGAGACCTCCCCGATTCCCAGCCTCCCCTGCACGGGGCCGGGGGCGAAGCCCGCATCGCATCCGTCCCATCCGCGCACCCTCTCGTGCGCCTCGAGCGATGCCTCTCGCTCCCTGCCGGGAATCCGGGGTGGCCTCCCGGTCACTCATTCCCGGCGACTCGCGTCCTCCATGTAGATCATGCGGACCAGCTCGAGCCGCCGCACCTTTCCCGCTCCCGTCATCGGGAGCGTCTCGAGAAAGCGGACCAAGTCCGGCACCTTATAGTCCGCCAGCGTGGCTCGGCACCACTCCTGAATCTCGGTGCCAGTCACGATCGCCCCCTCGACCGGGACGATGCACGCACAGATGGCCTCCCCCAGGATCCGATCCGGCACTCCGACCGCCACAGCTTCCCGTACCGCCGGATGCGCTTGGATCCGGCCCTCGACTTCCCGGGGATAGACGTTGTAGCCGCCCCGGATGATGATCTCCTTGCGCCGGCCGACCACGTGCAGGAAACCGCCCTCGTCGACGATCCCCAGATCGCCGGTCAGGAAGAACCCGTCGTCCGTGAACGCCCGCCGCGTCTCCACCGGCTGCCGGTAATAGCCCTTCATCACGCCGGGGCCCCGCACGGCGATCTCACCCACGCTCTCCACCGGCAGATCCCGGCGGTCCGCGTCGAGGATCCGGGCCTCGGTGCCGCTCAAGGGCCGTCCGACGGTGAACAACTGCGCCTCCTGGGGGTCATCGGGCCGCGTCACACACACTGTGGAGCCCGTCTCCGCGAGCGAATACGCGATCTGGAGATTCGGGCAGAGCGTCTGGCGCACTTCGGCCACCATCCGGTCGCTCACCGGGGCACCCGCCACGATCCCTACCCGGAGGGTCGAAGCGTCGCGCGACCGGCGCCGCAGCTCCTGCAGCTCCGTGACGAAAACGGTCGGCACACCATAGTGAACAGTAACCCCGTGGCGCTCAATAAGATCCAACGTGGCTCCCGCGTCCACCTCCTCCTGGAGCACGAGCGTCGCGCCCGCGAGCAGCGTGCCCAGCACCCCTGGGCCCAATCCGAAGACCTGGGAAAGCATGGTCACACCGATGACGCGGTCGCCGCATCCGAGGGAGATCGCCTCCACGGTTCCGCACGCCGGCGCAAGCAGGTTCGTGTGTGTGAGCTCGACCCCCTTCGGCTTCCCCATCGTCCCGGACGTGTAGAGGATCGCGAATACGTCGCGCTCCGGATCCACCTGCACCGCCGGGAAATCCCGCCCCTCCCCTGCGGACAGGAGATCCTCGAACTGGAAGATCCGGTCGTCGTACCACAGGTCTTCCTCGCCCACGGTGACCAGGTACTGAAGAGCCGGCAGGCGAGGCATCATCCCTTCGAACAGGTCGAGGAAATCGATGCCATCCGCCTGCTCCACGGCGACGGCGACCGCAGCTTCCGAATGACGGAGAAGGTACTGGAGCTCCTGGGCGCTGTACTGGGGGCTCAGCGGAACGATGGCGGCCCCAAGCTTGGCCGCGGCGAACATCGCGATGACGAATTCCGGGCGGTTCGGCAGGACGATAGCGATGCGGTCGCCAGCCTCGATCCCGAGGTTATGCAGCGCCGCGGCGAGCGCTTCCGCGCGCGCGTCGACCAAGCCGAAGCTCAGGGCCTGGTCGCCGGCGAGGAGGAACGTCGCCTCGGGGTCCGTTGTCGCGCGATTCGCAAGGCAAGAGGCAACCGTGAGCCCACGGTAGCGCTCGCCAGGCCCCATGGCACCTCCGGTGGGGGGTCGACGGCGAAACGCGAGAAAGTTAGCGGGGTTGCGGGGTGTCGTCAAACGCGGGGTGCGACCTGTGCGGCCTTGCCGCGGCGGCGGCGCGATGGCATCTTCGAGCCCGGCGTCCGAATATCACGGCGTGTGCAACACCTGCCGCACCAGGTCGTCAGGCACGTCGTGGGTCCAGTTGTCGCCTTCGGCCACGTCGCCGATCCGGCGCAGGAGTATGTATTGACCCCGGTCGGCGCGCCGCTTCTTGTCTGTGCGCGTGTGCCGGAACACGTCTCCGGCCGAGACCCCGGCGGGGAGTGTGGCCGGCAGCTCGAGCCGGGCGAGGAGGTCGGAGAGCTGCCGGGCGGTGCCTTGCTGGGTGATCCCCAGCATCTCGCCGACGCGCGCTTCCAGGACCATGCCAATGGCGATGGCGTACCCGTGAGACTGTGCGTATCCCGTGGCGGCCTCGACGGCGTGGCCCAGCGTGTGGCCGAAGTTCAGGATCTTGCGGACACCCGTCTCCCGCTCGTCCCGGGTCACGATTTGGGCCTTGATCGCCACGGAGCGCACGACCAGTTCGGAGACGCGGACGTGATCCGCTTCCAGCAGCGACGCAGCGGACGCTTCGATGGACTCGAAGTAGGTGACGTCCTGGATCGCGCCGTGCTTGACGGCCTCAGCGAGCCCTTCCGCGCGCTCCCGGCGTGGCAATGTCCGCAAGACCAGCGGATCCACGAGCACGAGGCGCGGGGGATGGAACGCGCCGACGAGATTCTTCCCGGCGGCGACGTCGACCCCGGCCTTTCCGCCCACGGACGCATCGATCATGGCCACGAGCGAGGTAGGAACCTGGATGAGCAGGAGGCCGCGCATGTAGGTGGCCGCGACGAAGCCGGCCAGGTCTCCGGTCACGCCTCCCCCCACGGCCACGACCGCCGTGTCGCGCCCGAATCCGTGCTCGACCATAGCATCCGTGAGGCGCGTCCAGGTCTCCCGCGTCTTGCTCGCCTCCCCGGGCGGAAACGTGAAGAGGTCGGCGTCGAGGCCCCGGGTGCGCATGGCTTCGCAGATGCCCCGGGCGTAGAGCTCCGCGACGGTCTCGTCCGAGATGATGGCGTAGCGGTGCGCGTGCGCGCGATCCTGGGCCAGGCGTGGCAGGTCGACCAATACGCCCGGCTCGACACGGATCTCGTAGTCCGTTGACGGGGGCTGGGAACGAACCCAGATCGAGTGCATGGGACCGATAACGTTTCTGTGGCAGCTTGTGCTACTGATCGTGCTGGGGCTGGTGATTCACCCGGCCACCCGCATCCTCGCCGTGGACCGGCGGCGCGCACGCGTCGAGCACCCTCGTGCGGAGTCGCGCATCGCCCTCTTCGTCGTGCTCGCCACGATGGTGCTGGGCGTCTTCGCGTTCGAAGTCCTGGCGCCGTTCCCGTTCGTCCCCGGCACCGCAGTGCCCGAGCTCGATCTCGAATCCGCGCTCCGAATCCTCTCGGCGTACGCGGTCGCCAGCCTTCCCGTCTGGTTGGTGCTGGCGGTCCGCAGGAGTCCCCTCGCCACGGTCGGGATCAGCCGGCGGAACCTATTGCGGGCGATCCTGTTGGGGCCTGTCTTGGGTCTCGGCTTCGCCATCGTGACCTTGGCCCTGGACCCGGCGTCCGTACCCGCCATGACGGAGCCCAAATCCTGGATCGCACTCAGCGTCTGCCTCGTCGTCGGCTTCATCGAGGAGGCTACCTTCCGGGGCTATTTCCAGACGCGCCTCAGCTGGGCGATGGGGCCGGTGCCCGCCCTCGCGGTGGCCGCCGTCGTCATGGCGCTCTCGCCGCTCCCCCACTACCTCGTGTCGCAGAACCTGACGCCCGCCTCCGCATTCCAGGCGACGGGCCTCATGCTCGTGCCGTCGTTCCTCCTGGGATGGTTCATGACGCGCATCCAGAACATCGCGGGACCCGCGATCCTTCACGCGTTCATCCGCTGGTCGCTCCTCGTCGCCTTCACCTGACGGGCGCGCCGTTCCCGATGCGCACCGTAGCCCCGCTGGCATTGCCGACGGCAAGGCGTACCCCCGGGCGTCCCGAGATCTCGACCGCGCTGGCGGCGGCCCGGCCCGGCAGCCGCTCCAGCACGGGGTGGAGCCCATCGAGGAAGCGGCTCCTCGCCCGCGCGTGGTCCCACACGCTGTACCAAACCAGCACCCGCTCGCCACGTCGGGTCGTGAAGAGTGTATAGCGGTCTCCGTCCCAGTCGCGGGCCAGCTCCGCCGCGCCGGCGCCCAGGTGCTGCCGCAGGAAGACGGAGAGCTCCAGCTGACCCAAGTTGTCAGAGTAGAGCTGGCGTGCCCCTTGCGGGAGCTCGATCACCAGTTCCGTAGGCTCATCCCGGACGGCGCCCAGGGCGCGGTCGGGGTCCATGACCTGCTCGCTCGATCTGGGGAGATAGCCTCCGAACGGCGGAGGACGGCCTGGACTATTTCGCTGCCACAGCGTCTGGACGTAGCGCGCGCCTCCCAGGTACGGGAAGAGCATCCCTTCCCGGATGATGAGCGGCGCACGAGAGAGCATCGGGAACTGGGCGTTCAGAGCCTCCAGTGCCGGGCGCAGCCCTTCGCCGAGATCCGGAAGGTCCGCCAGGTCCACCGGGCTACCCGCGGTCTGCGCGAGCATGCGCTCGAACATGACCAGCGTCGCGTGTCCCTCGATGATGGCGTGGGCCGCTACGCGCGGGTCGTTCCCACGTCCGCGTGCGGTGAGCGAGTCCAGGTTGACGTGCTGGTCCTGCAGCGCGTGCACGAGCTCATGGGCGAGTACCGCCTCGAGCTCGCCCCCCGGCTCGCCCCTCAGCACGAACAGCGTCGCCGAGTCGGGATCGTAGAAGCCCGCGACCTGCTCCGCATAGATCGCCAGGAGCAGCGCTCGTAGGTCGAGCGTGTCGGCGAACAGTCCGAGGCGCGCGTAGACCTCCGCGACCCAACGCGCCACGCCGGGGGGTAATTCCTCGTCCAGCCGCGCCCGAAGATAGCGCTCGAGCTGCGCTCGGTCGCGCCACTCGACCCGCAACGGACCCCGCGCCTCGAGTCCCGCACGCTTTTCGATGTCCGGCAACAGGCCCAGGACCGCCGCCTTGAGCCCCGGGTCGGAGCTCTGCACGCGCACGGTGTCACCGCACTCCGTGCCACATCCGGCAACCACCGCCAGGGCGAGCGCCAGCGGCAGCACCGTCACCGCCCCTCCCACACCGCGTTCGGCGGTGCCACCAGGCGCACCGGCTCCAGCTCCGCCGCTTGCGCCCGCCAGTGCTCCACTACGGTGATTCCGCTGACCGGGTCCGTCCAGGATGGCGCAACCTCACACAGAGGCGCCAGCACGAACGAGCGTTCCGCCCAAGCGGGGTGCGGCACGATGAGTCCCTCTCCCCGTACGGTTCGGTCGCCGCAGAAGAGCAGATCGATGTCCAGGGTCCGAGGTGCGTTCGCAAAGCTCCGCATCCGCCCTTGCGCCGCCTCCACGTCGTGGATCCTCGCCAGGAGCTCCACTGCGCTGAGCTCCGTCTCGCCGAGCGCCACCAAGTTGAGAAAGTCGGGCTGCTCCCGATAGCCGACCGCCCGGCTCTCGTACACCGACGACACCACGTCCACCTGTACCCAAGGGGACAGCGCCGCGAGCCCGCTGCGAAGATGCAGGAGTCGGTCCCCCACATTCGAGCCCAGACCCAACACGACGCGGGTCCTCACGGTTGCGCCGCCGACGGAACCATGGCGGGAGGCAGAGCGGCTCATTGCCGCAGCCCCATTCCCGCGCTCAGCCGCTCGCCCGCTCATTCCCTCGCCCCAGGCACCCGGCCGTAGCGGTCTTCCAGCCGCACCACGTCATCCAGGTGCGGCGTCGAGGCCTCCAGGATGTCGCAGTCCGTGACGGCCTCCATGCGGTGCACGGTCCCGGGCGTGATGCGGAAGCACTCGCCGGCAGCCAGCTCGATCTCCTCCAACCGATCTGCCGACGGCCCGACCCAGAACCGCATCCCGCCCGAAAGAACGTGGATCGTCTCATCCTTGCGCTCGTGATACTGGAGCGACAGCGCCTCTCCCGCCCTCACGTGGAGAATCTTCCCCACGTAGCGGTCCGTTTCCGCCCAGATCAGCTCGTAGCCCCAAGGCTTCTCGACTCGGCGCGCCTCCGCCTTCACTACGCACCCCTCGCAGCGCCGGGGCCGGAACCTACCCCGCCTGGGTCGATCCCCTGGACTGCTTCCACCACATCGAAGTGCCGGGCCACGCTGGTCAACACGTGCAGTCCTTTGCCACGCAACGTCGCCTCACGAATCGCGTCTGCCCGCTGAGTCCTCACCGGAAGCGCACCATCGCGAAGCGCCGCTTCCCGCGCCGGAGGAGCACGGCTCCGGAGGCCGGGACGCTCGCCTGCATGCTATCCACGACTCGCCCATCCACGGCGATGGCGCCCTGCTCGATAAGGCGCACCGCCTCGCTGTTCGAGCTGGCGAGGCCCGCGGCCACGAGGAGCCGCGGCACCCAGACCTTCCCGTCCTCGACGCGGAGCTGCGGGTCCGCCGCGTCCACGTCCACCGCGGGCACTTCCTCGGGCGCCCTCCTCTCCCTGAACAGCCGATTGAAGTGGGCCTCGGCCGATGCGGCCGCCGCCGCCCCGTGGTAGAGCCCGACGATGCCTCGGGCCAGCGCGCGCTTCGCCGCGTACGGGTCGCGCTCCGCAACGGCCAGCGCCTCCCTCAGCTTGGGGCGCCGGTAGACGCCGGAGAGCGCGATCCACTCCGGCAGAAGCACGTCCGAGATAGACATCGTCTTGCCGAACTGCTCCTCCGGCGCCTCCGCCAGGCCGATGAAGTTGTCATAGCTCTTCGACATCTTCATCGACCCGTCCGTGCCCCGCAGCAGCGGCATCATCAGGCAGACCTGGGGATCCTGGCCATAGCGCTCCTGGACCGTACGGCCCACCAGCAGGTTGAACTTCTGGTCGGTGCCGCCGACTTCGATGTCGGCACGGAGAGCGACGGAGTCGTACGCCTGCAGGAGCGGGTACATGAACTCCAGGATCGAGATCGGCCGGCCCTCGCGGTAGCGCTCCGCAAAATCGTCCCGTTCCAGCAGCCGCGCTACCGTATACGTCGCCGTGAGCTCGAGGACATCGGAGAGATGGAGTGGCTCGAGCCACGTGGAGTTGTATTCGACGCGCGCCCGCGACATATCCAGGATGTGACTCACCTGCTCCACGTATGTGCGCGCATTCTCCCGCACTTCTTCCGGCGAGAGCCGGGGCCGTTCCTCGCTGCGCCCGCTCGGGTCGCCTACCCGCCCCGTGTAGTCGCCCACCACGAAGATCACCTGATGCCCCAGATCCTGCAGATCGCGGAGCTTCCGCAGCGAGACCGCGTGGCCGATGTGCAGGTCCGGACGCGTCGGATCGAAGCCCTGCTTCACCCGAAGCGGCTCGCCCGTGCGCGCCGAGCGCTCGAGCTTGCGCACGAGATCCTCCTCCGGCACGACCTCCACGGCATCTCGGAGGATCACGTCCATCTGCTCGGCGACCCAAGGTAACTTCGCCAACGGTCCCCCCGCTTCGAGGCCCCTCTGCCGGGCGGCGGCCAGCGTGTGCCCCGCGGCCCTCACGCCGAAAACCTAGACGCGCCGCGTCCAGGGTACAAGCCGAGCCCCGGGTGTCCCCGCGAGGAACGGCCCGAGGGCATACCGAGACACAACGCCCCACCGGCACCTGGCCGGCGGGGCGCGTCCGTGCCCCGGGCGCAGGATCCCGGCGCTAGGTCACTTTCCCAGCACCTGGCCCGGGATCTCGCCCTGGAGCGCGACCTGAACGGGGAGCCCGTCACGCAGCTTCGGCGAGAGCGTCACGTAGACGTGCGTGAATGCCTTGTAGTCGACCCCGACGTTCGTGCGGTTCACCACGATGGCGGCATCCGGGATGAGCCCTCCCGGCGCGAGGCTTGCGTTCGTGTCCGCGTCCTTGAGGGAGGGGTACTCGGGATACGGCCCCTTGAGCTCGCCCAGGGACGCCGCCTGCCCCGTGGCCGCGTTCACCAGCCAGACCTCGTAGAAGTAGCCCGCGGGCGGCCGCGACAGCCCCCGGAGCGCCAGGCGGAAATCGTCTCCGTAGAAGTGGCCGCGACCCTCGCCCGTGTACGCGTAGCCGCCGCCGAACGTGAAGGCTCCGCTCCTCCGCAGCGTCTCGAGCTTGCCGACGGCATCGACGAACCGGGCATCCAGCACAACCACATTGCCCGGTCTCGTGGCGTTCGCCGCATCGATGGTGATTCGAATGCGATCGTAGTCGAAAAGGTCGCCGTCCCAGGTATCGCTGGAAACCGTCACCAGGTTGGGGTCACGCGGCCCGCCGCGACCGGGGATTCCGCTCACTTTGGATGCGGAGTCGATGGCTACGCCGTCCTCGTTGACCAGCCTCCAGTTTCCGACGAGCGGAACGGACTTCGAGGCATCAGCGGAGTTGTAAGCCCAGAAGCGGTACTGGTTGCCGGACGCCAGCTTGGACGCGCCCGTGAACTCGAAGGTCGTCTCGACGAGGAGCTGCTTCTGCGTCGGGAACGGCGCTAGCGCGTTGGGGAGCGGATTGCCGTTCAGGTCCAGATCATGGCCCACCTGGAAGCGAAGCGCATGGGGTCCCGTGGGAACGGGGCTCGCATCGGTGCCCTTGCCCTCGACGACGACGATGTAGTTGTAGGTGGGCAGGCTGAAAGCCCTGACGTCGTTCGCCGCGATGGGCAGCGAGTCGATGGCGCCCGGCGGAAACGCGCTCGCCGCGTTGTTCCACCATTTCTTGCCGTGGGCCGAAACGACGCAGTCGCCCACCCCGGTCCCCGTGCCGTCCGTCGTGAAGTAGCCGAGGACGAACGGGTTCGCGTCAATCTGGACGACCGGGTACCCGTCGAACGAGAACTCACACACATAGTTGGGCGTGCCCCTGGGCGTACCGCCGAGCACCACCAGCTCATCCGGGCTCGTCACGGCGCGACCTCGCAGCACGTCGGCGGCATCGAGCGTCCCGTTCACCTTGAGCCCGTAGCGCACGAACATGACGGTGTACGTGGTGTTCGGCTTCAGCTTCGTGAACTCCGTCCAGAAGTCCCACCACCCGTTCGCGCCGAGCGCCCACGGCTGCAGGTGATAGCCGTAGCCGCCCACCGCGGCGTCGTCATCGGCGAGCCGCGGCAGCCGTGGATCCTGCTTCGCGTTTCGCAGGGAGAGGTTGAGCGAGTAGGAAAGAATCGCGAACGCGTTCTGCGTGTTGAAGATCTTGGTGCGGCCCGCGCGCCCCCACGCGTCCGTCGGGCTCTTCGGCACGGTGTACCTTCCGGCTGGCAGACCGAAGCCAGCGCCCGACGACAGCGTGAAGTTGAACACGTTCTCCGCGCCGCCCGGGCCGAGGACCCGGTCGTTCAGGTCTTCCGAGACGCAGGCACCGAGAAGGAGGCCGAAGGCCGCCAGGAGCGCCAGGCGCCCGGGCCATCCCAGCCTGACCTGCTTCTTCATAACGCTCTCCTTGTCGCCGCTTCGCCGCTCACGGAACTCACGGAACGAAGTTGAACCCGATGCTGATAACGATGTTGTGGATCATGTCCTTGGGTTCCGGGGGTGCGGGCTGGAACTCGGGGAAGAAGTCGTCCCGGAACTCCGGCGCGACGGGGTTCAGCATCTCGCGGTCCCAGTCCGTGTAGACGAGGTCGCGGATGTCCAGCCGCAGGCCGGTGCGCTCCTCGAGGGCGAGGTCGATGCCGCCCCCGAAGGCGAAGTGGAGCGCGTGCCGGAACTTCCCGCCCCGGCTCTGTTCGGGATCCGTGTAGACGGCGTAGCCGCCGACGCCGCCCAGCACGTAGGGTGCGAGCCGGCCGCTCACGTGATAGCCCGCCTGCGCCCGGTAGGCGTATACGAACACGGGCTGCTGCACGTCGTACAGCTCCGTGCGCTGACCGTACACCAGGCGCGCCCGCGGGAAGAAGTCCTTCTGCGTCTTCGCGCGGGCCGCGTTCGCACCGATGCCGAAGACGATCCCACTCGAGTGCCGGTAGATGGCATCGATGCCGCCGGCTGCCATGGGATCGAGGGCGCTCGCCTCGTCGATGAGCCCGTACCCGCCCATGGGCGTCACCACGAAGGTGGCTTCGGGCGTCTGGGCCATGGCGGCCGCCGTGACGCCGAGGACGAGGATAACACTACACAGGCTCAACCGGTTCATGATCTCCTCCCGTTCCTCGTATTCGGGAGCGAATGTGGCGATGAGCGATTCGCAGTCAGGATCGCTGCGCTCGCGGCCCTAAGGCCCTGAGTCCCGCTCGCCAATCGCCAATTGCTGAGCGCTAAGCGCCAACCGCGGCTCAGAACTCCACTTCGATGCTGAACACCTGCCGGTTGCCCAGCTCGCCGAACTGCGCGAATGCGTAGTCGAGGCGCGCGGCCGGGCCCACCGGCAGCTTAAGCCCGAAGCCGCCGGACAACTGGTCGCTCGTCTCCCACGGCCCCCGGTCCTCGTTGAGGGAGCGCCAGCCGCCCCGCAGGAAGAGGATGTCCCGGAGTGCGTACTCCGCCCCGAGCGCCACATTCGGGTTCGTGTCGATGGCGTCGGTGGCATCGGCGATCACGCGGAGGGAGTGCATCCCCGAGGGCGTGAGGATGGCGGTGGGCGCGCCGACCAGGTCGACCGCCAGGCTGAACCGGAAGGCCATGGGGAGCGCCACGTCCCGGGTCTTCACCGTCACGTCCACGATCTGCTCCGTGTTCAGCTCGTCCGACAACCGCCGGTCGATCCCCTCCCACTTCGCGTCGCCGCTCAGGTTCACCAGGCTTGCGCCGATGGTGGTCCCAAACAGCCCCGTCTCGAACTGAAGTCCGACGTCGAGAGCGACCCACGAGGAGGAGGCGTTGTCGATCCCCTCGTGCACCGACTTGAGGGCACCGCCGAACACGAAGCGGTCCGTGAGGCGCTTCGCCGCGTGCACTCCAATGGCGGTCGCCGAGTACTCGAACGTCCCCCCGAAGAGCGGGTCGCCGCCATCGGGGAACGCGAGCGTGGTGCGCGTGATGTCGCCGCTCGAGAGGCTCACTACGCTGACCCCGAGGGTGGCCCAGGGCAGCGGCACATAGACGCCGGCGTACTGATGCGTGATGTCCGTGTCCTCGAACAGCTCGCTGTAGCTGTAGCCGAAGCCGACCCCCTCCCCGTGGGCGAGGCCGGCCGGGTTCCAGAACATGGCGGCCACGCCCGAGACGTCGGCCGTGACGGCGCCGCCCAGGGCCAGGGCGCGCGCGCCAACGGGGATGGCGAGGAACTGAGCGCCGCGGGTCGCGGTGCGTGCGTTCGGGGTTTCGGGGTCGCCCTGGAGCTGCTCGCCCGTCTGGGCCGCCGCGGGCGAGACAGCCGCCGTCACGAAAGTCAGCGCAAGGCCGAATCGAAGGATCGCGCTCATGGGACCCGTCTCCGGTCAACGAATGATGACGAACTTGCCGATCTTGCTTCCGATCTCGCTCCCGTCCGCACCCAGGGCCGTGACCACGAAGAGGTAGAGGCCGGAGGCCATCCGGTTCCCTTCCCGGGTCCGCAGGTTGAAGAACAGGTCGCCCTGCCCCGACGTGGTCGCCCCGAACTGCGTCTGCGCCAGGTCGCCCGCCTCCCAGGTCAGCTCCTGCACGAAGTGGCCGGCCACCGTGTAGATGCGGAGGCGCCCCCGCGGCGGCAGGTGCGTGAAGACGATGGCCTCATCCCGTTCGGTGCCGGGGTAGACCAGCTGCGAGAAGCTCATGAACGGGTTGGGGACGGCCTTCACGTCCTCGAGCCCGGTGCGGATCTCCTCGGCCGTGAGCTCGGCGGCCACCTTGGCGGCCCGCACGTCAAAGGTGAACTGGCTCCTGGTGCTGAACCCCACGTAATACTGGACGTGCAGCCGATGGTCCGCGTTCGTGGCCACGTAGAAGGTCGAGCCGCGGCCCGACACCGGGTTGCAGGTGAGCGGCCGGAAGACGCTCCCGGGATCGCAACCAAGCGCGGCCGTCGCCCACGTCACCGCGTTCCCGGCGCCCGTGTTCTCCACCAGGATGAGATCGTCACCGGGCAGCCAGATGTCGGACGGAACCGCGACCGTCAGCGTATCCGGCCCGCTCCCCAGGCGCCGCACGTCGGCGCTCCGCTTCAGCATGATGGCGTCCACGTTCGCGTTGAACGTGGCGTTGCGGATGGTGAACGGCAGTGCGGCCTGCACGATATCGGCGGCAACGAGCGCATTCGCCCGCAGCGAGTCGGCCCTGCTGCCCCGGGCGCGGAGCGCCGCCTTCGCCAGGTCGAGCACCGGCTGGCTCGCCGCCAGCGTGCGCTGCGCGGCCGGACGGGCGCGCACGGATTGCGCCAGGGCGTCCGCGGTCGCCTGCGGGTTCGCGAAGTTCAGCGCGAACGGCGCGGCCGGCCCGAAGGCGTCAGCCTCCCAGTCGAAGACCAGCTCACCGTACCGGGCGGCGGGACCCGGCCTCACCGACGCGGAGCGCCAGCCCACCGCGGGTGAGGTGAGGGGGTCGAGCTTCTCCTCGCGCTGCATGTAGAACGAGCCCGCGAGGGTGCCGGGCGAGTGCTTCACGTTCAGCAGGATGCCCGGGAAGTCCGCGCGGCCGATGAAGGCGCCGGGCGTGGTCTTCTCCCCGTCCAGCACCGCGCTGGCCAGGAGCGGGACGTTGGTCCCCCTGAGCAGCATGGCCGTGAGCTGCTTGAACGTCGAGACGATGCTGACGACCCTGCCCTCCACGGTCCGCTGGGATGACGACTCTCCGCTCAGCGTGATCCCGTCCGCGCCCTGGACCTGCGTGCTGAGGATCGTCTGGCCCGTCGCCTTGTCCTTGGCATCGATACGCGTCGTCACGCTGCTCAGCTTAGCGAGCGCCGCGGTCTCGTAGGTCTCCGTGCGCACGACGGTCACGTCGTCGGCGAACAGGACCCTGTACGCGCCGGCGGTCGGCGCGTCTGTGGCCGGGGTGATGGTAAGGATCTCGAAGCCGTCGGGCGCGACCTTGGCCGGCCCGGACTGCGCGGCCAGTGTCGCCGAGGCCCGCTGCGCGCCCGCCTGCAAGGACGCGGTCACGTAGACGCGGGCGACCTGCGGCGCGTCCGCGGCGCGGCTGATGGGATTGAAGATCTTGGGCGCGAGGTCGAGGCTGCCGGCCTTGAAGGTGCCGCCCGGGCCATCCTCCACCACAGGGAAGGATGCGCCGCGCGTCTCGCTCACCAGGACGTAGAGGTAGGTGCGGCCGGGGGTGACCGTCTCGTCCGTGAAGGCGGAGGGCACCTGGTTCGCCGCCCACGACTTGTACGGGAACCAGCCCAGGTCCTTGAACTTCCCGTCCTTCGCCTCATCGCCTTCGCAGTCGTTGTCGTCCGTGAAGGTGTCGCCGCCATCGCACGACTTGAGGAGGTGCACCGCCTCCACGTTGTCCCGGGCCCGAGCCCGAATGTCAGCAAGCAGGGTCGGGTTCAGCGCTGCGGGCCGGGATCCCTCGAGCGCCGCGGCCTGGTCCAGCAGGAACTGGTCCGCCCACTTGCGGACCTGGGAGTCGTCGAGGAAGAGGGAGACCCGGCGCCCGAGTCGCGTGCTCGAGACGTCCACACCGCGGACGATTGTCAGCGCCGCCGCCGACGGCCCCTTGAAGAAGTTGAAGTACATGTCCGTGATGTTCTTCACGAACTGATCGAGCTGCGCGGCACCCTCGGGGGCCACGGCGAACGCCCAGATGTAGCCGGTGGTGTCGCCCGCGGCGAGCCGGATCGGGCCCACCGTGTTCGTGACGCCCACGTTCCCGTATCCGTTGAGCCAGCCGCCGGGCAGGGTGTCGCTCCACGCGGCCACGCAGCCCTTGCTCCCGCACGAGTCCAGGTAGAGCGTGTCGGGCTTGCCGTCGTGGTTCCAGTCCCAGGTGCCGGGCACGTAGCGGTTGAACCCCGAGCGCTCCGGGAAGCGCTCCGAGCGGAGGGTGTGCCAGTAGTCGCGATCGCTGAAGGAGGTGGGGTCGTTCAGGTTGCGGGCGCCCGCCACGTCCGCCGCTACCGACGCGATCATCCCGAACATGCGCTGCTCGCCGTCCGGGTCCGCCCAGCGGTTATACGTGGTCTGCACGCACGCCCGGAAACCGCACATGTGGCCGTGCTGGAACGTGATCGTGTCGCCGGCGCTCGGGTGGCTCGGGTTGTAGAACGGCGAGCCCGCCCGGGTAAACAGCTTGTTGCGCAGGTCGCCGATGGGGCTCTTGAGCACCATCATCATGGCCGCACCGTGCCGGCTGCCGCCGATGATCCCACGGAGCCCGGGGCAGAGGATGTCCGTGACCCGGTCCGCCCGCGCGTTCGGGCAGCCCACCTTCTCCTCCGTGGTCGCCGCCTTGAACGCGCCGGTGGCCGGCTCCCAGTACTGTGCGGCCGTCTGGAGGCTCGAGTGAAACCACCACGACGGCGAGAAGCCGAAGTAGAGTGAGTCGTAATCCAGGGGGACGCCATACACGTCCTCGCTCCGGTTGATGATGAGCGCCTGGACGAACAGGACCCCGGCCAGGGTGGGAAGCGCGTACACGAACGCGTCGCTCCGAATCTCGAGCCCCAGAGGCCAGCCGGGCACCTGCGGCTCGCCGGAGCCGCGGGGCACGACGTTCCCGTAGAGCGCGGCCTTGTCGATGCTCCAGTCGCTCGAGACGCCGTAGCCCTGCCAGCTCCCGAGCAGGCGTCCTGCGTCCACGGAACCGGCGGCGTAGGCACCGGGCATCCGCCAGTAGTCGAAGGTGAAGCTGTTCCCGTTGGCCCTGAACGCCGCCTCATAGTCCTCTTTCGCGATAAGCTGGGCGCCGCGCCAGCCGGCGGAGCCCCAGGTAACCGGGCAGTCCGAGAGCGGGAGCAGGGGGTCCCCGGTGAGCCAGCGGTGCGTGTCCTTGCACGTACCGTCTGCCTGAGCGGTCACGCCCGAGTGCAGGATGCCCACCGTCCCGTCCTTCGGGAGAATGAAGAGTGGGGAGCTCGTGTTCGTGAAGACGTTGTAGCCGCGCCCCTTCGCATTGGCCAGGCTTTGCACCTTCTGCCGGTGCTTGAGCCACTCGGTGCGCGGCACCCCATAGAAGTAGTCGCCCTGCCTGTACGCCAGGGTAAGCACGTTGTCGCTCCTCACGCGCCGGAAGATGCCGTACGGGCAGATCTCGTCGTCGGGCCAGTTCTCCCAGCAGAGCTCCAGCACCGAGCCACTGATGCTCGCGCCGGGGGTCATGAAGGCCCGTGCGAAGTCCTTGTCAGAGAAGAGCTGGAAATGCGAGGGGCGCCGCCCGAGTTCCGGCTCCACGGGCTCGCCGTCCGGCCCGAGCACCCATTTCCGGCTCAGGTCCGAGAGCTGCGGGACCTGCGCTCGGAGCTCGCCGCCGCCGCCAGGGAGCAGGAGAAGGCTTCCCACGAGGAGCGGGAGCACGCCGTGCCTCTGGTGATGGAGTCTCATGGATCGTCCTCTACTCTTTCCGTTCTCGAGCCTTCACGCCTCTCGCCAAGTTCTTTCTGTCCGGTTCCTCGGACCTGGCTCCTGGCGTGCAGCCCTTCCTGATCGGCACCGGGAGCCAGGCACCCGGCAACCGGGCGCCGAGTCCGCTCAGAAGCTCACCCTAAGGCCGGCCACGATCGTCCGCCGCTGGGCGAAGTACTGGGGCCGGTCCAGGTACGAGCTTGAAATCGAGCTCGGATCCGTGAGCGGGTTGCCGGTAGCGCGCCGCGCCTGATCGGCCTGGCCCGCCTCGCAGCGGCCCGTGCTCGTGAACACCTGGATGCAGTTCTTGGCGTCCAGGAGGTTCTCCGCCCGGAGGAAGAACCCGTAGTTCATGTTTGTCACGCTCCAGTCCTTCGTGAGCTGGAAGTCCATCTCGAAGGTCGAGGGCCCCCGCTTACTGTTCGCGTCCAGGCGTGCCGTCGTGTTGATGGTGCTGCCGCCACCCGTGAGCGTCGTGGTCGGGGTGTAGGGGACCCCGCCAGCCGCCCGCGCCGTAAGCGTGGCCGTCGTGTTCTTCAGCCACTCGCCGAAGGGGACGTCCGGCGTCTCCTCCCGGGCCACGAAGCGCAGCACCGCGTTGAAGACGTGCGGGATATCGATCTCCGAGGGGAACTCCGCGTTGGTGAAGAGCGCCTGTTCGCGCGAGATGTCGTCCTCGAGGGCGCGGTCGAGCGCCGCGCCGTTCGTGCGGGCTTGAGAGAACGAGTAGTTGATGTCGAAGCCCCAGAAGTCCAGGATCCCGCGCCGGAGCTGCAGCTCGATCCCGCGGACCGTCTGGTAGTCCGAGTTCACCAGCGCGGTGTAGCGGGGCCGCGCCGTCCCATAGGTCTGCCCGATGTCGAAGACGCCGGTGCCGTCCGGGAGCACCCCGCCGTCCCGGAAGCCTGTGAGGCCGGTCTGGTCCTTCGCGAAGAGGGTGATCCCCAGGGCGTAGATGTCGCTGATCTGCGTCAGGAGCCCCACCTCGTAAGAGCTCGTGCGCTCGATCTGGAGGTTCGTGTTCCCCAGGATCTTGTCCACACCCTCCGGCCGCGTCTCATGCGTGTAAGGACCGCGGTATTGCGCCATGGTGACGGGCTCCGAGAGTCCGCACTTCTTGAGCCCGTTCTCGCCCGCGAAGCCGAGCGCGAAGCCGAGGGGGCAGCCCTCGTGGGGCGTGCCGACGCCCGTGAAGTTGTAGAGGTTCTTGATCACCGGGTTCTGGGAGTAGACCCCGTAGTTGAAGAATACCGACGATGTCTCCGTGACCGGGAACGAGATCCCGATACGCGGAGAGAACTGGGTGCGCGTGCGGGTGCCGACGAAATCATCCTCGAAGGCGACGAGCGCCGCCCGGCGGGTGATGTCCGCGTTGCCGCCACACCCTTCGCCGAGCCGGGCCCACGCCGGATCTGCGCCGAGCTCGACCCAGCTCTTGTCCAGGTGCGAGCTCATGCCATTCGGGTCCTTGCAGACATCAGCGGCCGTGCTGCCCGCCGTCGGGTCGATGGGGTCGCGGAGGAAGACACCCGGCGCCTTGCCGTAGTCGAAGCGGAAGCCGATGCGGGCGGTGAGGAAATCGTATTCGATGCGGTCCTGGACGTAGAAGGCGGCATCCCACGGGTCGATGGAGTACTTCTGGTTCACCACGATCCGGATGTTGCCGCACGTGCACTCCGACTCGTCGTAACCCAGGTCGTGCTGCTGCCAGTAGACGCCCGCCTGAAAGTTGTGGTGGTCCGACGCCTGCCACTGCCAGTCCCCGCGGCCCACCCAGGTCGTGATATCCTCTCCGCCGTAGAGGAAGTCCGTGCCCATGGTGGGATGCAGCCCGCGCTGGCCCACGGGTGCCGGGCCGTGGAAGCGGTCATCCGTGAAGTTCGGGTCCTGGAACCCTTCGTCACCGCCGCCCAGGCACACGCCCTGGAACCAGTTGCACGTCAGGCGCTGCTGGTCGAAGCGCCCGACGGAAATGCGGTAGCTCGAGCGCTGCAGCGTATGGTCCCAGTTCGCGACGAGCAGTGTGCGCTCGAGGCGCGAGGTGCCCTGAATCACGTTCGGGAAGTCCGTGGGCGCCAGCCGATACTGGGACAGGTTCCCCCCGTAGTACGCCGAGTCCGCCGCCGTGCGCAGGTTCGGAGCGGAGAGCGGATCGTCATACGTGTAGAGGAACAGGAAGTCAAACGGCTGGCGCTCGCGCTCATAGCGGATGCCGGAGACGTTGAGCTTGATCGCCGGCGTGAAGTAGTAGGTCAGCTTGCCGACGACATCGTAGCGGGCATCGTAGCCCACGCCCCGCCAGCCCGGAAAGATGTCCGTGAGGAACGGCGTGTTGAAGCCGGCGCGCGGGTTGTTGGGGTCGTAGACATCGTCGTCGAACTCGAGCACCCGGTCCTTCGCGTTCTGATGCCGGCCGGAGACCATGAACCGGCCCTTGCCGCCGGTCCCGGGGATCGGCCCGGACAGGAAGCCCTGGTAGAGATCGAGGCCCAGGAGCTCGTCCTGCGTATTGCCGAGCCAGCCGCCGAAGCGCGAAGTCTGGTACTCGAGGGATCCCTCCAGCTCGTCGCCGCCTTCACGCAGCGCAATGTTGATGATTCCCGAGAGCGCGTTCCCGTACTGGGGCTCGAAGCCGCCCTTGACGTAGTCGAGCTGCGCGACAGAGGGCAGGTTCGGATCCAGCGTAGGCCCGCCCAGCACCCAGTTCTGTACCGGGATCCCGTCGATCAAGGTGAGCGTCTCGGCACCGCGGCCCCCTCGGATGCGAATCGGGGAAAGGACGTTGCGCCGCGACTCGCCGTACGAGAGCACGTCCGTGTTGTCCGGCACCTCCAGGAAACCCTGCTGAAAGGCCAGCGCGCCCTGGATACTCGTGACCGGCAGCGCCTCGATGTCTTCGGACGTGAGCGTGTTCGAGCTCCCGCTCGCCCTGAGCTCCACGAGCGGCACACGCTCCGCCTCCACCACGACCTCGGCCACCGCCACGGCCTGCGTGACCATCTGAACGTTGATGACCCGCGCGATGTCCGTGGCCACCACCACGTTCTGGTGCTGCACGGTGGCATAGCCGATGAGCTCGGCCACCAGGGTGTAGGTGCCCACCGGAACGTTGATGAGGAAGTAGCGGCCGTTCTCCTGAGTGAGGACACCTCGGCCGGTACCCTCGAGGAAGACCTGGACCCCGGCGAGCGGCTGGCCACTCTGCTGGTCCGTCACCACGCCGGTCACCGACCCCACGGCCTGGGCACTCGCGCTACGGCTTGCCAGGAGGCCGAGGGCCACGAGCATGAGACCCCACGCGACCCGCTTCACGCGATCCCTCCTTGCATGGACATGGCCGATGGACCCCGAGCCGGAGATGGGCACACAAGCACCCGAGCGACCCGGTCCCGGGAGACGCCACTGAAGTGTATGCCTGATTGGATCTGGGAAGATGCCAACGAGCGTTGGATCCAAACACGCCCTCCTTCCGATGCTACCCGAAGTGCCGGACGCCCCGGATCCTCCGCCACCTTCCGCCGCCACACGCCCGGATTCGGGCTCCGAGTCCTGCCAACGCACCAAACGGACCCGCCACGGCAACGTCGGATTTCTACAAGCTGGCAAGGTTATGATTAGTCCCCGGTGTCAGACCTGTCAAGTCAGTCATCGCATTCACCAGCTCCTGGCCTGCGGACGCTTCTCGTCACCGCCCGGACAGATAGCTGAAGCCGAAGGAGACCCGGACGTTGTGGATGGTGGCCTTCTCGGGCGGCGGCGCACCCTCGAGGAACGTGTCCGTGCGGAAGCGCGGATTCACCAGGTTCAAAGCGTCGCGGTCGTAGCCGGTGAAGACGAGATCCCGCAAATCGGCGCGGATGCCGGCGCGCTCGGTGAGCGCCAGGTGGAAGCCGCCCCCCACCTCGAAGCCGAGATCGCTGACCGTGACCGGCTTGTCGTTCGACTGAGGGTCGAGGAAGAGGAAGTATCCGCCCACGCCCCCGGCCACGAACGGGGAGAGTCGGCCGACGGAGAGACCCACCTTCGCGATCGCTCCGTAGGTCGCGATGGAGAGCTTCTGATCGATGTGCAGGGTGACGAGGGAATCGCCCAGCGGGAAGCGGGCGGCCCCGAAGTAGGTGCCGTCGCTCTTCGAGCGGCCGAAATTCCCGGTGACGCCCACCGCGAAGCTAGGCGCGAAGTAGTACGCCGCCTCGATTCCCACCATGCCCGCGTCCCTGATGGCGGAGGAGTTGTCCGGGCTCAGGAACGCGGCGTAGGGGGTCACCTGGAACGTGCCCGTCCGGACCTGAGCATACGCGACCGCGAGCGGCGCCGCCGCGAGCGCCGCGGCGATCCCGGCGACGCAGAACGTGCTCTTCGGGTTCATGGAGTGCGTCTCCCTACTCGCTCAGAACGCGAGTTCGAGGCTGAAGGTCTGCACGTTATCGAGGTCGCCCACCGTGGTGTACGCGTAGTCGAACAGGATGCGGCGCGCGCCGGACACCGGGAGCGCGACGCCCGCCCCGAAGGAGAGCAGGTGCGAGAACTCGCGGTTGATCTGCTCCTCGTTCGCGAACCGCTTCCCGCCACGCAGATAGAGGATGTCACGGAACGCGTACTCCAGCCCGAACGTAGGCGACATGGGCGCGTCCGTGCGGTCCGAGACATCCATCAGCAGGAGCAGGTTGTGGTGCGGCGAGGGGGCCAGAACGGCCGTGGCGTCGCCGATGAGCTCAGTGCTGATCCCGAAGCGGAAGCCCGTGGGGAGCTCGACCCTGGCCGTACTGAACTCGGTGGTGATGAGCCGGCGCACGTCGAACACGTTGGCGCTGCTCGTACGCTGGTCGACCTGCCGCTCCACGAGCGCGCCTTCGATGCGTCCGTCGCTTCCCACGTTCGTGAGCGCGGCGGCGAGGTTGGTGCCCAGGAGCCCGGTGTAGAACTTCACGCTGAAGTCGGCGGCGATGAAGCTCGCCTTTGCCCCGGGAATCCCCTCCGTGATCCATTTCCCGGCGACGCCGAAGGCCAGGCGATCCGTGATCAGGCGTGAGAGGTGCACGCCGACGGCGGTGGCCGTGTACTCGAACTCGGCGCCGAAGAGTGGGTTGTTCCCTTCCGGGAACTCTTCGTCCGTGCGGAGCATGGAGCCGCTGGAGAGCTGATTGACGCTCACCGCGAAGCGGTTGATCCCGATGGGGAGCATGATCCCCGCGAAGAGGTGCTGGATGTCCAGGTCCTCATACAGGTTGGACAGGCTGGCGCCCAGCAGTGTGCGCTCGTCGAACGCCGTTGCCGCGGTGTTCCAGTAGAGCGCGGGAACCCCTGACGCGATGGCCGTGTACGCGCCACCCAGCGCCTGGGCCCGTGCCCCGACCTGAAGATTCAGGAACGCGGCACCGCGGGTCGCCACCCGGGTGGCCTCCGTCTCGTCCGTGGGCCTGAGCGTCGTGCCCTGCTGGGCGAACGCCGGCGGCCCGGCCACCGAGACCGGCACGACGAGCGCGAGCGCGATGAGGAGAGAGCGAAGCATGAGTCGTCTCCTTTCCCGATTCAGCGGATGACCACGAACTTGCCGCGCGCCTGGCCCGCGGGGCTGTCCAGCACCCAGATGTAGAGCCCGAACGCGATCTCGGTGTTCTCCCGGGTGGTGAGATCCCACTCCAAGTCACCGGCGGCGTTGAGGTCCGCGGCTGCCCACGTGATTTCCTGCACGAACTGGCCCGTCACCGTGTAGATGCGGACCTTCCCCTCCTCGGGGACGCCCGCGAACTTGATCACCCGCGCAGCGCCCGAGCGCTCGTATCGCGAGAAGAACACGTACGGGTTCGGGACGACGCGAATGTTTGCGAGATCCGCGGTGGTACGGGCCGGATCATTCCCCGACGGCGTGACCGTCACCGTGAACTCGACCCTCGCGCTGAGCGGGCGGTAGTAGACCAGGTTGTGCCGAACGCCCGCTTCCACCACCGCCGCATAGGCAGACTGGTTCGTGGCGTCGCAGACGCGACGCACCGTGCTCGTGCAGCCGAGGATCACATCCCACGTCGGCGTGGCCGTCCCGCCGATGCTCTCCACGAGGACGATACGGTCGCCCGGCGTCCACTTCCCGTCGGGCCCCGTGACCGTGGCCGTATCCCTCCCCTGCCCCAGGAGCACCTTGTCGAAGTGCTCGACCACGGCCACCTGCACCTCCCGGTTGTCCGTGAGGTTCCGGACCTTGAACGGCAGGGCGAAGGCTTTGAGCGTCGGCGCCCTGATCCCCAAGGCGGTTGCGATCTTCGTCGCGATCTCGGCGCTGGTGACAGACGTCGTCGCCGCAGCTCGCCCGTTCAGGGACGTCGTGAACTGGTTCTGGAGCGCCGCCCCCACGCGGAACTCCTCACCCGGCCCGTACGGCCGGTCCGCCCACTCGATGAGGTAGTGACCGTAGACGCCCGCCAGAGCCCGCGACTGCGCGGTCTGCCACTCGATCGCCTGGCCCGCCGTGACGTTCGAGGGCAGCGAGTCGCCGCGCGGGCGCTGGAAGTACTGCCGCGCGAAGCGCGTGCCCGAGCCGGCGTCCACGTCGATCAAGAAGCCGGGGAAGTCGGGCCGCTCCAGGAACGCGCCCGGCGTCGTCTTGTTCGTCTCGAGCACGCCCGTGGCCAAGAGCGGGCGGTTCGCGCCCGCGGTGGTTTCGACAAGGAGCAGGGGCACGGCCCCCGCGGTCACGCGCACGACGCGGTGCACCGTCCTCGTGGTGGCGCGCTTGGGGTCGGACGGGTCCGGCGTCGTCTCCGTGGACACGAGCGTCTCGCCCCGCAGCGTGACGAGCCGGTTCGCCGTGAAGGTCGCCGGGCTCGCACCGCTCGTCCGGACCGAAGCGCTCACGCTCACCGTGTCCAGCCGGCCGCCGCCTTTGTCCGTCGTGACAACCGTGGTGGTTACCACGAGAGTGTCCGCGAAGATCGCCCGGTAGGCGCCGTCCCGGGCACCGAGGGTCAGGGAGACCCTCACCGGGACCAGCGCCTCGCCCAGCGCCGATTCAACCCGTGACGCCGCCGCCACGGAGCCCGCCTGCCGGCGCACCGGCACGTAGACCGCCACCACCCCTCTGGCGTCCGGCGTCTTGTTCAGCGGCGACAGGATCGAGGGCGCGAACTCGATCTCATGCGCCCGGCAGCGCGACGGAACGCAGATCGGCTTGCCGGCCGCATCCGTGGGCACCGTGCCCGGGCCGTTGTCCACAAGCAGGCGCCATTTCGCTCCCACGGTCTCCGTGACCAGCGAGTAGAGATAGCTGAGCCCGGAGATCACGGTCTGATCCCTGAAGACGCTCGTTTCGGGGTCGAGCTGCGCGAAGGGGAGCCAGCCGATGCCGTTCCACTTCGACGTCTGATCGGCCACCGGGACGGGATCCGGCAGGCAGTTCCCGTCGTCCGTGAAGGTCTGGGCGCCATCGCACGACTTGAACGCATAGATCGCCTTCACGTTCTTCCTCGCCCGTGCGCGCAAGCTGTCCACGAGCCAGGGGTTGAGCGACCTGAGCTTGCCCAGGTCGCTGCCGGGCGACGCGGCGCTGATTTCGCTGGCGAGCTTGAGCAGGAAGGGATCCACGAAGTTGCGGGCCTCGTCCGTGAGGTGGACCCGCACCTCCGCGCTGTCCCCCTGTCCGCCCGTGACCCCGATCCCGATCGTTGAGATGTCCGGGACGGGCGCCGGTTCGGGCACCAGGAAGAACGACATGTAGAGGTTGTAGGCGTTCTGGACCGTGGACTCGAAGGATGCGCTGTCACGGTCGGCTACGAACGCGATGATGAGCGAGGTCGTGTCGCCGGCCGCGAGCTTGAAGGGCCCCATGAACAGCGGCGCCACCTGGCCGAAGCGGTTGATGTAGCCGCCGGGCACGGTGTCCTGCCAGAGCGCGACGCAGCCCTTCGAGCCGCAGGTGTCCACGTAAAGAGTATCCGGCTTGCCGTCCTCGTTGTAGTCCCACTTCGGCTTGCTGTCGTGCACGCCAGGAACGTACTTGTTGAAGTCGCCCCGCGTGGGCCAGACCTCGCTCGGGTGCACGGAGTTGAAGTAGCCCGCCTCGTCGAGGGCCGCAGGGTCACGTCCGTCCAGCAGGTTGTCCAGCGTGGAGGAGACGAGCCCGAACGCCGAGCGCTCGGAGAAGTCCATGGTGATGGCCGTGCAGACGATGAAGTTGCACCCGTGCGAGTGATTGAACGTGATCGTGTCGCCCGCCTCGGGGTGCGTCGGGTTGAAGAACGGGCTCGTGGCGTCGGACAGCAGCTTGTTTCTGAGGTCGCCGATGGGGCTCTTGAGGATCATCCACCCCTGGGCGCCGCCGATGAACCCGTCGTTGTTCTGGCACGATGCCAGGCTGCCGGTGAACGGCGATGGCTTGGCCGTCGCGATGCGGCGGGTGCACGGCCGCACGTAGAGCCCGCCGCGGGGGATGTCAATGTGGTTCGCCTGCTGCTGGCCGAAGTTGCCCTGGAGGCGGAGCGTGCCCACGTACAGCGAGTCGTAGTCCACCGGCTTCCCCCAGACCTTCTCGGAGTCGTTGATGATCAGGTACTGGAAGAAGTAGGCGTTGTTGATCCCCGGCAGATTGAAGTAGAACGCATCGAACTGCACGGTGATCCCCATGGGCCAGCCGCGGAGGAGCGGCTCCTGCCCACCGCCACCCGGGACGACGGTCGGGTAGCGGGCAATGAGGTCCACGGAGTAGTCGACGAACTCGCCGAACGTCGCCTGGTCGCCCAGCGGCCGCCCCGTGGTGAGCTCGTCTGGCACCCGCCAGAATGCGAAGGGATCGCCCTTGCCGGTTGCGTTTACGACCCCCTGCGCGGCGACGAAGCCTTCGAGCGTGATCCGCTTGCGACCCTCCCAGTTCCCCGCCCGCGGCCACGTGGGCTGGCAGCTCGTGTGGGGGAGGAGTTGCGTGCCCTCGAACACGTCTCCGTTGATGAGCCCGCTGAAGTCGCGGCAGCTCCCGTCGGTCGTCGCCGTCACGCCCAGCGCCAGCAGGTCGCGGCCCGAGCGGTCAGACGCGAGAAGCTCCTCGCGCCGCGAGGGCAGAATCGCGTTCGTCTGGAAGTTGTAGCCTTTGCCGTTGAGCTGGTTGCGATCCACCCCCGATGGCACATCTGTGGCTGGCGCCGCAAGGATGAACGGCTGCTCGAAGTTGAGGAAGCGGGTGCCCTCGGACGTGTTGAAGACGCGTGACTCCCGGCAGCCCACAAAACGGGGCGCGTTCATGCCTGCCACGTTGCTCGCGCACTCGCTCAAGGCGCCGGAGGGCCGGAACCCCACCCGGCCAAGGTCGCCCCGGGCGTGGAGCGTGAAGGGCGACGCCGCGAAGCGGGCGTCGTTCTCCGGGATGCTCGGCCAGTCCTGCGCGAGCGCCGGCGGCACGAGGCTGCAGAGGAGCACGAGGGAGGCGGCGAGCCGGGAGAGCCGTCCGGCAGCCGAGCACGGGGCGCAGTTATGCTCGGACAGGAAACGCTCGATCATACGGTCCCCTGGGGTTGAGGGTCCAGGCGCCGGACCGCTGAAGCTCCGGGCCCGGACGC
Organism: Gemmatimonadota bacterium; assembly: GCA_016209885.1. GTDB lineage: Bacteria > Gemmatimonadota > Gemmatimonadetes > Longimicrobiales > Gaopeijiaceae > JACQVF01. Next base: position 38,582 of record JACQVF010000097.1, on the reverse strand, counting down.
GAGGTCAAGGGTCAAGCTGCTCAGAAGTTGACGCGCACGCCGGCCTGAATGGACCGCCGCTCTCCGAAGAAGTTCGGGCGGTCCCAGACCGTGCTGGGCGCCTGGTCGGAGAAGCCGTTCGAAACCCGGCGGCGCGACTGGTCCTCCGTGCCGCCCCGGCAGTCGCCGGTGGTCTCGAAGACCTGCAGGCAGTACTTGTTGTCCAGCAGGTTACGGACGTCGACGAAAACGCCGTACCGCAGATTGGACCAGAAGACATCCTTCTCCACCCGAAGGTTCACGATGAGCGTGCTGGGCTGGCGGCCGCTGTTCCTTTCGAGACGGTCGGCCTCCTCACCGCCGAAGAAATCCAGGATCGGCGTGTAGGGCAGGCCGCTCGCGGCCTGAAGCGTCAGGCTCGCCCGCGTGTGCCGGAGCGCCTCGCCGAACGCGCCCAACCGCGGCGCCTCCTCCCGCGCCGCGAAGCGGATCGTGCCGTTGAAGACGTGCGGCTGGTCGATCTCCGAGCGGATCTCCTTGAGGAGCTGGGGATCGTTCTCGAAGTCCACGCGCTCGCGCTCACGCTCGGGGTCCGCGGCGTTCGTCGTCGCTCGCGTGTACGCGTAGTTCAGATCGAAGCCCCAGAAGTCCGTGAGCCGGCGTCTGAGCCCGATCTCGAAGCCGCGCGTCGTGGAGAAGTCGCCGTTCACCAGGATCAGGTAGCGCGGATTGTTCGTCCCGTACGTGGCCCCGGGATCGAAGGTCGTGAACGGCGGCAGGCCCACGGTCCGCACCCCGGTGAGCCCGAACTGGTCCTTCGTGAACGCCACGACCGAAAGCGCATAGACGTTCCCGATCTCCTGGACGTACCCCACCTCGTACGAGGTGGTCTGCTCGATCTTGAGTTTCGGGTTGCCCAGGAACGGCTGCCGGCCCTCGAACTCCTCCAGCGTGAGCGCCTTCGCCGTGCCCTCCTCCGCCGTCCCGACCTTCGTCCACTGGAAAAGGTTCTTGAGGAGCGGGTTCTGACTGAAGCGCCCGAAGTTGAAGAACAGGCTCGCCGACTCCGTCACCGGGATGTTCACGCCAATGCGCGGCGAGAACTGGGAGCGCGCCTCCGCCTCCGCGAAGTCGTCCCTCGCCGCGAGCTCCGTGGCGACAGCCCGGTCCTCGAGATCCGCGCACTCCAGCGTGCCCGACTGCCCGAACGCCGACGGGTTCGCGCAGACCTCGAGCGCGGTCGTCCCGTTCGTCGGATCCAGCGGGTTCGCCAGGAACGTGCCGTTCGCCTCGCCGTGGTCGAAGCGAAAGCCCAGGTTGATCGTGATGAAGTCGTATTCGATCTGGTCCTGGATGAAGGCGGCAAAGTCCCAGGGCTCCGCCTTCCAGAAGTTCTGGATCTTGTTCGCCTGGTTGACGCAACCGCACTCCCATTCGTCGTACGTCACCTCGTGGTTCTGGTAGAAGACGCCCAGCCTGAAGTTGTGATGGTCCGTGAGCTGGCTCTGCAGGTCGGCGCGCGCCACCGACGTGGTGATGTCCTCACCACCCCAGAAGCGATCGGTGCCCGTGGTGGGCGTGCGCGTGAAATCGGAGCCATCGCGCACGTAGCCGGCACCGTCGAAGTTAGGATCCTCGAACTCGTTCCCCAGGCACACGCCCTGGGCCACGTTGCACGTCTCACGGAACTGGTCGAAGCGGCCCGCCGTGAGCTGGTAGGCGGTGCGCCCCAGAGTGTGGTCCCAGCGCAGCACATACAGGTTCCGCTTCTGGAAGTACGAGTTCTGCTGCAGGAACTGGGTCAGCCGGTTCCTGCTTTCCGCGGTGCCATAGAACGCCGAATCCGCCTCCGTCAGCTGATCGGCGAGCGGATCGACGCCCGCGAACATCCAGCGGAAGTCGAATGTCTTCGACTGCCTCTGGTACGTAAGCCATGACGCGGACAGCTTCGCCGCCGGCGTGACGTAGTAGACCAGCTTCGAGAACGCGTCCCGCTGCGCATCGAATCCCACGGCGCGCCAGCCCGGGATCACGTCCAAGGCGTGAGGCGGGTTGCGCTGGCTGCCGACCTGTGTCGGCCGGTACACCTCGTCGTCGAACTCGAGGACTCGATCCGGCCCATAGCCGTGTCGGCCCGCGAAGAGGAAGCGGAGGCGGTCGCCCAAGAGAGGGACGGGCCCGGAGATGAAGCCCTCGAAGATGTCCGAGTTGCCCGCCTCGTCGTAGCCGTTCCCCAGCGCCGCGCCCAGCCGCGTGCTCCGGTACTCGATGGAGCCCTCCAGGTCATCCGTGGGTTCCCGGGTCGCGATGTTGATGAAGCCGGAGAGGGCGTTCCCGTACTGCGGCTCGAACCCACCCTTCACGAAGTCGATCTGGCCGACGGCCATGCGCGTCAGGTTCACCGCCGGGCCGCCCAACACGAAGTTGTTCACCGGAACGCCGTCCACGAGGGTGAGGGTCTCGGCGCCACGCCCACCCCGGATCCGCAGCGGCGTCACCCCCCGGCGCTCCTCCGCGAACGCGATGACGTCCGTGTTCTGCGGCACGTGCAGAAACCCCGACTGCAGCTCGAGCGCGCCCGTGATGTCGTCCACCGGCAGCGCGGAGATATCCTCCAAGGATAGCTGCGTCCCGCTCCCGGTCGTAGAGAGCTCGACCAACGGCACGCGTTCCGCCTCGACCACCACCTCGCGCACCGCCACCGCCTGCAGCGGCAGCTCGAAGTCCACGGTGCGGGTCACGTCGATGGAAACGAGCACGCCTTGCTTGCGCACGCTGGCATAGCCGACCAGCTCGGCCACCGCCGTATACGTCCCCGGCGGAATGTTGATGAGGAAGTAACGCCCGTTCTCCTGGGCGAGCACGCCCCGCCCCGTACCCTCCAGGAACACCTGCACGCCCGAGAGCGGCTGCCCCGTGCTCTGGTCCGTCACCACCCCCGTAACCTTCCCCGTCTGCGCCAGCACGGGCGTGACCGGCGCCAAGAGGAGCGCAAACGACATACCGAGGACGGTCCCGGATGTGAACCGCGCGAACGGCTGGACTCGCATGGTCGCCTCCTTCTTCACCCTCTTCAGCCTCTTCACGGAAACCTCAGGCACGGGGGAGCGGTGGATCGGACCGCGCTCGAACGCCCGCACCCGCCGCGATCGGGCTCGCACGGGCGAGGAGTGTACCTTCGACTTTTGAGGCTGGGATTCCCACAGAGGTCTGCCGACATGACACATCACGTCTGGACGTCCCACAGCGCCGTGGTCCCCGAGGTCCCCCGGGGAGCGCGCCACCGCACCGTGTCGCTCCCGGCATTTCGAACGAAAGTTCGTTAAAGCATAAGACGCCTAAGCCACGACCCTCTGGATGTCAATAGTCTTTGTCCGTTTTCGTCATGCGCGCCCCATAATTCAACCTCTGAAGTCCGTTTTACGAACAAATCGGTCAGCCTAGAGGCGTCTCTAGAGGCGCCCGACACACGTCTGCGTGCCTGGCCGCGGGGTCCGCCTCGGGTGGCGGACGCTCGCCAGGCGGCTGCTATCGCGTGAGAACGCGGGCCGCGTTTGCTACCCAGCCGTGCGGCCGGAGGCACGGTGAGCTGACCCGGAGGTGTCGCGGCTGCCGGCGCGGAGGCCGTGGGGGTGCAGGCGTCGCTCAGGCTCGAGGGACCCGCAGGGCGGAATGTGGGTAACGGTGCGATACGCAGCGGGTTCGGGCAGGCGAACTGACGGAGTTCAACGGAGTTCAACGGAGTTCAGGTGGCGGCGACGAGCAAGGCGATCCGGACCGCGGTTGGGCAATGGCTGGCGTCCCGGGCCGGCCGTCTTGCTGTAGCTCTGGGCCTGGTGTTCCTGTTGTCGGGCGCGGCGGGGCTGGGGTTCGGCTCGTGGCGCAACCTCTGCGTCGACTGTCCGTCCATCGCGCAGATTTACGTCTGGGAGCCGATCGAGGCGACCCAGCTTCTGGCGGACGACGGTCGCCTGCTGGACGAGCTCTTCATCGAGCGGCGAACGCCGGTCTCTCTCTCGCAGCTCCCACCGCATGTGGCCCAGGCGTTCATCGCGGTCGAGGACAAGCGGTTTTATCGGCATCACGGGCTGGACTACATCGGGATCACGCGGGCGGTCGTGCAGAACATCCTTCAGGGCGGCGGCGCCGGCGGTGGGAGCACGATCACGCAGCAGCTCACCCGGAACATGTTCCCGGAGGAGATCGGGTTTGCGCGTCGAATCCGGCGCAAGCTGAAGGAAGCGAAGGTGGCGCTGGAGCTGGAGGAGGCCTATGGCAAGGACCAGATCCTCGAGGCGTACCTGAATCAGGTTCATTTTGGCCACGGCTGGCACGGGATCGAGACGGCGGCGCGGCACTATTTCGGCAAGTCGGCTTCAGAGGTCGATGCGGCGGAGGCGGCGTTGCTCGCCGCGGTCGTGAAGGCGCCCACGCGTTACTCGCCGTTCCTGCATCCGGATCGAGCCAGCGCGCGCCGGAACCTCATCCTCACGCTCATGGCGGAGCAGGGCTATCTGGCCGAGGAGGAGGTAGACCGTTGGAAGCAGCATCCGCTCCCCGAGCATCGGTACGCGGACCGCGAGGTGGAAGCGCCGTACTTCGTGGAGTGGGTGCGCCGGATCCTGGACGAGCGTTATGGGCGCGAGCTCTACACGAGCGGTCTCCGGATTCACACGACCCTCAACTTAGATATGCAGCGGATCGCGCGCCGCGTTATGGAGGAGGGCTACCGGCGTGTCGAGAGCGCGCCCGGGTACCGGCATCCCAAGTACGATCCAGCGGTGCGTCCCCCTGAAGGCTGGCCCGCGGACGAGACACCGTACCTCCAGGGTCTCTTCGTGGCGGTGGACCCGTTCACCGGCGAGGTGAAGGCGCTGATCGGGGGACGCGACTTCGAGGATTCGAAGTTCAACCGGGTCACGCAGGCCCGGCGGCAGGCGGGCTCCACCTTCAAGCCGATCGTGTACGCGGCAGCCATCGCCAGCGGGATCCCGCCCTCTCATGTCATCGTAGACGCGCCGGTGATCCTGGAGCAGGTGGACGGCACGGAGTGGCGGCCGCAGAACTACGAGAGTGACTTCCTCGGCCCCATGACGATCCGCGAGGGGCTGCGCCACTCCCGGAACATGATCGCCATCAAGCTGGGCATGGAGGTAGGGCTCGAGACGGTGGCGCAGTATGGGCGGCGGCTCGGCATCCGTACCGAGGTGCCGCCGTACCCGTCCACCTCCATCGGCGCAGCCACGGTCATCCCCGTGGAGATGGCGGAGGCGTTCACTCCGTTCGCGGCCCGGGGCATCAAGGTCCGTCCGTACCCGATCCAGCGGGTCGAGGACGCGAACGGCCGCGTGCTCTGGGAGGCACGGCCGGAGAGAACGCAGGTGCTGGACAGCCTGGTCTCGGCCGTGATGCTTTCGCTGCTGCAGGACGCGGCGAACCGCGGGACCGGCGGGCGCATCCGGGAGTATCTCCCGTGGGAGATCGCGGCTGCGGGCAAGACGGGCACGACGAACGATGCGACGGACGTGTGGTTTGTAGGGTTCACGCCCGACCTGCTCGCGGCAGTCTGGTTCGGGTTCGACCGCCCGAAGACGATTCTGCCCAGGGCCGCGGGCGGCCTGTACGCCGCCCCCGTCTGGGGTCAGTTCATGCAGGCGGTGTATGCCGGTGACGCGGAGCTTGGAATCGAGCCACTGCGCCCGATCCCGGACCCCTGGCCCACGCCGCCGGAGCTCATCACGCGGGAGGTCGACGCCAGGAGTGGGAAGCTCAAGACCGACTGGTGCCCTAGAGACCTCATCTATACGGAGATCTACATCCCCGGTACGGAGCCGACGGAGCCGTGCGATCTCCATGGGCCGTCGCTCATCGGCCTCTTCCGTAGGGTCCTTGACCGAATCTTCTGATCCCCGGGCGAGTGGGCAGGCGAGTGCGGTGGCGCGGGCCGGCGGGCCGTCGGGGATCAGCCCTCCCTGGCGCGCGCCCTTCAGCGGGGCCCTTGCACGGGCGGCGGGCGGCGAGACATGCGGGCCGCGAGCGAGCCGCGATGAGCGGTAAGGACCGGCTCTTCGTCTTCGATACGACCCACCACGCCCTCTGGGCCGAGGACGTGGCGCGGGAGCGAGAGATCGCCGCCGAGGTGGTTCCCGCACCCGCGGAGTCCGGCGCCAAGTGCGACCTGGCGCTCCGCACCTTCCCGACCCTCATCCCGACCCTGGAAGGCGCGCTCCTCGAAGAAGGGGTGCCGCACCGCCTATACCCTTGAGGTCGCTACCTCCTCGACTCCCGCCGCCGTGACTCGGTGCGAGATGAGGGGAAGCGGTCGGCCCTTCACCTCGTCGCCGACCTCGATCGCTTCCTGGAGGATCTTGAGCCCGCGGGCGGCGCCGGACGCGCTACCCGCGTAGGCGGTGGCCATGACCTGGCGGCCGCGAACGGGCGTGCCCGGGCGTACTTCGAGGGTGAAACCGACCCGGGGATCGATACGCTCTCCCGGGCGCACGCGACCGCCGCCCAACTCCACCACGCCGGATCCCAGCCGCTCCGGGCAGACACAGCGCACCACACCGTCCCGCGGCGCTCGAAACGCCGCCGTCTCGGGTCCTACGGGCAAGAGCGCCGGGTCCTTCACGACCCGCGGGTCGCCGCCTTGCGCCGCGACCAGCTCGGCACACTTCTCCCGGGCACTCCCGTCGTCCAGCGCTCGCGCTGCGGCTGCTGCTGCTGCTGCGCGCGAATCGGCGACGCCGACGGCGAGTAGCATCTCCGCGGCGAGGGCAAGGACGAGGGTGCGGAGGTCCTCGGGTCCCTGGCCCCCGAGGCACTGCATCGCCTCTCGCGCCTCGAGGGCGTTCCCGACGGCGCGCCCGAGAGGGCAGTCCATCGCGGTGAGCAGCGCGACGGTGCGCAGCCCTCGCCGCTCCCCGATCGCCACCATGATGCGGGCCAGCTCGAGAGCACGTCCCTCCTCAGGGATGAAGGCGCCGGAGCCTCGCTTCACATCGAGCACCAGCGCGTCCAGCCCCTCCGCGAGCTTCTTGCTCATGATGCTGGCGGCGATGAGGGGGATCGATGGCACCGTACCCGTTGCGTGCCGCAGGGCGTAGAGCCGGCCGTCGAGCGGCGCGATCTCCCGCGTCTGGCTGATCATGGCGCAGCCCACCCGCTCCAGCACGGCCCGAAACTCGGCCAGAGACAGGTCCGTGCGGAATCCGGGTATCGCCTCCAGTTTGTCGAGCGTGCCGCCGGTGTGGCCGAGGCCGCGTCCGGACATCATGGGAACACGGAGCCCGAGCGCCGCGCCCAGCGGTGCCAGCACCAGCGAGACCTTGTCGCCCACGCCGCCGGTGGAGTGTTTGTCCACCGTGGGACCGGGGACGTCCCATCGGTCGAGCACGGTCCCCGACCGCAGCATCACCTCCACGAGGGCATCAAGCTCGCCCGCCGACAGCCCCCGGAAGAACACGGCCATGAGGAAGGCAGCCACCTGGCAGTCGTCTACCGAGCCAGCGAGGTAGCCGCGAAAGAATCCCTCGATCTCGGAGGACTCCAGCTCGACGCCATCCCGTTTCCGCTCGATGATGCGATACGCGATCATGGGCAAGCCTATCGGCTATCCTGGCGGAGGCCTGGTGGGACCAGGCGGAACGGCTGCTGGTCCGGGCGGCCGCGCTCGAGCCGGACCGCGTCGTCGACCATCTGGAGCTCGCCAAGATTTACCGGGATGCGCAGCGGCGTGACCGGGCTCGTAGAGCGGTTCTGAGTGCGCTCGAGCTGCCCCCTGTGGAGGGGCACGATCCCCAATACCCCCGGCTACAACGAGGAGGCGCAGGATCTCTGCGTGCAGATCCCCACACGCCAGCGCAGCCCATGACCGGGCCGCCTCAGCGGACGAGGCCTTTCCGGAGTCCGGTCAGCCGGCGAAGCGTTTGCGTGCGCCCTCCAGCGCCTCGTCCACCTTCCCGCGCGCCCCGCCCGCCAGCTCTTGCCACCGGTCGCCGGCCGACTCCGCTAGCTCCTCAGCCCGGCGCCGGATGATCCGGCGAGTCCGGCGGCCACTTTGCGGCGCGAACAAGAGGGCCGCGCCCGCGCCGATCACAGCGCCGAGCACCAAGCCGGTCACGAAGTTCACGAACCGGAAACCCTCTTCCTCGTGTTCCCTATCCTGTGTCTGGTCTCCTTTACGCATTTCCACTCCTTTGCTTCGGCGGGCCCGCCGTGCTGCACGGCTCCGGGCGTGTGGCCCGGGCCCGCGCAGGCAGCCCGCTCCAACCTGTTACGGCCTTCTCCGCGGATCGCCCGACGAGGCGTCCTCCGGGGACCTCAGCCACAGCGGTGGTTCGCGCATCACCGCCTCGATGGCGTCCGGCGTGCGCGGCGCCTCGGCGGTGAGCAGCTCGCCTCCCTCCGAGGTTACGAGCACATCGTCCTCGATCCGGATGCCGAGCTCCTCATCCGGGATGTAGATGCCGGGCTCGATGGTCAGGACCATCCCGGGCTCGAGGCGACTCTGGTAGTCACCCACATCGTGGACATCCATGCCGAGCCAGTGCGAGAGGCTGTGTACGAAGTATCGGCTGCACGACTGAGAGCCACACAGGTCCCCCGAGTGGCCGTCCATATAGACCCGGGCGACCGCATCGAGTTCCTTTGTGGTGACCCCCGGGCGCACCGCCTTGAGCGCCGCCTCCTGCGCACCGAGCACGAGCTCATAGACAGCGCGCTGTCGCGGCGTGAAGGTTCCGGAGACCGGGATCGTACGGGTCACGTCGGCAGTGTAGTAGCCGAACTCGGCGCCGATGTCGATGACCACCAGCTCGCCGTCCCGTGTCTGGCGCCGATTCTTGTCGTAGTGGAGGGTCACGCTGTTGGGCCCCGAGCCTATGATGGACGGGAATCCTACACGCTCGGCGCCGCTGGCCCGGAACACGTACTCCACGGCCGCCTCGACGTGGTACTCGAAGAGCCCGGCGGCGGTCAGGCGCATGCCCTCGCGATGCGCCTCCCCGGTGATCTCGATGGCCTTGCGCAGGCGGCGCAGCTCCTCGTCGTCCTTGACGAGGCGCATCTGCGCCAGCAGCTCTGCGGCGTCCGCAACACTGCCGCGGTAGCTCCCGGCAAGCCGCTTGATCAGTTCCCGGTGGGCGGGCGAGCCCTGGGACACGTATGCCGCCGCCGCGGAGCCACTGCGGCCGAGCCCGGCGAGCCACGCCGCGACGTCGGACTCGAACGCCTCCGCGGAGCGCACGTCGGTGATCCCGGTGAGGCGCGTCGCCTCCGGGCCCGGACCCAGCTTGGGGCCGGTCCAGCGCTCGCTCGGCGGGTCACGGGGCGGTAGGTAGAGGGTGACCGTGCCGCCTCCTGGCTCGCCGCCCCGCAGCACCAGCCACGAGGCGGGCGTTTCGAGGCCGGTGAGGTAGAAGAAATGGTTGTCCTGCCGGAAATCCGAGTCCTGTGGATAATCCCGCTCGATATCCCGCAGCTCCTCGGACCCGAAAATCGCCATTCCGCCTCCCACCCTCTCGATCAGGGCGGCACGGCGCGCGGCGAGGCGCTCGACGGGTACGGGGCCGGCAGGTGAGCCCGGCTGGGCGGACAGCGCCCGAATCGCGAGGCAGGTTCCCGCCATCGTTGCGGCGAGCGCCCGTGCAAGAACGCTCAATGCGCTTCCTCCTGAGTCTGGAATGAAGACGGGTCGAGCGACGGAGGATAGGGCCCTGGGGCCCGGGCGCGCAATCGCAACCGGCCATGGCCCGCCGGGCCGGCTCCGGACCCGGGTTCCCTTGTACCGGGTTCTGCCCGGCTCTATTATCGCGTTATCGTCCTGGCCAAGCCGCTTCTGCGGCGCGGGTGCCGCGACGCCGCGGGACCGGGGCGGGCGCCGCACGGCGGATGCCGAAGACGCCACGATTCTGGAGGCATCATGAACCGGTTCCAGCGGAATCGCCGGGAAGTTCTGCTCCCGGCCGCCGCTCTCACGGCGCTCCGCCACGGCCTCCGCGCCGAGGCAGGCCCCCTGGTGGCGGCCCACGCGCTGCACGCTGCCGGGTACGCAGCGGGCGATTCACTCTTCGACCTCTTCGCGATCTCGCTGGACAGGCCGGTGGGCGAGCTGGGGGCGCGCAGGTTCTGGCTTCAGCTCTCGGACTTCCTGGCGCGCCGCGGCTGGGGCTCGCTGGCGCACCGCGAAGTCGGCTCCGCGCTCGGGACCGTGACGTCCAGCGACTGGGTCGAGGCCGAAAGTTCCGGCGGAGAACAACAGCCGTCCTGCCATTTCACCATGGGGCTCCTTGCGAACCTTCTGGGGCGGGGCGGCGGCGGAGAAGTTTCCGTGCTCGAGGTGCAGTGTCGCGCCCGTGGGGATCCCGAGTGTTGCTTCGCTTTCGGCTCCGAAGCGGCTGTCCACGCGCTGTACGGGCGGTTGCTCGACGGCGCCCCGTTCGAGGAGGCGGCCTCCAGCCTGTAGGGAAGGAGGGCGCAGCGGTCGGGGCGCACTGCGCGGCGAGGGGCATGACGCGGGTGCTGGGGATCGACTACGGGGAGCGCCGAATCGGGATGGCGATCAGCGATCCGACGCGGACGATCGCGCAGCCGCTGCCGACGCTGCGGCGCCGGGTGGGGCGCCGCCCGCCCTATCAGGCGATATTGGAGATCGCTCGCCGCTACGAGGTCGACGCGATCGTGGTGGGACTCCCCCTCGATCTGGCGGGCCACGAGACGGCATGGACCGCCGCAGCGCGCGGCGTGGGGGATGAGCTCGCGCGGCGCCTGGGCGTCCCGGTCCACTACGTAGACGAGCGCCTCACCTCGGTGCGGGCCGAGCGGGCCGTCCGGTCGCTGGGACTGCCGAGGAGGGAGCGCGAGCGCAAGGAGCGGGTCGACGCCGCGGCCGCGGTTCTGATCCTCCAGGCCTGGCTGGACGGAAGCGCACGTTCATGAGGCCCGGCCGCCTCTCGATGGTGGCAGCCGAGGCGTTGCTGCTGGCCGCCTGCTCCGCTTCGTCGCCGCCTGCCGCTCCGGTGGAGGTCGTAGTGCCCGCGGGCGCGACCCTCTCGGTCGTCGCCGATTCCCTTGCCGCGCGAGGGATCATCAAGTCCCCTGCGCTGTTCACGCTGTGGGGGCGGCTCCTCGGCGTGGACCGGGAGATTCGCGCCGGGACCTACGCGTTCCGGCCGGGCACGGGGTGGACCGCCGTCCTGCGCGATCTCACCCGTGGCCGCGGGATCATGGTGTCCGTCACGATCCCCGAAGGCCTCAGCCTCCGCGAGATCACGGCGCGAATCGCCGCGGTCACGGAGCTTCATCCCGAATCCGTCGCCGTGCGCCTGTCCGCCGAGCGGCTGCCGGAGCGATTCGGCGTCCCGGGTCCCAGCCTCGAGGGCTACCTGTACCCCGACACCTATCTCTTCGCGCCGGGTACCGACCTGGACAGCATTATCGCCGTTCTGACGCGCCGGTACCGGGAGTTCTGGACGCCTGGGCGGAGGGCGCGGGCGGATACCCTCGGGATGTCCGAGCTGCAGGTCACCACCCTTGCGTCCATCGTCGAGAACGAGGTGCGGCGGGCCGAGGAGCTGGCGCTCATCTCGGCGGTCTACCACAACCGTCTGGTGCGCGGCTACCCGCTTCAAGCCGATCCGACCGTGCTCTATGCGATGGGCGAGCACCGGCCCCGGCTCCTGTACGCCGACATCGACTCGGTGGCGGACCACCCATACAACACCTACACGCACCTCGGGCTGCCGCCGGGACCCATCAGCTCCCCAGGGGAGCGAGCGCTCACCGCCGTCCTGTATCCCGCGAAGGTGGACTATCTCTACTTCGTAGCCCGGGGCGACGGCTCCCATGTGTTCACCCGTACGCTCGACGAGCACAACCGCGCGCGGTTGCAGGTCCGCCGCGAAGGCGGCGCCCGCTCGAGGGGCGCAGCGGCGGATGCCAAACCCTAGTGTCCCGAGTGTCCCGAGTCAGAAGTCCGTTGGCACCCTGCGGGATGCATTGCGCCTCATCGTCATCACGGACCGTGAGCTCGCCCGGCCCCACCCCGTGGAAGAGGTCGTGGCTGCAGTTCTCCGGATGGGCGTCCGGGCGATCCAGCTACGGGACAAGGCGGCGGGCGCGCGTGCGCTCCTCGAGCAGGCGCGGCGGCTCCGCGCCCTGACCTCGCCGTACGGGGCGCTCCTGTTCGTGAACGACCGCTTCGACGTGGCGCTGGCCGCCGGGGCCGACGGCGTGCACCTGGGACCGGAGGATCTGCCTGTGCTCGACGTGCGCCGAGCCGCGCCCGCGGGTTTCCTCATCGGATACTCCACCGATGATCCTGAAGTCGCTCGGCGGGCGGCCGCCGACGGCGCCGACTACATCGGCTGCGGCACGGTGTACGCCACGGCCAGCAAAGGAGACGCGGGAGAGGCGATCGGCCTGGCCCGGCTCGACGAGGTCGCTCAGAGCGTGGGAGTGCCCGTCGTGGGAATCGGGGGAATCGATGCGGCTCGGGCCCGTGAGGTGGCCCGCACTCGCGCGACCGGCGTCGCTGTGATCCGCGGCATCATGGCGGCGCCGGACCCCGGCGCTGTGGCCGCGAAGATCCTGGCGGCGTTCACCGGATCCCGTACTTCCTGAGCAACCGGTGTACCGTCTTTCGGTCGATCCTCGCGGCGCGGGCCGCCCGCGAAACGTTTCCTTCGTGGCGCCGCAGAAGGTCACGTAGATACGCTTCTTCGAAGCGGGCGACGGCCGCCCCTTTGGCCTCGTGGAACGGCCGGTCGGCCAGGAAGACCGCGTGCGGGGTGAGACGCCGGTCCTCGCCCCGCACCTCGTCGGGCAGATCGGCGACGCGAATCTCCTGGCCCGGTAACGACGGCGATGCGACCCGCTCCATCACGTTCTGCAGCTCACGCACATTGCCGGGCCACGCGTACGCGCAGAGGGCGTCCAGCGCCTCCGGGCTGAGGCGCAGGAGGCCCGCCGCGTCCTTGCCATACCGCTCCGCGTAGTGGACGAGGAAATGGTGCGCGAGGGCCGGGATGTCGTCCCGCCGCTGCCGGAGCGCCGGCAGGCGCAGCGGAATGACGTTCAGCCGGAAGTACAGGTCGCGGCGGAGGACCCCTTCCTCGACCGCCTGCTCCGGGTCGCGGTTTGTCGCCGCGACGACGCGGATGTCCACCGCCATCTCGGAGTTCCCGCCCACGCGACGGATCTTCCGCTGCGAAGCCCGTGATCATGATGACCAGAAGGTCGGGATCGAAATCCTTCGCCGCCCGCAGCAGCACGAGCCCATCCAGATCCGGAAGCCGGAGATCCGTGAGGACGACGTCCGGCGATTCGCGCCGCAACAGCTCCAGCGCCGCCTGGCCCCGCATCGCCGTTACAACGCGAAAACCTTCGTGCTGGAGGATGCGGCGGCCGCTCTCGATCATGAACTCCTCGTCGTCCACGAGGAGCACGGTGAGTCCGGATTTCGACATCGCGGCCTCGCCGTCGCGGATCCAGGAGAACCGAAGGAATAATCCAGCGAAGAATAAGGCGGGCGCGCCGCAGGACGCCACCCCCCGCGCACCGCCGCGATGCAGCGACGCGCGAGGCGCCGAGGTCCGGGAATCAAGGCAGCGCGCGAGCGGAGGATCGCAGCGGAGCCAGGCCACGAGCCGGCAAGCGCCGGCCCTCGCCGGGCGCCAACGCGGGAGCAAGCCGCTCAAACTGCCGGGGGTTCAGAGCCCGCCGGCGTCCAGGAAGGCGGCCACCTGCTCGCGCGTCACGCAGAAGTCGCCCAGCCGCCCATGCTGGGGCCCGTGCCAATCGGACCCTCCCGTCACGAGGAGCCCGGTGCGCTGCGCGGCCGCTTCGAGCCGGGGCCACTGGCCCGCCGGTGTACGGAGGCGATAGACCTCGAGGCCGCGGAGGCCCGCCTCGACGAGCTCGCCCAGCAGCTTGTCCAGCAGGTCCAGGGGCGGGTGTGCCCAGACGGGAATCCCCTTCGACTCCAGGATCAGGCGCACGGCGCCGGCGGGGTCGAGGAACTCCGTGGGACGGAAGGCGGGGCCGCCCTCGCCGATGTAGCGGTTGAACGCCTCCGTGACGGAGCCCACGTGGCCGGCCGCAACGAGGGCGCGGGCCAGGTGCGGGCGGGAGAGCACGGTGCGGCCGGAGGACACCTGAGCCATCACGTCCTCGAGCGTGATCGGGATACCCTGCTCCTGCAACCGCGCGATCATGCCTTCCATGCGGCGCGCGCGTCCCGTGCGTGCGCTCTCGTGGTGGCGGCGGAGGGCCTCCGCACCCGGGTCCACGAAGTAGCCGAGCATGTGGAGCTCGGCGCCGCGCCCGCTACTGGTCACCTCGATGGCGGGAATGACATGAACGCGCCGGTCGCGGGCCGCCTCGACGGCCAGAGGCACGCCCACGGTCGTGTCGTGGTCGGCCAGGGCGATGACGTCGAGGCGGCCGGCCGCCGCCGCCTCGACCACGGCCTCCGGGGTGAACTCGCCGTCCGAGGCCGTAGAGTGAAGGTGGAGGTCAATGCGCACGCGACTAGCGATTCGCAATTAGCGATCGGCGATTCGCCAGAGAGGCCCCTGATCGCCAAGCCCTGACCAATCGCGCATCGCGCATCGCTAGTCGCTGACCGCGATTTCTTCGGCGCTGTCCGAGAGCACGGTGACCCGGTCGCCGCGGACCTGGAGCACGCCGCCGTCCACCCGGAAGCGGGACTCGCGGGTGGCGTCGCGCACCCGGAGCTCGCCTGTGCCCAGGAGCGTGACCATAGGCGCGTGGCCGCGGAGGATCCCGAGCATCCCGTCCCAGGCGGGCGCCACGACGGAGAGCGCGCTCCCCTCGAAGACGGTGCGCTCCGGCGAGATCACGCGGACGGTCAAGCGCTCGGCGGCCATTTCAGAGGAGACCCTTCTCGATCCTCTCCGCCTGCGCGAAGACTTCTTCGACGCCACCCACCATGTAGAAGGCCTGCTCGGGCAGGTGATCGAGCTTCCCGCTCACGGCCCGTTCGAAGGCCTCGATCGTATCCTCGAGCTTCACGTACTTGCCTGCGCGCCCGGTGAACTGCTCGGCCACGAAGAACGGCTGGGAGAGGAAGCGCTGGAGCCGGCGCGCCCGTGCCACGACGATCTTATCCTCCTCGGACAGCTCGTCCATCCCCAGGATCGCGATGATGTCCTGAAGGTCCTTGTAGCGCTGGAGGATGCGCTGCACCGCGGTCGCGACCCGGTAATGCCGTTCGCCCACGAACTGCGGATCCAGGATCCGGGAGGTCGAGTCCAGCGGGTCTACGGCCGGGTAGATCCCTAGCTCTGCGATGGAGCGGGAGAGCACCGTCGTGGCGTCCAGGTGCGTGAACGCCGTAGCGGGTGCCGGGTCGGTGAGGTCGTCGGCCGGCACGTAGATCGCCTGGACGGACGTGATGGATCCGTCGCGGGTCGACGTGATCCGCTCCTGGAGCTCACCCATCTCGGTGC
This sequence comes from Gemmatimonadota bacterium, assembly GCA_016209885.1. Classification (GTDB taxonomy): domain Bacteria; phylum Gemmatimonadota; class Gemmatimonadetes; order Longimicrobiales; family Gaopeijiaceae; genus JACQVF01. The sequence goes on along the minus strand of JACQVF010000097.1, from coordinate 23,133 downwards.
CGAGGGTCGGCTGGTAGCCGACGGCGGACGGCATTCGGCCCAAGAGGGCCGAGACTTCGGAGCCCGCCTGCACGAAGCGGAAGATGTTGTCGATGAAGAGGAGCACATCCTGCTTCTCCACGTCGCGGAAGTACTCGGCGACCGTGAGGGCGGAGAGTCCCACGCGCAAGCGGGCGCCCGGCGGCTCGTTCATCTGCCCGTAGATCAGCGCCGTGGAGCCGAGCACGCCCGACTCCTTCATCTCCAGCCACAGATCGTTCCCCTCACGGGTCCGTTCGCCGACGCCGGCAAAGACGGAGCGGCCGCCGTGCTCCATGGCGATGTTGTGGATGAGCTCCATGATGATCACCGTCTTCCCCACGCCGGCGCCGCCGAAGAGCCCCGTCTTCCCGCCCTTCACGTACGGCGCCAGTAGGTCGATCACCTTGATGCCGGTCTCGAAGATCTCGGTTTTCGGCTCGAGCTGGACGAACGAGGGCGGCGACCGATGGATCGGCCAGCGCTCCAGCTCGCCGCCGTCGCCCAGGGCGCCGAGCTGATCCGTGGGCTCGCCCAGCACGTTGAGGATGCGGCCCAGGGCCGGCTTACCCACCGGCATGCGGATGGGCCCCCCGGTGTCGCGCACCGGCATGCCGCGGGTGACCCCGTCCGTGGACAGCATGGCCACCGCGCGCACCCGGTTCTGGCCGATGTGCTGCTGGACCTCGGCGACCACGCGGATCCCGCGGCCTCCGCCCTCAGCCTCCGCCTCGATCTCGAGCGCGTTGTAGATCTCCGGCAGGCTTTCGGGCGGGAACTCGCAGTCGAGCACGACGCCGATCACCTGCACGACGCTTCCGATGTTGTTCTTCTTCGCCATATCCATCACTCACCGTGGAGCCGGAGCGCCCTGGCGCGCGGCCCACGTCGACCGCCGAGCGCGCCTCCGGCGGCAGCATCTATCCGAGGGCCTCGGCGCCTCCTACGATCTCGGCGATCTCCTGGGTGATCTGCGCCTGGCGCGCCCGGTTGTAGGTGCGGCGCAGAACGTCGAGCATCTCGCCGGCGTTGTCCGTCGCGTTCTTCATGGCGGTGCGGCGCGCGCCCTGCTCGGCCGCCGCATTCTCTACGAGCGCACGGTACACCGCGTTCCGCAGATAGAGGGGAAGCAGCTGCGCAAGCAGCTTCTGGGGCGGGGGCGACACGATCGGGTTCACCAGTCGAGCCGCCCGGTCCGGCGCCCGAATCGGCAGCAGCTCCAGGACGCCCGGGGGTGTGGAGAGCGGCGAGCGGAACTCGGAGCTCACCAGGTAGACCGCGTCCACCGCCCTGCCGCCGAATGCCTGGCGGAGCGGCGCCACGACGGATTCGGCGTGCTCGAGCGTGGGCCGGTCCGGGATGTCCATGCGCTGGCTCGCCAGGGGCTCGCGTCGGAAGCGGAAGTACGTGACGCCTTTGCGGCCTACCACATGCAGCTTACTCTCGACCCCATGCGCGCGGAGCCGGTCCAGTAGTCGCCTTGCCTCACGGATCAGGTTCGTGTTGAACCCACCGCACAGCCCCCGGTTCGCCGTGAGGAGCAACACCGCGGCCGCGCGCGTCGGCTCCGGGATGCGGAGGAGTGGTTCCAGCTCCACGAGCGCCGGGTCGTACAGCGCGTGAATCACGTCCCGGAACCCCGCGGCATAGGGGCGCACCGCATGCACGCGCTCGGTCGCACGCTTGAGCTTCGACGTCGCGACCATCTCCATGGTGTAGGTGATCTGCCCGGTGTTCTCCACGGAGCGGATGCGCCGCCTGAGCTCGCGTGGCTTCGCCATAGATCCGTCCGCCTCAGCTGGCGGCCGCGGCCGCGGCTGGCTGCGAGGCCGTCTCCTTCGTCATGTCTTCGGCCGCCGGTTCGCCCGTGTTGAAGATCTCGTTGTACGCGCGGATCGCCTGGACCAGCCCCTGCTCGGTGCCTTGGTCCATGACCTTCCTCTCGCGAATCGTGGCCAGCACCCCTGGGTGCTGGGCGTCCAGGTAGTCGTGGAAGCCGGCCGCCCAGGCGCGGATCCGGCTTACCGGGATCGGGTCCAGGTAGCCGTTGGTCACGGCGTAGATCGCGGCGATCTGGTGCTCCACGGCCATGGGCTGGTACTGCGGCTGCTTGAGGATCTCGACGGTGCGCTGCCCGCGGGCGAGCTGCCGCTGCGTCGCCGGGTCGAGCTCGGTGCCGAACTGGGCGAAGGCCTCGAGCGCCCGGTACTGGGCCAGATCGAGGCGCAGCCCCCCCGCCACGCTCTTCATCGCCTTGATCTGTGCCGCGCCGCCCACGCGGGAGACCGAGATCCCCACGTTGATGGCGGGACGCACGCCTGCGTAAAAGAGATCGGCCTCCAGGTAGATCTGCCCGTCGGTGATCGAGATCACGTTCGTGGGGATGTAGGCCGAGACGTCGCCCGCCTGCGTCTCCACAATCGGGAGCGCGGTGAGTGATCCGGCGCCCAGGGCGTCGGCCAGCTTCGCAGCGCGCTCGAGCAGCCGCGAGTGCAGGTAGAAGACGTCGCCGGGGAACGCCTCGCGACCCGGCGGGCGCCGGAGCACCAGCGAGAGCTGGCGGTACGCCTGCGCCTGCTTCGTCAGGTCGTCGTAGACCACGAGTGTGTGCTTGCCCTGCCACATGAAGTGCTCTGCCAAGGCGCAGGAGGCGTAGGGCGCGATGTACTGCATGGGCGCGGGGTCCGCGGCGTTCGCCGCCACGACGATGGCGTGGTCCATCGCCCCGTACTCTTTCAGCGTCTCCACGACGGCGGCCACCTTTCCTGCCCGCTGGCCCACCGCGCAGTAGATGCAGATCACATCGCCGCCCCGCTGGTTGATGATCGTATCGATGGCGATGGCCGTCTTTCCGGTCCCGCGATCGCCGAGGATGAGCTCGCGCTGCCCGCGACCAATGGGGATCATGGAGTCGATCGCCTTGAGCCCCGTCTGCAGCGGCTCCTTCACCGGCTGGCGGAGCACGATCCCCGGCGCCACGATATCGATCTGGCGACTCCCCTCAATGGGCTCGATGCGTCCCTTGCCGTCCACGGGGTTGCCCAACGGGTCCACCACGCGGCCGAGGTAGCCGGACCCCACCTGAACCTCCAGCACACGGCCCGTGCGGCGAACCGAGTCGCCCTCCTGGAGGTGGGTCCAGTCGCCCATGATGACCGCGCCGATATTGTCCTCCTCGAGATTGAGTGCCAGGGCCGTGACCGTCTGGCCTGTCTCCGCAGCCGTGATCTCGAGCATCTCGCTGGACATGGCTCGGGTCAGCCCATAGATGCGCACGACCCCGTCCTTCACCTCAAGAACCTCGCCGACCTCCTCGGCATGGAGATCTTCCTCATAGCGCTCGATCTCGGAGAGAAGGATATCCCTGATCTCGCTCGACCTGAGTGGGGTTTCGCCGGTGGCCATTCCTGCACCTCGCAGTTGTGACGCCGATGGTCTGTCTTCTGGGCCTGTCAACCCGCAGCCCGCAGCGGGAGCGGCGCCCGGAGCATACGCCGCCGCAGCTCATCGATCTGGCGACGCAGCGAGCCGTCCAGGATCCGGTGGCCCGCGCGCACGACGATGCCGCCCAGGATCTGGGGCCGAACCCGCACCTCGGGGATCGCCGTCTTGCCGAGGAGCGCAGAGAGCCGATCCGCGATGTCCTCCCTGAGCTGCGGCTCGATCTCGCGGGCGACGAGGACCTCGACGCGCTCGCGCCCGAAATGCTGGTCCACCAGGTCGTGATACGCCGCCGCGATTCCGGGGAAGAGCCGCTGCCGCCGCTTGTCGACGATCACGAGGAGAAAGTGGAGAAACAGCTTCGGCACCTTCCCCTCGAGGACGGCGCGAAGGACCCGCTTCTTCTCCTGCGCGGCGACGCGCGGCGTCTCCAGGAAGAGGCGGAACCCGGGAACTTCGCCCAGGAGCCGCACGAACTCGTCGAGGGCGCGACCGAACGCCTCCACGGCGTCGTGCCTGCGCCCGAGCTCGAAGAGCGTCTCAGCGTAGTTGCGGGCGACCGTAGGAATTCTCACGCGCGCGCGCCCCCCTCTTCCCTCTTCACCGCGTCCAGGTACTCGAGAACGAGATCGCGGTCCGCCGCCGAGTCGAGCCGCCTGTGCAGGAGCCGCGACGCCGCGGCCATGGCGAGATCCACCGCCTCACGCCGCAGCGCGTCGACCGCCTTCTCCCGCTCCCGTTCGATCTCTCGCCGCGCGCGCTCCAGCATCTCCTCGCCCTCGCGGCGGGCCCGATCCTCCATATCGCGACGCAGCCTTTCGGCCGCTTGCCGGCTATCCACCAGGATCTGCTGGGCATGCTCCCGTGTCTGCACGAGCTGCTTGCGCTGCTCCTCCAGGAGCTTGGCGGCTTCCTCGCGCATGCGCGTCGCCTCGGCGATCGCCTCCTCGATGCGCTCCTCCCGCGCCTCGAGGGCGCCCAGGATCGGCCTCCACGCAAACTTGCCCAGCACCCACAGGAGGAAAAGGAACACGACGATGGTCCAGATGCTGAGGCCCAGCTCGAAGGTGAAGAGCGGGTTGCCACCCGCACCGCCGCCCGCAGCCTCCTCGGCGTGCTCCTGCGCGCGGGCGGCCAGCGGAAACGCGAGGACAAGGAGAGCGACCGAGAGGAACGGCAGCGCGCGAGCCGTCGCCGCTCGCACGCGCCGCGGCGGGCGCCCGCGCGTCATGGGGGCCCCGGTCGCCGGGACCGCCCGCATGTCTGCAATCCGTCGCGCCATCCTCGAAGCCATCACATGTAGAGGATGGTGATCACCAGACCGAAGAGGGCGACCCCCTCGATGAGCGCCGCGAGAATGATGGCCGCGGTCTGGATCGTCCCTGCCGCCTCCGGCTGCCGCGAGATCCCCTCCGCGGCGGAGCCGCCGATGCGGCCGATCCCGAGCCCGACGCCGATCACGACGAGCCCGATGCTCAGCCCCGAGCCCAGCATGCTCAGGTAGTTCTTGGCCGCCTCCGGGGAGAGCGCGCCTCCAGCTTCCTGTACCGCCGTGAGCAGTGCGTTCAGCATGTTCTCTCCGCTGCTTGTGCAAGGTTCACGTTGCCATCCACCGTTATGGTACGGCCATCCTGCCGGCCCTGCCGCCTGCGAAGCGAGCGCCCGCCGCTCGGCGACCTGATTCGTGCGTTAGTGCGCGTGGCGGATCAAGCCGATGAACACCGACGTCAACATGGCGAAGATGTACGCCTGGAGGAACGCCACGAAGATCTCCAGGAGCATGATCGCCGTGGACATGAGCACTGAGCTCCCCGCGACGAGCCACCGAGCCACGGTGAGGTGGCCGTACAACGCGATGAGGCCCAGGAGCGAAAGCACAATAAAATGTCCCGCCGTCATGTTCGCGAACAGTCGAATCGCCAACGCGAACGGCTTCGCCAGCTTCCCCAATAACTCGACCGGCGCCATGATCAGCATGATCACGACCTGGCCCACCGGATGCATCCCCTTGGGCGCGAAGAAGATCGTCCGCAGGTAACCCTTCGGCCCCAGGCTCAGGAGCCCCGAGACCTCGATCATGAGGAGCGACAAGAGCGCCAGCGCCGCCGTGACCGAGAGGTTCCCCGTGGCGGTGGCCCCGAAGGGAACCAGGCCCAACAGGTTCATGAAGAGGATGAAGAAGAAGAGCGTCAGCACGTACGGGACGTACCTCTCCCCTCCATGCCCGATGTTCGCCAGCGCGACTTCGTCGCGGAAGTAGATCACGAACGCCTCGATCGCGTTCGCCAGGCCTCGCGGCGCCCGCGTCGTATAGCGGCGCCTCATGATGCGAGCCACGCTGATGAAGACGATGGCGCACAGCGCGGCGGCGAGGAGCATGAAGACGACGTGCTTCGTGGGCGACACGTCGATGACCAGCGGGCCCAGGTGCAGCGGCGGCCACCGGGGCAACTCGACCGGGTAGTTGAAGAACTCGATCTCGTGCGAGTTCGAGGTGTGGTGCAGGAGCATGCTCCCGAGGTCGGGGCCGGCCCCCTCTGGCGTCTGCGCGATCGTCGTTCCCCCCATGGCTGACCCTGGCCCCGTGTCCGCGACCCGCTCGCAGCGCCTCAGCGTGCCGCCGGCTCACCCGCGCTCTCCGGCGCGGCGCGGCCGCTCCGACCTGCCGCACGGCGCAAGAAGAGCGGCTCAAGAAGCAGGAGGCCGAACAGGAACCCGGCGAGCGCCAACAGGGTTGGCGCTACCGGCACAATCGGCCAGCGGATCACCGCGATGGCGACCATGGCGACAGCCGCGAACCGCAGCGCCGTACCGCCGGCCAGCACGGCGACGAAGGCATGTCCGGAGGCGCGATACCGCAACAACAGACCGAAGGCGACCGCCTGCACGAGCAGGGCGACTGCGGCCCCGACCAGAACGCCGGCCCGCCCCCCACCGTCCAGCCACGGCCATACCAGCGCCACAGCCGCGGTGACAGCGACCGCCGAGGTCCCGAGGTAGGCGGCGAATGGCCTCAATCCGGCGTATCCTTCCGCTCTCTCTTCTCCGCCCCGGGCTCCACCACCAGGTGGTAGTAAAGACTGTAGAACCCCGCCCCCCCGCCTACGAACGCCCCGAGAATCATCAACCAGGGGTCCGTTCCCAGCCTGCCGTCCAGCCAGCGCCCCACAAAAAGAAAGAGCGCTGTGGAAAGCGCCCAGGTGAGCCCGTACCCCATGTACCGCCCCGCCGCTGCGATGAGCGCCTGGCGGCCCCCCTCCTGGGAGCGGTCCCCGGACATCGGCCTCCACCTTCCTGCGCACCGAGAATGGCGGCACGCGGCGCAAAGATAGAAGCTTGTGAATTTCGTCGCAAGCGGCGGACACCAAGGCGCACCGCCGCGGACGCCAAGTTCCTGGTGGCGTTTCCGGCGGGTTGACGGCCACGAAACGCGGCTCCTATCTTGCGTTTCGCTCGCGTGGGAACCCGGGGTCCCGGTCCCGGCGCGGGTGTGGGCGTCGAAGCTGACGAAAAGGGAGTCGCCCTCGGGGCGAGGGGTTGCGAGGGTTCCTCTCGCCGCGGGGGCGTGTCCATCTCGCGGGCAGGATGGGCGGCCTCGGGAACCGGCGCGTGGGCCGGGGGAGGCCGCGTCTGGAACCGGCCAGCCAGAGGCCGGGGTGGAGGACGCCTCCGCTGGGGTGGGCAGGCCAGAAGCGATGGCGGCCGGCGCCGCTTCACTGCGGCACGAACCGAGAGGGCGAGGCTCAGCGACATGGCGACGAAGCGAGAGCCGGTCGTCGAAGACCGGGATGTCGTGCTTCTTGGCCGTCTGGCCGAGGCGGTAGGTGATCTCCGGACCGAGGTCGAGAAGCGGATCGTGGGGCAGCGGCAGGTGGTGGACGGACTGCTCACGTCGCTTCTCGCCAACGGTCACGCGCTCCTGGTGGGGGTGCCGGGCCTCGCGAAGACGCTGCTCATCTCGACGCTGGCAGATGCCCTGGCGCTCAAGTTCAGCCGTATCCAGTTCACGCCGGACCTCATGCCTACGGACATCACCGGGACGGAGGTCATCGAGGAGGACCGCTCGACGGGCCGACGCACCTTTCGCTTCGTTCGCGGCCCCATCTTCGCGAACATCGTGCTGGCGGATGAGATCAACCGTACGCCTCCGAAGACGCAGGCCGCGCTGCTGCAAGCGATGCAGGAGCGGTCGGTGACGGCGGCGGGGCAGACGTATGCGCTGGAGCCTCCGTTCTTCGTGCTGGCGACCCAGAACCCCATCGAGCAGGAGGGGACGTATCCGCTCCCGGAGGCGCAGCTCGATCGCTTCATGCTCGAGCTGCGGATCGACTACCCGAGCCGGGCCGAGGAAGAGGAGATCGCGCTGCGCACCACGGGCGCGGACGAGGCGGAGATCCGGCCGGCGCTGAGTGCCGGGGAGCTGATCGAGCTTCAGCGACTGGTGCGGCGCGTGCCGGCGCCTCCGTCTCTGATCGCGTTCGCCGTGCGGCTGGCGCGCGCGACCAGGCCTGGCGATTCGGAAGCCTCCGCGATCAGCCGGCGGTACGTGCGCTGGGGCACGGGCCCGCGCGCCTCCCAGTTCCTGATTCTGGGGGCGAAGGCGCGGGCGGCCACGGACGGCCGGGCACTGCCGACGTTCGAGGACGTTCGCGCGGTGGCGCCCCTGGTGCTGCGCCACCGTCTGGTCCTGAACTTCGAGGCCGAGGCGGACGGGCGCGACGCGGATGACATCATCGAAGAACTGCTTCGCGAGAGCCGTGCATGGACGTAGATGGAAGCAGCCCGGCGGAGGACCGTCCGCCGAGGCGTGGGAGGGCCGCGTGACGCTCCTCGCCTTCGTCCCCGTCATCGCTCTGCTCGTCCTGTCCGCCGCACTGTCCGCCGCCGAGGCTGCCATCTTCGCTGTGGGCGCGCCGCGGCTGCGCACCCTGGTTGAGGAGGGGTTTCGTGGAGCCAGGGCGCTGTCCGCGCTGCGTGCCGATCCTCAGCCCGTGGCCCTCGGGCTGTTCGTTGTGAACATGGCGGTGAACGCCACCGCGATCGCCCTCGCCGTGGCAGTCGCCCACCGCGCCTGGGCACTTCCCGGCGCGGCGGTCGCGGGCGCGAGCAGCCTGGTGCTCGTCCTCGCAGTGGGCGAGACCCTGCCGCGAGCGCTCGCGGCGCGCCACCCGATTCGCTTCGCTCTGGTCAGCGCGCCTGCGCTCGCTCTTGCGCTGCGCGCCGTCCGGCCGCTGCTCGCTCCGCTTGCGTGGCTGCTGCCGGTCACCCCGTCGCGCCACGCGACCGCCGAGCCCGAGACGGAGGTACGCGAGGCACGGGAGGTGCGGGAGCTCGCGGCGCTCGGCCGTAAGGAAGGCGTAGTGGATGAACAGGAGCGCCAGCTCGTGGAACGGGCGTTCCGGCTGGACGAGCTCCGCACCTGGGACGTGATGACGCCGCGAGTCGACATCTTCGCGTGGCCGGACCAGCTGACCCTGGAGCAGATCGTGGGCGAGCTCAAGGATGTTCCTTACTCCCGCGTCCCCATCTATCACCAGACGATCGACGACGTCACAGGAGTCCTCTACATCCGGGACGCGTACCAGGCGTACGTGGCCGGCCGCGGAGACGCCCGGCTTCAGCAGCTTTCCCGCGAGCCGTTCTTCGTGCCCGGCTCGCTCCCGCTGACCCGACTGCTCCGCGCGTTCCAGACGCGCCGCATCCACATGGGGATCGTAGCGGACGAGTTCGGCGGCACCGACGGTCTGGTGACCCTCGAGGACGTGCTGGAAGAGCTGGTGGGAGAGATCGCCGACGAGACCGACGTCGCCGCAGAGGAGCCCATCGTGCGGGTGTCCCGTACCGAGATCGTGGTGGACGGCGGCGTGGACCTCCGGGAGATCAACCACGCGTTCAATGTGTCACTGCCGCATCTGGAGCATCGCTCGCTGAACGGGTACATCCAGGAGGAGCTGGGCCGCGTGCCGGACACGGGCGAGACCTTCGAGCGGGCCGGACTCTCCTTCGAGATCGTGGAGGCCACGGAGACACAGGTCGTGCGAGCACGTCTCAAGAAGCTCCAGGCCGCGGGCGACGGCGAGGCGGCGTAGCGGGGCAGGCTGGATGGCGATCATCCTTCCCTACGACGGGATCCGCCCACGCATCGCCCGCGACGCGTTCCTGGCGCCGAGCGCCGTGATCATCGGCAACGTGCGGATCGGCAGCGAGGCGAGCGTGTGGTTCGGTGCGGTGCTACGAGGCGACGAGCCGGAGCACGAGATCGCCGTGGGTCCGCGCTCGAGCGTCCAGGACAACTGCGTGATCCACGTCGGCGCACGGGGTCCCACGCGCATAGGCCGCGAGGTTACGGTGGGCCACGGGGCGGTCTTCGAGAGCTGCGAGATTCGTGATCGTGCTCTGATCGGGATGAACACAGTGATCCTCCAGAGGGCAGTGATCGGGGAGGAAGCCGTGGTTGCGGCGTTGAGCGTAGTGCTGGAAGGGACCGAGGTGCCACCCCGGATGCTGGTGGCGGGGTCGCCCGCCCGCGTGCGCAAGGAGCTGATGGGTTCCGCGGCCAATTGGATCCGGCGCAGCGCCGACCACTACGTGAAGCTCTCCCGCTCCTATCTGAGTCAGGGGATCGGGACGGTGCCACGGGAGTGGTGGCCCGAGAGCGGCGATGACGGCGCACGTTGATCCGGCGGGCCGGCGCCGCTCGCGCCAGGACGCGGAGCGCCCGGCGCCGCGGCCGACCGGGCCCACGCCTGTGAGCTCCGGTCAAGCGGGTGCGGCCGCCGGAAGCGTGCCCGGCGAGCCCGGGGACGTCGGTCCCGGCGTGCGCGGGCCGGTCTGCGAGAGGTGCGGCTGGGCGATGTACGAGCGCCACTGCAAGATCGTGTGCCCGAACTGCGGGTATGAGCGCGACTGCACGGATCCGTAGGTACTCGCGATTAGCGATTCGCGCGTGGCAATCGAGTATTTCCAGCTGTTACGGCGCCGTCATTCGCGTGACCGGCGCGGCAGCCACTCACGAATCGCGATTCACCCACTCACCCGGGCCGCCCCAGAATCGTGGTCGCGTACCACGCAAGCAGCACGTCGCCCCACCCCTGCACCAGCGCCGCGCCGACGGCGAGGAAGATCCCGAAAGGCACCAGCTTTCCGGTCTTGAGCGAGATGGGCCCGAAGATGAAGGCGCCCAGCAGCGCGCCCAGGAATACGGTGAGCAGGACGCCGGCGGGCCCCACGAATGCGCCCACCATGGCCATCATCTTCACGTCGCCGAGGCCCATGGCCTCCTTCCGGAACGCCAGCTTTCCGAGGCGAGCGACGGCCCACAGGAGCGCGAAACCCAGCGCCGCGCCGGCCACGGCCTGAAGCGCCGTGATGCCGCCGGGCGCCGGGGCGAACGCGAGGCCGAGGGCGAGGCCGCCCACGGAGAACTGGTTGGGGATGATGTAGAAGCGGGCGTCCGTGAGCGCGATCCCGAACAGGACCGAGAGGAAAACCGCGGTGCGCAGCGCCTCGAGCTCGACCCCGTGGCGCACGGCGGCGGCGGCCCAAAGCAGCGCGGTCGCCGCCTCCACCAGCGGGTACTGCATGGAGATCGGCTCGCGGCAGGCGCGACAGCGACGCTGCAGGAGCAGATAGCTGAGAATCGGAACGTTGTCGTACCAGGCGATGCGTGCCTGGCAGCGCGGGCAGCGGGACGGCGGCGAGAGCACGGACTCGTCCTCGGGCCAGCGCATCACGCAGACGTTCAGGAACGATCCGACCGCGAGCCCCAAAAGGGCGGCCAGCACGAGCCCCCAGATCTCAGGCATCCCGGAGCCTTCGGCTCAGCTCGTAGAGGAGGATCGAGCCCGCGGCCGCCACGTTCAGGGACTCCACGGACCCGCGCATGGGTACGGCGATGCGGAGCGCGGACGCCGCCTTGATCTCCGGCCGCACGCCGGCTCCCTCGTTTCCGACCACGAGGGCGACCGCGCCGCGCCTTCGCAAGCTCGCCGCATCCTCGCCCGCCGCGTCGGCCACCAGGAGCTCGATCCCCCGTTCGGCGAGCCAGCGGTACAGCGCCTCCCAGCGCTCCACGACGATGGGGACACGGAACGCCGCGCCCGCGGAGGCGCGCACCGCCTTCGGGTTCCAGGCATCCACGGTGCCCTCGAGGGCCACCACGCCGGCGGCGCCGAACGCCACAGCGGAACGGACCAGGGTGCCCAGGTTCCCGGGGTCCTGCACTCCATCGCACACGAGAAGCATCGCCGCGGGCGACAGGGGGATGTCCGCCAGGGAGCGGCGCAGCTGCTCGCAGACGAGGAGGATCCCCTGCGGCGTCTCGCTGTCCGCGAAGCGCGCGAGCTCACCGTCCTCCACACGCTCCATGGCGACGGCTGCGGCGGAGAGGCGGGCTGCGAGCGACCGTCCGCGCGCGGTCTCCTCGAGGGCAGCCGAGCAGAGCGCGAACTCGATTCCGAGGCCGGCCTCGAGCGCCTCCTCGGTGGCGCGGATCCCTTCCACGACGAACAGCCCCTCGCGGTGCCGCGCCTTTCGGTGGGCGATGCGACGCAGCAGCTTCTCTCTGGACCTGGTGACCATTCCGTAGTTTTGCGGGAGGAGCCGCCGCGGCTATCATTCCATGATGCGGCAGGCGAACCTCGAGAGCCGGGCGGCCCGGGCGATGGGTTAAGCATCGTCAGAGGTCGGCCACGATGCAATATGACCACGAGCGCATCGGGAGTCGCATGAGTCGCGTGAGCCCTCGACAGATCCCCATCGCCCTGACGATCGCCGGGAGCGACAGCGGCGGAGGCGCAGGCATTCAGGCCGACCTCAAGACCTTCCATGCCTTCGGCGTGTTCGGGACCTCGGCGATCACGGCGATCACGGCGCAGAATACGGTGGGTGTCTTCGCGGTCCATGCCGTGCCGGTGGACGTCGTGCGGGAGCAGATCCGGGTGCTGGTCGACGACCTGCGGCCGGACGCGCTGAAGTCCGGGATGCTGGCCACGGCGGAGCTCGTCCGCGCGATCGCTCAAGCGATCCAGGAGCACGAGCTGGAAAGCTACGTCCTGGACCCGGTGATGGTCGCCTCGAGCGGCGATCGGCTGCTCGACCAGGATGCGGAGAGTGCGGTGGCCGAGGCACTGGTGCCTCTGGCGACCGTGGTGACGCCCAACCTGCACGAAGCGGGAATTCTCACCCGGAGGAAGGTGGTGGCGCTGGAGGACATGCGAGCCGCTGCCCGTGCACTGGTGGATATGGGCGCGCGCGCCGCCCTGGTGAAGGGTGGGCACCTCGAGGAGGACGAGGTGATCGACTTGCTGTGGGATGGCAGCGAGGAGCGGCTCTGGCGCCATCCTCGCATCCGGACGCGCAACATCCACGGCACCGGCTGCACGCTCTCCTCGGCCATCGCCGCGGGGCTCGCCGCCGGGCGCTCCCTCGCCGAAGCCGTCGGCGATGCGGTCGATTTCGTGCACCGCGCGATCGCGCAGGCACCGGGGCTCGGTCACGGGCACGGTCCGGTCAACCATCTCGTCTCCGCCCCCCGTGCGGTGTACGCGGAGGCGGAAAGCTAGCCGTGCCGCCGCCCGCCCGCTGGAGCGAGCGGACGAGCTCCTTTTTCGAGGATCCCGGCCCTCCCAGACCGACCCGGCACACCACGCGTGCCGCCGCCCCGGGATGCGGACTCAGCGGGCGGCCGCGGGCTCGCCACCCCGCTCGGCGATCCGCCGGGCGATCTGCCGGATGAGCCGACCGAGGCGCTGCTCGGCCCGCCGCCCGGCCTCCAGCACCTCCTCATGGGAGAGGGGGCCCGGGCTCAGGCCAGCCGCCCGATTCGTGAGGAGCGAGATCGCGAGCGCCGGCACGCCTCGCGCCCGGGCCGCCAGCACCTCCGGGACCGTGGACATCCCGACGGCATCAGCGCCGAGCCGACGGAGCATGCGGATCTCCGCGGGCGTCTCGTAGCTGGGCCCTGCGACCGCAGCGTAGGTCCCACGCTTCAGGGGGATCTGCAGCTCCAGGGCCGCCGCCATGGCCAGCGCCTGCAGTCCGCGATCGTACGGTTCGCTCATGTCGGGGAAGCGCTCCTCTCCCGGGAGCGCCCGCCCCAAGAGGGGATTCCCCCACATCAGGTTGATGTGGTCGTCGATGAGCAACAGATCGCCGGGCTCCAGGAGGGGGTGGATCGCGCCCGCCGCGTTCGTGAGGATGGCGGCCCGCACGCCCAGCGCCGCCGCCACCCGCGCCGGGACAGCGACGAGCTCGGGCGCGTGCCCCTCGTAGAGGTGCAACCGCCCGAGCTGGACGAGCGCAGGCACGCGCTCGAGGCGCCCGAACACGAAGGCACCCGGATGCCCGGCCACCGCAGGCTCGGGGATGCCCGGCACATCGGCGAACGGGACGCGCACGGCGTCCTCGAGCAGATCCGCGAGCCCGCTCAGGCCGGAGCCCGCGACGAGAAACAGCGTCGGCCGCCCCGGTAGGCGGGCGTAGAGCGCCGCCCGGGCCGCCTCCACGTCGGCCCCGATCCGCTCCGCGTCCTCGGCCGTCACACCAGGATCCCGGCGACCGTCGCGGTCTGGAACGCCGCCAGGGAACCTGCGATCATCGCCCGCAGCCCGAGGGCCGACAGATCGTGGCGCCGCGACGGCGCGATCCCCCCGATCCCGCCGATCTGGATCGCGATGGACGAGAAGTTCGCGAACCCGCACAGAGCGTACGTGGCAATGATCACGGACCGCGGCTCGAGGGGTGTGCCGGCACCCAACAGGTTCGCGAGCTGGAGGTAGGCGACGAACTCATTCACTACCGTCTTCACCCCGATGAGCGCGCCGACCGCCGGTGCATCCGCCCACGAGACGCCCATGATCCACGCCAGCGGCGCCATGGCCCACCCGAAGACGCGCTCCAGGGTCAGCCCTTCCGCCCCCACCAACCCCCCCGCCCACCCGAGCAGCGAGTTGAGCAGCGCGATTAGGGCGATGAAGGCCAGCAGCATGGCGGCCACGTTCAGCGCGAGGTGTAACCCCTCGCCGGCGCCCCGCGACGCCGCGTCGATCACGTTCACATCCGGTTTCTCCAACGCGAGCTTCAGCGTGCCCGCCGTGACCGACTCCTCCTTCTCCGGCACTATGGTCTTGGCCATGACGAGGGCCGCCGGCGCGGACATGACCGACGCCGCCATCAGGTGGCCGGCGATGTCGGGGAAATACGCCACGAGCATCCCCACGTACGCCGCCATCACGCCGCCGGCGACCGTCGCGAAGCCAGCGGTCATCACCGCCATGAGCTCGGACCGCGTCATGGTCGCCACGAACGGCTTGACCAGAAGCGGTGCCTCCGTCTGCCCGACGAAGATGTTCCCCGCCGTCGACAGCGTTTCCGCCCCGGACGTCCTCATCGTCCGCTGCATCGCCCACGCGAACGCCTTCACCACGACCTGCATGATCCCCAGGTGGTAGAGCACCGTCATCAGGGACGAGAAGAAGATGATCGTGGGCAGGACGTTGAAGGCAAAAAACGCGCCCGTGCGCGCAACTCGGCCCGGCGTCGCAACAATCGGCGCGTTCGTGGCAGCCACCCCCTCACCCACCGGCACGTTGTTGAACACCAGGTCGCCGAAGATGAAGCGCGCACCGTCCACGGTGAAGGAGAGCAGCGCGACCACCACGCGGTTCACCCACGCAAAGATCTGCTCGCCCGCCGGCGTCTTCAGGATGAAGATTCCGAAAAGGAGTTGCAGCGCGGTCCCCCAGAGGACCACGCGCCAGGGAACCGCCCGCCGGTCCACGCTCGCGAGCCAGGCCAGGAACACCATGGCCCCCAGACCCAATACGGAGGGCAGCCGCTGGCTGAACGGCACCGACGCCTCAGCCCGCGCCTGCCGGACTGCCGCGCCGGCCGCTCCCGCCTGCACCACCGGAGAAGGCGCTGCGGACGAACCGCCCACCACCGCAGTGTCTCCCCTCTCCTGCACCGCCGCGGCGGAAGCGCGACCCTGCAGCGAACCTCCGATCCCCGCGCCGAGCAGGACTCCCGCGAGAAGCCACAACGCAGCCAGCTTTCGGCTCGGTCGTCTCATGGATCGCGCCCCCGAGCTCGATGGAACCGCCCGCGGGCGATCACCACCACCCGCCGTGCGGGATATCGCGCCGCTCGAGCTTCACACGCGATCGCTTCGCCCGCGTGAGCGCCGGGTTCTCGAACAGCTTCACCAGCGCGACGCCCGCGCCGAAGCCGCCGATGTGCGCCCAGAACGCCACGCCGCCGCCCCCCGGCAGCGGATCCGCCATGGACGATAGCACCTGCACCACCAGCCATTCGCCAAGGATCAACCACGCGGGCACCGGAAAGACGCGGACGAAGAACACGAAGACGAAGAGCGTGAAGACCCGGACCCTCGGGTAGAGCACGAGGTAGGCGCCCATGACCCCGCTGATCGCCCCGGACGCGCCTACCGTCGGCACCGGAGACCCCGGCGCCGAAACCAGATGCGCGGCCCCGGCCGCCAGACCGCACACCAGGTAGAAAAGCAGGAACCGCAGGTGGCCCACGGAATCCTCGACGTTGTTCCCGAAGATCCACAGGAACCACATGTTCCCGATCAGGTGCATCCAGCTCCCGTGCAGGAACATGGACGTCACCAGGGTCACCCACCTCACGTCGTCGAACCGACAAACGAGCCCCGCTCCGAAGCGGACGCCCTCGTAGCCCCCCGTCCGGCCGGTGATCTCCGCCGGGATCATCCCGAGGGCGCAGACCGAGCTGGCCAGCGCCTCCGGGGAAAAGCCTGCCCCCTGCGCGTAGACCCAGACGACCACGGCGGCCGCGATCACCCCGATCGTGAAGATCGGAAGGATCTCGGTAGGATTCTCGTCGTAGAGTGGAACCATCGAGCTCCCGGTCCGGATGGGGTTGCCAACGATATTCCCGCCGCAGGAAGGCTGTCAAATCGGTTCCGCCGTGGCAGCTCGCTCGCCGCGGTGCGCCATGCTGGCAGTGGAGGGGCGCCAGGCGCCAAAATGGCGGCGCGAAGGCGCGGTGAATCGAGGCACGAGGGTTGCAAGCCCATAGGTAGGGGAGGTCTTTGCCCGGCGCCGGGGCGGCCTTCCGAGGGGAGGCGAACGGTGCAGCGACAGCACAGGGGACGAGAATGGCCAAGGTCATCGGCATCGACTTGGGTACGACGAACTCGGTGGTGGCGGTGATGGAGGGGGGCGAGCCCGTCGTGATCCCGAACGCGGAGGGCGGGCGGACAACCCCTTCCGTGGTGGCGTTCAGCAAGGACGGGGAGCGGCTGGTCGGGCAGCTCGCTCGCCGGCAGGCGATCACGAACCCGAAGAACACGGTTTACTCCATCAAGCGCTTCATGGGGCGGCGCTGCTCGGAGGTCGAGCACGAGCGCCGGCTGGTTCCCTACGAAGTGCGCTGCGACGCTGAAGATCGGGTCATGGTGCACCTGGCGAACGTGGATCGCACGTTCACGCCGCCGGAGATCTCGGCCATCATCTTGCAGAAAATGAAGCAGACGGCGGAGGATTACCTCGGGCAGCGGGTGACGCAGGCGGTGATCACGGTGCCCGCGTATTTCAACGACGCGCAGCGGCAGGCCACGAAGGACGCGGGTCGCATCGCTGGGCTCGAGGTGCTGCGGATCATCAACGAGCCGACGGCCGCCTCCCTGGCGTACGGGCTGGACAAGAAGAAGGACGAGCGGATCGCGGTGTTCGACCTGGGCGGCGGCACGTACGACATCTCGATCCTGGAGATCGGGGACGGGGTGTTCGAGGTGAAGGCGACGAATGGGGACACGCACCTGGGCGGCGACGACCTGGACCAGCGGATCATCGACTGGCTGGTGGCCGAGTTCAAGAGGGACCAGGGGATCGACCTGTCGAAGGATCCCATGGCGCTCCAGCGCCTGAAGGAGGCGGCGGAGAAGGCGAAGATGGAGCTGTCCACGACGATGCAGACGGAGCTCAACCTGCCGTTCATTACGGCGACGCAGGAAGGTCCGAAGCATCTGAACTATGCGCTCACGCGCTCGAAGTTCGAGCAGCTCGTGGACGATCTGATCCAGCGGACCCTTCCGCCGATGGAGCAGGCTCTCAAGGATGGCGGGCTCAAGCCGTCGGATATCGATGAGGTGATCCTGGTGGGCGGCTCGACGCGGATCCCCAAGGTCCAGCAGATCGTGCGGGACTTCTTCGGAAAGGAGCCGCACAAGGGTGTGAACCCGGACGAGGTGGTGGCCGTCGGCGCGGGCATCCAGGGCGCGGTGCTCGCGGGTGAGGTGAAGGATGTGCTGCTCCTGGACGTGACGCCGCTGTCGCTGGGGATCGAGACGCTGGGTGGCGTCATGACGGTGCTCATCCCTCGCAACACCACGATCCCCACGAAGAAGACGGAGATCTTCTCCACGGCGGAAGACCATCAGACGACGGTGGAAATCCACGTGCTGCAGGGCGAGCGGCCGATGGCGCTGGACAACCGGACCATCGGCCGGTTCCAGCTCACGGGGATCCCGCCGGCACCCCGGGGGATGCCGCAGATCGAGGTGACGTTCGACATCGACGCCAACGGTATCCTGCACGTCTCCGCGAAGGACCGGGCCACGGCGAAGGAACAGAAGGTCCGGATCGAGGCGTCCAGCGGTCTCAATGAGCAGGAGATCGACCGGATGGTCAAGGACGCCGACCGTCACGCGGAGGAGGACCGGAAGCGGCGCGATAAGGTCGAGGCACGGAATCAGCTCGACTCCCTGATCTACCAGGTCGAGAAGGACTCCAAGGAGTGGGCCGACAAGCTCAGCGCCGGCACGAAGTCACGGCTGGAAGGCGCGCTGGAGCGGTCGAAGGAGGCGCTCAAGCAGGATCTCGACACCTCAAAGCTCCGCGCGGCGCGCGACGAGCTGATGCAGGCGTTCAGCGCCGCCGGGCAGGAGATCTACCAGGCCCAGGATGCAAGCGCAGGTGGCGCAGGTGGCGCAGGTGGCGCAGGTGGCGCAGGTGGCGCAGGTGGCGAGGCGCCCGGGGGCCCCGGGCCCGCGGCTGAAGCGCCGTCGAAGGAGGAGGAAGTCGTAGAGGCCGACTACGAGATCATGGACGAGGAGAAGTAGGCCGGCCGCACGAAGGGCGCCGCGATCGACTCCACAGGCGTGACGGCCCCCGCCGTTCCCGGGCAACGACCGGGTCCGTCCGAAGCGTCAAATCTGCGGGGGCGGGGGATCCGGGATCGCGGAAGCGGGGTAGTCTTTGCACGGAGTGAGCTGGCAAGGCTCACCAAAGATCGAGACAGGAGACCTCCATGGTAGATCCGCTGAAGGCGAAGACGAAGCTGATTCTTTACGTCACCCTGGCCTTCCTGTTCGGTGTAGGACTGGCCAGCGGGTTGGAATGGACCGCGGGCTCGTACGCAGGCCCCACCGCGGCCCAGAGCAGCACGCGCAGCAGCGCGAGCGCAATTCCGGAGGACGTCCTGGGCCCGGCGCTCGCGCTGAACCGGGCGTTTGAGGCGATTTCGGGGGCCGTAACCCCCGCGGTGGTGCGGATCGAGGTCCAGCGCCTGCGCGAGGCCTCGCCGCACGCGCGTGCGTTTCCTCAGATCCCGGAGGAGTTCCGGCGGTTCTTCGACGTCCCGCCCCTGGACGAGGACAGCCAGGCGATCCCCGAGATGGCGGGCGGGAGCGGGTTCGTCGTCTCGCAGGACGGCTACGTCCTGACGAACAACCACGTGGTGGCAGGCGCGGCGAAGATCCGGGTCTGGCTGCGGGACGGTCGGGAGTTCAGCGCCAAGGTCGTGGGTACGGATCCCACCACGGACGTTGCGGTCATCAAGATCGACGCGAGCAACTTGCCGACGGTGAACTTCGGCGATTCAGACGCGGCGCGGGTCGGTGAGTGGGTGCTGGCCATCGGGAACCCCGGGTTCGGCGGCAGCTCGCTGGACTATACGGTGACTGCCGGGATCATCAGCGCGAAGGGCCGTCCCCTGTCGATCATTCGCGGGGAGCTGCTCCGAGACGAGCAGTTCAACCAGCTCGCGGACTACGCCATCGAGAACTTCATTCAGACGGACGCGGTGATCAACCCCGGGAACTCGGGCGGCCCCCTCGTAAATCTTCGCGGCGAGGTGATCGGGATCAACTCGGCGATCGCGAGCCGGACAGGTTACTACGAGGGCTATGGCTTCGCGATCCCCATCACACTGGCCCGGCGGGTCATGCGGGACCTGATCGAGTTCGGGCGTGTGCGCCGCGCGTGGCTGGGCGTGTCGATCACCACAGTGAGCCCGGAGGATGCCGAGGTCTACAAGCTGCCGCGGGTCGCCGGCGCCCTGATCAACGACTACAGCGGCGATGACAGCCCGGCGAAGCAAGGGGGGCTCAAGGCGGGTGACGTCGTGGTGGCGGTGGACGGCGCGCCGGTCGAGCGTTCGGGCGAGCTTCAGCAGCGCATCGCCAGCCGCAAGCCGGGCGACACGGTGAGGCTCCGGCTCTACCGGAACGGCGCGCCGCAGGAGATCGAGGTTCGTCTCGGCGAGGCGCCGTTCACCACCGAGACCCGGACCACGGCGGAGCGCTCCGGCCGTGCGGAGGAGAAGCTCGGCATCGCGGTGGAGGATCTGACGCCCGAGCTGGCCCGGCGCCTCGGCTTCGAGAGACCGGGCGGCGCGGTGATCGTCGGCGTCGCGCCGTACAGCCCCGCCGCGCGTTACGGCCTTGGCAGCGCACCCGTGCGGATCCTCAGGCTGAATGGCCGCGAGATCTCGGGCGCCGAAGACGTGAAGCGCGTGCTGTCGTCTGCGAAGCCGGGCGACGTCGTGTCCCTGGTGGTGGAGACCCCCGACGGCCGGAGCCGGATCGTCAACGTGCGAGTTCCGCAGTAACGCGCCGGCCGCGGTCTGAGGAGAGCGCGCGTCCCGGGTCGGGCGGACCCGGGACGCGCGTCGTTTTCTCGAGGTCCACCCAAGAGGTCCACCCAGGTAGAGCCCGCGCCTTTCGCGCCTTCCCCATCTGTAGTTGAGCCGCCCACGGTGCAGGGTTATCTTTTTCATCAGTGGATCCTGCGAAAGTGGCGGAACTGGTAGACGCGCGAGATTTAGGATCTCGTGGCTCCGGCCGTGGGGGTTCGAGTCCCCCCTTTCGCATGCGCCCCCGAAACGCACGGCACGTATGGCGATGACGCTCAAGCTGTCTCACATCGAAGACATCGCGGTGGCGGTGGAGGAGCGGGAGCGGTGGCACCGCCGGGTGAGCGTCCGGGTGCCCGCAGTCGCGGTGGAGGCCGCGCGCCGCGAGATTGCCCGCGACCTCGCCGGGCGGCTCAAGCTTCCAGGTTTCCGCAAGGGGCGGGTGCCCGCGGACCTGGTGGAGAAACGCTACGGCGAGGCGCTGCGCCGTGAGACGCTGGACAAGGTGATCGGCGAGGCGTATCGGGAGGCGTTGCGGCGTGAGTCGCTCCGGCCCATCAGCGAGGGCCGCATCGAAGCAGTGGATTACGAGCCGGAGCGCGACCTCACGTTCGCCGTCTCATTCGACGTCGCGCCGGAGATCCAGGTGGGGCGGCTCGGCGGTTTCCGGGTGGGGCGCCCTGTCCTCAGCGTGGACGAGACGCAGGTGGAGCGCGTGGTCCAGCGCCTTCGGGAGGAGCAGGGGGTCTGGCGCCCGGCGGAGGACGGCCGACCGCAGCTGGAGGATTTGGTCTCCGTGGAGATGGCGCCGGTGGACGCCGATGGCGCGGCGGGCGAGACGCGAACGTACGAGCTGGTGCTGGGTGCGGGAGACGCGCTCCCGGACGTCGAGGCTGGCATCCTCACCCTCGAGCCGCGGAACTCCGGCGAATTCACCGTGCGCTTCCCCGACGACTTCCCGGACGAGGGGCGGCGGGGCAAGGAGCAACGGCTCCGGATCACGCTGCTTTCGCGCAAGGTCCGCGAGATCCCCGAGCTGGATGATGAGTTCGCCCGCTCCCTCGGGGAGTTCACGGGAGTCGACGACCTGCGCGGCCGGATCGCGCGCGACCTGGAGCACGAGGCTCGGGATCGGGAGGAGGCGGCCGTGCGGGCGCAGCTCGTGGACCTGCTCCTGGAAGCGAACGCCTTCGAGGTCCCGGAGTCCATGGTGGAACGCTACCTGGATCGCGTGCTCGGCAGTCCGGAAGGCGTGCCAGAGCAGCGGATCCAGGAAGCGCGCGCCGCGCTTCGCGCGGACGCCGAGCGCCAGGTCAAGCGGGCCCTTCTCATCGACCGCATCGCCGAGACGCAAGCGCTCCTGACCAGCGACGAGGAGGTCGAGGCTCGCATTCAGCAGATCGCCCAGCGCGCCGGGCGCTCGGCGTCGGAGGTGCGCGCCCAGCTTCAGCGCGCGCAGCGCATCGAGGCGATCGGGCGCGAGATTACCGAGGACAAGGTTTTCGAGCTGCTCAAGGCGCAGTCCGAGATCGTGGACGAGAGACCGCGCGAAACCTGAAACCAGAGGGTATGCCTATTTACCCGCCTTACGTCATCGAGCGCACGAGCCGCGGGGAGCGGAGCTACGACATCTTCAGCCGGCTCCTCATGGACCGGATCGTGTTCCTGGGTTCGCCGATCGACGACAACGTGGCGAACATCATCATTGCGCAACTCCTCTTCCTGGACGCCGAGGATCCAGAGAAAGAGGTCTATCTCTACATCAACTGCCCGGGCGGCAGCGTCTACTCGGGGCTCGCGATCTACGACACGATGCAGTTCCTGCGGGCGCCCATCGTGACCTTCTGCGTGGGGCTGGCCGCTTCCATGGGCGCGTTCCTGCTGGCTGCGGGCACGAAGGGCAAGCGCAACGCGCTGCCGAACTCGCGGATCATGATCCACCAGCCGTCGGGCGGCAGCCAGGGCACCGCAGCGGACATCGAGATTCAGGCCAAGGAGATCCTCTATGCCCGCGAGCGGCTGAACGAGCTCCTGGCCGTCCATACCGGCCAGCCGGTGGAGAAGGTCGCGGAAGACGTGGATCGCGACCGTTTCATGAGCCCGCCCGAGGCGAAGGAGTACGGGCTCATCGACAACGTGCTGACGCCCACGAAGCTGGATGGGCGGCAGGGGCCGAGGAAAGCACCGTAGCGCTCGTGATGCGCTTCCACTGACCCGCCGGTCCGCCGCTACTGGGGACGAGACGATGCCGACGAGCGACAAGCACCTCCGCTGCAGCTTCTGCGGGAAGTCGAAAGACAGCGTCAAGAAGTTCATCTCCGGGCCCTCGGTCTACATCTGCAACGAGTGCATCGCGCTCTGCAATGAGATTCTGGCGGAAGAAGAGGAGCGCGAAGCGGCGGAGACGATAGTCCCCAGCCCGACGCCAACGGAGATCAAGGCGATCCTCGACGAGTATGTGATCGGCCAGGAGCACGCGAAGAAGAGCCTGTCGGTGGCGGTCTACAACCACTACAAGCGGGTGAACCACCAGGGCGTGCTCGACGAGGTCGAGATCGACAAGGCGAACATCCTGCTCATCGGTCCCACCGGCTCCGGCAAGACGCTGCTGGCCCAGACCCTGGCCAAGATGCTGCGGGTGCCCTTCACCATCGCCGACGCCACCACGCTCACCGAGGCGGGCTACGTCGGCGAGGTCGTCGAGTACATCCTGGTGCGCCTCCTCCAGGCGGCCGACTTCAACATCGCCGAGTGCGAGCGCGGCATCGTCTACAT
>JACQVF010000094.1 GCA_016209885.1 Gemmatimonadota bacterium | reverse complement strand
CTGCCGCATGGTCCAGAGCCTGCCTCGGTACATGCTGGGATGCACACCCCGGGTGTAGGGGTATTCACCCGGCCGGCCGATCTCGGCCGCTTCGCCCCGGCCGGCGCTGTGGCTGGCATCGTAGCACAGCTCCAGCGGCAGCCCGGACGCTGCACAGGCCGAAGGCACGGGGCGCGCGCTATCCCCATTCTGCTTGTCTGACATCGATGTTCCTTTCCCCTTCCCGCTCAAGCCATCGCGGCGCGGGTTCGGGCCGGCCAGCCCCCTGGGCCCGACCGCCTCCTCCTGTGCTCTGGTTCGTTTCCGGTCCACGTGTTCCCGCTGTTGCTGCTGTTGCTGCAAATGCGAAGCGCCGGGCCATCCATCGCGACAGGGCGACCCGAAAGAGGCGGTGGTGGCTCAAGGTAGAGGGACGCAACCCGTCGAGAGTCTGCGAGGCTGCGCCTCATGCCGGAGGCGGGATTCGAACCCGCATGGGGTTGCCCCCGCACGATTTTGAGCCCCCGCACGCGCCCGGACGCCAGGGCTACCGACAGAAGAAAGGGCGCAGATACGCGACGCTTCGGCAGCGACAGAGTCTAAGTTTTCCACCCCTTCCCCGCCGTTCATTCAAGGTACGTTCAAGGTGGCGCGCTCGCACCTACGTCACATCCGAGCCGACGAGCGTCGAATCACGCACACGATTCCTAATCTTGCGGGCCGCCGAAACCCGTTGTGCCGCAAGGCTTCCGGGGCTCACCTTGAACGTACCTTGAATGCTGGAGCGGTGGCGCAATGCCTGTGAAACCGCCGCACAACCGCGACAGCCGGAAGCGCCGTTACCGCAAGAGCGGGCTCTACGCCCTGCAACGGGCGCTGGAGCACACCGGCCCGGGCGACGCATGGCTCGACGAGCTGGGCGAGACGGGCGTGAAGCTCAGAGAGTTTCGGGATGCGCTGGTGGCCGATCTGGGCGGGCCGGAGAACGTGACGGCGCAGCAGCAGGCGCTCGTCAACCTCACCATCGGCACGGCGCTCCTGCTGGAACACGTGGACGGGTACTTGCTGCGCTCCGGCGCCATCGTGAACCGCCGGAGCCGGAAGCTGCATCGCGTCGTGCTGGACCGCCAGCGGCTCGCCGACAGCCTGGCGAAATATCTCCAGATGCTCGGGCTGGAGCGGCGGGGGCCGGAGGTAGGCGATCTGCAGGAATACGTGGCGCAGGTGTACGGCGAGGGCGGGAGCGATGGCGTCTAGGAGGCGCGGAGCCGGGCGAACCGGGACGGGACGGTCATGGTTCTGGTGGCGGATTCCGCCACCTCGCCAACTTGTTCAGCCTCTTTACGATACGAGCCCATAGTCTCGTGATGCACGGCAAGATCGCGGCGCACGCGGGCGCTGGCGCGTCCGTGACCATTCTCGACGCGCTGTCCGACCCGAACTTGTTCGCTCGTCAGTTCGCGGGGGAGTCCTGGACGGCATGGCGCGCGTTCCTGGCCGCGCTCTTCGGGCTCGCGTCCGATGGCGACGCGCTGGCGCTCTACCGCGAGTGCACGGGCCGGGAGACGCCGCCCGCGGGACTGGCGCGCGAGGCCTGGGTTGTGGCCGGCCGGCGGGCGGGCAAGAGCCGCATCGCCGCAGTCGTGGCGGTGTTCCTGGCGTGCTTCCGCGATTACGGCAAGGTGCTTGCACCCGGCGAGGTGGGGACGGTCATGGTCCTGGCTGCGGACCGGAAGCAGGCGCGCACGGTCCTGCGCTACATGCGCGGGCTCTTGACCGGCTCGCGGCTTCTCGCCCGCATGGTGGCGCACGAGACGCGTGAGAGCATCGAGCTCCGCAACCGCGTCGTCATCGAGGTCCACACGAGCAGCTACCGCGCTGTCCGCGGCTACACCATCGTCGCGGCGGTGCTCGACGAGATCGCGTTCTGGCCGGACCCCGAGTCAGCCAACCCCGACGTGGAGACGGTGAACGCACTCAGGCCGGCGATGGCGACGGTCCCTGGTGCCCTGCTGCTCGCCACCTCCACGCCGTATGCCCGCCGGGGAGCACTGTGGACGGCGTTTGAGCGCCACCACGGCCAGGACGACGACCCCGTGCTCGTTTGGCGGG
>JACQVF010000096.1 GCA_016209885.1 Gemmatimonadota bacterium | reverse complement strand
GCGAAGCCGAGCCGGTGCACGTGACGTTCGGGATCGCCTTCTGAACGCATCGGTGATGCAGCCCCTGCGGCGTGCCCTCGTAGCCGGGCTCCTCTCCCTCGCGCCGGCACCCACCCTGGCGGTGCCGCCACCGCTCGAGGCCGGCCCGCTCCCGTGCTTGCCGCCGCGGCTCTGTAGCACCGGACTCACCGTGCCCACCGACTCCATGGCGCGATCTCTCGGTCCGGGGCGCGCCTTCCTCTACTCGGTCGTGGTACCGGGATCCGGCCAGTGGCTCCTGGGCCAGGGGCGCTGGCCCCCATACACGGCACTCGAGCTCTGGGTCTGGGTCCAGTTCCTGGACGCGCGCCGGGAGGGTACCCAGCTACGGAACCGCTACCGCGACCTTGCCTGGCTGGTGGCCCGGCGAGTCAGCGTCGGGTCACGGCGCGATGGCGACTTCGAGTACTACGAGGCGCTGAGCAGCTTCCGGGCGAGCGGCGCCCTCGATGCCGACCCTGTACGCCCGGGGATCCAGCCGGAGCCGGATGAGCGCACGTACAACGGTTCCGCCTGGGCGCTCGCGAAGGCGATCTTCTTCCCTGCGGGCGAGGGCCCGCCCCCCGAGGATTCGCCCGAGTACCAGCGCGCGCTCGCGCACTACCGACAGCGGGCCTACTCGTCCGAGTTCGCGTGGGATTGGGGCGAAAATGGACTCGAGCAAGAGGCGTACATGCGACTGATCCGCAGCAGCGACGAGGTGTTGCGCCGCGCTACCATCATGATCGGCGTGCTTCTGGGCAACCACCTGGTGAGCGCCGTGGACGCGCTGATCTCTGCCCGCATCCAGGCGCGGCTCCCGCTCCCGCCGGTGGGCGTGGAGGCGCTCTACGATCCGCGCTCCGCTCATGGGGGGTGGCTCCTCGTCTTCCGCGTCCGGCCGTGACCCTCTCACACAGGAAGCCAATGGTTCCCAGCCCGCAGGAAGTCATCGACTACCTGAAAAGCCAGGCCGGTCGGCCGCTCAAGGCCAAGGAGCTGGCGCGCGGTCTGGGCGTCGCGGCGCGAGACTACCCCGACTTCAAGGCGCTGCTGGTGTCGCTGGAGCGGGACGGCGTCCTGTATCGGGTGCGGAAGCAACGGTACGCGGTTCCGGAGCGCATCAACCTGGTGGTCGGGCGGCTGGAAACGACCCGCGCGGGCGATGGCTGGGTGGTCCCCTCCGAGGGGGGCGAGGACATCTTCATCGCTGCGGCCGGCCTGAACGCGGCCATGCACGGTGACCTGGTCGTCGCGCGCATCGAGCGGCGGCGTCGCGGGCCGCGCATCGAGGGATGCGTCATCAAGGTGCTGGAGCGCGCGCATCCAACGATGGTCGGGACGTACCACCGGGCCCGGAACTTCGGCTTCGTCGTGCCGGAGGACCCGCGCCTTGCCCGCGACGTGTTCGTCCCGCCGGGCGCCGGGGGCGAAGCGCAGGACGGCGACGTGGTGGTCGTACGGATCACCTCCTACGGCACTCTGAAGCTGGGCCCCGCGGGCGAGGTAGAGAAAGTCCTGGGCCCCATGGACGAGCCGGGGGTCGACATCCTGGCCGTGCTCTACGGACACGGGCTTCCCCTGGACTTCCCCGACATCGTCCGAGAGGCCGCGCGACAAGCCACGATCCGGGTCCGGCACGACCTCGACGTCGGCCGTGCGGATGCCCGGCACCTCCACGTGTTCACTATCGACCCGCGCGACGCGAAGGACCACGACGACGCCCTATCCGTGGCCGCGCTGGGCAGCGATGCCTGGGAGGTGGGGATCCACATCGCGGACGTCTCGCACTTCGTGGAGGAGGGAAGCGAGCTGGACGCGGAAGCGCTGCGCCGGGGCGCGAGCGTCTATCTCGTGGACCGGCTGGTGCCTATGGTGCCCGAGGAGCTGTCCGCCGACCTGTGTTCGCTCCTCCCCGATCGGGACCGGCGGGCCGTCTCTCTTTTCCTGACCGTGGACGTCGCGGGCCGGGTCCACCACCACCGTTTCGAGCGCGCGTTGATCCGAAGCCGGCACCGGCTGACGTACGAAGAGGTGCAGCGGGTGCTGGACGGGGAGGAGCGCGTGGACGCCCAGACGGACCGCGCCGTCGAGATACTCCGTGACCTAGCCCGCACGTTGCGGCGCCGGCGCGAGGAGCGAGGAAGCCTCGACTTCGACCTTCCGGAAGCGCGGGTGGAGCTGGACGAAGATGGGACCCCCGTGGACATCCAGCGCATCCTGCGCCTGGAGAGCCATCGTCTCGTGGAGGAGTTCATGCTGTTGGCGAACGAAACGGTGGCCCGCCGCGCCGCGCGCCACCGTTTGCCGTTCCTCTACCGTGTCCACGCTCCGCCGGACCCTGACCGCATGGAACAGCTCCGCGAGCTGCTCCTGCCTCTGGGCTATCGCTTTCCGGCCCACCGCAGCCTGCGGCCGAAGGACTTGCAGCGTGTGCTCAAGCAGGCGGGCGGGCGACCGGAGGAAAACCTGGTCTCGGCCGTGGTTCTCCGCTCCATGAAGCGCGCCGAGTACAGCGCGGAGAACCGTGGGCATTTCGGGCTGGCCACGCGCTGGTACACACACTTCACCTCGCCGATCCGCCGCTATCCCGACCTGGTCGTGCACCGCGCCGTGACCCGCGCCTTCCTCGATGGGAAGCCGCTTCCGGAGACCTGGACGGCCGAGAAACTGGGCGTGATCGCTGAACTCAGCAGCGAGCGCGAGCGTGTAGCCGATGAAGCCGAGCGTGACAGCGTCGACCTCAAGAAGACCGAGTTCATGCGGCGGCATCTGGGCGCCGACTTCTCCGGGACGATCTCCGGCGTCACCTCGTTCGGATTCTTCGTCCTCCTCGACGACTACTTCGTCGACGGGCTTGTGCACGTCAGCTCGCTGGACGACGACTACTACCATTTCCTCGAGGACGGATACGCCCTGGTGGGCGAGCGTACGCGCCGCCGATTCCGGCTGGGCGACCGCGTACGTGTGCGTGTCGCAGCGGTGAATCTAGAGGACCGGAAAATCGACTTCCTGCTCGTCGAGCGAATTGACAGTAGGGGATCCACGGTTTAACGTGCTTTGGTTCCTCCCGCGGCCCCCCTTTGCCCGCGGAGCGTACGACTCGGTCTCGGGGAGAGGATGACCGATTCCCACAAGAATACGCTCGTTTTCTACGCGCCGGGCAACGAACCTGCTCCGGCGCTCGTGGTCGAGTTTGCGAACGAGCATGGCTTTGCGATCCTGATCGAGTCGAACGGCGAACTCGTCGTCCAGCTTCTCAATCGCTCGTTCCCGGCGTGCGTGCTCATGGATGCCCGGTCCGTGGCCGACGGCGCCATCGACGTGGTGCGGGAGCTCAAGAAGGATCCGTTCACGGCCATCGTGCCGGTGGCCCTGTTCGTCCCGCGGGACGCGACGGAGCTGGTGGCGGCGGCTCTGGAAGCCGGTGCGGACGAGGTGCTGGCGTCCACGCTCCCGGAGCGGGAGCGCCGGCTGCGACTCGAGCTTCTCTTGCGCCGGGCGGACCGCGACGTGAGCGTGCACCCCACCACGCGCCTGCCGGGCACTCCGCAGATTGAGCGCGACCTGGCGGAGCGCCTGGCGCGGGGCGCGCCCTTCGCGTTCTGCTACGCCGATCTCGACCACTTCAAGGAGTTCAACGACCGGTACGGCTACAAGGAGGGCGATCGCGTCATCCGCATGCTCTCTCACATCCTGCGCGACATGGTGCGCGGGATCGCCCTGGGCGGGTTCGTCGGCCACATCGGCGGCGACGACTTTATCTTTACGGTGCCCCTCGAGTACATGGAGCCGTGCAGCGAAGCGATCCTCGAGTTGTTCGATGAGCTGATCCCGTTCCAGTACTCGGAGGAGGACCGGCGAGCGGGGTATTTCCTCGGCAAGGACCGCCGGGGGAACATCCACCGGATCCCGCTCATGAGCCTCTCCATCGGTATCGTGACGAACCAGTTCCACGAGTTCACACATACCGCGCAGGTCAGTACGATGGCAAGCGAGATGAAGACCTACGCCAAGACGCTTCCCGGATCCGTCTACGTGGTCGACCGGCGGAAGCCGACCAAAGAGGAGGAGGAAGCGGCGCCGCCCGAAGCGGTCCACGCAGATGTACGGGGGCGGCAGCCGGGGCTCATCGATTGATCCGCACCCAGCCCATCGCGGCTCCCACAGAGATCGAGCCATGAACGTTGGGTGTCCCTCCTGTGAGACCGTCTATCGCGTCGACCCCGCGCGAGTCCCGGCCGGCGGCGCGAGGACCCGCTGTACCCATTGTGGGCACGTTTTCCGGGTGGAGCCCGCAGAGCCGGCCGTGATGACCGCTCGGGCGGCGCCCACGGGGGCGCCCCGTGCGTCCGCCCAGACAGAACCCGTCCGAGTGGCGACCCCATCTCCAGAGCCCATCGTGGCAGCGCCCCGTCCCTCGGTAGGGGCCCCGGTCACCCCAGCGACCCCCGTGGCGCCGGCGGCGGCCCGCACTCCGGAGATGCCGCGGGCACCCGCCGCGCAGCCGACGCCGCCCGCGCCGTCTGCGCCGCCTGCGGCTACGGAAGCGGGCATCGCCGCCAGAGCCAGAGCGGCGGTCGCCACCCCGCGAAGCGACCAGAGCACATCCGTGCCTGGCGCGCCGGCGGCAGCCAGAAAGCCCGTGGCCCCCCACCCCTTCGGGCGCCGGGATCCGGGCGAGCGCGCCCAGCGCCTGGCCCGTGCCCTCGTCTCCGACATCGTCGCCTACTTTCCCGATCGACGGGAGCGCGCCTTGCGGCAGGGGACACTACGCACGGAGTTCCGCGAAGAGATCCGGAAGTCGTGGGAGGAGTACGTCGCGCAGGTGGGCGAGGAGACGGCCAGAAAGACGCCGCACTTCCGGACCGCGCTGAACGAGATCCTGGCCGACGGGCAGCAGGTCTTCTGAGTAGCAGCCAGGGGTGGCGTGGCCTTCGCCGGACTCGGAGGCGTATTGACCGATGCTGCGGGGTCCGGCCAGCGATAGTGTCCAGGAAGGGCGACCGAAGCCCCGTTGATACGCCTCTTGGCCGGCCCTATATTTTAGGTGTACGGAATGGGTACGGAGGGGCCGTCCAACCGGACGGCCCTTTGCCTTAGGTAGCTCCACGTCGCTCGGGCGGAAAGACGGTTTGCCATGGATGCGGAACGGCTCGAACGCGCTCGCCTGGCGGAACAGCGCCTCGCCGAGTTACGGGGGTATCTTTGACATCCCGGCCAAGGAGCAACGCATCGTGGCGCTGGAAGCGCGGATGGCGGACCCGGGCTTCTGGGAACGCCCCGACGTTGCCCGGGAGGTGATCGAGGAGGCGAGGCGGCTCAAGAGCTGGGTGGAGCCGTGGCAGCGGTACGCTGCCAAGGCGAGCGAGCTCCTCGAGCTCGCGCAGCTTCTTCTGGAGGAAGAGGACGAAGCGCTGACGGCCGAGTGGGAACGCGAGGTCGAGAATCTGGAGAAGGCCGTCCAGGCGCTCGAGCTTCGCACCATGATGCGGGGCGCTGACGACCATCGGGATGCCATCCTCACCATCCACCCCGGAGCAGGGGGCACGGAGTCCCAGGACTGGGCCCAGATGCTGATGCGCATGTATGCGCGCTGGGCGGAGCATCACGGATACGAGGTGGAAGTCCTGGACCTGATCCCCGGCGAGGAGGCGGGAATCAAGAGTGCAACGCTGGAGGTCCGCGGCCGCTACGCGTACGGGTACCTGAAGGCGGAGAAGGGAGTGCACCGGCTGGTGCGGATCTCGCCGTTCGACGCTCAGGCCCGGCGCCACACGTCGTTCGCCAGCGTCTTCGTGTATCCGCTGGTGGACGAGGACGTGCAGGTCGAGATCAACGACGAGGATCTGCGTGTCGACACCTTCCGCGCCTCTGGAGCCGGCGGCCAACATGTGAACAAGACGAGCTCCGCCGTGCGGATCACGCATCTCCCGACGGGCATCGTGGTCTCCTGCCAGCAGGAGCGCTCACAGCACAAGAACCGCGCCATTTCCATGAAAATGCTCCGCGCGGCGTTGTACCAGCGCGCGCTGGAGGAGCGGGAGAAGGAGCGACAGAAGCTAGAGGCGACGAAGACCGAGATCGCGTGGGGGAATCAGATCCGCTCCTACGTATTCCAGCCCTACACGATGGTCACCGACCACCGGACCGAACTGAAGGTGACGGACTTGCAGAGGGTGATGGACGGCGAGATCGACCCCTTCATCGAAGCTTACCTGAAGCGGTTCGGAGCCGCCGCGGCGGCGTAACGCGATGAGCGAACCAGAGTCTGCCCGCACGGAAGCGCCGCGGGAGGCGCCGCAGGGAGGGCCGGCCGAGGAGGCGGACCCTGTGCTGCGGGCGCGCCGCGCCAAGCTGGCGGCGCTCCAGGAAAAGGGCATACTCCCGTACGCCTACCGCTTCGAGCGGACGCACCCTGCGCAGGACGCGGGCACGCTCTTCCGCCGCGCCGAAGCGGAGGGCACGCTCAATGTGGAGAGACAGGGACCGCGCATCGCCGTGGCCGGACGGCTGGTGAGCCAGCGCTCCCACGGGAAGAGCGCGTTCGCGGATCTGGTGGACTTCAGCGGCAGGATCCAGCTCTACCTCCGACTCAACGTACTGGGGGAGGAGGCGTTCGCGAACCTGGAGCTCCTGGACCTGGGGGACTGGGTCGGCGCCCGGGGCCCCTTGTTCCGCACGCGGGCCGGCGAGATCACGGTGCGGGTCGAGGCGTACGAGCTGCTCGCCAAGTCGCTG
This sequence comes from Gemmatimonadota bacterium, assembly GCA_016209885.1. Classification (GTDB taxonomy): domain Bacteria; phylum Gemmatimonadota; class Gemmatimonadetes; order Longimicrobiales; family Gaopeijiaceae; genus JACQVF01. Next base: position 11,423 of record JACQVF010000096.1, on the reverse strand, counting down.
CGCGCGCTCCCCATCGGCAAGGAGGAGATCGACCCCGAGACAGGCGAACGCCGCTTGCACAGCGCCGTCGCGGACCTGGAGGCCCGCTACCGCCAGCGCTATGTGGACCTGGCCGTCCACCCTGAAGTGCGCGATGTCTTCGTCCTGCGGAGCCGCCTCGTGCGGGCGATGCGGGCGTTCCTGGACGCGCGCGGTTACGTGGAGGTGGAGACCCCGGTGCTGCAGCCCGTGTATGGGGGCGCCATGGCCCGGCCGTTCGTGACGCACCACAACGTGCTCGACATCCCGCTCTATCTGCGAATCGCCGACGAGCTGTACCTGAAGCGACTCGTGATAGGCGGGTTCGAGCGCGTCTACGAGATCAGCAAGGATTTCCGGAACGAGGGGATGGACCGCCTCCACAACCCCGAGTTTACCATGCTCGAGTTCTACCAGGCGTTCGCGGATTACCTGGACATCGCCGAGCTCGTCGAGGAGATGATCTCGCGGGTCGTCCTCGAACTCACGGGATCGTACGAGCTCGAGTACCAGGGCACGCGCGTCTCCTTCCGGCCGCCGTTCGCGCGCACCACGTTCTACGGCGCCCTGAGCGAGGCGCTCGGCGCGGACGCGCGCAGGCTGCCGGACGATGAGCTGCGCGACCGAGCCTTCGCGCTCCATCTCCCGGAGCTGGACGGTGCAGGGCGCGGCAGGCTGCTGGACAAGTTGTTCGGCGCCGTCGCTCAGCCGAAGCTTGAGCAGCCGACCTTCGTGATGGACTACCCTCTCATGCTCAGCCCGCTGGCCAAGGCGAAGCGCGGCGATCCCGAGCTGACGGAGCGGTTCGAGCTGTTCGCAGCGAGCCATGAGCTCGCGAACGCGTTCAGCGAGTTGAACGATCCCATCGACCAGCGGCGCCGCTTCGAGGAGCAGGCGCGCCTGCGCGCCCTGGGAGAGGACGAGGCGCACCAGATCGACGAGGACTTCCTGCGGGCTCTGGAGTTCGGGATGCCTCCCACCGGGGGGGTGGGGATCGGCATCGACCGGCTGGCCATGGTGGTGGCGAACCGGCCGTCGATCCGTGACGTGATCCTGTTTCCGGCGCTCCGGCCCACGTCCTGATTCTGGCTTCTGACCCCGCAGCGATCCGCGGGCCACGCCGTCGCCCATGTCCCTCGCCTGGTTCATCGCCCGCCGCTACCTGGCCGCCCGCAAGAAGGGGCGGCTTCTCTCCCTCATCACCTGGATCGCCCTCGGCGGCGTCACCGTAGGGGTCACAGCGCTCATCGTCGTCATCGCCGTCATGACGGGACTTCAGGAAGATCTCCGTGACAAGATCCTGGGTACGAGCCCCCATGTGCTCGTGCTGCAGCAAGGCTCGAGCCTGCGCATGGACCGCTGGCGCGAGGTCGTCGATACGGTGCATGGCGTGGACGGCGTCGTCGCCGCCTCGCCGTTCATTCTCACCCAAGTCGGGATCATCGCGCGAAACGAGTACGCGCAGACCGGCGACCTTTACGGGATCGATGTCTCGTCACCGGGGCGCACTCCGGTGACTGACATGGAGGCGGGGATCCTTGCGGACAGGTACTCTCTCAGGCCCGGCCCCTCGGGGCTGCCGCCGCTCATCATGGGGACGCGCCTCGCGGACCGGCTGGGGGTGTTCGCCGGTGATACCCTCACGCTGGTCTCCCTGGAGAACGTGCCCATAGGCCCCTTCGGCTATATGCCGATCATGCGGCCGTTCGAGTTGACGGCCACGTTCTCGACGGGTATGTACGAGTATGACATCCGGAACGTCTATGCCCCGCTGGAGGCCGTGCAGGACCTCCTCCGCATCCGGGACCAGGTCTCCGGGATCGGGGTACGGGTGGAGGACGCGTGGCGGGCTGCGGAGGTGGCGCGGGCCATCGCGCTGCGGCTCGGCCACCCCTACTGGACCGAGGATTGGATGGCCACGAACCGCTCGCTCTTCTCCGCGCTCAAGCTGGAGAAGCTGGCGATGGCCGTGATCCTGTTCCTCATCGTGCTGGTCGCAGCGTTCAACATCATCAGCACTCTCGTCATGGTCGTGACCGACAAGACGCGAGAGATCGGGATCCTCAAAGCGATGGGGATGACCGAGGCTCAGGTGCTCCAGGTCTTCATGCTCCAGGGGTTGTGGATCGGCGTGATCGGCACGGTGCTGGGAAGCGTGCTCGGCTTCGTCGTGGTCTTCCTTCTCGACCGTTATCGCTTCATCACGCTGCCGCCGGACGTCTACTTCATCGACCGGCTACCCGTAGCGCTCGAGCCGCTGGACGTGGTGGTCATCGTGCTGATAAGTGTCGCCATCGCCTTCGCGGCCACGATCTACCCGGCGCTCCAGGCCTCGCGCCTCGCCCCCGTGGAGGCGATCCACCATGAGTGAGCCGCTCGCCGCGGTTAAGCCTGCTACGGGTCCGGCGCCGGCCGGACCGCGCGGCGGAACGTCGGTGGAAGGCCGCGGGTTGCACAAGAGCTACCTCCAGGCGGACGGCAGTGAACTCAAGGTGCTGCAGGGGGTAGACATCCGCGTCGAGGGCGGAGAGGCGGTGGCCGTCGTCGGAGCGAGTGGCGCCGGGAAGTCGACGCTTCTCCACCTGCTCGGCGCCCTCGACCGGCCCACCGCCGGGGATGTCCTCATTGGCGGCGAGCCCGTCACGCACCTGGATGACCGGACGCTGGCCCCGATCCGAAACCGCTGCGTCGGCTTCGTGTTCCAGTTCCACCACTTGCTCCGGGAGTTCAGCGCCCTGGAGAACGTGATGATGCCCGGTCTCATCGGAGGATGGAGCCGCGAGTCGGTAGAGGTCAGCGCCCGCGACGCCCTCGACGCCGTGGGGCTCAGCCACCGGCTCTATCACCGGCCGTGGCAGCTCTCCGGCGGCGAGCAACAGCGGGTCGCGGTCGCTCGTGCCCTGGTCAACGACCCGCTCGCGCTACTGGCGGACGAGCCCACGGGGAACCTGGACCGGCACACGAGCGAGCGCGTCCAGGACCTGCTGTTCGCGTTGCGCGCCGAGCGCCACCTTGCGCTCGTTCTGGTGACGCACAACCGTGAACTGGCAGAGCGTACGGATCGGATCCTGCTCCTACGGGATGGCAGGTTGCACCCGATCGGGGGGGAGTAGGCGTGGCCATGGCCTGCGACAACTGCGGCGAGAACGAGGCCGTCGTGCATCTGACCCAGATCGTGAACAATCAGATGTCGACGTATCATCTCTGCCAGAAGTGCGCGGCCGAGAAGGGCCTCGAAGCGGGCACGTCGTACTCCAACGCTCCGCTCACGGATTTCCTTGCGCAAATGGGCGACCCACCGGCGGGCGGCGAGCAGGCGGCGAAGGAAGCCTGCGCGTTCTGCGGGCTTACGTTCGATGATTTCAAGAGCACGGGCCGCTTGGGGTGTCCGCATTGCTACGCCAGCTTCGAGGTACAGCTCCGGGGTCTACTCCGTCGGATCCATGGCGGCACGCAGCACGTGGGGAAGGTGTATCTCCCACCGGATCCGGGGGTCGCCGATCGCCACGAGCGGCTCGCCGGCCTCAGGCGCAGGCTCCAGCGCGCAGTCGAGACGGAGGACTTCGAACGCGCGGCGCAGATCCGTGATCAGATCCGGGCGCTCGAAGTGATTCGATGAACGATCTCACGGGCATCACCGACTTCGGCCTGAGCTGGCTGGATGCGAGCGGCCCCCACTCGGAGATCGTGCTCTCCACCCGGGTGCGGCTCGCCCGCAACCTCCAGGGGTACGCTTTCGGCAGCCGGGCACGAGTGAACGACCGCAAGGCGGTCCTGGAGCGAGTGCGCGAGGCCGCTACCGAGGTGGAGATGCTCAACGGGTTCGCCCTGTTCGAACTCCAGGCGCTCGAGCCTCGTACGCGCCGCATCCTGCTGGAGCGCCACCTGGCGTCCCGTGAGCTGGTGGGCGAGAACGGGACTGGCGCCCCGTCCAGTGCCGCCGTGGTCGCCTCGGCTGCGGATCCCATCGGCGTGATGGTCAACGAGGAGGACCATCTTCGCCTCCAGGGCCTCCTTTCCGGACTCCGCCTCCGCGACGCCTGGCAGCTGGTGGACCGGCTGGACGAGGAGCTGGGGACGCGCCTCCCCTACGCCTATCACAGCGAGTTCGGCTACCTGACGAGTTGCCCGACGAACGCGGGCACTGGCCTCCGGGCTTCCGTGTTCATGCACCTGCCGGGCCTCGTGCTAACGAAGGAGATCGGGAAGGTGCTCCAGGGTCTCTCCCAGGTGGGGCTCACCTTCCGCGGGCTGTACGGCGAGGGGTCGGAGGTGGTAGGCAACTTCTTCCAGATCTCCAATCAGACCACGCTGGGGAAGAGCGAGGAGGACCTCATCGATCACCTGGAGAAGATCGTCCAGCAGGTGATCCAGTACGAACAGCACGCGCGTCACATCCTCATGCGCGACGCCTCCAGCGTGACGGAGGACAAGATCTGGAGGGCGTACGGTCTCTTGCGCTACGCGCGGAGCTTGGCCTTCGAAGAGGTGATGAATCTGCTTTCCGGGGTGCGCCTGGGAGTGAGCATGAAACTCCTCCCGGGGCTCAGTGTATACACGCTCAACAAAATCATGATCTTCACCCAGGCCGCCCACCTCGAACAGGCGGCCGGGCGAGAGCTTCCCGCCGCCGAGAGCGACGCGCACCGCGCGGCGTTCGTCCGCCGCATTTTCGCGACGGAAGGCGACGTCTCCCCGGACAGTGATTCTGATGCGGGGAACACCTCGGAGGGGACAACCAAATAGGAGGGTCCGGTCACCGGTCCGGTTTCGGCGCACTTGAGGGCTGCTGGGGGCTGCTGCGATGAACTACAACTTCACTGATCGTGTCCGGAAAGTCCTCGCCATGGCGCGCGAAGAGGCCATCCGCCTTCAGCACGACTACGTGGGCACGGAGCACATCCTCCTCGGGCTCATCCGGGAGGGCGAGGGGGTCGCGGCTGCCGTCCTCAGCAACCTCAACGTGGACCTCGATCAGATCCAGGAGCGGATCGAAGAGGCGGTGCGGAAAGGCAAGGCCACGATCGCCCTGGGCGAGCTGCCGTACACATCCCGAGCCAAGAAGGTGCTCGAGTTCGCCATGGCGGAGGCCCGCGAGCTGAACCACTCCTACGTGGGAACCGAGCACCTGCTCCTGGGGCTGCTCCGGGAAGAGAAGGGGATTGCGGCGCAGGTGCTGAACTCCCTGGGGGTGACGCTGGAGGAGGCGCGCGCTCAGACCCTCAAGCTCCTGGGCTCCGACGTGAGCGGGTCCGAGCCCGGAAGCCTCGGGGGTGCCCCGGCACCCGGCGGCAAGGGCGAGAAGAAGTCGAAGACGCCAGCCCTCGACCATTTCTGCCGTGATCTCACGGACCTCGCCCGTCAGGGGAAGCTGGATCCGACCATCGGCCGGGAGGACGAGATCGAGCGCGTCATCGAGATCCTGTGCCGGCGGAAGAAGAACAACCCGGTGCTCATCGGTGAGCCCGGGGTGGGCAAGACCGCGATCGTCGAAGGGCTGGCCCAGCTCATTGCGCGGGGCGAGGCGCCGGAGGCGCTGCGGGACCACCGGGTCCTGGCTCTGGACATGGCTGCGGTCATCGCGGGGACGAAATACCGGGGCCAGTTCGAGGAGCGGCTCAAGGCGGTCATGAACGAGATCGCCCAGAACCGCAACATCATCCTGTTCATCGACGAGCTCCACACGCTTGTCGGTGCCGGTGCGGCGGAGGGTGCGATCGATGCGTCGAACATGCTGAAGCCGGCGCTCGCGCGGGGGGAACTCCAGTGTATCGGCGCATCCACGCTGAACGAGTACCGGAAGTATATCGAGAAGGACGGCGCGCTGGAGCGGCGCTTCCAGCCCGTGATCGTGGATCCGCCCGCGGTGGAGGAGACCATCGACATCCTGCGGGGGCTCCGCAAGCACTACGAAGACCACCACCGGGTCCAGATCCCGGACGAGGCGCTGCTGCAGGCCGTGAAGCTGTCGGACCGCTATATCACGGACCGGTTCCTGCCGGACAAGGCGATCGATGTGATCGACGAGGCGAGCGCCCGGGCGCGGCTTGCCTCCCAGGTCCCTCCGCCGGAGGTCGCCGAGCTGAAGGACAGGTTCGGGCACCTGGGCTCGAAGAAGGACCAGGCGATCCGGGACCAGGATTTTGAGCTCGCGGCGGAACTCCGCGACCAGGAACGCGAGCTGCAGCAACTCATCCGCCAGAAGCAGGCCGAGTGGGAGGAGGAGCGCAAGCGACACCGCCCCGTGATCAGCGAGGAGAACGTCGCCTTCATCGTGAGCCGCTGGACCGGGATCCCTGTAACGCGGCTGCGGGAAGGCGAGACCGAGCGACTGGTGAAGATGGAGGACGAGCTCCACCAGCGAGTCGTGGGTCAGGATGAGGCGATTCGCGCCGTCAGCCGTGCGATCCGCCGCAGCCGCGCGGGGCTCAAGGATCCGCGGCGGCCCATCGGCTCCTTCATCTTCAGTGGGCCCACCGGGGTCGGAAAGACGGAGCTGGCGCGGGCCCTGGCGGAGTTCCTGTTCGCCGACCGGGACGCGCTCATCCGCATGGATATGAGCGAGTACATGGAGAAGTTCTCCGTGTCCCGCCTCATCGGCGCGCCCCCCGGCTACGTGGGCTACGAGGACAGCGGCGCGCTCACGAAGGCGATCCGCCGCAAGCCGTACTCGGTCGTCCTCTTCGACGAGATCGAAAAGGCGCACCCGGACGTGTTCAACATTCTCCTCCAGATGCTGGACGAGGGGCATCTGACCGACAACTACGGGCGCGTGATCGACTTCAAGAGCACGGTCATCATCATCACGTCGAACCTCGGGGCCCGGGACATCATGAAGGGCAAGAGCCTCGGGTTCCACGAGACGACGCCGGAGAGTTCGTACGAGATCATCCAGCGCAAGGTGCGCGAGGAGATCGAGCGGGCGTTCAACCCGGAGTTCCTGAACCGGGTGGACGACACCATCGTGTTCCACCCGCTCACCCGGGCGCATATCCGGGAGATCCTCGATATCGTGCTGCGCGAGCTGCGCGAACGGCTGGCCGACGACGATATGAAGCTGCGCCTCACGGACGCGGCGACGGGCTTTCTCGTGGACCACGGCTTCGACGAGAACTTCGGCGCCAGGCCTCTCAAGCGGGCGGTCCAGCGCTATCTCGAGGATCCGCTCTCCGAGAAGATTCTGATGGCCGAGTTCGGCCCGGGCGATGAGATCGAGGTGGACCTGGACGCAGACGGCAAGGCCCTGACGTTCCGGGCGACATCTCCAACGAAGACGTGAGAGCCGGCGTACCCCTGAGAGCCGTGTCGAAGGCTGCCGCGCTGGCGGCGGCCTTTTTGACCATTTTCCCCCTGGCGACGGACTGGTGCGCGGCCGCGCAGGCGCCCGCGCAGCTATCCGGCACGGTGGTCGCGGATACCATCGTGGTGCGGGGGAACGAGCGGCAGCTGACCGCTGCGGTGCTCTCCGCCGCCGGGCTGCGGGCGGGCGTCCCCATCACGTACCGGGAGATTCAGGCCGCACTGCGACGGCTGTGGGCCACGGGCCACTACGACGACCTGCGCATCTACGCGGAGGGCGAGCCGTCTGCGGCGAGCCTAGTCATCGACGTGGAGGAGCGGCCGTTCGTGAGCCGGATTGACATCCGCGGGCTTGAGCACGTGGGCGCGAAGACCGTACGGGATACCGTGGGACTGCACGCCGGCGAGCCGTACTCGCCGCAGAAGGCGCTGGCAGCCGAGCACATGATCCAGGCGCTCCTCGCGAAGAAGGGGATCCCCTTCGCGCGAGTTGAGCGCCGACTCGAAGAGGTGCCGGGGCGTTCGGGCGACCGGGTGCTCATCCTGGACGTGAGGGAGGGGAACCGCGTTACCATTGCGCAGATCGAGCTCCGGGGGAACGAGGCGATCAGGGACGGCGACGTGCACGGCGCCATGGACACGAAGGCCGAAGGATTCTGGTGGTTCCGGCAAGGCTCCTTCGACGATCAGAAGTTCGAGCGTGACCTGCGGGAAGGCGTCCCGGCCGTCTATCGTTCGCGCGGCTACCTGGATTTCGCGGTCAGCCGGGACACCATCATTGTGGACCCCAGCACGGGGAAGGCGCGCGTCGAGATCGAGGTACAGGAGGGCCTCCAGTACCGACTGGCCGACTTCCGCATCGAGGGGAACCGGCGCTTCCCCAGCGAGGATCTGCGGCGCTATTTCCAGATCGAGCGCGGTGGACTGCTCCGCTCCCTGGGGCTCGGATCGAGGGAGGAGGGCGCGCCGGTTTTCGACGCGGAGGCGTTCCAATCGGCGACCCAGCGGGTCGAGCAGCTGTATCGGAACGAGGGCTATATCTACGCCCAGGTCGAGTCCCTTATCGAGCGACAGCCTCCCGCGGCGGAGGGGGAGGCGCCGCGGGTCGTCGCGGGCTGGCGAATTCGCGAAGGTTCGCCCGCCTACGTGAACCGAATCACGATCGAGGGCAACGATTTCACCCACGAGCGCGTGATCCGGGAGAAGATCTTCATGCTCCCCGGAGACGTCTATAACGAGGAGCTGCTCATCCAGAGCTACCAGAGCGTCTCGTCCCTGGGCTTCTTCGAGTCGCCGCTCGCGCCGCCGGACGTGCGGCCGGACCCCGAGACGGGGGACGTGGATATCACGTTCCAGGTCAAGGAGAAGCAGACGGGGTCCGTCAACTTCGGGACGGCCGTCGGTGGCGGCACGGGCGTGGCGGGTTTTCTGGGCTATGACCAGCCGAACCTCTTCGGGCAGGCAAAGGAGGGCCACCTCCGGTGGGACTTCGGGCGCTTCGCGAACAACTTCACGCTCATCTACAGTGACCCGTCGCTCCGCCAGAGCCTGGTGAGCGGGACGGTCTCGCTCTTCAGCTCGCGCGACCGCTTCATCACCTTCCGGAGCGGCCAGCGGCGGCGGACCGGCGCCTCCCTGCGCTTCGGCTTTCCCGTACCGGGCAGCCTGCGCACCCGCTTTTTCGTCGGCTATTCGCTCTCGCGGACGACGTATCAGTTCCAGGAGGGCGAGGATCCGTCCCTGTTCCTCAGGCCGCCGGGGACGCAGAGCCAGCTCTCGTTCGGGCTTCTCCGGCAGACGCTGAACCACCCGATCTTCCCGACGACGGGCTCCCGCCAGTCCCTCAACGCGGAGTTCAATGGCGGGATCCTGGGTGGTGACGGCGACTTCCAGAAACACACGGTGGAGGCGGCGTGGTACGTGCCGGTGGGCCAGGCGGGCGGTGGCCGCCCGGGCCAGAGGCCGATCCGCTTCACCCTCGGGCTCACCCTGCGAGGCGGCGCCCTGTTCGGGGATGCCGACCGTTTCCCGTTTGATCGCTTCTGGTTGGGCGGCGTACAATTCGGCCAGCCGCTCCGCGGCTACGATGAGACCACGGTGACGCCGCTCGGCTACTTCCCGCGCAACAGCCAGCTCATCCGTGACATCGATCGCCTGGGCGATGCGTTCCTCACCCTCACGGGGGAGTACGCCGTGCGGTTCAGCGACAACCTCTCCCTCTCGCTGTTCTACGATGCGGGCCGTGTGTGGCGTGAGCCCGCCGAGATCGACCCCACGCGCCTGTTCCGAGGTGCCGGCCTCGGGGTCCAGCTGGTGACGCCGTTCGGACCGCTGGGCCTCGACTACGCGTACGGCTTCGACAAGGACAAGCCCGGTTGGCAGCTCCACTTCCGGCTCGGTCCTGGATACTAGCCTCGTCTGGATACTAGCCTGGTAAGGAGATGGCCATGCGTTTGCCCGCAATCGTGCTGGGAGCGTTCATCGCGCTGCTCGCTGCGGCGCCGCTTTCGGCCCAGAAGATCGGCTACATCAACTCCAGGACGATCCTGGAGGAGGCGCCGGGCGCGAAGGATGCGCGCGACCAGTTCGAGAAGGAGATGACCGGGGTCCGCGGCCGGCTCCAGCAGATGGAGGACTCGCTGCGCTCCATGCGGCAGCAGTTCGAGCAGCAGCAGCTCACGCTGACGCCGCAGGCGAAGCAACAGCGCCAGGACCAGATCACGCAGAAGTTCGACGAGTTTCAGCGCCGTGCGGAGGAGATGCAGAATCAGATGGGGCGGCGGCAGGACGAGCTGATGCAGCCGATCATGGCTCGCATCAATCAAGTGATCGAGCAGCTCCGCCGCGAGAGTGACTACGGGATGATCTTCGACGCCGTGTCCGGCGCGTTCGTGGCTGCGGACCCGGCCCTCGATCTCACGAGCGAGGTCATCCGGCGGCTGAAGGCGATGGCGCAGGCCCCGAGTTCCGGCACGCGAACCCCGTAGCCAGCCACCGCGCAGCTCACGCACCGCCCATGGGCGCTCAGGGCGTAGCGCCTGTGGGCGGCGCTCTTTCGTCCATCCAGGGAGGGGGGGTCATGCGAGACGGGACAGCGGACTGGGGCGGCCGCGTGTGGCTGACAGTGGCGGAGGCGGCCGCGCTGGCGGGCGGGCAGGTCATGGGCGACAGGAGCGCGCGGCTCTGTGATGTGCTGCCGCTCGCGGAGGCCGAGCCCGAGCATCTGGGCTTCCTTGCTGAGCGCAAGTACCTGGAATATCTTCCCGCCACGCGAGCGGCCGCGCTGCTCGTTCCCGAAGAGCTGGGGAGCGAAACCGAGGGGTTCGCGACGCGGATCATTGTGAGGGATCCGCGCCTGGCTCTTCTCGAGCTCCTCAAGCGCTTCCACCCCCCGGTTCCCGCGTCCGCCGGGATTCACGCCACCGCGGTGCTCGGGCGCAGCGTCGAGATCGGCGACGCGGTGAGGGTGGATGCCTACTCCGTGGTGGGGGATGGAGCGCGGATCGGTGCAAGGACGAGGATCGGGGCGCACGTGGTGATCGGCGAGCGCTGCCGCATCGGACGGGACGTCGTCGTGCACCCGCACGTGACGCTCTATCCCGAGGTCGCGTTGGGGGACCGGGTCATCGTACACTCGGGCGTACGGCTGGGCGTGGACGGATACGGCTACGTGTTCCACGACGGCGAGCACCGGAAGATCCCGCAGGTGGGGCGGTGCGTCGTGCACGACGACGTGGAGATCGGCGCGAACGCCTGCGTTGACCGGGGTTCCATCGGGAGCACGGACATCGGAGCGGGCACGAAGATCGACAATCTCGTACACATCGGCCACAACGTATCCGTGGGCTCGCGGGCCCTGCTAGTCGCCCAGGTGGGGATCGCCGGATCGAGCACGATCGGCGACGGCGCGATCCTCGGGGGGCAGGCGGGGATCAGCGGCCACCTGGCGGTGGGAGCCGGCGCCCGCGTAGGCGCGCAGGCGGGTGTGATCGGCGATGTGGAGCCCGGCAGCACCGTATCCGGCTATCCGGCGCGCCCGCACAGGGAGGCCATGCGCGCACTCGGCTGGATGTTCCGGTTGCCCAAGCTGCTGCCCGGGCTCACGG
>JACQVF010000095.1 GCA_016209885.1 Gemmatimonadota bacterium | reverse complement strand
GATCAGCATCGGGCGGGGGCACCGCTACGTAACGGTGGTGCTGGATCTGGAGACGGGGGCGGTGGTCTTCGTCGGAGAGGGCAAGGGAGCCGAGGCATTGAATCGGTGATGCGGGTGACGAGCTCGGGTCCGGGTCAGGTTCTGAGGGGAGGGTGGCTGTGAACCGCGCGCGGAGACGCTGCCGCTCGGTGTGGTGCAGCAGAAGCGGGAGAGCGGGTTTCCGGCGGGTGCCGCATGCGCGTATTTTCGCGGCTGTCCGACGCGAGCGGCCACGCAATCTCCCGTGAGTCGTTTGATTTCTTGGCAACAGGAGTACAGGTCATGGTAGGAGTTTACGGAGTACCGGGGAGGAGCGGGGTGGCGTTATTCCTGCTCCTGCTTCTTCTTCTGGGCGGCTGTCGTGGACAGGAATCCGGCCTCGCATCCGGCTCGGAAGCCGGCTCGGTGTCCGGTGCCGCCCCAGGGAGTGCTGTTGCGGCAGGGACCTCTGGCGGCGGGGGCAGCGCCGCGATGGCTTTCGCGGCGACCGTGGCGGACAGCGCCGTCGTCACGGTCTTCAAGAGCCCAGCGTGCGGCTGCTGCGGGAAGTGGGTCGAGCACGTGCGGGCGAACGGCTTTCGCGTCTTGGTGCGCGACACGGCGAATGTGGAGCCTGTGAAGGTGGCGTACGGAGTGCCGGCCTCGGCGCGTTCGTGCCATACGGCGTCGGTGGAGGGGTACGTGATCGAGGGCCACGTGCCGGCGGACCTCATCCGCCGGCTTCTGCAGGAGCGGCCGGATGTGGTGGGGCTCGCGGTGCCCGGGATGCCGCCAGGGTCGCCGGGGATGGAGGGCCCGAAGCCGCAACCGTACGATGTCCTCGCGCTCCGGCGGGATGGGAGCACGGAGGTCTACGCGAAGCGTAGGGGGGCGGTCGTCCCCTGACGCCGGTCGCATGGCTGCGCGCCTGCGGAGAGGTCCGCGCCGGGGGACCCGTGAGCGGGCGCACATCGCTCAGGAGAACAGATGGCGGCGAAGTTCGAAGTTCACCGCGTCGTGACGCGTGAGGAAAAGGGGCTCTTCATCTTGGTGGGCGCGATGGTGGAAGGGATGGTCCAGGTGGGCATGAACGCCACGCTGGAGGGGGGTGAGGGGGGCAGCTTCGACGCGCCGGTCCACAGTGTGGAGTTCGTGGAGGGTACGGGCGGCGAAACGGAGCCGGCGCTTACGTTCCACTACCGGGATCCAGCGAAGCTGGGACGCTGGCAGGCAGTCGCGTGGGAGGGGCGAGCGCTGAGGCTCGAATACTAGTGGGCGGCGTCCGGAGCTCGACGCCGATGGAGATGAAGAGCACGGTGCTCGGCGCCGGGGTGGGCGCCGTCCTGTTCGCCGCAGTGGGCCTCTACCGGAGCGCGGTGGTCGGCTCCGGTCCCTTCGCGCACCTGGAGCCGGTGGCGTTCTTTGCGGTGATCGGCGGCACGGTGGGCGGACTGGCGGGTCCGCTAGCTCGAGGCATTCTCCGGCGCTGGAGCGGGAAGGGGGACTCTGCGTGAGCGCGATCTCCGGTTTATGGCGAAAGCGGCGATGAGTTCCGGGTTCGCGGCGGACGCGCGAGAGCGGTGGGCGCGGCGCGGGTTGCAGTTGGTGGGCGCGACGATGGCGTACAACGCGCTGGAGGCCGCGGTGGCGCTATGGGCGGGCCTCCGGGCGAGGAGCATTGCGCTTCTGGGCTTCGGCCTCGACAGCGTGATCGAGATCGCAGCTGCGGGCGTGGTATTCTGGCGCGTGGCGGTGGAGGCGCGGGGCGCGGCGCGCCCGCGCGTAGAGGGGGCGGAGCGGCGAGTGCGCCGGTTTGTGGGGCTCACGTTCCTGTTGCTGGCGGGGTACGTGGTGCTGTACGCGATCTGGAGTCTGTGGGCGGGCGCGGCGCCGTCGGAGAGTCTTGCGGGGATCGTTCTCGCGGTGGCGTCGCTCGTGGTCATGCCGCTCATCGCCATGGGGAAGTTTCGGGTGGCAGAGGCTTTGGGCAGCGGATCGCTACGGGCGGAGGCGAAGGAGACGCTGGCGTGCTCCTACCTCTCCTTTTGCCTCCTGTTCGGCCTGGCCGCAAACGCACTGGCGCGCTGGTGGTGGGCCGACCCGGCGGCGGCGCTGTTCATGGTGCCTTGGCTGGTGTGGGAGGGGATCGAGGGGCTGGAGTAGCGGCGCGACGGCGAGTGGGATCGTGCAGCGCCGGCCTGGCGGGACGAGGCCAGGCGGCGAGATGACGGGAGGTGGAGCGTAGAACCTGGTGGGCCAGGGCAGGTGGGGGCCACTGGTAGGCGTGTGGGTTGGCCGGGGGACGGAGGGAGCGCGGACGGTTAACCCAAGGAGGACACGATGGCGGGTCGGATCAGCGACCAGGCGGTACGCGCGAGTACGGGGAAGGGGTGGGCGGAGTGGTTCGAGATCCTGGACGGGATCGAAGCGGTGCAGATGAAGCACCGAGACATCGCCCAGCATCTGTACGACGAGCATGGGGTCGACGGCTGGTGGGCGCAGATGGTCGCCGTGCAGTACGAGCAGGAGCGGGGGCTTCGGGCCAAACACGAGAAGCCGGAGGGCTTCGAGATCAGCCGGGGCAAGACGGTGGCGGCGCCGCTGGATGTGGTATACGCGGCGTGGAGCGATGGGCGCAGGCGCAGGCGCTGGCTCTCCGAGCCGATCGAGATCCGAAAGGCGACGCCAGGGAAGTCGCTGCGCATCACCTGGCCGGACGGGACGAGCGTGAGCGTGGAGCTCTATCGCAAGGGCACAGGGAAGAGCCAGGTCTCGGTGCAGCATGGGAAGCTTCCGGACGCGGCGGCCGCGGAGCGCATGAAGGAGTATTGGGCCCGTACGCTGGAGGCGCTGAAGAGTGCAGTAGAGGCGTGAGCGAGGCGCGACACGCGCTGTGGGCGGCGTAGAAGGGCCATAGGCTCATTGGGGAGGGAGGCCGGGGACCGCGGGAGGCGCGCGATGAACGGTGAGCGGATCGGGGCGACGCGCTACTTCGGGGAGATCCCCGCGCCGGTGGTCCTGCTGGGGTCGCTCTTCCTGGTCGGGTTCCTGGGCGTCACGGACTTCCTGACCGGGGCGGAGCTCTCCTTTTCGATCTTCTACCTTATCCCTGTCACGATCGCGACGCTGCGTTCGGGTTTCTGGTGGGGTCTCGGCGTCTCGCTGGCGAGCGCGACGGTGTGGCTGACCGCGGACCTTGGGGCGGGCGCGACCTACAGCCTTTGGCTCATCCCGTACTGGAACGCGGTGGTGCGGCTGGGCTACTTCACGGTGCATGGCTACCTGCTGAGCCGGCTCACGGGACGGCTGGCGGAAGAGGAGCGGCGGGCGCTGTTCGATCCGCTGACGGAGGCCGCCAGCTGGCGGTACTTCCGGGAGTACGCGGGAAAGGTGATCGAAGGGGTGCGCCGCTCACGAGCGCCGGTGACGGCCGCCTATATGGATCTGGACAACTTCAAGGCGGTCAACGACCGGATGGGCCACGACGCCGGGGACCACCTGCTCCGTACCGTGGCGGACGTCGTGCGGGGCGCGATCCGCGGCGCGGACATGTTCGCGCGCGTGGGGGGCGACGAGTTTGCGCTGCTTCTGCCGCAGACGGGCTCTCAGGAGGCCAGTGCGCTGCTTTTGCGGCTGAAGAAGTCCCTCGACGAGGAGATGCAGCGAAACGGTTGGCCGGTCAGCGTGAGCGTTGGCGCGGTGACGTTCAACGTGCCCCCTCCATCGGTGGACGCCATGCTCAAGCGGGCGGACGATCTCATGTACGCGGTGAAGAGTGGGGGCAAGAACGACGTACGCTTGGAGCAATGGCCGCCGTCGGGGGTCGGGGCAGGCAGCGGGTGAGTGGGGATCTGGGTTGGGGAAGGTCGTGAACAGGTGAGCGCCCTGGAGGGTGAACCACGATGAACGTGAGGCACCGGTTGCGAGGTGAAGCGACGATGCAGGAGAGCCGATGCTCTGCCCGGCGCCCGGCCGTGTGGGTGGGGTTGCTCTGTGCATGTGTGCTCGCTGGCGCGCCCCCGCGGATGGCTTCCGGTCAGGCGCCCCCGTACGTCCCCTCCGCTGCTGTGCCGCAGATCCACCCGCTTCCATCGTTGCGGGAGCAGGCCGCGGAGCAGCAGCGCTGGCTCGAGAAGCGGCTCACCGAGGTGCTTCCGCGCGTCATGCGTGAGCACGGGGTCGAGATGTGGGTCCTCTCCATGCGCGAGTACGCGGAGGACCCGGTCTTCTGGTCCATCGTCTCGCCCACGACGTTCGCGGCGCGGCGGCGCTCCATCTATGTCTTATTCGACCGGGGCCCGGAGGAAGGGGTGGAGCGGATCGCGCTCGGGGGCACGAGCCAGGGCGGCCTCTACACGGCGTACCGCTCGTCGCGGCCGAGCGCCCGCGGCGAGAGCGGGGAGCTCTGGGGTGACGAGCAGTGGCGGCTGCTTCGGGAGCTGGTGGAGGATCGAGATCCGAAGAGCGTTGTGGTCAACATCGACGAGACGCATGCGTTCGCGGACGGACTGCACGCGGGCGAGCGCGAGGCGCTCGAGCGGGCGCTGGGCCCCAAATACGTGAAGCGTGTGCGGCGCGAGCCGCGGCTTGCCATGGACTACATCGCGCAACGCATCCCGCAGATGCTGCCGCGCTACCGGAAGATCCAGGAAACGGTCCACGCGATCATCTCCCAGGCCTTCTCGAACGCAGTGATCACGCCGGGGGTGACGAGCACGGAGGATGTGGTGTGGTGGCTCCGCGAGAAACTCCGGGAGCTGGGGATGACCACCTGGTTCCAGCCGTCCCTGGATGTACAGCGCGCGGGCGAGGTGCCGGAGGACGGCCCGGCTGTGATCCAGCGGGGCGACGTCCTGTGGACGGACTTCGGCGTCATCGCCATGGGGCTCCGCACCGACACGCAGCACAACGGGTACGTGCTGCGGGAGGGCGAGAGGGAAGTGCCCGAGGGGATCCGGCGGTGCCTGAAGAACAGCAACCGGCTCCAGGAGCTCCTCCTGGAAGAGATGGTGCCCGGCCGCACGGGAAACGAGATTCTGGGTGCGACGCTGGCGCGCATGCGAGGGGAAGGGATCGACGGCACCGTGTACGCGCATCCGATCGGCGACCACGGTCATGGCGCGGGTCCACTCATCGGCCGTTGGGACAACCAGGAGGGCATCCCGGGGCGCGGCGACCTGGTGCTCAGGCCCAGCACGTGGCACTCCATCGAGCTCCAGGCGAGGACGCCCGTCGCGGAGTGGGGCGGCAAGGCCGTGCGCTGTCGCCAGGAAGAGGAGGCGTACCTTGACGAGCAGGGCAAGCGACACTGGGTGTACCGTAGGCAGGAGAAGTTTCATCTCGTATGGTAGCGGGTGAGCGGGTGAGCGGGTGAGCGCTTCGACGGCAGGAAAAGCCTTGACGGTGGCTCCAGCTTCTCGTACCACAGACACACGACAAGTACGGCTTCGAAGTGACCTACGGGAGAGGTGCGCGGATGTGCGCAGAGTCTCGAGAGGCCCGGCCGTCGGGGGGATCCCTGGTCTCTAGTAGGCGCTCCACCTGGCCAGCCATTCCTCCGGATTCAGCGCTCGGCGCCGCTCTCGCGGGCGCCGGCGGAACCAGCGGGCGACCAGCAGGATCTCGGCGACCTCCTCGGGCCTGATGCCGGCGAGCCCCGGCTCCGGGCTCTCATAGAGTTCCCGAACCCGTTCGACGGCGCTCCGTCGCTCCTGCAGGGAGCGTGGAGCGGGGATCTCCTCGCGCACGCGCCCGCGGCGGATCAGGTAGAGGCGGTAATTGCCGCCGAAGCCGCGCAGAGCGTAGACGCAGGAGAGGCTCTCGGCGGCTCCGCGAAGCGCCGGCAGGTCGCTGTGCAGGCGGCTCAGACGGTCGAGGCGGTCGCGGAGGAGCGCGGCATACTCGAAGTCGAGGCGGAGGGCGGCGGCGGCCATGCGCCTGCGGATCCCATCGAGAGGCGATTCGGAAGCGCCGGCGAAGAAATGGATCGCGACAGCCACGCGCTCCATGTACGCGGTCCTCGTACAGCGTGCGGCGCAAGGCGCCACGCAGGTCCCGAGCTCCGCACGCATGCAGAGGGGCGGGTAGTCATGGCGGAACAGATCGGCCTGGTCGGCGAAGTGGACGGGTGTCGAACCCGGGCAGTCCCGGAGGCCCAGCTCCCTCGAGAGCTCGCGAAGCGCCTCCGTGACCCGCAGGATGGACGGGAACGGCCCGTAGTAGAGGGCGCCATCCTCGGCGACGCGCGTCACCGGGATCAGACGCGGCGCCGGCTCGGGCGTGACCTTGATGAAGGCGTACGGCCGCAGGTGGTTGTGCTCTACGTTATAGTGCGGCCGCCACGCGTGGATGAGGCGCAGCTCCCGGATCAGCGCCGAGAACTCGTTGGGCACATAGTCCCAGAGGATCTCGTGGGTGTCGGCGAGGAGTTCCGCTGATTTCTCGCCGCGTGCGGCGCGGAAGTAAGAGAGCAGGCGAGCGCGGACGTGGACGGATTTCCCCACGTAGAGCACGGCGCCGTCCCGGTCCAGCATGCGGTAGACGCCGGGGCGGTTCTCGGCCTGGACGGACACGCGTGCGCGGAGCGTACTCAGGCGGGCGGGCACGGCAAGGTCAGGGATGCCGCGGGCGCGGCGCGAAATTGACAGCGCTCGCGGCACTGTGGCACACTTTGGCGGTCCGTGCCATGGGTCACGGGGCTCTGCTCATGGGGTCGTGCCGTCAACCGTTGGCGGCCAGCCTCCCGAGCGGCCGCAGAGGCGCTCGGGGTCTCCCGTGGCGCGGGAGGGCGGGTCGGTGCCAATGGACAATATGATCCACGGCGACGCCGATGGGAACAGCGGCGGGCGCAGGCCCCGCCGTGAGTCGTTCCGCATCATTCGCGACCCGCTCTGGAACGCGATTCGCGTGGATCCTATGGCCGTGCGGATCATGGACACGGGCGCGTTCCAGCGTCTTCGCTACATTCGTCAGCTCGGGCTGGCGCATCTGGTCTACCCCGGTGCGACGCACACCCGATTCGACCATGCCGTGGGTGTTTATCACCTGGCCGTGACGGCGCTGCGGCTGCTGCGCGAGCGGGGCGGTGCGTCGCCCGAGGCGTGGCAGGACGAGGCACTCATCCCGTACGCCGCGTTGCTCCATGACATCGGCCATTACGCGTACTCGCATGCGCTGGAGGAGCTGGAGGGCGAGCAGGTGCGGGGGGACCACGAGGCGCTGAGCGCGCGCTTCTTGGCCGACCCGGAGATGCGGGAGGCGCTGGAGCCGCTGGGTGCCGAGGCCGCGGTCCGCATCCACGCGCTGATCCTCGGCATATCGCCGGTGCCGCTTCGCGGCTTGGTGAGCGGCAGCCTGGATCTGGACAAGATGGAGTATCTGCGGCGGGACGCGAGGTTCTGCGGGGTGCCGTACGGGGAGGTGGACGTGGACCGGCTGCTGCAGGGGCTGGTGCTCGTGCCAGCGCCGGAGGACGGACGCTACGAGGTCGGGGTGCAGGAGAAGGCGGTGAGCGCCCTCGAGTCCCTGCTGTTCGCGAAGTATCAGATGTTCCGCAACGTCTACTGGCACCACGCGGTGCGTGCGGCGACGGCGCTCTACAAGCGGATTGTGGAGGAGGCGGTGCGCGCGGGGCTCGTCGCGCCGGAGGAGCTGGTGGGGCGGACGGACGAGGAGCTGCTCTACCTGATCGGTGCGCGCGCGGGCGCGGACGGGTCGGAGCTGGCGCGACGGATCCTGACTCGCTGGCTCTCGGCGCTCCGGGCGCGGCGGCTGCCGAAGCGGGCGGCGGAGCTCACGGCGGCGGAGCTCCCGCGGCGCAGGATTGTGGCGTGGGCTGCGGGCGATTCGGTGGAGAAGCGGCGAGTCGAGGACACACTGGCGGAGGAGCTGGGGCTCGAGCCCGGGGAGGTGATGATCGACTATCCGGCGAAGCGGGCCATGTTCCATCTGGATCTGCTCGTAGAGCGCCGGGGCGGCCGGGTCGAGCGGCTGCGGGAGGGCGGACTAGCGGGGCTCATCGACCTGCCGCGCGTCGCGAACGAGCTGTACCGGACGGCACGCGTGCTGCGGATCTTCACCTTCGAGCGCCGGAGCCTGGAGCCGCAGCGGATCCTCGAGCTGGTGACGGAGCCGGAGTGATGCGAGTGGGCGGGACCGGCCGTCGACCCATCACGGCGTCGAAGCGGGCTCCGGTTCGGCGCCGGGTGCGGCGCTGAGGTGGACGACGATCACCGTGATGTTGTCGGGCCCGCCCCTGGCATTCGCCTGCCGGATCAGCTCGTCCACCATCGTCTCCGGCGCAGCCTCGCCCAGAGCGTCAAGGATCGCCTTCAACTCTGCGTGGTCCATGGTGGCGGTGAGCCCGTCGGAGCAGAGGACGAGGCGATCACCGGGCTCCGCACGACGGTGCAGCACGTCGGGCGCGACGTCCGCATTGGTGCCCAGGGCCTGCACCAGGATGCTGGAATAGGGATGATGGCGGGCTTCCTCCGGGGTGAGCCGGCCCTGATCGACCTGGAGCTGGACCCACGTGTGATCGCGGGTTAGGAGCTCGAGGCGACCTTCGCACAGGCGGTACGCCCGGCTGTCACCCACATGGCCGACGGAGTACTCGCCGGATTCGGGGTCGAGGCAGAGGACCGTGGCCGTCGTGCCCATGCCGCGGAAACGGGGGTCGCGGTTCGCTTGCGCGAGGATCCGATCGTTCGCCCGCCGGATCGCCTCCGCAAGTCGCCCGCGGCGCTGCGCTGCCGATTCGACCTCGCGTAGCGTGGCGATGATCTCCTCTACTGCGATCCGGCTCGCCACCTCGCCCGCGGCGTGACCTCCCATCCCGTCCGCAACCAGGCAGATCCCTTCGTCGTCGAGAACGGCGAAGGCGTCCTCGTTGGACGGCCGGAGCCGACCCACATTGGTGCTGCCTGCAGCGATCCAGCGAACGGGCAACGCTCGACTCCGGGAAGCGGCGGAACCAGCGCGACGCCGGGGGTCTAGATACCGGCGACGACAGGCTGCCTCCCCGGCCAGGGAAGCGCCGGCGGGGACGTCTCAACCTATCGCCTGCCGAGGCGCGAGCAAGCCCCGAGAAGGGGCGACCTGAGGAGCGCGCACGGCGTGTAGCCGGCCTGGGCGGGGTCCGCCAGCGCGGATCCGCCGGCGATGAAGTGGGGGCTGGGATCCTGCAAACCTGAACTGCGGGGAAGGGAACTGCGGCACAGCGTGAGGGTTAGCACGCGGGCGGGGGGTAGGGGACGCGGGTGTGAATCGTATGGAACACGGAAGGCGGGGTTGGTGTTGAAGAGGGCGGCCGGAATGCCTGGACAATCGTGGGTCGAACTGCCATTTTTAACGGCTACGTTCAGGTCTACTGACCTAAACAAGACCGACCAAGGAGATAGATCAGCCGAATGGCGACTGTGACGAGGATCCGGCGCGGGCGTCGACCCCGCTCGCACGCGCTGGCCGATTTCGACGTCGGGCTGGAAGAGCAGAGCGCTCTGGACCAGTATCTACGCGACGTCAGCCGGCACGAGCTGATCGCGCCCGAGCGGGAGAAGCAGCTGGGTCGCCGAGCGCAGCGTGGCGACGAGGAGGCGATCCGCGAGCTGGCGAAGGCGAACCTGCGTTTTGTGATCAGTGTGGCCAAGAAGTACCAGAACCGCGGGGTTTCGCTCACGGACCTGATCCAGGAGGGGAACGTCGGTCTGGTCACGGCGGCGCGCAAGTTCGATCCGGATCAGGGCGTCAAGTTCATCAGCTATGCGGTGTGGTGGATTCGGCAGGCGATTCTTGCGTCGCTGGCGAATCAGGGTCGGAGTGTGCGGGTGCCGCTGAACCGGGCGTCGGACCTGGCGCGGATCTTCCGGGAGCGGGAGCGTCTGAAGCAGGAGCAGGGTCGCGAGCCGACGGCGGAGGAGCTGGGCGATGCGACGGATCTGTCGCCGGCGCTGGTGGAGTCGCTGCAGACGCTGAACGCTGCGGAGATCCGGCTGGACGCGCCGATCGGCGACAGTGAGGATTCGCAGCTCCTCGAGCGGTTCATCGCGGAGGAGGCGGAGGAGCCGGAGTCGGAGGTGGAGGGTCGGCTCCTTCAGGAGCACGTGGGTGAGGCTCTGAAGACGCTGGAGCCGCGGGACGCAAAGGTGCTCAAGCTCTACTTCGGGCTGGAGGGCGAGCGGGAGCACACGCTCGAGGAGATCGGCAACATGCTGGGCGTGACGCGCGAGCGGATCCGCCAGCTTCGCGACCGGGCGCTGCGGCGTCTGCGCGAAGGGGACATGGGTCCCGCGCTGAAGTCGTTCGCTGCGTGACTGCGGGGAAGGGGCGACCTTCCCCCGGTGGCGAGCGCCTCACGGGCCGTGTGGCCGGGAGACCCCGGTCGACGGTTGGTGAGGCGCTCGTTTTCTTGTCCGGGCGCTGTGTCGCGGAGGTGCCTCCGTGATGCTGACCGGGACAGTCCGGCGCACGGGTGGCGGGCTCTACCAGGTTGCGCTGGATGAGGGGCGCGTGGTGACGGCGTCGCTGCGTGGCCGGCTGAAGCGGGGTGGCGGAGAGAGAGCGCGCGTGGTCATTGGAGACCGGGTGCAAGTAAAGGAGCACGGGAACGGCACGGCGACGCTCGAGGGGGTGCTGCCGCGGCTGAGCGAGGTGGTGCGACGTGGTCCCGGCGGTCGCGGGCCGAAGCTCATCGCGGCGAATCTGGACCGACTCGTGGTAGTGGTGGCGGTGCGGGCTCCGGAGCCCCCGTCCGGGATGGTGGATCGGCTGCTGGCGGTGGGGGCGGTCAACAGGATCGAGAGCGTGCTCGTGGTGAACAAGGCGGATCTGGCGGATCCGGCCGCGGTGGAGGAACGCTTCGGGCCGTACCGCCGGATCGGGTACTCTCTCGTAGTGACGAGCGTCGTGTCCGGGGAAGGGCTGGACGCGCTGCGCGCTCTGCTCAGCTCGGGGACGTCGGCGCTCATCGGCCCTTCGGGCGCGGGGAAGTCATCGCTCCTCAACGCGATCGAGCCGGGGCTCCGGCTCCGGACGGGCGAGCTGTCGCGGAAGCGTCTTACGGGCCGCCAGACCACGGTGAACGCGGTGCTGCTTCCGCTCTCGTGCGGCGGCTTCGTAGTGGACACCCCGGGCTTCAACGACGTGGGCGTCTGGGGGGTGAGCCGGGAGGACCTAGGCCGCTGTTTTCCGGAATTCGAGCGCCATGGCGAAGCGTGCCGGTTCGGCCGTTCCTGCGTGCACCTCCACGAGCCGGAGTGCGGTGTGAAGCAGGCGGTGGCCGCCGAGGCGATCGCACGGTCGCGGTACGAGAGCTACTGTCGGCTGCTGGAAGAGGCGAGAGGGGCAGATCGAGCGTGGTGATGGGCGACGCGGCGTCGCTGTGAGCGGGCGAGTGGACGAGCGGGCGAGTGGACGAGGACTCTGTCGGTTCCGCCCGGATCCTCGCGTAGTCAGGCCAGGGAGAGAAGCGGCCCTGCCGAAGACGGTCTCGGCAGGGGCGCGCGTTTTCCGGTGTCGCGTGCGAGCTCACGCGTTCGCCCGCTCGCCGGCACGCAGCGGCGTGACCTGGAGCCCGCTGACAGCGGGGTCTTCACGCACGGCGAGCGGCCAGCGGTACACGCGCTGCAGAATGTCGGCGCGGAGCACGTCAGGGGGCGCGCCCTCGGCGGCGGTGCACCCGTGGTCGAGGAGCAGGAGGCGGTCGGCGAAGCGGGCGGCCAGGTTGAGGTTGTGGGTGATCACGAGGACGGTGATCCCCGCGTCCGCGAAGTTGCGGAGCAGCTCGAAGATCGCCATCTCGTGGCGGACATCGAGGCTAGCGGTGGGCTCGTCGAGGACGAGGGCGCGGGGCTCCTGAGCCAGTGCGCGGGCAACGCGCGCGAGCTGGCGCTCGCCACCGGACAGGGTGGTGACGGAGCGGTGGGCGATGTGGGCCAGGTCGCAGCGCTCGAGCGCCCGGGCGATGGCGCGCCGGTCTTGCTCGTCTTCGGAGCGCAGCGCTCCGAGATGGGGGTAGCGCCCCATGGCGACCAGCTCGCGCACGGTGAGGGGGAACGCGACGCTTTCGTGCTGCGGCACGGCGCCCAGGTGGCGGGCGAGGTCGCGGCGGTTCCAGGTGGCGGCGGTGCGCCCGTCCACCGCGGCCAAGCCGGACTCGATGGGCACGATGCCGAGGAGCGCGCGCATGAGCGTGGACTTCCCGGAGCCGTTGGGTCCCAGCACGGCGTAGAGTGAGCGTTCGGGCGCCGTCATAGTGACCCGGTCGAGGGCCGGGGCCGGCGCGCCCGGGTAGCGGACGGTGAGGTCGCGAGCCTCGAACCTCATGGTCGCAGGCCTCCGCGGAGGAGCACCAGGAAGAGCGGGACGCCGATGAACGCCGTGATCACGCCGATCGGCAGCTCCGCGGGCGCCCACACGGTGCGGGCCAGCAGGTCCGCGAGGGTCAGGAAGGCGGCGCCCGCGGCGAACGAGGCCGGCAGCAGGAAGCGGTGGTCGGAGCCGGCCAGGAGGCGCACGGCGTGGGGGACGATGAGCCCGACGAAGCCGATGACGCCGGAGACCGCCACACCCGCCGCCGTGACCAGGGACGCGACGCCGTAGGCGACACGCTTGATCCGCTGCGTATCCGTGCCCAGATAGCTCGCTGTTTCCTCGCCGATCGCCATGAGGTTGAGCGCTCGTGCCAGTCCTAGCAGCACGGCGCCGCAGGGCAGGGTGTACGCAGCGGCGATGGCCACGCTCCCCCATTGGGCGCCCGCCAGGCTTCCCATCATCCAGAGCACGGCGGAGCGCACGGTACTGGCTTCCGAGACGGAGAGGATCAGCATGATGCACGCGTTGAAGAACGCGGCGGCGACGACGCCGGCGAGGAGGAGCACGCGCACATCCAGGCCGGGTGCGGCGGCGGCGGTGAAGCGGAAGACGAGCACGATGGCGAGGATCGCGCCCGCGAACGCGGCGCCGGGAAGTGCCCAGGAGCCGAAGGCGGTGAGGCCCAGGGCGATGGCGAGGACGGCGCCGACGGCGGCGCCGCCGGAGACACCGAGGATATACGGCTCAGCGAGGGGGTTACGGAGCAGGGCCTGGAAGACGGCGCCGGCGAGGGCGAGGCCGCCGCCCACGAGGCTGGCGAGGAGCGCGCGGGGCAGGCGCAGGTTGCGGATGATGGTGCGCGTGGTCTCGTCGCCGTGACCGCTCATGGCGCCCAGGATGTCGCGAGCGGGCAGGTGCACGGCGCCGAATGCCACGCTGAGCAGGATTGCTGCTGCGGCTGTGGCCACCAGGAGCGTCGCGACGGCGGGGCGGCTCACGGGAACGCGTCTGCGTGGAGGATGCGCGCGAGGCGCTCGGCAGCGACGGCGACTTCGGGGCTGGGCCGCTCGAACAGCTCGCTGGGGACGCGTTCCAATCGCCCGTGGGGTGGCGGCGCGAGCAGGGCGTCGTGGGGCGCCAAGATGACGTCCGGCCGTCGAGCGAGGACGACTTCGGCGCTGACGGCCGGATAGGGCGTGCCCAGGTCCGCGAAGATGTTGGTGCCACCCGCGATCTCGATGAGTTCGTTGATGAACGTTCCGGGTCCGACGACGCGGGGCGGTTCGCCGCCGAGGAGGTAGGCGACGCGCGGGCGGGGGCGCCCCGCGACGGTGCGGCGGACCACCGCGATCCTCCGGTCCATCTCGCGGATCAGCGAGTCGGCGGCTGAGCGCCGCGCGGTGAGCGCGCCGAGTGCGGTGGTGATGGCGCGGATGTCGGGGATGCGTTCGGGCCGGATGGCGAAGTGAGTAATCCCGAGGCGGTCGAGTCGCTCCGGCGTTGCCGGATCGGCTTCCGCTGCGAAGCGGATCACGAGGTCGGGACCCAGGGAGAGGATGCGCTCGACGCTCGGGTGGAGTCCACCGCCCACAGATGGGAGGCGGGCGACGGACGGCGGCGCCAGATCGTAGTCGGTGCGCCCCACCAGGAGGTCCTCGGCGCGGAGGCGGACGAGGATCTCCGTGGCTGCCGGAACGAGCGAGAGGATGCGGCGGGCAGGCCGCTCGAGCACGTGGTGCCGTCCGGCCGCGTCCACGAGGCGGATGGGCGAGGCGGCTTGCGCCCCCGCTCGACCGGCGGCGCCGGCTTGGCCATTCGGCCCGGAGGCGGCGGTCCGCTCCGGCCCTGGCTCCGTACATGCTGTGGGTGTAAGCAGGAGGAGCAGGGAGGACAAGAGCGGCAGAATCGCCCGTGCGGGCCCGCGGTGAGGCGCCCATGCTTCCCCGGGGGGAAGCATGGGTGTGCGGAACGGCGGTCGGATCTGAGCGGACACGATCCCCGGCTCCTCCCTCGAGAAGCGGTAACGGGATCGGACGGGGTCGGTCTCCTGGCTCGGGGCAGTCTCTCCGCTCGCCTTCCCAGCGCGTGAGCACCAGTGGCGGGGCCGCACATCGTGGTGGCGCATCCGAGAGCGGAGCGCTCGCCCCTCACAGTGGCGGGGCCACGCCGGATTCGCACCGGGCTTCCGGGGGACCCCGTCCGCGATGAAGCTCTGCTGGTAGGCTACCGGCGCGGCGTCCCCGCGCGCAAGGGCGGGTTGGCGGAATCAGGGGATCGTGTCGCGGACACGGGCGCCGCGGGGCAGGGCCAGCTCGGGGCGGATGGCCGGGAGCGCCGGGTCGGAAGGCGCGCTCCGGGGACCGCGGGCCGTGGCGCGCCGGCGGGCAGGCGACTGCGCTGGCTGCGGTTTCGTATCGGGCGGCGTAGGCCTGACGAACTCTACGGCCCCGTACGAGGTTCTGGTGGTCGTAATCGTGGGAGGGTCGCGCTCTCTAGCCCCGGGGCTCGCGATGGTTCCAGGGTCTTGGCGTCGCGCTGCGGCGGGCGCCAGGCGTTCTTCGGCGCGCTGATCGTCCGTGCACGGGTCCTCGTAGACGAGCCTCCAGCCGCTGGGTCCGCGGGCGAGGGCGGCGAACCACCGGTTCTGAGAGCCGTACACCTCGAGGACGATCTCCTGGCGTCCGTCGCCGCTCCAGTCCAGGTGGTCCCAGAGTCTGGGCGCGGCCTTGTCGCCGGCCAGGTAGCGCCGGAACCATACATAGGTCGGCGCGAAGCCGGAGCCGGCGTTTTCCGCGAGGAAGAACAGGGAATACCCCTCTCCGATGGGCGGCCCGACGGTGAGGGCGTCCTCGTAGAGATAGGTTGCAGCGAAGGCGCGGGTACGGTCGTCGAGGGCGAGCGGCGTGATGTCGGCGCGGGCTCGCAACCAGTCGCGGGGCTCGGGCGCGCTCCGGCTGGCGATCTCGGTGGAGGCGAGCTGCCATCCGGCGTTCCGCATGGCGCCGTCCAGCTCGGGCTGCGGGGAGTCGCCGGGCAGCGGCGGCGCGATGGCGTGCTTGCGGAGCGCGAGGAGCCGCTCGCCGTCGCGGCCCGCGGCCGCGAGCTCCGTGACACCGCGGACCGCGGGGATTCGCGGGCAGGCGGCGGAGTCGGCGTCGATGGTCCCATGCGCCACGGCCGTGCCGACCCGGGTTCCGTGGGAGAAGAGGACGAACTCGGTTCCGGGCCCGTACTCGTGCTGGACGAAGCGCGCGGCGAAGGCGGCGGCGTCAGGACCTGTCTTCAGAGGGCGTAGAGAATCACCGGTGAGCTCGGCGACCGGCCGGAGCACAGCTTGGCCCGGGAGGAGCGTGGCGGCATAGAGTACGGGGCCGGTAGGGAGGGCGACCGAGTCGGCGGGCGCAGCGGTATCGGG
This sequence comes from Gemmatimonadota bacterium, assembly GCA_016209885.1. Classification (GTDB taxonomy): domain Bacteria; phylum Gemmatimonadota; class Gemmatimonadetes; order Longimicrobiales; family Gaopeijiaceae; genus JACQVF01. Next base: position 1,291 of record JACQVF010000095.1, on the reverse strand, counting down.
CGCCGCCCCGGCGCGGGCGGGTGGCGGCACCACACGGATGTCGACGCCGCCCCAGCGCACGTTGTCGCAGCCCGTGGCGGCGGTTACAATCACGAGGATCGCGACCCGGTGGACGTATCTTGGCCTCACGAGTCCTGGATCTTCAGGGCCGCCGGGATCCCGTCGTCCCGATCGGCCTTCGATAATACTGCTGCTGCTGCGATGCGAAAAACTACACCTTCCGGCGTCCAGGGGCAAAGCCGAGATGCCGGAGCGGTCGGCGCTGCGATACGGCGCATCTCCGGGAGCTGGCGCGCCAGAGGCGCGGGGCGCGCGCGGCCGTGGAAGGGGCGTCGTCGATGATGGATGCTGACGCGTTCCGTCAGGTGATGGGTCACTTCGCGACGGGGGTCGCGATCGTTGCGTCGCGCCGCGAGAACGGCGAGGCGTGCGGGCTGACGGCAAACGCGGTGACATCCGTGTCGCTCGATCCGCTGCTGGTGTCGGTCTGTATCGACCGCGCCGCGTCGTCGCACGACTGTGTGATCTCGAGCGGGCGTTTCGCGATCAGCGTGCTGGGTGCGGAGGACGAGTGGCTGGCCCGGCGCTTCTCGGAGGCGGACACGTCGAACAAGTTCGAGGGCGTGAGGCTTCTTGAGGCGGTGACGGGAAGTCCGGTCCTGGAGAGCGCGCTGGCATGGCTGGACTGCGGAATCTGGAAAGTCGTCGAAGCGGGTGATCATTCCATCGTCGTGGGGGAGGCGCTAGAGGGAGGTGCGCGGTGGGGGACCCCGCTGCTGTTCCATCGCGGCAGCTATGTGCGGTTGGACGCGGGGGCGGGCGGGGAGCGTCCCATCCGGAGGCGGCAAGAGGTCCGGCGCGCGACAGACGGCGCGCCCGAGGCGGGCGGCTTATCGATGAGTAGGGCGGTGCGGGGGGGTGCAGCGGTTCTCACGCCCTTCCTCGTGGGCGTTGCCGCCGCGGCGGCCGCGCAGACGTCGGCGGCGCTGCTGCTGTACATGGGGAGCGGCTTTTTGTCTGCGCTGTCACTGATCGTGGCCGTGCAGATGGTGGCGCTGTCCGTGGGGCTGTGGGTGGGGACGGGTGTCCCGGCGGGCGGGCTGGACGTCTTGCGGCGCCGGTGGCTGGCGGCGTTGCTCGCGTTTGCCACCGCTGCGGTCCTCTCAGGCGGCTGGATGATGCTCCGTGACCTGGGGAGCACGGGGGCGGGGCGGGCGCTAGGGCTGGGACTGCTGGCCGCGTGGCCGCTCTACGCGGCAGGCACGCTGATGGCCGGGCTGGCGGCGCGTGG
>JACQVF010000093.1 GCA_016209885.1 Gemmatimonadota bacterium | reverse complement strand
TCTCGATGTCCTCGGGCCGGATATCATCGAAGCGCGACGGCCCCGAGCCGCCGCCCGGCCCGGTGATCTCCGTGCGGTCGATCCGCACCCCGTCCACGTAGATGATCGGGCTGTTCGACAACGAGATGCTTCCGGTCCCCCGCAGCTTCGGGATCGAGCCGACGCCCACCTGACCGCCCTGGCTCATGATGAAGACGCCCGCCGCCCGGTTCGACAGGAGTTCGCTCACGCTCACCACGGGCGCCGTCTCCAGAAACTCCGACGTGCGGATCTGATCCACGGCCACACCGAGCTGGCGCCGCTGCGTAGCTCCCGGCGTGCCCGTCACCACGATCTCGTCCAGGCCGATGGCGGACGAGGCGAGCTGGAAGTTCACCGTCAGCGCCCCCCCCGGTGTGATCGACACGGTCTGGCTCGCGCTCGCGTAGCCGAGATACTCGGCCCGCAGCTCGTACTGGCCCGCGGGAACCCGCGAGAGGGCGAAGCGGCCAGCGTTGTCCGTCAGCGTTCCGAGCGCCAGCCTCGGAAAATGCACCTGTGCCCCCTCCAGCGGCTGCCCCGTGCGCTGGTCCGTCACCACGCCGCGGATCGTCGCTTCCTGCGGGAGCGCCCGCGGCTCCAGGCGCGACGCGGAGCCGGCCGGCTCATCCGCCTTCACGACCGCCGAGGTCAGCACGAGCATGAGGTCGCTACCGGCGGCCCCCCCGCCCGCCAAAGCCGCCTTCGGCTCGATCAGAACCATCCGACCCAGCTCCGAGTAGCGGAACTCCGTGCCCTGGAGCAGGTGCGCGAGCGCCTCGCGAACCGTCCGCGCCTCGCAGAGGCAGCTCACCCGACGATCCGCAGGGAACAGGCTGGGACTGTACGCCAGCGCGACGCCGGAGCTGTGGCGCAGCTCCAGCAGCGCCGCCGCCAGCGGCACGTCATGAACTCGCAAGTTCGCCGGCCGCTGGAGAACGTTGGCCGGTAGGATGCCGCCGTCTGTCACCGCAGACGCCGACACCAGAGACACGTTCTGGGCCAGGGCCGGAAATGAGAGCGCCAGCGCGAGCACGCCGGCCGCCGTGACCCGTGAGACCGAGGACATACGCACCTGGGACATACGCACCTCCCAGCGGGAGCAGTGGTAAAACGTGACGGAAGGTCGCTCAGGAATTCGCACGAAGGTCGCCCTTCGGCGCGATCGTCGCCCGCCCGTCCCCGATCGAGCATTCGGCGGCGATGACGCGACAAACGACCGTCACGACTTCCTCGAAACTCTCGTCCGCGAACCAGGCCGTGACCGTTCGCCCGGCCAGCGATGGGTCCAAGAGATCGATACGCACGTCATACCGGCGCTCGACCTCGGTCGCCACCTGCGCGAGCGGCGTCTCCTGGAACACGAGCGTTCGCCCCATCCAGTCCAGCATGGAGTACACGTCTTCAACCTTCACCAGCGAGGGCCCGACGCCCGCTTCCGCCACGCTCATCTCGCCCGCACCCACATCCACCTTCTCGGCACCCGCTGACAGCGCCACGCGCCCCTCCACGACCACCACCCGCAACCGGTTCCGCCGCACACCCACCTCGAACCGGGTGCCGAGCACCACCGCCTCCCCTAAACGCGTCCGCACTACGAACGGCTGACCCTCGCGCCTCGCGACGCCAAAGAACGCCCGCCCCTCCAACCACACTTCCCGCTTCTCCGCACCAGCCTCCACCCGCAGGCGGCTCTCCGGAGCGAGACGAACGATCGTGCCGTCCACCAGCTCGACCGTCGCCATGTCCCTCGCACCGGTACTGAACTCGCCGGCGCCGAACGCCAATGCCCCCGTGCCCGCCCGCGACTTCACCTCCGCCGCGACAAAGCCGAGAGTGACCAGCGCCGCCGCCGTCAGGCCCCAGACCGCCCACGACCGGATCCGCTGACGCCCCCTCGCCCCGCCACGAGCCTCGATACCGCGCGCCGCCTGGGCCACGTTCCCCCGGTGGATCACCTCTTCCGCGGACGGCTGGCGGCTTCGCAACAGCGGCTCCGCCAACGCCGTCAGACCCCAGATCCGCGCAACCTCTCGATACCGAGCTTCATTCAGAGACGAACTCTGCCGCCACGCCCGAAGCTGCTCCTCCTCCAACGGGCTGGCTCCGCCTTGAAGAAACCGAATGATCAACTCGTCCATATGATTCAGAGTCAGATCGGGTGAAAGACTCCCACACCTCGAAGGCTCTCGTTCATCCTCGAGCGTACGAATACCAACCATAAGAACACCCGACTCGCTTGCTCCTACTATTCGGCCTGAGGGGGTATGTCCTTGACTCCAGCCGACACCACATGTGGTGCCTCGCGTGAGCGATGGCACCCGACCTCTTGCGTAGCCGGGGTGGCAACTTGAGTTGAGGAAATACTCCCTTCGGCCTATTCGGCGGGAGACCCCGGTGCTGGAAGGAGGGACCCCTCGGCAGAACCAAGGGTTGAAGAGGGACACCACGCCGGCCGCGGTCCCGGCCGCCGACGTTACCCGGTGGCGACCGGAGGCGCGGCTCCACCGCCTCCCCTCACCTCCGCTCGAAAACGCGACCCCGCGTGGTCCGGGACCTTCCCCCGGCGGTTATGCTGGACGCGGCGACGTCCCGGTCGACAAACCGTCCGCCTCGTCCTCAAGGAACGATGCGAGCGACCCCCGCAGGTCCGAAAGCGCCGCGCTCATCTGGTTCGCCACGGTCTGGGCCGAGATCCCCAGAACTTCGGCGATCCCCTGGTACGAAAGATTGTGAAAGCGAGCCAGAACAAAAACCTCCCGGCGCCGGGGAGGCAACGACTCCACGGCTCGGGCCACTGCCGCCCTCAGCTCCTCTCCCTCCGCCGCCAGCACAGGACTCGGCCCCTGCGGCCGCGCCTTCGCCGCCAGTCGCTCCACCCACCGCGCCCGCAGATTCCGCCACCGCAGCTCATTCAGCGCCAGATTCCGTACGATCCGGTACAGCAGCGGACGCGGCTCGCTCCCGGGATTCCATTCGCTTCGGCGCTCCCACAGGCGCATAAAGGCTTCCTGCGCAATGTCCTCCGCCGCGTCCTCGCTGACCACCAGCGTCTGTGCGTATGCCACCAGACGGCCCCAGTACAGAGCGAGCAACTCGTCCAGCGCCGAGCTGTCGCCCACCCGTAGCCGATCCATGCACGCACGATCGCTCGTGTCGCCACCGTTCGGCCGCCGGGATTGCGGAGAACGGCTCGAGTGGCTTGCGAACAACAGGCAACCCGGGTTTAGTGGTATCCAAGAATGAGTACGAACAGAATGCCATGGCCGTGCTCGACCGTCAAGGTGCGCGTTCGCGCCTCCTCATGACGGCGGCGTCAGCGCTCGCGGCCGGCGCCGCCGGGGAACACGGACCGCTCGTTCCAAAGGTCGCAGGCCCTCGCTCGAGCTACGCGGCACCCGGCCGCCGAGGAGGCTGTCGACTCGGGCACGCGCGGCGAGGCCGTTCCTCACTCGGGCAGCGGGTTCCGACGCGGAGCCGGCTTCTCGGCGAATTCACCCCGGTCGGCTGAGGCGAGTTATGGGAACCGGATGGAAAGCAACGGGATCAGAACGTCTTCAACTGGTGGTGGCTTGCCGGCGGTCTCTCCGCCGGACTTACCGCCCAGGACTCTCCAGGCCAGAACCGTGACAGCCGCCGTGCTGACGCCCACCGAGCCCCAGGTCTTGAGCCGGTCGAAGCGTTTGCGCTCGACTTCCACGATCTCGCCCTGGGAGACACGCACGTTCTGTTTGAGCGTCTCCATCTGGAATCCCCACTGTCGGGTGGACACGGGGACCGAGAGGAGGAGCCCCCCATCGTCCTTCTCCAGAACCTCCCCCTCCAGGAGGCGGTTGTCGTCACCCAGCGCCTCCTCGAGCCGGGCCGCACCCTGCGGGGATACCCGGGCCCGCACCATCTCTCCCGGAGCGATCGACTCCAGCTCCGCGGGGACATACGAGAAGCAGGCGGCGAGGGGCAGCGCCAGGCCGAGAGCCCCGATCCAGCGAACAAACATGGCGACTTCCTCGTCGAGTCGACGCAACAGGCGACCCGCAGAACAGCGTTCGGTCCACCGCCCCGCAGGACGTCGACGGTTCCTTCTCGATCTGTGTTCGAACGTAAGGCCGCGTGTTCCCCGCCCCCGGCCTCTCCGATCCGGCTCTTTCGCGCGGCCCCAACGAAAGCTACACACCACCTCACCGCCGGGCAATCCGGCGGTTACCACAGCCCCAGCACCTTCCACCAGAGCCCCCCGAGGAACACCCAGATCGCGAAGTTCGAGATGCTGACGAGCGCACCCAGCTTCCACCACGTCCCCACGTCCACATAGCCGGCGCCGAAGAACACGGGTGCGGGACCAGTACCATAGTGGGTCGTGCCGCCGAACATGTTGCTGAGGAAGGCGAGGATCAGGGCGGCGAGGAGGGGTGGGGCGCCCAGGGCTACGGCTACGCCCAGGAACGGGACGTACATGGCGAAGATCTGGGCGCCGTCGCTGGCGAAGAAGTAGTGGCTGTAAAAGTAGATGGCGCTCAGCACGATCAGTGCGGCAACCCAGTTCACGCCGCCCACGAGCCTCTTCACCGACTCGGTGAACCATGCGATCAGCCCCAGCTCGTTGAGGAACATGGCCATCGTGAAGAGGACGCTGAGCCACATGAGCGTGCTCCAGGCGCCCTCTTCCTCCCGCAGGTCGCTCCAGGTGAGCACTCCGCTCAAGAGCAGGACGCTGACGGCCGCCAGCGCCGCCGTGGTGGGGTGGATGCCCAGCGTCCTGCCAAACGCCCAGAGCGCAACCAGGAGAACGAAGACCGCCAGCATGATGGACTCACGGGCGGTCAGGGGCCCCATGGCGGCCAGCCCCGTCTTTGCCATCTCGCTCGCGGCGGGCGTCTCTCTCATCTCGGGCGGGAAGAAGCGGTAGACCAGGAGGGGCATGACCGCAAGGCTTACGGCCCCCGGCACGCAGGCGGCCAGCAGCCAGCCTCCCCAGGTGATCTCGGCGCCCGCGTTGGCCGCCATCTCCGCCATCCAGGGGTTAGCCGCCATCGCCGTGAGAAAGAGCGCGCCGGTGATCAGCGTGGTCTGGAATGCCGCCACCATGAGGAACGCGCCCAGCTTGCGGGCCGTACCGTCGTGCGGTTCGCTCCCGCACGTCTTCGCCAGGGACCGCAGCACGGGGAAGATGACCCCGCCGCCGCGCGCGGTGTTGCTCGGGATGAAGGGCGCCATCACGAGGTCAGCGCCGACGAAGGCGTACGCCAGTCCGAGGCTCCGGCGCCCGAGTGCGGCGAGAAAGAGGTACGCGATGCGCCGGCCCAACCCCGTCTTCATGAAGCCGCGCGCCACGAAGAAGGCGAAGACGACGAGCCAGACCACGCCGTTCGCGAATCCGCTCAGCGCCTCCTCGATCTTCAGGGTGCCGCTGAGCACCGACGCCGCGAGCCCGCACACAGCCACCGCGCTCATGGGGAGCGGCCGGACCATGATCCCGACGATGGTGGCCACGAAGATGGCCAGGAGGTGCCACGCCTTCGGATCGACGCCGGTTGGCGGGGGCAGAAGCCAGATGCCGCCGCCCACGAGGAAGGCCAGGAGAAGGCTCAAGGACCTCACCCGCTCCGCGCCGACTCCCCTGGCCCCCATGGCCCCCATGGCGGCCGGTCGCGCGACCTCGCCCGCATCAGACGCCGTGCCTGCCATGGCTGGGATCGAGGACCCCCGCTTCTCCGGCGGCCGGCCCACCGCCTCGCCGGCCCGCGATCAGTCCCCGACGGAGGCCGTCCCCACAGCTCGTGCCGCGTGTACCGGCCGCTGCCCCGCCCCCTCCGGGACGAGCGTGAGCCAGCCGTGCACGTCCTCCACCCCGCCCCTCACCACCTCCATGAACCGCCGCTGGAGGAGCCGCGTGACCGGTCCCACGGAGCCGTCGCCCACGGGCATGCGATCCACGCTGCGGACCGGCGTGACCTCGGTGGCGGTGCCGCAGAGGAAGATCTCGTCCGCCAGGTACAGGCTCTCCCGCGGAACGCGATCCTCCCGCGCGGGGATCCCCAGATCGCCGGCCAGCGTGAGAAGGCTCGCACGGGTGATGCCGGGAAAGAGAGTGCCGTCCACCGCGGGGGTGACGAGCGTGCCGTCGCGGACCAGAAAGAGGTTCTGGCCACTCCCCTCGCTCACGAGCCCCTGCGGGCCCACGGCGATGGCTTCCGCGTAACCGTTCGTCACGGCCTCCATTTTCATGAGCTGGGCGTTCAGGTAGTTCCCGCCCGCCTTCGCGATCATGGGGAAGGTGTTCGGTGCCGGACGCTGCCACGAGGAGACGCACACGTCGACCCCGTGCTCGAGCGCCCCTTCACCCAGGTAGGCGCCCCACGCCCACGTGATGATGAACACCTCCACCGGGCTCGCCCGCGGATCCAGGCCGGGCGCCCCGTACCCCCGGAACGCCAGCGGCCGGAGGTAGCAGTCCTCGAGGGCGTTCCGCGCCACAAGTGCTCGGCATGCGTCTGCCAGCTCACCCACACTGTACTCCGGCTCCATGCGATAGATGCGGCATGAGTCGTGGAGCCGGCGCAGATGATCGTGGAGTCGGAAGATGGCTGGACCCTCGGGCGTCGTGTAGCAGCGCAGCCCCTCCAGAATGCAGGAGCCAAAGTAGACCACGTTGCTCATCACGTGGAGCGCCGCTTCCTCCCACGGCACGAACTCGCCGTTGCGCCAGACCCACTTCGTTTTGATAATCCCCGATGTCACGATGGCACCCCCTTGCTCGACTCGTCGCGCGCCGCTGAGTTTGGGCGATTCGCGATCAGCCCATCCGCGCGGTCCCGCTCCGGCGTTCGCACCCCGCGCGAACCGGACGCGCTCGTGGCAGATCCGCGATGGCGAACAGCGCATCGCGAATCGCCCCGCCTCACTGCACAGCCGGTAATCCGAGTTGCGCCAGCTCGCCCTTCTTCAGCGCCTCGAGCTTCGCGATCTCCGAGTTCATTCGCCGGGTCAGATCCTCGAATACCGCGTGGTCCCCGGTGGTCGGCGGAAGGTCCGACCCCTCGATGAAGAAGGCGAGCGTCGAAAACTTGTCGTCCAGCATGGGCGGATAGTTGAGGAGGTCCTGGTTCCCGCGCGCCCGGAACTGGATGAGCCCGTCCTCGACCTCCCACAGCTTGTTCTGCACCGCGTCGGCCAGCGTCTTCACCCGCTGCGCGTCGCGCGTGCCCTGGGCCTTCCGTGCCGCCTCCTCAACGCGCGAACGCAGGCTCCGGACCTCGCCCACCGTCTGGTGGATCTTCGAGATGTTGTCCCGAATCGCGATGAGCAGCCGGTGCTGCTCGGCGAACTGTTGGGGCGTGGTCGGCAGCCGCGGATCCTTCACGATCTCGAAGCTCTGGGTGTAGGCGCGGCCATCCACGCTGAGCCGCACCTGATAGGTGCCCGGCGGCGCCTGAGGTCCCACCGGCCGGTACCTCATGAAGAACGTGCCCGGCAGCACGAACGGAGCCGGATAGAGCATGTTCCACTCGAAGCGATTCGTTCCGGCTTCGGTCAGCACCTTGGGGCCGCTCGTCGCCGCGCTGGAGAACTCCTGGATCACCTGCCCGCCCGCCTCCAGGAAGGCCAGCTTCACTTCGCCCGAGGGACGCTGCCCCAGGTGATACTGGACGACCACGCCGTTCAGCGGATTCTCGCCCACGGGCTCCGGTGTGCTCCCCAGGCCGCCGGCGGCGGGGCGCCGGTTATCCTGGAAGCGCACCGTGCGCCTGGGCTTGAAGAGGTGCACGCTGGACGCCAGCGCCTCGGGGGTGAGTTGCCGCAGCACGTGCGCGTCGTCGAAGATCCAGAACGAGCGGCCATGGCTGGCGATCGCCAGCTCGCCATCCTTGAACACGAAGTCGTGGATCGGCACCACCGGCAGGTTGAGCTGGAGCCGCTGCCAGTTCGCGCCGTCGTCGAAGGACACGTAGATACCGGTCTCCGTCCCTGCGTACAGCAGGCCCCTGCGCTCGGGGTCTTCGCGGATCACGCGGGTGAAGTCGTCGTCGGGGATCCCCGTCGTGATCTTCGTCCAGCTCCTGCCGTGGTCACTGGTCTTGTAGAGGTACGGCCGGTTGTCCTGGAGCTTGTAGCGCGTGGCCGCCACGTACGCGCTGGCCGGGTCGTGGGGCGAGGGATTGATGATGCTCATGAGCGCCCACTCCGGCACCTCCTTGGGCGTCACGTTCTGCCAGGTCTTCCCGTCATCGCGGGAGACGTGGATGAGGCCGTCGTCGGAGCCGGCCCACCACAAGCCTTTCTGGACAGGAGACTCGGCCAGCGTGAAGATCACGCCGTAGTGCTCGATCCCGCTCGCGTCGCGGGTGATGGGCCCCCAGTACTTGCCGATCTGCTCCCGGCCCAAGCGCGGCGCCTTCTCGAGCTTCTCCGGGTCCGCCCGCGTGAGGTCCGGGCTCACCACCTGCCAGCTATGCCCCTCATCCGTGGACTTGAGCACGACATGGGACCCGAGGTAGAGCGCGTTGGGATCGTGCGGCGAGATGAGGACCGGGTGCGTCCACTGGAGCCGGTACTTCAGGTCGCCGGCACCCCAGCCGTAGTAGAGTTCCGGCCACGGCGAGATCCACTTCACATCCTTCGTGCGATTGTCGTAGCGGGTGAGCCACCAGTGGTCCGCAGCAAACACGATCTCCGGGTCCTCCGGGTCCACGGCGACGTAGCCCGCCTCGCCGCCGCCGACGGCGTACCACTCGACCTGCGTGATCTCACCGAACGGCGAGCGGCTCGGCACCGAGATCGTCGAGTTGTCTTGCTGGGCCCCGTAGAGCCGGTACGGGAAGCGCATGTCCGTGGTGACATGGTAGAGCTGCGCGGTCGGCTGGTTCAGGATGCTGGACCACGTCTTGCCACCGTTCAGCGAGACCGTCGCGCCCCCGTCATTCGCGTTGATCAGGCGGCTGGGATCGTTCGGATCGATCCACAGGTCGTGGTTATCCCCATGCGGCTGCGGGAAGTTCCTGAACGTCTTCCCACCGTCCGTGGACTTCCAGAGGCCCGTGTTGAGCACGTAGACGGTCTCGGGATCCTTCGTGTCCGCGTAGATGTGGTGGTAGTACCACGGCCGCTGGGTGAGCGACCCGTGGTCGCTCACGCGCTGCCACGTCGCCCCGGCATCGTCCGAGCGATAGACGCCCTTCTGCCGATTCTCCGCATCGATGATCGCCCACACGCGCTGCGGGTTCACGGGCGTGACGGCCACGCCGATCCGCCCCCGGGTCGTCCCGGTGGGCAGCCCCGGATTGCGGGTGATCTCGGTCCAGGTGTCGCCGCCGTCCGTGGACCTGAAGAGCCCGCTCCCGTCGCCCCCGCTGCGGAGCCCCCAGGGAT
>JACQVF010000092.1 GCA_016209885.1 Gemmatimonadota bacterium | reverse complement strand
GTGTTCGCCTACCGACGACGCTTTCTCGAGCACGCCGATCTGCACGTCCCCGAGCCCGGCGCCCGTCTCATTGTCCCTGCGGACCAGCCGTGCCAGCTCTATGGCGCCGGCGAGCCCCGCGGGCCCCGCCCCCACAAACACCACATCGAGAGGAACGTGCTCGGGATCGGGCGCGTCCTCGGAGATGAAGCGCTCCAGAGGCAGGTCCGGCTGATGGCGGGCCGGCACGATGGCGCGGAATCCCAGCGTCTCGGTCAGTTTTGATGCCCCCTCAAATCTGGTTCTGTGGGGTCCCTCAGACCTTGCTCTGCAGGCCCGGATACAGTGGTCCTTCAGTCCGTCGAGGGGTCCTCTTGATTCCTACGGCCCTGCACCGTACCTGTCACCATTCCTGCGTGGATTGGACATGCTCGCGGGGATCCGCGGTCCCGATCCGGTGTAGCTCGTGACTAATGGTCGAGTTCATAAATACGGTAACGCACCGAGGGTGCCGAGCCGCCCCGCTGGCAAGGCGCCCGACTGAGGCGTAGCCGTGGTGCTACGCCGCAGGGAGGGCAACGCAGCCAGCGGGGCGGTAACAAAGCGAAGCTTTGTCGCGGCGGCCGAATGCGGGCGTATTTATGAATTCGACCACTCTAGGGCTTCGCGTGATTACTCAGCCGGACGCGGGAAGCGAAGAGAGCTGCTGACCAGGTCCCGGATGCGGCGGAGCTGGCTCTCGATGACCTCGAGCGACTCTCGGAGCGCGGGTTCGTGGGGCTCCATGAGGAGGAGCTGGGTCTCGGCGAGAGCGGAGGTAAGCGGGTTGTTGATGTCGTGCCGCGCTTTCGCGACGGCGCGCAGTACGAGGGTGAGCTCGTCGTCGGCGGGTTCCGCCCGGGTTTCGAGGGTTTTGGTGACGAGGTTGCGGAGTGGCTGCTCGGGCCCGCTGAGGAGGCGCACAGCCCGGGGCTCGCCCCCCGGGGCGTAGATGGCGGTGAGAATGGCCGGAGCGGGTTGGGGCCTTGCGGCTGCTGCGAGGAGAGAGCTCAGGGCGTCCTCTCCCGCGAGGGGTAGGACGGCGATGACGATGTCGGGCGTCTGGTCCTGGAGGGCGGCTCGTGCCTCGGCGGCCGAAGCGGCGAGGCGCACCGTGGCGATGTCCGCGACCGTGTCGGCGACGGCCTCGCGGGCGGACGGGTCGTCGCAGACGATCAAGATGCTGGGCGTCGGGTGCGTCATGGCGCGCGGTTTCCTTTGAGGGTCGTCGGGACGGTCTGCCTAGCGCGCTTCGGGGAGGGTGAACCAGAAGCGGACCCCGGCTTCATCGGAGTTCACACCCAGGTTCCCGCCGAGGGCTTCCACGATACGGCGGACGATGGCGAGCCCGGCGCCGGTGCCGGCGGGGTTCTTCCCCACGGCGTCCGGTAGCCGATAGAAAAGGTCGAAGATTCGGTCCACGGCGTCCGCCGGGATAGGCGGTCCACTGTTCCATACCGAGACGCGCCACGCTCCGTTCTCCCTGTCCGCATAGATGCGGACCTGGAGCGGCCGTTCCGGGTGCTTCCCATACTGCAGCGCGTTGCTCAGGAGGTTCTGGAAGAGCTGCTGGATACGGGGTCGGTTCCCATGAACGGTGGGGAGCCGTTCGATGTCAACGCTCGCCTGGGCCTCGTGGATCAACGGTTCGAGGGCGGCCACGACCCGGGCGGCGGTGTCGTAGAGATCGACGCGCTCGTCGAGGGGTTCGCCCCGGCCCACGCGGGCGAGCTCCAGGATCTGGTGGTTCAGGTTGATCAGATGCTGGCAATTCGCGGCGATGCGCTCGAGGTAGAAGCGCGCCCCCGCGGGGATCTGCTCATTGAACCGGGCGTCCACATGGACGAGGAAGTTCTGGATGGAGACGAGTGGGGTGCGCAGGTCGTGGGCGACCAGAAAGATGAGGCGATCGAGCTCCTCGTTGCGCTCGCGAAGCTGGTGTGCATGCTCCTGTGCGGCGCGCGCCGCGCCCTGGAGGTCCTGCAGCACGATGGCGCGGTCCAGGGCGATGGCGGTCTGGCGGGCGACGCCGCCGAGGAAGCGGAGCTCTTCGTCGCCGGGGGCTGGGGCCGGCCGTCGATGGGCGATATAGAGGAGTCCGAGCGGCCGCGTCGGAGAGAGAAGCGGGAGCACCGTCCCGGCGCGCACACCCGCCAGCTCGCAGACGCGGCGCACCCCCGCCGAGGACCTCAACGTGTCCGTACTCGAGCGGATCTCTCGGTCACGGATCGCGTTGACGAACCCTGAGGGGTGCTCCACCGGAATCTTGTAACCGCCCCAGCGCTGCTCAATCTCGGGGTCGGAGCTGGCGATGTGGACGAAAACGTCGCCCTCGAACTTCAGGGCGCCGGCGAAGTCGCAGGGCAGCGCGGCGGCCAGGTGCTCGGCGGCGACGCGCCCGACGTCGCGTGGCGTCGTCGCCCCACTCAGCGCCTCGCCCAACGAGAGAAAGCGGTCGATGCTGGAAGGGTCGCTGGTCATGGATACGGCGCACCGCACCCGCGCGGCCGCCGGCGCAGGAGTCGACATGCGACGGCCGCACGGAAGCGAGCGGCCAGGATCGCCTCGTTCCTCCTGGGACCGCCGGAACTCGGCCTTCGAGCCGCACCGGCCTCGCGGGGCGAGGGGGGCAACAACCGAGCCAGACCCTCCAGCCTTGGAACGCGGCGAAGTTCGCGGCTAAGATTAGGGTCTGCGTGAGGTGGCGGCAAGAACGGTTTTCCGTGTTTTCCGTGTTTCGAGCATCTTGACGGTAGGTGTTTCGGTCTTCGGTCTGCGGAGAGCGAAGATGACTCGTCGCGAGCTGATCGAGGTGGCGCGGGGGGACCGACCGGCGGACCTTGGGCTGTTCAACGGCCGGGTTGTCAACGTGTTCACGGGCGAGCTCGAGGAGGTGGCGGTGGCGGTGGCGGGCGAATGGATCGCGGGGCTCGGCGCGCGCTACCGGGCCGAACGCACCCTGGATCTGGGCGGCCGCTATGTCTGCCCGGGTTTCATCGACGCGCACGTGCACATCGAGTCGAGCCTCGCCGTGCCCCGAGAATTTGCGCGCGCCGTGGTGCCGCGCGGTACGACGACGGTGGTCTCCGACCCGCATGAGATTGCAAACGTGCACGGGCTGGCGGGGATCGAATACATGCTCGACGCGAGCCAAGGGCTGCCGCTCAGCGTCTTCGTGATGGCGAGCTCGTGCGTGCCGGCCACGCCCATGGGGACGGCCGGCGCACGTCTCGGGCCGGATGAGCTGGCGGCGCTGCGCGGCCGTGACCGGGTCCTGGGCCTCGCCGAGGTCATGAACTTCCCGGGCGTCATCGCCGGCGATCCTGAGATCTGGGCGAAGCTGGAGGCGTTCCGCGGTAAGGCCGTGGACGGGCACGCGCCCGGCTTGCGCGGGGCGGCGCTCAACGCGTACGTGGCGGCGGGTCCGGGCTCGGACCACGAGTCGACGGCCGTGGACGAAGCGCTCGAGAAGCTGCGGCGCGGTCTCACGGTCTTCCTGCGGGAGGCCACCAACGCCCGGAACCTGCGCGCGCTCGCTCCGGTGCTGTGCGGGTCGAGCGCGCGGCGCTGCGCGCTGTGCACGGACGATCGCCAGCCGCCGGACCTCCTGGACGAAGGTGGGATCGACCACATGGTCCGGATCCTGATCGAGGAGGGGGTCGAACCCCTGGAGGCGCTGCGCGCGGCCACCCTGAACGCGGCGGAGTACTTCGGCCTTCACGACCGCGGTGCGGTGGCCCCGGGCCGGCGGGCCGACCTGGTCGTATTCTCCGACCTCAGGCGTCCGGAGGCCGAGCTGGTGTTCGCGGGTGGCCGCATGGTCGCCGAGGGAGGCGCCGCCACGGACTGGCCCGTGGCGCCCCGGGCGACCGCGCTCCCGCCGTCGGTGCGGATCGACTGGAGCTCGGTGCGCCTCGCGATCCCGGCACGGTCGGGCTCGGTGCGCGTCATCCGGGCGATCCCCGACCAGATCGTCACCGGCCACGAGCTGGACACGCCGCTGCTGCACGATGGCGAGGTGGTCGCGGACCCCGCGCGCGACCTGCTCAAGATCGCGGTGATCGAGCGCCACACGGGTCGGAGCGGCACCGGCCTCGGCCTCGTTCGTGGCATGGGGCTCAGGCGCGGCGCGATCGCCGGCACCGTGGCCCATGATCATCACAATCTGATCGTCATAGGAGCTGACGACACGTCGATGGTTGCGGCCGCGCGGGCCGTGGCCGATATGCAGGGCGGGCTCGCGGCCGCCCAGGGCGAGCGGGTCATCGCGAGCCTCGCGCTCCCCGTGGCGGGGCTCATGTCCGCCGAACCCATCGCCGAGATTCGCACCCGCCTCGAGGGCGCGGTCGCGGCGGCGCGCTCGCTGGGGTCGCCGCTCCACGATCCCTTCATGGCCATGTCGTTCCTGGGGCTCGAGGTCATCCCGGCGCTCAAGCTGACGGACCAGGGTCTCGTGGATGTGGAGCAGTTCCGGATCGTGGATCTCTGGGTGTGAGCGGGTCGCCCGCTCATCCGCTGCTCAGAAGTTCCACCACAGCCGGAGGGCGAAGAGGTCGTCGGCGGGATCCGCGGGCCCTTGCGTGAAGGTCCACGCGTATTCGGCCTGGAGGCCGGCGTTCCGGCTGAGCTGATAGCCAGCGCCGAGCTGCCAGCGCCGCGTGTCAAAGTCCCACTCCTCCCGCCTGCCGTCCGTGCGGGCGATGCGGTTGAAGTCGATGGCGCCGTAGCGGAGCGCGCCGTAGAGCCCGGGCGAGAGCTTGAGCTTCGCCTCCGCGTAGTAGGCCACCTCGCGCGGCTCGTCGGCGACGTTCGGTACCTCCCACCGGTCCAGCAGCAGCTCGCCCCGGATCTCGCTCCAGCCGCGGGAGAACGTCACCTCGAAGCCGACGGTCTCCTGGTCATACTCGTTGATGAACCGGCTCGGGTAGGCGCCGCCGATCGCACGCGCCTCCAGGTAGGGACCGCGGTGGTACGAGATCCCGGCACGGAGCTCGGGGGTCCACTGGTAGGCGAGGTGCAGGACCGTGGAGGGCGCGCGCTCCTGGTCGAGGTCGAGGTCCCATTCGCCGGGCTCACTGGACAGCGCGCTGTTCATGAGCGCGGCTCGGATGTGGAGACGTGAGAATGTGCCGAACACCATGAGCCCCGCTTGATAGGGGACTCCCCATACGATGGGCGCTCCGATGGGGCGGAAGATGTCGGGTCGGTCCTTCCAGCCGATGAAGCCATCGTTTGTGCGCGGCACGAGGCTGGGGCAGACCATGGTGCGGTACTCGTGGACGAGGGGTGGCCGGATGAACGGGTCCGCGACCGTATGGTGCCGCTGAGCATAGCCTCCGAATGGGGATGCGAACTTCCCCGCCTGGAGGTGGAGGTCCCACTTCGTCCATGGCTGAACCCGCAGGAAGGCCTGTTCGACGCGGCCCCTGAGCGGCCGGTCGGCCGGCGCTTCGCCGCGATCCGCTCGGAGCTCGGCCAGCGCGTAGAGGTGGCGGCCGGCGAAGAGATCGAGGAACAGGCTCGCCCGGCCCCCGGCAAACGTGCGGGTCTCTGGAATGATCCACGGCGGATCGTCCTGCGGCACATAGCCTTCGAGGTCGAGCCGGCCGCTCAGCTCCACCTGGAATGACCCGCCGGGACTGGAGTATCGGAGCCCCAGATCGGCGAGGGTCGGCAGGTCGAACGGTCCCTCCTGCGCCCTGGCGACTCCGGTGGACAGGGCGAGAAGCGTGACCGCCAGGAGGAGCGAGTAGGCCGGGCCACCGGTCCCGGCGTCACCAGTGCTGCCGCCGCCGGGGCCACGACCGCCGTCGCCCGGGAGTTCTTCGCCCGAGGAGCGGGGCCGGCCGGCATCAGCGACTTCGGCATCGTGGCTCTGCTGCGCCGGGCGCTCGGCTGCCGGGGCAGCGCCAGACGCCGGCGAGTGGTTGCTGCGCACGATGCGTACGCTGCGGGGCGGCGCAGGGCTCTCGCGGAGGAGACCGTCCGGCCGCAGGCCCTCCACCGCATAGACCTCTACTGGATAGGAAAGTCCCTTGAGCATCCGGCGGCCCAGGGGTCGGGCATCCACAGTGTCTCGCACGCGCTCGTACGTCGTCCCGGACACGAGGGTCTCGAACGCAGCGGCCTCCGCACAGAGCCGTGATGCGAGGTTGACGGATTCGCCGAGCACCGTGTAGTTGAGGCGGTCCGGTGTGCCCAGGTTGCCCGCGATAGCGAGTCCTGTGTTGATCCCGATTCCAACGCGGATCGGCGCCTCGCCCCGGCGCTCCCGCTCGTGGTTCAGCGCGCGGAGCGCATCCACCATCCGGAGCGCAGCGTGCACCGCGCGGGCCGGGTCATCGCTGTGAGCGACGGGCGCGCCGAAAAGCGCCATGACCTCGTCGCCCACGTACTTGTCCAGGACGCCACCCTCGGCCTCGATGGCCGCCGCCGCCTGCTCCATGAACTGGTTGAGCAGCGTGATGACCTTCTCCGGCGCCATCCCCTCCGTGAGGGCTGTGAAGCCGCGGATGTCAGCGAACAGCGTCGTCACCTCCCGGGTCTCGCCGCCCAGCGAGACCTCCCCCTTGAGGAGCTCCTCGGCCACCTCCGGCGACACGACCTTATCGAGCAGCGCGCGGTACTGCTCCTTTAGAAACAGCCCGTGGGTCATCTCGTTGAACGCGCCCGCCAAGGTGCCAATCTCGTCCCGGGACCGAACTTCCACCCGCGTGTCGAACTCGCCGCGGCCCACGCGCGTCGTGGCCGCCACCAGTTCGCGGACCGGGTTCGTGAGGCCGCGGGAAAGGATCACGGCGAGCACGAGCGCGAGGGCCAGGGAGCCGGCGCCGGCAAACCGGCTGGCGCGGCCAATGCGCTCGAGGGGCGTGAGCACCTCGTCCACCGGGATCGCGACGACGCGCCAGGCTCCCGCGGTCGACTCCAGGGACAGGGGATCCGACACCACGATCCAGCGCCGCTCGCTCCAGGCCACCAGCCGTGGCGCCGTGGCACCCGCCTGGGCGATCATGGCAGAGCGCAACGCCGAATCCACGGCCCCCGCGGTCGACGCCACGCAGTGACCCTGGGCGACAAAGCAGACTTCCGCGTCGATCACGGAGCCGAAGTCGCGGGCGAAGTCGTCGCCCACGGGGAAGCCGAGGGTCAGGGTGCCCAGGAGCCGGCCGAAGAACTCGAGGGGGAGGACGTGGACCGCGTACAGGGTGTCTTCCATCATGCGATAGCCGAAGGCATCCGCCGCACGCTCGCGGACCACCCGTCGCACCAGAGGGTCTTCCCCCGCCTGCGGCCGTCCGACCGGCCGCCCCGCGACGAACGTGATGAAGGCCCGGCCCTCCGCGTCGGTGAACGCCGCCAGACCGCGCTCGAAGCCGGACAGCTTGAGCTCGTCACCCGCGGCCGCCGCCAGCACGCCCGGATCGCCCGCCTCGAGCGAAGCCTGGAGGGCCGCCAGGACACGCACGCCCTCGGCCAGCCTCAGGCCCAGGCGCACGAGCTGGTCGTCGAGGACACGCTCCTGCTCGGCGAACGCCTGCCGCGAGCGCGTCGTCACGCCGGCAACCACGCGCCCGATCTGCCGCCGCGTCTGCTGCCGCACAACGGCGAGGATCACCGTGAGCAGGAGGCCCACGGTACCCACCAGCGCTACGAGGAGCTTGGCGCGGAAGCTCAAGCGAAGAGGAAACACCGGGCCCTCGGCCGCCTCTAGAGAGCAACCTCGACCCGCACCGTTCCCTGTGCCGGCACCTCGACCCGCAGGGTCTTCTGGCCCCGATCCATGTGCCAGACTACGAGCTCATAGCGTCCCGGCGGAACATCCGGCATCGAGAAGGTGCCATCGGCACCGACCACCGCGTAGTGGGGATTCTCGACGACCACGATGGCGGCGCGCATCCACTTGTGGACCTCACAGTACACCTTGACGATCCCCGGGGCGTCGAACCGCACCGCCTTGCTCTCGCCCTGGGGGTACCGGCCGAGATCGAAGCGCCGGGGGTTCGAGTAGGAAAAAACGTTGTGGAAAAACGGGTCGCGGTTCGGAAACCCCACCGTGGTGCCCACGGGCACGAGCAGGATGGAAGGGCGGAAAAGCGTGTCCTGCTGCACTAACTGCGGGTTGCCGGCCGGCGGCATCCTGGCGTCGAGGCTGCCGGCTCTGCCGGCGATGAACGCCACCGCCGGTACTTGCTCGAACTCCCGCCCGCCGGCGTCACCGGTGCCCGGATAGCGGTTCACCGTTCGGGCGGGCGCACCCTTTGGGAGCACAAGTCTCCCCTCGATCGTCCCGCCGAGCTGCGGCGGCACGGGCCGCAAGAGCGGGTCCGCCAGCGTCGGCAGCCCCACGAGCGCCACGACCACAGTTGGAACTACAGCTGTGACGAGGGCGAGACGCTGCATTCGGTCGCTCCTGTTCCCGTAATCTCGGGAACCCTCGCGGCGGGACACCCGAACCGCGGCGATCGCGGCGCGGCGCGACGCGACGCGGCGCGGCCAGTGGGCACACGAGAGACGTCGACTCGGCCCGCATAATCGCACCGCGCCACGGACCGCGCAACGCGAGCCAGCCCTTCGGCGCACCACGGCGGCGCGTCCTCGAGGCGCCGCGAGGCGCCGCGCCCGTGCGGGCGCGGATGTCACAGAGGCGGCGGGAAGGACGACTCTCCCTTGGCGCCGGCGCCAGCCGACGTCAAGGAGCCAGTGGGGCGTCCAGCACCTCGCGAACCCTCCGTATCAGGATCTCGGGCGAGAAGGGTTTCTCGAGGAACGCCCACCGGAGCTGCGATTCCTCGAAACGGCGTGCTTCGCCCTCCGCGTAGCCCGACATGCACAGCACCTGCGTCTCCGGCCGCTTGCTCGTGATCAGCTCCGCGAGCTCCGTCCCGCTCCCATCCGGCAGACCGATGTCGGTGAGTAGAAGGTGGATCGTGCCCGAGTGTCCTCGTGCAATCGAGACCGCCTCCGCGGCGGTCGCAGCTTCGATCACCGTGTACCCTTGTCTGCTAAGAATCTTGCGGACAACCGCGCGGATACCAGAATCGTCCTCGATTACGAAGATCGTCTCCGTCCCGGTTGCAGGACGCACGGCCGGCTGGCTGCGCGGCACCCCGGGACGCGCAGGTTGTTCCTCGCAGCACGGGAAGTAGATGCGGAAGGTGCTCCCTCGCCCCGGTTCGCTGTGCACCTCGATGTGACCGCCCGCCTGCCGGACAAGACCGTACACCGTCGCCAGTCCCAGCCCGGTTCCCTTCCCCACATCCTTGGTCGTGAAGAACGGTTCGAAGATCCGCTCCTGGACCTCCTTCGACATTCCCACGCCAGTATCGCTGACGTCGAGCACCACGTACGGCCCCGGCTTTGCAGCCACGCGCCTCCGGGCCGAATCCTCGTCCAGCTCCACGTTCCGCGTGGTGATGCTGAGCCGGCCGCCAGCGGGCATTGCGTCCCGTGCATTCACGACCAGGTTCATGAGCACCTGCCCGATGTGGCCCGGGTCGCCGCGCACAGCGCCGAGATCGGACTCGAGGTCCATCACGACCTCGACGTCGGCGCTGAGGAGACGCCGCAGCATCTTCAACTCGGTGGAAAGCACGGAAGTCAGATCCATGACCTGCGGCTCGAAGACCTGCCGCCGACTGAAGGCGAGAAGCTGACGGACGAGGCCGGTCGCGCGATCCGCAGCCTGGCGCACCTGCTCCAGGTCCTCGCGCCGCGGGTCCTCGGCGCGCATCTCCTGGAGCAGTAGCTCCGTCGCACTCTTGATGACAGTGAGCACATTGCCGAAGTCGTGCGCGATTCCGCCGGCGAGCCGCCCGACGGCCTCCATCTTCTGCGCCTGACGCAGCTCCTCCTCGAGAGCGCGGCGCTGCGTGATCATCTCGTTGAAGGCCCGCGCGAGGATCCCGATCTCGTCCCCGGACTTTACGTCGACGCGGGTGTCGAACTCGCCGCGACCGAGTCGCTGGGTGGCTGCCACCAGCTCACGCACCGGGTTCGTGAGGCCGCGCGAGAGGATCACGCCGAGGACGATGGCGAGAGCCAGGGCGGCGGCACCCGCGAAGCTGGCGGCGCGGCCGATGCGCTCGAGCGGCATCAGGACCTCGTCCACGCGAACGGCGATGACCCGCCAGCCTTCCGTGGACGACCCGGTGGAAAGGCGGTCGGACACCAGGATCCACCGGCCTTGACTCCTTGCACTGAGCCGTGGCGTCGTGCCGCCCGCGTGGGCGACCATCGCAGACCGGAGCGCCGAGTCGGCGGCTGCCGTCGAGGCCACGCAGCGACCCCGGGCCACGAAGCAGACCTCGGCATCGATCACGGAGCCGAAGTCGCGAGCGAGGTCATCGCCGACCGGGAAGCCGAGGGTCAGGGTTCCCAGAAGCTGACCGAAGAACTCGAGGGGGAGCACATGGACCGCATAGAGCGTGTCGCTCACGAGGCGATACCCGAAGACGTTCGCCGCGCCTTCCCGGAGTACGCGCTCCACCAGCGGGTCTTCGGCCACCGCCGGCAGTTCCACGGGCTGGGCCGCGACGAAGCTGAGGAGCGGACGACCCTCGGCGTCCGTGAACGACAGGAGGCCACGCTCGAACCCGGCGAGCTTCAGTTCGTCAGCAGCAGCCGCCGCCAGAACCAGCGGATCTCCCGATTCGAGGGCCGCCTGTAGCGCCGCGAGGACCCGCACGCCCTCCGCGAGCCTGAGCCCCAGGCGCACGAGCTGGTCATCCAGCACCCGTTCCTGCTCGGCGAACGCGTCCCGCGACCGCGTGGTCGCCAATTCCACGACGCGGTCGATCTGCCTTTGGGTCTGGCCACGAACGATGACGAGGATGACGGTGAGGAGGAGCCCGACGGTCCCGACCAGGGCCACGAGCAACTTGGCGCGGAAACTGAGGCGGACGGAAAGCACCCGGGTCCTGGCGTCTACAGACCGGCCTCAACCTGCACGGTCCCCTGGACCGGTACCTCCACTCCTACAGTCTTCTGGCCGAAGTCCATATGCCACACTGTCCATGATGGCACCGCGCCGAGGCGCGCGCAACGCGAGCCGACGCACGCAACGCCCGCACATGAGCCGCGAGCACACCCGTTTGCGGCACCCGCATGCTGCACGGATTATACGGTCGCGAGCGGCCACCCCGCGCCGCGGGTGAGCCGGCACCCAGATGTTTGCGGGGTGTACCAGGCACGCCATGTGGAAACGCATCCTCATCGGTGTACCCCTCGCCCTCCTCGGCCTGGCCCTCGCCGCCTACCTGATCCTGCCCTGGCCGATCCTGCTGCGCTGGGATAACCCCGGGCGGACCGCCTTCATGCTGTACCGCGTGCGGGAGGCCAGAGCACGGGGCGATACGTTGACAATCCAGCACCAGTGGGCGCCGCTGGAGAGCATCTCCCGGCACCTGACGCGCGCGGTCATCGTGGCGGAGGACGCCCGCTTCCTCGAGCACCACGGCGTGGACTGGCAAGCCCTGGCGCACGAGGTCCGCTACCGCGGTGACGACCGTTTCTCGTGGTTCGACTCCGCGGACCTGAAGGCTCTGGGCCAGGCGCTACGCTACTACTGGACACACCGGGACAGGGTGCGCGGTCGGAGCACCATCAGCCAGCAGCTCGCCAAGAACCTCTACTTCACGCCCGAGCGGTCCGTCGTGCGGAAGATCCAGGAGTTCTTCGTGGCGCAGCGGCTCGAATGGCTCCTGGGTAAGGACCGGATCCTCGAGCTCTACCTGAACGTGGCGGAGTGGGGCCCGGGGGTTTTCGGGGCGGAGGTCGCGGCACGCCATTACTTCGGGCGATCCGCCGCGGAGCTGACCGCGCAGCAGGCGGCGGCGCTCGCGGCCACGCTTCCCCACCCCCTCACCTCGAATCCGGAGCGCAGGCCCGCGCGGATGGCCTGGCGCCAGCGGCTCATCCTCCAGCGCATGTACGCCCGTGGTCCGGTCGAGACTGTACCCCTGGAGCCGCCCGCGCCGCTGGAGGCACCGGAGGTCGAGATGCCCGAGATCGAGATCACGGAGCCGAAAGCGCCAGCGCTGGAGGTCCCGCTGCCCCTGCCGGACACGCTGGGCGAGGGCGCGGTCCGCGATTCCGCACCGCCGCCCCAACCGGCGCAACGGGTCCACCGGTAGCGCCGGTAGCGCCGGCTCGCGCTCCCCGTTACGATGAACCAGGGGTGCGCCCCACGGCGGGCCCCGACCGGAAACACGGAGCGTCCAACCCAGTTCTACAGCGACCTGCCGGAGCACGCCCCGGACATGGATCCCGTGAAGCCAGAGGCGCCGTGGGTAGAGACCGGCGCGATCGTGGTGCTGCGCATGTACGACGTGGCGTACGCCATCGATCTCGCCCGCCTCGAGGAGATCGGCGCCATGCAGGCACCGGGCTCCATGGCACGCATCCGGTTCATGCGGGTGGCGGAGAAGGCCGTCGCCTACGATGTGCCGCCCCTGGAGATCACCGTCGGCGCCCTGGAGCTCGAGCTGCCAACGCCCGGGAGGGCACGGTGGATCGCGGAAGCGACGGCCCGCATCTTCGATTTCGGTACCGTATCCGTGGCCGTCCGATTCCCCGTGGAGAGAATCCCGTGGAACGATTTCGTGTCGCTCTCCATCGCCGTGGAGAACGCCACGAGCGACCGTGGCGCGAGCCTCTGGTCCGACCTCCTGGCGCGCGTCCGCACGCTCATCGCCCCGGCGGTGGAGCGCCCGTCGGCCACCGGTCTCGAGGAGGACTACCACCTAGTCGTGGTGCACCGCTTCGACCGCCCCATGGACGCCGAAACCCTCACAGACAACCTCGACCTCGCGTCCATCCTCACGGGCGAGAGACGCCAGCTCTCCGCGCAGGCGCGCCGCGAGCTCCTTCGCCACGCCTACTCGTACTACCCCGACGATCTGGTGGTGCTCACCTGGGACCACGCGCTCCTATACGAGCCGGCCGGCGACATGGACGTGGCGAACGTCCTGGAGGTGGCCAACGCGCAGCTCCTCGAGCTTCGCTACTACGACGACCTGCTCGACCAGGAGCTCCCCCGCATGTACGACCGGGTGAGCCAGGCACGCAGCGCGATCCGCGCCCTCGGCCGCCGGCGCTACGCCGCCATCGCCCGCGAGCTCCACGCGCTCGTGGCCGAAATCACCGAGATCACCGAGAAGGTCGAAAACGCCCTCAGGGTCACGGAAGACGTCCACCTCGCCCGCATCTACGGCTCCGCCCTCGAGCTCTTCCGCGTGCCCACCTGGACGGCGGCGGTGGACCGCAAGCTTGCCCTCATCCGCGACACCTACGCCACGCTCTACGACGAAGCGGCCACGGGACGAGCAGAACTGCTCGAGGCCGCCATCGTCCTCCTCATCGTGCTGGAGATCATCCTGGCCCTGCTCCTGTAGCAGGTCGTTGAAGGACTACAGCGGGTCGCGCACCCGATCCGGCGTCGCTCGTCGTCGCCGATGGCTCCGACATCGACTCCTCCTCGCTCCTTGGCTCCGCTGCGCAAGCCCCAGGCGCGCGACCCGCTGTAGTCCTTCAACGACCTGCTGAAGCGCCTTGCGGTGTCAACCGGAGTTTTGACGGAATCGCTGCGCCTCCCTAGAATAGCCTGCGCGATTTCGCCTGAATTCGCAGTTGCGCCGGCGTCGCGTCGTGCCGGAGCCCGCGAGATCGGGCCGGAATCTTGCGGTCCACACCCGGTCACCACGCGATTCTTCGCTCGCTGCCAGGAGGAGGAGACCATGCCCTACCCGTTCAAGCTTCCTGAGCTGGGTTATGCGCACAACGCGCTCGAGCCGCACATCGATGCGACGACGATGGAGATCCATCACGGGAAGCACCACGCCGCCTACACGAACAACCTGAACGCGGCGCTGGAGAAGCACCCGCCGCTCCAGGGGAAGGAAGCGGAGGAGCTGCTGAGGAACATCAACGGCGTGCCCGAGGACATTCGCACGGCGGTGCGCAACCATGGCGGCGGCTACGTGAATCACAACCTGTTCTGGCAGATCATGACCCCGGGGGGAGGCAAGGAGCCGCAGGGT
Organism: Gemmatimonadota bacterium; assembly: GCA_016209885.1. Classification (GTDB taxonomy): domain Bacteria; phylum Gemmatimonadota; class Gemmatimonadetes; order Longimicrobiales; family Gaopeijiaceae; genus JACQVF01. The sequence continues at coordinate 66,181 of JACQVF010000092.1, read as the reverse complement.
GCGCTCGCCCAGGGGATCAAGGACACCTTCGGCTCGTTCGCGTCCTTCAAGGACACGCTGAGCAAGACCGCGATCGGACAGTTCGGCTCCGGTTGGGGCTGGCTTGCGCTGGATGGCTCGGGGAAGCTCGTGGTGCTCTCGACCGCGAACCAGGACAGCCCGCTGATGAACGGGCAGACGCCGCTCCTGGGAGTGGATGTCTGGGAGCACGCCTACTACCTGAAGTACCAGAACCGGCGGCCCGATTACGTGGCGGCGTGGTGGAACGTGGTGAACTGGGACGTGGTGGGCCGGACCTACGAGACGGCAAGGAAATAGCGACGACCTCGACCCGCGGGCGTGTGGCCTGGCCTCGACGACTTTCTCACCGACCGGACGTGGGGCCGGCGCGCTCTCCGGCCCCGCCCTCGACGGGGTAGCCGCGGGCCCGCCAGTCCTCGAAACCGCCGGGAAGGTTGAGGATGTTCCTGAATCCCGCAGCCTGGAGCAGGCTCGCGGCGATGACGGACCGGACGCCTGTTCGGCAATGCAGGACCACGGGCCGATCTCTCGGGATCTGGTCCAGCCGGTCGGGTAGGTAACCCAGGGGAATGTTGGGGACCTCGGGCAGGCATCCGGCCTCCCATTCGGCGGGCCAGCGCACGTCGATCACGGTGACGCTCCCGGCCCTCATCCGCTCGACCAACTCGGCTGCGGCGACGGCCGGGACCGTCTCCAGGGGCCTCCCCTCCGCCGCCCACGATTCGACCGCCCCGGCGTAAAAGTACCCGGCGACGCGGTCGAAGCCGATGAGGGTAAGTGCGCTCACGGCCTCGTTCACGCCCTCTGCGCCGCGCCGCCGCGGCGCGATCAAATAGAAGTCCCGGTCATAGGGGAGCAGCCAGCCCGCGTAGGCGGTGAACGAGGCGCTGTTCAGTGGGATACTGATCGCCCCCGGGACGTGGCCGGCAGCGAAGTCCGCGTGGTGCCGCAGATCCACGACCAGGGCGGCGGCCTCCAGGAGATGCGCAAGACGGGAATCCGGCAGCCGCTCCGGGCGCGGGAAGCCGTCCAGGACGCGCGGACCCTCCCGGTTGATTCGCTTCATCCGGGCGAAGTACTTCGGGGGCTCCGGCTGGCCTTCCAGCACGGCCTGCACGAAGGCCGCCTCGGACGGGATGGCGAACGCCCAGTTGAACAGCTTCTCATAGCCCAGGGTCGACTGGGGAACCGCGCCCATCGCCTTGCCACAGGCCGACCCCGCCCCATGGGCGGGCCAGATCTGGAGATAATCGGGCAGGTCGCGAAAGCGCTGGAGCGAGCGGAACAGCTCGCGCGCCGCGGGATCCATCGTCCCGCCCACGCCCGCGGCCCTCTCCAGCAGGTCCGGACGGCCGACGTCGCCAACGAAGATGAAGTCGCCGGTGAACGCCCCCATCGGCCGGTCCGCGGCCGCACCGTCCGTGACCAGGAATGTCAGGTGCTCGGGCGTGTGCCCTGGCGTGTGGAGCGCGTCGACGCGTACGTTCCCCACGCGGAACGTATCGCCGTCCGCCAGCAGCTCGGCGCCCGCGTCCTCCGCGTAGGCGTACCTCCACTCCGGGCCCCCCTCGCCCGACAGGTAGATCCGCGCTCCGGTTCGTGCGGCCAATTCGCGGACGCCGGAGACGTAGTCCGCATGGATGTGCGTCTCCGTCACGTGGGTGATCCGCGACCTATGGCGTGCGGCCTCTTCTGCGTACTGGGCCGCGTTGCGATTCGCATCCACCACCAGCGCCTGGCCCGTCGCCTCGCACCCGAGGAGATAGCTCGCCTGCGCCAGCTTCTCCTCGTAGAAGCGCTTCAGGAACATGGGACTACCTCGCACCCGTGGCGCATCAACCGTCCGGTGCTAGACGCCTGGTCCTGGCGAGGCGCTCCCGCGCCTTCTCCAGCGCCCCGTGCTCCGCCTCGTCGCGCGAGCTCCCTTCGCCGCGGGCGATGCGCGCGCCGGGATCCACGTTCTCCACGGTGGCGTGGTAGCGCTTTCCGAGCCGGTAGGAGGAGATCCGGATCCTCCAGCCCAGGATCTCCTCCTCGCGGGTCGCGTAGTCCTCCGGCTTCATGACCGTTTCCGCGCTGACCTCGCTACGGCCCTACGGCTTCTCCACAGCCGCGCCCACCAGGTTCCCCCATTCGGTCCAGGAGCCGTCGTAGTTCTTCACCTCGGGGTAGCCCAGCAGGTACTTGAGGACGAACCAGGTGTGGCTCGAGCGCTCGCCGATGCGGCAGTAGGCGATCACCGACTTGTCCGCCGTCACCCCCTGCCCGCCGTACAGAGCCCTCAGCTCCTCGGCCGTCTTGAAGGTGCCATCCTCGTTGCACGCCTTCCCCCAGGGGATGCTCTTCGCGCCCGGGATGTGCCCGCCGCGCTGGCAGGTCTCGGGCAGCCCCGGCGGCGAAAGGATCTCGCCCGTGAATTCCTGCGGGCTGCGGACGTCCACGAGCGCCGTGTCCTTGCGGCCCATGATCCCCCGCACCTCGGGCAGATACGCCCGCAACGAGAAGTCGGGCTCGCCAGCCTTGTAGGTCGTCCTCGTGGCGGAAGGGAGCTCGGTGGTGAGCTGGCGCCCCTCCTCCAGCCACTTCTTCCGGCCACCGTCCATGATCCGCACGTCCTCGTGCCCGTAGATCTTGAGCTGCCAGAAGGCCCAGGCGGCGAACCAGTTGTTGTTGTCCCCGTAAAGGATCACCGTTGTCTTGTTGTCGATACCGCAGCTGCCCAGCAACTCTTGCAGCTTTGCCCTCGGGATGATGTCGCGAACCAGGGTGTCGCAGAGCTGGGTCGTCCAGTTCCACCCGAGCGCCCCAGGCACATGGCCCTGCTCGTAGGCGCTCGTGTCCACGTCCACTTCCACGACCCGGACGCTCGCATCTCGTGAATGGTCCTCGACCCACTGGGTGCTGACCAGGACCTTCGGCTGCGCATAGCCCCGCTGCTCGATGGGGAACGCAGCCGTCTGTACCGTCGCCATGGCTACCTCCTGAAGGTTGCGGGGAGAACAGATCCGCGGTCGGGCCGGCGCGGGTGCCGCAGGAGCAGCGAGCCCGCAGCCGCCACGGGCATCTCACGGGCAGGGCTTCGCCATCTACATCGAGCGGCCGGATCCTGGTCACGCGGGAACACCCACCTCGACGCGCCTGGCCGCCTCGAGGAGGTGGGACGAACCCGATCCAACGGGAAAACGGAGGGCAGAGCCGCTACTCGCGCCATGGGGATGCATCACACACGTGACGACGGGGCCGCTATCCGGAAAACTTCTCGGAACACGCCCGATTAAGTGTACGCGCGCGGATCGCCCGCCGCAAGAATGCCGGGTGGTCCCGGTGGTCTCGGTGGTCTCCGCTGGTCTCCGCTGGTCTCCGAGTTTGCGAGTAGGCCACTACCCAGCGCCGGGCGGCGCCGGTGGAGCCGAGCGAGCTCCGTCGTCCGTGTGCTGCCAGCCCGTCTCTCGCTGAACTCACGCCGCACTGCGCCGGGTATGTCCGGGGCCATCCCTCGAAGTCGGCGCCGGAATCGAGTGTGCGGGGCGAGCGGGAGCGCGCGCGGCGGCCGGCGTCCGCGCCCGCTCCCGAAGCGATTTCAGGCCTGCTAGGGAAGTTCAGGCGGAGGCGGGGCCGTCGGGCCCGTCTCCATCCGAGGATGCCCCGGGAACCCCAGCCTGCGGGCGCCCGGCCGCCTCAGGTTGTCGAGCTTCGATCGCTGCTCCGGGGTCAGCACGTCCCGAACCTCCTTGCGCGCGCGCAGGCGCGCCAGCGCCGCTTCGGTCCGGAGCCGACTCATCCGTTCGAGCGCCACCCGGGCGGCGTTGAGGTCGATGTCCGGTGACGTGGCTTCCAGGAGGTCCGCCCGCGCCCGCAGGAGGTCCGGCCCCGAAGGTGTGAGCCCCTCCCGCTGCGAGAGTGCCAGCGCCTCAAGACGCTTAACCTGCTCCTCCGTGAGGGCGAGCGGCTCCCGGAGACGGAGCACAGCCTCCGCAGGATTGCCGATCGCGGCCCTCATTCCTTGCATCCCGCGCATCCGCTGCATCCCGCGCATCCGTTGCATCCCGCGCATCCGTTGCATCCCGCGCATCCGTTGCATCCCGCGCATCCGTTGCATCCCGCGCATCCCCGGCATGCCCGGCATCATGCCGGGCCTCGGGGGCCCCGGCGGGACGGGTGGGCGCTCCTGGGCCCAGAGCGCAGGGGAAGACGCGAGCATCATGCAAGCCGCGGCAACGAATCCCCAGCCGAGTCTTCTCGCCTTCATCTTCGCCTCCGAATCTCTCGTTGACCCGACGGTCCGGGGTCTCTTCTCCGGACTTTCCAACGTTCCATCCGCCGCCCGTACCCGGCGGGCCGGATCTCACGCCCCGTACATGCCGGGGGCGTGACAGCCTCTCGGTATTCTAGACTCTCAGCGGCGTGCTTTCGTTAGGTCGAAAGACGGCGAGCTGTGAATGCTGCGTAGGAAGTGCCCCGCGGGCAGGGGCGTGGGCGGCTCGATTCCGGCGCGAACATCGGGAATCGAGCTCCGCCGCCGAGCGAGCTACGTCCGGGGAGACCGGAGCTGGCAAGCCAGGCTGGACGGAGTGGACTCGGAACGACCGATGAATGCTACCGGCGCGATGAGGGGCAGCGGGACAGTAGGGCAAGCGGGGAACTCCTCCCGGGAGTCATGACTGTCGCGCAGCGCCCCTTCCGCCCCTTCCGAGGGCCATGGGAGTCGAAGAGCTCTCTAGGCTCGTGCCGCGGTGCTCACTTCACCGCGTTGATCATATCGAAGATGGGCAGGTACATGGCGACGATCATGCCGCCGACCACCACACCGAGCACATCGGCCAATTGCATCAGCCCATCTTCCATTCGCTCCATTCGGATCCGCGAGGGGCCGCGCTCTGGCGCAAACTCGGACTGCCGTGAACGGCCCCGATCTCTTTGCCGAACGGGAGCTCCAGCGCGTCATCCGCCGTCACGCTGTCTACGACGAGCCCTATTTCTTGGGTTTCTTGGGACATGGTAGCGGGCCGTAGAACGTCCCATCGTCATTCCAGCACCATCCGCCGCCCTTCCTGTAACCTGGGAAAGATCCGCCCTGGTGATTGAGCAGTACTCGGATCAGCACGCCCGCGGTTTCTTTCGACATGGTGCTTCTGTCCAGGAATGCATCGATTTCCTTCGCTACGGATGTGCCAACCTGGAGATTACGGTTCGCCGGTGTTGGCGTCCTCCTGGCGGTTGCTCTGGACTTGGCGGCCGTGTTGGGGCAGGGCAGATCACCATAGAACGTGCCATCGTCATTCCAGCAAAACCCTCCACCTTTCTTATAACCCGGGAACAGCCCACCTTCGTGGTCCAGCAGCACTTGAATCAGGAAGCCCGCGGTTTCCCTTCCGAATCTGTTCTTGTCTAGAATGGCCTCGATCTCAGTCGCTGCCGACTTGGAGACCTGAAGTGCTTGCGGCGGGCGCCCGCCAGCGCCGGCCTGCTGCAGGGACGGGGCCGCGCCCGCTGCTGCCTCTTTAGCAATTGCCGCCGCTTTGGCCGCGTTGCCCGTCATCTTCCCTGAGGTCCGAGCGGCAGCTTTAGCCTTTTCGAATTGTCCGGCGGTACCCTGTGACACGGAGTTACCCTGCTTGGGGTTCCTCGCCATTATTGCCTCAGGATAACAATCAGCCTCTCCCCCGTCGACCCTGCACACGTAACACTCAGGGAGACAAATGCGCCAATAACTAGCCGCGTTAGCGATCGACGGGGGAAAAAATCCCGCGAACCCGAAGCTGATGATTGCCGCCATTCTGTAGTTTTTCATTGAGAACCTCGTCTTGGGAAAACGGTGAATGTTAGCTCCGACTGAACTCTGACCGCACTAAGGTCAGTTGAGTTGTTCGGCCTTTTGTTTCACGCTACCAGGTCAATTTGGCGAGACCGTTCGCGCCGGCGGATCCGGCGGTTAGCCCGTTGTCCATTCCGTTGGCAGTGCAGGTGGGAAATATGGTGCTGTGGAAGTAGCTTCCGTGGCCACCTGCCCCCACCGACACCGGCGACGCTACCCCCGGGACCGCGGCTCCACGTCCCGTGACGGCCAAGGGCGGCCGCGGTAGCGCCGATGCGCCCGCGAGTGACGGCCTGCCCGCCACCCTGTGCTAGCGCGGCGGCCCCAGGGAAGGCAAGGTACGCGACGAACAGCCCGGCTAGGGCGCGGGTGGACATGATTCCGTCCTGGAAGAGGTGGATGGCGCTGGTGAATGATGCGAGACGGCGTGACCTGGGGCTTTGCACGTGAATCTCCGAGTTGTGATGGTTTCGGTGAGTCCCGCGGCTGGCCCGCCGTGCGGCTTGGCCAGGGTTGAGACAGGAATCAATCTTCGCTCGCTACTTGAACTGCGCCGTGCAGGTGATGGAAGTGTTCGCCACCACGCGAAGCCCGGTAGTGCCCTGGGCGGTGCCGGTGCAACCTTTCCAGCCCGCGAACGTCGCCGGGCGGGCCTGCCCAAACGCGCCGGAGGCCGGCACGGTGCCGGGAGTGGCTGAGAGCACAAACGCCGAGCCCGCGGGCCCCGACGTCACGCAACCGAGGCCGCCGGACTGGCTGCAGTTTTGAAAATGCTGGCCCTGATAAACGCCCGATTCGAGTCCGCCACTCACCGCGCCAGAGCCGCTCACAAAGACCGTCACCGTCACTGTCACTGGCGCCGCCGTGACGGCGATGGTGCCCGTCGACTTCAGGCAGTTGCCAGCGCACCCGGCGCTACCGGCGCCGATCACGTACGTCCCGGCCGGCGCGTTGGCCGGAATCGTGACGGTGGTCGTCGCGGTCGAGAGCGCGCCGCCCGGTAAGCCGGGTACGTTGCGCGTGCCAAGCGTCAGCGCCGCACCTGCCCCGACCGGAACGAGCCAGAGCGTCTGTGTGCCGCTGCCGCTCGGACTGGTTCCGCTATTCCATACCGTTTCCGTGATGGAGAACGTGGACCCCGCCGCGCCGGCCGCCGGCGGCTGCGAGATCGTGACTGTCGGCCGCGACTGAGCGAACGCAGGCGGGCCGACGAGTGGCGTCGCTGTCGGAGGAATCAGTGCAAGAAATGCGAATCTCATGATGCTCTTCATGTTGTCCCTTTTTGGGTTTGCGTTCCCTGCATTTTCCTGCACATCAGATCTGGACCGCCCGCACTCTCAGGGCTGCAGCCGCAGCGATCTCCAATCACTGCAGCGAATCTCGCGAGCCAACTGGCCGCCGCAGGCTGAGAATGGGTTCGACGCTCGAAGGGTGTATCATCAGAGCAACTTCTTCGTCCGAGGCGGCGAGTTATTAACCACGATCTGGCCGGTGAGGACGGCAGGTCCGCGGGCGCCGACGCTGAACTCGTACGTCCCGTCGGCGCTGGGCTTCAGCAGCACGCCCGAGGCCGTGAGCGAGACCGTATGCGGCTGGCAGGCGTTTCCGGACCGGCACGCAGTCGAGACCGTGTATTGGCCTGGCTCAGCCACACGCACGGAGAACCGGCCCGACGCGTCGCTGACGGTGGCGGCGACCCGGACGCCGCCGGGCTTCTTTCTCACGATGATGTCGATGCCGGGGATGGGCTCCGCTCGAAGGGTCTGCCCGTCGTTGTTAATGTCTTGCTCCGAGACATTGACCGTGATCTGGCCGCCGGACCCGGCCCGACTTGGGGATTCGCGGATCATCACCACGAGCCGGCTCCCACTCCTGTCGAGCGCGTACGCCCTGCTGCCACTCTCGGCCGGCAGGACCGGCTCGGACACCAGGGGGGCGGCGCCCGGACTGGAGACCGTGACGCGCACCGGGGCCTTCAGCTTGGAGGCGTCAGTGAGGAAGACCGTGTATCGGCCCGGCGCTAGATTGCTGGCGGTGACATTACCGCGGGCGTCCGTCCTGCCCGCGTCAATTCGCACTCCCTCCGGATCATGCTCGAGACCGACAGGAGTCCCCTGAATCGGAGTTCCAGCGGTCGACTGGGCGCTGGCCGCCGTAGACAGCACGGTCGCGGCGCTAATTGCCGCCAATGCCAAGCTAACGATTGCCGGGATTCGATAGTTCTTCATTGAGAAGCTCCTCATTGCTCCAACGATCGACATTAGACGGCGCCATGCTCTTTTCTTGACGCCTTGCATAAACGTTACCTCCTTTTACTGGCGAGCCATTCCGCGGGGCTGGGTTTCGATCGGCAGCCCCAGCTCCTTGCTGATGCTCTGCAGGCGCGTGTCGCTCACCCTGCGGTCGCCGGAATGGAATGCCGCGTCGAAGTCCTTCCAGAGCTTCGCGATCTCTTGTGGACTTGGTGCTGGACGAGGTGGTAGGCCGATGCTGGCGCGGTTCCCGGCCTCTCTCGCCTTCTGTAGAAGCGCGTCGGCGGCGTCGGACATGATGGGGGTCGTCTTGCCGTTGTCGATGAACGATGCGCCCGCTCCATCCCGAAGCAGATGCGGGTTACGAAGCGCGGCCGTGGCGATGTCCGCACAGAGGTAGCCGGAGGGCAGGGGCTTGTAGATGCTACAGTTGCCCGGCGCCCACTCGCATTTTCCGCCCGCGCAGATGATCACGCCGGCCGACGCGGAGCGGGGCGTCGCCGCCAGGACCGCGGTGGCCACAGCGACGACCAGGCCGGCGCGAGTGAACGATCCTCGAAAACGTGATGTAGTGCTGTACATGGGAATCTCCTCACGGCGCGTTGAAGTGGGCCCGATGAGCCGCGCGCCTAGGCAGCTACTCGGATCTAAGGTCTTGCGTCGCGAGTTCCCTCGCGACGGCAGCAGACCCGAAGCAATCAATGTTTCTCGACGCCCCGTTACAGGACTTGTCCAAAGCCACGCGCGGTAACGGAGCTTTTCGCTCGCTGATCTGCGTCGCCTGCGGCAGGTGGACCGGCCGCCGACGCCGCGCTCGAGTCAGAGTGACCGATGCCGGTGGGGGACCCGGTGCACTCGACTGGCCGGGTCTCGGAAGAAACACGGGCAGAACTCTTAATTTAGGTCGTGCGGAGCCGAATGACAAGGGCGCCGACTTGCCTCCTGTAGAATTGAAATAGCTATGCGGAGCTCCGCATAGCTATTTCACCGCTACATTCGGAAACCCACAGGGGCCTTGCGTTCCGATTGCGGATCCGTATATTTGGAAGTTTGCATTTTTTACGCGCAACCGTGTCGTGGAGAGACTCCCGACGCGCCCCAAGCGCCCCAAGACATTCGTCGCGCACAGGACGGGAGCAGTTAGCGCAATCAACACCAACAACGCAACGTACGTACGTGCGAGCGCGCTTCGCTCGCGTGGGGTGTATTATCCGCGTCCTCTGCCTCTCACGCGCAGCGCACCGCTCGTCCGGCGATCGACGCGGACGCGTTCCGGTGTCGTGCGCGACGGGTCGCACGCGTCGTCCACAGGGTGCGCCTCGCGCAACCGGCGCAGGCACGTTCGATCCGATCTCCTCCTGCGCGCGGCGGGGCCGCTGGTGTTGCCGCTCCTGGCAGTGCACCCGCTCAGCGCACAGCAGTCGTCTACGATCACCGTATCGCCCGCCTTCGCCGTCGACGGGTATGTGGCGGCCCGGGCGCCGATCGAGCTGACGCTCAGCAGGGTACCGACGGCGGCGGAAGGACGGATCGCCGTTTTCGTCGGGACGTCCGATCTGACATCGTTGTTCGAGGCCGTGGGGTCGGGTCTCGTGTACCGATCCAATGGCGTCGACCTCCCGTCGGGCGAATCCGAGCTCAAGGTCTTCCTGGTGGACGGCCCAGCCTGGAATGAGCTGACCAGGATGGTGATCCGCGTGCTGACACCTCGCGGGTTCGAGAAGGCGCAGATCGATCCGGGAATGGAGCTGCGGAACACGGGCCAACTCGCGGAAGGACACTCGGGCACGCAACCGGCGCCGGCCCGGCCGACCTATCAGTCCATCGCGGGAACGCTCGGCCTGCAGACGACGCACCGGCGCGACGGGTGGTCGCTCAGCTCGGACACGCACCTCCTCGGCGCCGGCGAGCGCGCGGACGCCTTGCGCTTCGGTGAGAAGGGTGATCAGGCGTCACGCATCGATCTCGCCGACTACGTGCTTCGTTTCGAGGGGCGGAACACGGTGCTCTCGGTGGGTCATGTGTCCGCTGGAATGAACCGTCACCTGATCAACGGGTTCTCGAGCCGCGGCGTGACTGCGGTGGTCGGTGGGCCGCGGGTGTCATGGTCCGTGGGTGCCGAGAATGGAACGAGCATCGTGGGAACGGACAACATCGTTGGCCTCGAGCGCGGTGACCACCGCATCGTCTCATCGGGCCTCGCGCTGGAGGTTTTCCCCGCGCGGCCCGGCGCGCTGCACGTCGATGCGACGGTGCTGCGTGGCTCGGTGCTGGCGACGTCGGGATTCACGCAAGGTGGCATAATATCCGCCGACCGGAGCGACGGGTACGGGGTGCAGCTCGCTGCGAGCACGCCTTCGCAACGCGTACGTCTGGCGGCCGGGCTGGCGAGCAGCAGGTCCGAGTTCGCCGCGGATCCGCCGCTCTCTTCTGGCAGCTCGCTCGTACCTCTCCAACCGCATCGTAGGACCGCGCGCTACGCCGAGGTCTACGTCGGGTTGATGCAGGACCGGAAGGTCTTCGGCGCGATACCCATGACGCTCAACGCGGCGCTTCGGCACGAGCGCGTCGACCCGCTTTACCGGAGCGTCGCTTCGTTCACGCAATCGGACATCCAACGTGACGGCGTCGACATCGGCGGCAATGTCGACGCCGTCAGCGTCCAGGTGGCGCTGGTGAATACGGCCGACAACCTCGATGCGATCGCATCGCTCCTGACCAGTCGTACCCGGTCGTCATCGGTGACGCTGGGTACTCCACTGGCCTCGGTCCTTCGTATCACGCGCGGAGCGTCCTGGCTGCCGACCGTCTGGTACGCTCAGCAGCGTATGCACCAGTTCGGCGCGGGTATCCCGACGGGCGGTGGCTTCACCGCGTCGGACGTTCCCGACCAGCTCAGCGTTGTGCAGGATGTGAGCGTGCAATGGCAAGTGAAGCAGTGGCAGCTCGCGTACCGCGTGAATCAGAGCGACCAGGACAACCGCCAGCCGGGCCGCGAGCTGGCGGACTTCGCGACGCTGACGCACACCATCGCCGTGGGGGTGATGGCGGGCTCGACCCTCTCGCTGGGACTGGATCTCGGCCTCGAGAGACAGGAGAACCAGGAGCTGGGGCAGGTGAACCACGTGCGGAGAGCGGGGGTGACGGGCAATTGGCGCGTGACGGCAAACACGACGCTCGATGGGTCCATCAGGGCCTCGAGAACGGAGGACCCCGGCGCTGGCAGCGACACGCATGTGTCGTCGGTGCAGGGGGTCATCGCGCATGGCTTTAACCTCTGGCGCGCGACGGACGGTACTCCGCGCGGGCAGGTCTTTCTGCGGTTCGCTCGGTACTCGAGCGAGCTGTTCAATCTCGGCGGTTCCTTCGCGCCGCCGACGCAGGCGTTCGGGACATGGAACGTGGCGTCGGGCCTCACCCTGCGACTCTTCTAGGAGCAGCGCGATGACGACTCGGCACGCGGTGTTCGCACTGCTGCTGCTCGCGCCGAGCACCGCAGCCGCCCAGACGCGAAGCGAGGGCATCCGCGTGGAGCCGGCCGTGGTGAGCGTGAGCTCACAGGGCGCCACGACGGCGATTCTCACGTTCAGCGCGGTGGCAGGGTACGCGCCTGGGGAAGGGGTATGGTGTGCCCGCCTGGTGGAGGCGATGGATCGCGGAGCGCGGTGCGACCCCGCGACGATCTATGGGCAGGCTCCCGCCGGCGGTGCGCGCACCGTGTCGTCGGGCGGCGTGTTCACGGACGTCATGTCCGTGCCTGCATCGGTCGCGCAGCGCGCATACGAGGCCGCGCTCGCTGGAGAGCCGTCGCGGTTCTTCTACGTCCGCCAGTTCGTGAGCTCGGCCGGGAAGGGCATTGGGCCCGACCAGTACGTGGTCGTCTCCTGTCTGCTGGGCGGAGGCGGAGCGAGCGCTCCCTTCGCTTTGACCAACGTTCGCCTACGACTGGAGTCGGAGACGCCGGTTCTGTTCGTGACGCGCGGCGAGAGCCCTCCTCCACTGCTCGCCGAGATCGCGTATACCGGCACGGGCAGGCTGCGGGGACGGTGGGAAGTCGTGCTCCCCGGTGAGGAGCCGCCGAGCCGCTACGATCTGCTCACCGAAGGGTCGCTGCCGCCCTCCGAGCGCGGGCTTCAACGCCGCTACCTCGAGATCGAACGATTCAACGTGCTTCTCCTGCCGACGGGGCGATTCACGCTGCCCGGCCCGGATCCCGCGCGGCTGCCCACGTCGGTGGACGGAGCGTACATGATCCTGTTGCGCGTCGAGGTGTCCGACGACGGCCGCAGCGACGTCAGAATCGGGAGCGCCGCCGGACGGACGGTGATTCACAACGGCGCGGCCGCTGGTTTCCCGATGCCCACGCTGCGATACGTGGTCGGAGCGAGCCGGACACGATCGGCGTTGTCTTCTCCCCGGCTCGTGCGCTTGCGCCTTCCGCCTCCCGACGCGTTCGTGTCGCCCGATTCTGCGCTGACCCTCAGTTGGGTCGCCGAGCGCGGCGCGGGGCGCTACCGGGTGGAGATCCAACGGCTCGCGGATGGGGAGAGCGTGCTGTCGGCGATCGTCGCGGAGGGCGTCGGCGTCTATGACGTGCCGCCCTTCGTTCTGGCCGGCGTTCCGGATGGGAGGGTGCGATGGCGCGTCGTCGCGCTCGACGCCGACGGCAGCGAGGTCGGTCACAGCGAGTGGCGGAGCGTGCAGCGACGACCGCCATCATGAGAGTCCACCAAGCAGTCGCCGAGGGACCGGGCGGGAGATTCCCAGAGGCGCACGGGCGTCGAGTACGCCGGCGCTTGCAGACCGATCCCAACCATAACTGACCGCACAATACTTTGACCTCGTTCCAGGACCATGTGATCAGGACCATGTGATGATGTCATTTCCTCTACGCGGCGTTTGGGTCCCTGGGACCAGGACGAGATGCACGCCCATTTTGACAAGATTCACGCGCATTCTGACCGCGCTGGCGAGCGCGCTCGCGCTGCGCTCCAGCGCGGTTGCCGCGTGGGCTGAAACGCCCGTTACCAGCACCGGGATCCCCCAGCGCCCGTTGGATTTCGACGTGGGCGTGCGCAAGACGGGCCCCGGCCCGCTGAGCATTGGTCAGACGGCGACGTTCACGCTCAACCTGATCAATACCGGTCCCGCGCCGGTGGATGGGGGCAGTGGTGTGGTTGTGACCGATACCCGGCCGTCGAACTACACGGCGCCGGTGACGGCCACTGGAACCGGCTGGAGCTGCTCGGTTGCGGGGCTGATCATCACCTGCACTTACACTGGTCCGGCGGTGGGGGCCCAACTGTCCCTGCCGGCAATCAGTATTCAGGCGACAGCCCGAACCTCAGGGGAGTTCACGAACTGCGCTGGTATCCGTCTCAACGGCGCTGCCGACGCCAATCTCCAGGACAACAGGGACTGCAGATCCTATGTCGTGGTGCCCGCGCAGACGGGTTCCATCACGATCGTGAAGGATGCGCGGCCGAACGACTCACAGGCCTTTTCTTTCACGTCGTCCACGGCGAACATCGCTCCCTTCAGCCTGGACGATGACGGGAACAACGCCACGCTCTCGAGTCAGCACGTCATCTCGGGCCTGCCCGCCGGCAGCTATGCGTTCACGCAAGGGTATGTCCCAGGGTGGACTCTCACCGACATCGTCTGCACTTCGTCCACGGACACGCCGGGACGCGCCATATTCGATCGCTGGGGCCGCAACGTGAGCAGTCGAACCGTCACTGTGAATCTGGACGCCGGGGCCAACGTCGCGGTTGGAGCGATTCTCAAGGATCCAGTTTGGTTGTTGATCACGGGCGAACGAGCTCGGGGCGTCGTCGTGGGTATGGATAGTCTTTGCCAGCGAGGTTGTCCGAGCCGTCTGGAGCGGGCGCCTTACGATCGCCGCTGGTTGAATTCCTGTTGTTTGGTCTCGTGGTGAGCGGGTCCGTTCGGCTCTGAGGTCCGAACACGCGCGGTCGCGTTCTGCGGGCGGCGCGCACATCGTCGGCGGGCTGGTCACCTGGTCGCCCTTGCGGGCGAATGCGACGTCTCTCGAGTGGAGAAGAACAATGAGAATCAGGAAGATGCTGTTGGTAACCGCGGCCGTTGTCGTCGCGAGCCTGTCGTTCGCCAACCCTGCGTCCACCAAGGAGTGGACGGTGTTTTGGACCTGCAACAGCGACGGCTACATCCACATCCACATCTACAACGGCTTCGCTTGGGCGGAAGCCACCACGGTTCATCGCTGTGGACCGATTATGAACCGTCCCGGTGCCGCCTTCAATCTCATAATCGCCGAAAGGACGCAGGTCTCGGCGACCGGTCGGGAGTTCCTGGATGACCTCGAGAGGAAGGGCGGAATCAAGGCTTCGCGCCGCGGTGTTCCCGTGGAAGGCGCGGGCCCGCCGCCCACACAATTGGCCCGAGCCGAGACCATCCGACTTCACCCGGCCGACGTCGGCCCGAGTCTCGCGGCCTTTCTGACCAGTGTCTCCCCGGATTGGCAGGGGGAATGGCGCGGGCTGTGGGTCTGTTGCGTCGAGAGGACCCTCACGAAGTCTCCCCCAGGGACGGAGTATTGGGTGCCCGGCAACGTGAAGAGGCCTCCTTTGGAGACGGACAAGCGCAGGGTACGACCTGCCGGTGGTGCCTGACCCAGGGCACGGCGCACCTCCAGGTCGTCGGCGAGGGGATGTGACGCGCGTCGAGGCGTCCGCTCGCCGCCAGGGTCAGCCAATCCAGCGGGGCGTTACTCATCCTGCACGAAGAGCGCCGGCACAGTATGCGTGAAGTCGAGCTGCGGCAGATCCTCCGCGTCGTAGCTCTCGCGCTGCAGCGCCGCACCGATGACCCACGTGTGACCGCGGTCGCTCCCGGACAGCGACGCCTCGCCGAACCAGGTGACGCGCAGGTCGCGCTCGCGCACAGCCCCGAAGGTGTGCTCGTGTCGCTGGCCCATAGCGGACCCACGCACGCTCAACAAGCGTGAGCTGCGAAGGAGAAAGCGACCTACGAAGCCGCCGTCCATGCGCCGCGTCTCGACGTCCTCGGGGAATGCGGTGCCGGCCGGGGTGGTCCCGCTCGCCGGTGGGCAGGCGAAGCGTCGCCTCGCCCCGCTCGGCCGACGCCACAACCTCGCCCGAAGACACCTGCGCGCCCTCGACCGGCCCGCCGACGCTGGTCACGCGAACGGCCACGCGGCCGCGGCTCTCCTGAGCCGCAGCCGGAGCGAAGAGCACCAGTCCCGCCAGTGCACACCAGAGCAGGGACCGCCTTGTCGGAGAGAACCTCAACGGATGAAAGGCAGGGACGGAGACCGCTGAATCCCCACACGTGCGGTCGAGGCTATTTCACCGCGTTGATCATATCGAAGATGGGCAGGTACATGGCGACGATCATGCCGCCGACCACCACACCGAGCACAACGATCATGATGGGCTCCATCGCGGCCAGCAGCGCCTCCACGGCGGTGTCCACCTCCTCGTCGTAGAAGTCGGCGATCTTCGAGAGCATCTCGTCGAGTCCGCCGGTCTGCTCGCCCACGTTGATCATCTGCACGACCATGGGCGGGAACACGCCCGACTCCTTGAGCGGCGCGGAGATCGTCTCGCCGCCCGCGATGGAGGCGCGGGACCCCATCACCGCGTCGTGGATCACGCGGTTACCCGCCGTTTTCGCGGTGATCTCCAGGCCGTCCAGGATCGAGACGCCCGAGGAGACCAGGGTGCCGAGCGTGCGGGTGAAGCGCGCCACCGCCGCCTTGCGCTGGAGGTCGCCCATGATGGGGATGTTCAGCAGCAATCTGTCGAGGGCGAGCCGGCCGCCGTCCGTGCCGTAGATGTAGCGGATGAGGAAAACGAACCCCACGACCGAGCCACCCATCAGCCACCAGAAGCTCTGGAGGAGCTGGCTCATGCCGATCACGATCCGCGTCGGTAGCGGCAGCGGGATACCGGCGGACGCGAACATCTTCTGGAAAGTCGGGATCACGAAGACCAGCAGCACGATCACGGCCATGATGGCCACGCTGAAGATGACCGCCGGGTAGATCATCGCGCCCTTGATCTTGCGGATCAGGGCATCGTTCTTCTCCAGGAACGCGGCGAGGCGGAGGAGGATCGTGTCGAGGATGCCGCCGGCCTCACCGGCCGCCACCATGTTCTTGTAGAGCTCGGTGAACACCTTCGGGTGCTTGCCCACCGCGTCCGCGAGGGTGTGCCCGGACTCCACGTCGTAGAGGACGTCCTGGATGATCTTGCGCAGGTTCGGGTTGTCGGTCTGCTCCGCCAGGATGTCGAGGCTCTGCACGAGGGGCAGCCCGGAGTTGATCATGGTGGCGAACTGGCGCGTAAAGATCACGATGTCCCGGGTCTTGATCCCGGTGCCGAACTTGATGGCCAGCTGCCTCTGCTTCTCGCGGACGGAGATGGGAATGAGCTTCTGCCGGTGCAGATAGCTCATCACCTCATCTTTGGAGGCGACATCGATCTCACCCTGCTGGATGTCGCCGCCCGATGCCGGCCGTGCGCTATACGTGAATAGGGGCATTCCCTGCTACTCCTCCGGGCGTATGGCGCCCACCCGCCGCTGGACCGGTCACGCAGGCACCGGCTCTCCCACCATGCGCAACAGCTCGTTGGGGTCCGGTGAGTGCTCGAGTACGGCCTCGAGCGTGACCTCGCGCTGCATGTAGAACTGGTAGAGCGCGTCGTTCATGGTCTGCATGCCGTGCTTCTTGCCGGCCTGCATGAGGGACGGGATCTGGTGGACCTTGTCGTCCCGGATGCAGGCGCGGATGGCGGGCGTGCAGACCAGGATCTCGCACGCGCAGACGCGGCCGCGACCCTTGGCCTTGGGCACGAGCGTCTGAGTAACCACGCCCTCCAGGACGAAGGAGAGCTGGGTCCGCACCTGGGATTGCTGGTGCGCCGGGAAGATGTCGATGATGCGGTTGATGGACTCGGCCGCCGAGTTCGTGTGCAGGGTGGCCAGGGCCAGGTGTCCGGTCTCCGCAATGGTGAGCGCTGCCGCGGTCGTCTCCAGGTCGCGCATCTCCCCGATCAGGATCACGTCGGGGTCCTGGCGCAGCGCGTACTTGAGGGCGGACGCGAAGCTCTTCGTATCGGCGCCCACCTCCCTCTGGTTCACCATGGACTTCTGGTGCCGGTGGATGAACTCGATGGGGTCCTCCACCGTCAGGATATGGCCGCGATACTCCTTGTTGATCTTGTCGATCATCGCCGCGAGGGTGGTGGACTTCCCCGAGCCCGTGGGCCCGGTCACCAGAACGAGCCCCCTGGGCTTCTCGCAGAACTTCTTGAGCACGACCGGGAGGCTGAGCTCCTCGAACGTCTTGATCTCGAACGGGATCTGCCGGATGGCCATGGCCACGCACCCCCGCTGCTTGAAGACGTTGCCGCGGAAGCGCGCCAGGTTCTGGATCCCGAAGGAGAAGTCGAGCTCGTCCTCGGTCTCGAAGCGCTTCTTCTGGTTCTCCGTGAGGATGGAGTAGGCGAGCTGGAGCGTGTCCCGGGGCGTGAGCACGTAGTTGACGGCCGAGTCCTGGAGCGCACCGTCGATGCGGAGCTTCGCCTTCTCGCCCGCGGTAACGTGGAGATCGGACGCCCCCCGCTCGAGCATTTCTTGGAGCAGGACGCGGAGGCTGAGGGTCGTCTGCTGGGCTTCAGCCATGGATCGTGCCGGTCATGGGGGCCGGTCTCCTGATCGGGGGCTCGGACCTCAGGTGGCCGCCGTCTCCTTCAGCACTTCCTCGAGCGTCGTGATCCCGCGCTCGATCTTCTTGAGCCCGTCCATGCGCAGGGTGAGCATGCCATCGGCGATGGCCGCCTGTCGAAGCTCGTCCGTGCCGACCGCCTGCATGATGAGCTTGCGGAGGATCGGGCTCATGGCCATGACCTCGTAGAGGCCCTGCCGCCCCTTGTACCCGCCGCCGTTGCACTTGTCGCAGCCCGCGCCCTTGAAGAACTGCCCGCGCGCGATCACCTCGTCCGGGATCTTCCCGGCCCTCAGGTGCTCCTCGGGGTACTTGACCTGCTCCTTGCAGTTCGAGCAGATCCGCCGGACCAGCCGCTGGGCGGTGACCAGGTTGAGGGCGGCGGCCACGTTGAACGGCTCGAGGCCCATGTCGATGAGACGCGTCACCGTGGAAGGCGCGTCGTTCGTGTGGAGGGTGGAGAGCACCAGGTGGCCGGTGAGCGCGGCCTTGATGGCGGTGCCGCCGGTCTCGATGTCGCGGATCTCGCCCACCATGATGATGTTCGGGTCCTGGCGCAAGAACGCCTTGAGGGCCGCGGCGAACGTCATCCCGATCTCGTTCCGCACCAGGACCTGGTTGATCCCGTAAAGATTGTACTCGACGGGGTCCTCCGCCGTCATGATGTTGACATCTTCGGTGTTGACCTTGGAGAGGGCGGAGTAGAGGGTGGTGGTCTTCCCGGAGCCCGTGGGCCCGGTGACGAGCACCATCCCGTAGGGGTTCATGATGGCGGCCATGAAGTCCTGCTCGGCCTTCGGCTCGAACCCGAACTTCTCCAGGTCGAGGGTGAGGTTCCCCTTGTCGAGGATTCGCATCACGATCTTCTCGCCGAAGATCACGGGCAGCGTCGAGACGCGGAAGTCCACGACCTTGTTCTTCATCTTGAGCTTGATGCGCCCGTCCTGGGGGACGCGCCGCTCGGCAATGTTCAGGTCCGAGAGGATCTTCAGGCGCGAGGTGATGGCGGCCTTCATCTTGAGCGGTGGCTTCATGACCTCCCGCAGCGCGCCGTCGATCCGGTAGCGAACGCGGATCTCCTTCTCGTAGGGCTCGATGTGGATGTCCGAGGCGCCCTTCTGGACCGCGTCCACGAGGAGCCCGTTGATGAACTTGACGACGGGAGCCTGCTCCACCTGCTCCTGGAGAGCGGCGACGCTCACGTCGTCTTCCTGATCCTCGAGGACCTCGATATCGTCGGTCTGAAGCTCATCGAGGATCTCCTGCATCTTCTCGTCCTGGGTGTTGTGGTACTTCTCCAGATGACGACGCAGGGTGTACTCGCCGACGACCACGGGTTCGATATCGTAGCGGGTGATGAACTTCAGGTCGTCGATGGCGCCCAGGTCCGTGGGGTTCGCCATGGCGACCGTGAGGGTGCGGCCCACGCGGCGGAGGGGCAGGACCAGGTGCTTGAGAGCGACGTCGGCAGGCACGAGCTTTATGACCTTGGGGTCGACGTTGACCTTGTCCAGATCCACCGCCGGCACGCGGTACTGCCGGGCGAGCATGCGCGTAAGCTCGTCCTCGGCGACGAAGCCGAGCTTCACGAGCGAGAAGCCAATACGGGTGTTACTGGCCTTGGCGTCCTGGAGAGCTTTTTCAAGCTGCTCCTCCGTGATCAGCCCTTCGCGAACGAAGAGGTCACCGAGTCGATCTGTTCCGACGGTGGTCGCCATCAGTGGCTCTTTTTTGGGACAGGGGTGGCTGGCGCTTTACTCTAATCAGGGGCTGACGGCTCCATATCCACTTATATGGTGCAAGGTAGATCCCCGCGCGCCGCATGGTCAAGGTCCATCCCCGCCTCCGCACCGGTTCCGCGCGGCGGACGCGCCACGGGGCGGGCGGGCGAGCCCCGGTGCCCGCTCTCGACTCCGCCCCGGCGACGGCGGGGTGTGGGAGGGCGCACCTAGCCTCAACGTCTTATCACCACGTGGCTTTGCAGGCGATCGAGGGTCGCCGGCCCGATCCCAGGCACCCCCAGAAGCTCCTTCACATTGCGGAACCCGCCTCGCACGCGGCGAAGCTCCACGATGCGGTCGGCCTTCTCGGGTCCGATCCCGGGGAGCGTCGCCAGCTCAGCGGGCGTGGCGCGGTTGAGATCGAGGGGCGACGCCGACGCACGCTGAGGCCGGGCAAGGAGCACCGACCCAGGCGAGAGCGGTCGCGGGCCGGGCTCGGCGATGCGGCGCCGCCCGAATTCCAGGTAGGGAGTGAGCCGCACCAGGCTCTTGGCGCCGATGCCGGGCACCCGCTCGAGATCCGCGGGCGCGCCAAACGCGCCGCCGCGCGAGCGTTCCTCGACGATCGCGCGCGCCAGCGCGGGTCCGACTCCCGGGATACGGTCCAGCTCCTCGACGGGCGCGCGGTTCGGGTCGATGCGCTCACCGGCCGCGAGCGGCGCGCGCCGCCGCTCCTGCGTCGCCGCCTCCCTCCAGCTCGCGAGGAGCTGCCGTGGCACGGCGGAGGACGAGTCGGGCGGAAGCACCACCTCGGGCCGACGCCGGTCCTTCATGGCGCGCGCAGTGCTCGCCACCACGAGCACGACCGCGGCCACGGCTATGGCGCGGGATTCGGTGGGAGTCATGGGACGGGGAGGATAGAGTTGCGCACGGGGCAAGGAAATGCGCAGGTAGGCCAGCGAATGAGCGGGTGAGCGGGTTGTAACCCGCTAGCGAATCCTCCCCGCCGTGAACAGGAACTGGCCGAAGATGCCGAGCTGGAACTGGCTGTTGCCGGTCCGCTGACCCACGAACGACTGCCGGTCCGTCAAGCTCATCTGGACGCCGACGTTCATGTCGGAGAGGGTACTGTCCAGCGTGAGCTGGAGGCCGCGGATCACCTGGTCAATGAACGGAACGCACTGCTCGGACGCGGTGCTCACCCGGCAGTTCTGCTGGTTCGCGTGGCTGTAGCGGATCGAAACCTGGATGGGGCGCGCGAAAGTCCGTCCAAGTGAGCCGGGCGGCCGGAACGACGAGAGGAAGGAGACGTTGTGCGACGTCTGGGTGCGGTCCGTGTCGCCGGTGGGATCGGTGCTCTTGCCCGTCTGGAACTGGCCGCGGTAGGTGGTGCTGAGGGTGCCCAGGAGCGTGAGCGAGACGTCGACGGGGATCTGGGTGTCCACGGTGCGGCGCTCCTGGAGCGCGCCCTGCCCGAAGCTAGCCAGCTGCTCGGAGCGCTGGTAGCCGGAGGACAGGCTCGCCCGGGTCACGTAGCGACGGAGCCCGACGGGTATCGGGAGCTCGCCCAACCGCACCGCCAGGTTCGGCCAGCCGCGGCCCCGGCTCTGCCGCTGGCTTCGCGCATCGAACGTGCTGACCGTGGTGCGCGAGTAGTCGAGGGCCACGGACAGGTTCATGGGGAGCTCGACGCTGGTGCGCGCATTCCAGCTTTCGCGCTCCGCCGCGGTAGCCGCCGTGTCGTTCTCCACGAAGCGGAAGTGGTCGATCCCGCCGAGCCCGAGCTGGAAACCGAGAGCCGGGTCCGCGGCGCTGCGATTGAAGTGCGAGTTCACGCCCCTCGTCCAAGCCACGTCGAGCGGCCGTAGCGCGGACGCGACTTTTCGGAGCGCCGACTCGAGGAAGCGGTCCCCTGGTGCCGGCGCGCCCCACACCGATTCGACGACGCGAGCGGGATCAAGGGTGAGGCTCGCGCGCACGTCGCGCTGGCCGCCCATGTTGCGCTGGAGCTTGGTAGCGGCGCCCGTCGCTTCGCGCCCGCGGTCCACGTACGCGGCATTCCGGTCCATGGTGTACGAGGTGCTCACGTCCACACTGGTCAGGAGCCAGGATGCGAGCTCGGGCCGGTAGCCCAACTGGGTTCGCAGGTTGCGGCCCGTCTCCCAGCCGAGGTCGAGCCCAGCCAGCCGCCTGCGTTCCGCGGCCAGGAGCGGGTGAACGGTGGAGTCTTTGACGGTCTGCTCCGGCGAGAGCAGGTCGCGGTCCGAGGTGAGCTCGAATCCAGTGGTGAGGCTCTCGAACGGGCGGAAGGAGACGCGGGCATTCGAGCTGAGCCCTTCCCGCGGCGAGAGCGTCGGCGCCACGGCGCTGTCGCCCGGCAGCTTGAGAATCTGCTCGTAGCGGAACGAGCGTGCCTCCTGCTGGAAGTAGGAGGTGCCGAAGGACACGGACTCGGGGTTCCAGCGCAGCCTCGCGCCGAGGAGCGAGCGCTCGAGAAATCCGGGGAGCACGGCGCGCAGCACGGCGGCAAGGAAGCCCGGGACGACGGGGACCGTGCGCGGCTCGAGCTGGCGCGCATAGCCGACGCTGGCATCCACGCCGCGCGCGTCGCTCGTAGACGCGATGGAGCTCGTGCTCGACGTGGAGTAGCCGAACCGCAGGTCGAGCCCGTCCGCGAGCCAACCGACCCACGGGTTCACGCTGGGCGTGCGCTTGCGGAACGAGAGTCCCACGCGCGTGCGCCGGCCCTGAGTCTCCCTCAGCCCCTCGAGCCGATCCGCGCGCACGTCGCTCTGGTTGAGGAAGGTGGGGAGCTGCCCGGACGACGAATGACTCAGGCTGAGGGGCAGGTCGATGCCCCAAGCCGCGGGCAGCAGCCGATCAAGTTGTGCGGTGCTGCTCAGGTTGAGGCCCTGGTCCCGCTGGTACGCGGGGTTCCCCTCGAGCTGGCGAAAGAGCGCGCCACGCCCGGTGAACGAGAGGTTTCCGGTGAGGAACTCGGCCGCCTGGAGGTCCACGTTCACATGCCCGGCGAACCCGGCGTCCTCGACGGCATCGGCGAGCCGCAGCTCGTTGACCCAGATCTCGCCGCGCACGGGCGCCTCGCCGGCGTTCAGCACGGCGAGGGCGAGCTCCCGCACCGCAGCCAGGTTCGGCGCACGCGCGCGGTCTTTGAGCGCGATGGCGTAGGTGGAGTCCTGGCTCCAGAGCATGACCGGCGGGTCCGTGGGGTCCGGCGGGTCACGCAGCAGGACCTCCTCCGCCTCTCGGCGGAGCCGAAGCCACGCCTCGAAGTCGATGACGTGTTCCGGCAGCCAATCGTTCTCGGAGACGGCCTGCGGGTTGGCCGCCGGCACCAGGCGCACGCGGTAGAGGTAGAAGTTCTCGGAGTCGGTAGCCACCTTGAGGAGGAACCAGGTCGGGCGATCCCGCCCCCAATCCCCTGAGCGCGCGACCGCCCAGACGCGGAGCCGCCGATAGGTGAGGATGTTCCACGGGTTCTGCGGGAACCGGTTGTAGACCTCTACGCGCTGGCCCGGCGCGAGCCCGCGGTAGCGCAGCCTGAGCGCTTTCTCGTTGAACTCGGCGCCACCCACCGAGAACGCGACCGTGGGGTCCTGGAGCTCGTCGCGCACGCCGGGCGGCGAGGCATAGACGGCGCCGTCGGTGATCTGGCTCACGGGCCCGACCTCCAGGTCCGCCGGGAGGCCGACCGTGTCGCCGCCGATCCCCCGCGCGACGCCGTCCCGCGAGCGTTTGACCCACCGCGAGCCCACGATGCGGATGCGGGCGAGGAGCAGGCCCGCGGGCTGGCGGCCGGTGACGGTCACGCGGAGATGCTTCACGCCCCGCCAGTCTGCGTCCGTGAACAGATGGCCCACGTTTACGGCTCCCGGGTCACGCAACGGGATGCGGTAGAGGCGGAAGCCGCTCCCGGTCTCGGTCGTATCGCGGACCAGGTAAGGGGAGGTGCCGTCCAGGCGGACGACGTAGCGGATCGTGCGCTCGGCGAGATCCAGATTCCCGTTCCCGTCCAGATCCTCGGTATCGAAGATTCCGTTGCCGCGCGTGCAGTTCGCGCGCGGGTCCGCCGGCGGGTAGACGCGCCCCCGGGCGGCGGTGCAGCCTTCGGGCCATACGCCGCGGCGATCCAGCTGGTCACTCCAGATCTCGCCCTTGAGGGGATTCGCCTCCTCGTCAAGGGTGCCCTGCCCCCACGGATCACGGGTGTCCGGTCGGGAACCCGAGACTTGCCCCGACTCGTCGATGAAGTAGGCGTCCTCGCTCACGGTGCCAAGGTCGAGGACGAGGGTGAGCCCCGTGCCGCCCGCCGCATACAGCTCCACGTACTCGCTGCGGGTGAGGTCACGGCCCGTGGTGGCGAGCACGGTCGTGATGGAGCGCCAGCGCCGGCGGTCGAAAACCGTGGCCGGGTCCGTGCCGAAGCTCAGGAGCAGCACAGGCTCGCGGGTCTCCGTGCCCGCAAACGCGATCTGCCGGTCGATCTCCCGGGGAGCGAGCCCGGGAAAGATTCCCGCGCTGTCGCCGCCCGGCCGCAGCACGACCCAGTCGTGCTGCCACACGAGGCTCGCCGCGTCGCTCTGGTTGAGCGCGGCCGGGAGCAGACCTTCGGCGCCGTCGATGAACGCCGGCGCGCTGCCCAGCTTCCAGCCCAGCCGGTGCGTGGGGATCGGGATCTCGTTCGCTGCCTCGAAGTCGTCCAGGAACGCGCTCCCTCGAGTGTTGGGGTTCGGCAGCGACACCGCCACCTCGCCGTCGAGGCGAACGATCGACGGGGCGCCCACGCGCAGCCCGGGGACGCTTTCCAGGGCGTGGTCCAGCCACGGGGTCTCCAGGTCCAGGCTCCCGCTCATGCCGCTCAGAACGATGGAGGCGGGCTCGACGCCGAGCTGCGGGCGCCGCATGAGCGTCTTCTCCGCCTGGTACAGCCCCATGAAGTTCAGCTCGCCGCGCTCCCCGAGACGGTAGCGGGCGTTGAGGCCGAAGACGGAGGTGGGCGCGATCTGGAAGACCGGCTTCTGCTCCCATGTGGCGCGGATCTCCGCGCTCGGGTCGGCGGCGAACAGGCTCTGGGGATCCGCGAGCGTGACCTGGCCGATGTCGTAGTCGATGGTATAGTCCTGGCCGCGCTCCAGGAGCCGGTTGCCCGCCCAGATGCGCTCGCTGCCGTCGCGCAGTCCGATGGCGCCCAGAGCGAACATGGAGACGACGCCCTCGCTCTTGACGCGGTACGGCATGGTGAGGCGGAAGAGCCCCGCGTTTTCGCGCTCGAACGGATCCACCGTCTCGTAGATGCGCCGGTTCGCGTCGGCGCCCAGCACGATGCGCGTCTGCGCCGCCGAGAGGCCGAGGGACGGGAGCGGCGGTGGCTCCAGGAAGGGGCGGAGCGTGGGAAGCACGATGAACGTGCCCGACACGGGTGGCTGGTCCTGAAGCGCGTCGCGCGCCGGCTGATAGATGCGCGAGCGGTCGAGCTGATCCTGGGGCGCTTCGTTGTCCAGCCCCAAGAGGCGAAGCCACGTGAGGTCGCTGCCGTCCGGCGCGCGCTTGAACGTCCGGCCGGCGCTGAGCTCGCCCAGGGATATCGTCAGGCCCACGCTCTGCAGCTCGACTTCGTTCGAGCCCGAAACCCGGTAGACCTGATGCATCTCGAAGTCCCAGGTCGGCCGCCCCGGCTGGTGGTTCGGACCGGATGCCTTGAGCAGACGGAGCTGCGGGCGCCGCCCCGCGTTGTGGAGCCGCTCCGGGTTGTAGGAGCCCACCGTGTCGCCCGCCTGGGTGATGAACGTGACCGCCAACATCTCCTCGCGGCGCAGCGGGCTCTTGAGCGCGATCCACAGGCCACTCGAGTGTACGAAGTAGTCGAGGCCGGGCTGGAGGTAGCGGAACCACCCGGACTCCACCACGCTGTCGCCCGGCGCCGCGGCGCCCGCAGCCGCCTGGATGTAGCCCGCCACCTGCTGGGCCGTGATCGGGTCGTTCTGATAGCGGTAGAGCTGGATCGGGTCGCGCCCGGGCGCCGCGCCGGGCGGTGCGTCCGTCGCCACCAGGGCGAGGATGTCGATGTGCGGGTAGCTGCGAATCCGCCGCGGGTCCACGAGGAAGAAGAACTGGCCCCTCACGTAGTCGGCATCGTCCACCACAAGGGTGTCCTCCTGCACGAACCCCTGGGCGCCGCCGGCGCCGCTGAGCCGGAACTCCCGCGCCGAGAGGTCGCCCTTCTGCTGGGCCCACACGGTCTGGAAGTCGATGGGTCCCACCTGGCCCGCGGCCTTGAAGCCGAAGTTGCCCGCCGGGATGCCCTGAGTGAGGAAGCGGGACTGCGGGAGCGAGAAGGAGACGTCGCCGACCTCGAGCCGCTGGAGGATCTCATCCTCGAGGCCCTGGTAATAGATGTTGATGTTGTTGGCCGCGCTGAACTCGCGGGTCTGATCGTAGTCGACGCTCACGTGGACGCGCTGCGAGATCGTGCCGCCGACCTGGATGCCGAACTGGATGTCCGGGCGGAGCTGAGGGAACAGGCTGGGGTTACACGAGAACTGGATGACCGGGTCGCACGGGCGGAAGCGCGTCCACGCGCCGCCGAATTCGGCGCGGCCGCGAATCCGCATCCCCAGGTCCGCGTACTCGCTCATGAAGCCCGGGAGGACCTGCTCGAGCTCCGCGCCCGCGCGGCCCGGCTCCGCGGTCCGCCGCTCCTCCTTGCCAGGCGGCAGGTACGCGACGGTATCGGGGGGCGCGGCCTCTGCGAACGCGGCTGCGGTCGCGGGGGTCGTGACCCCGAGGCGCGGCCGGCGCACGGCAAGGTGCTCGTCCACCCGCCGGAGCCACAGGCGGCCCCACGCATGGGAGCCGCGATAGGCCCAGAAGAGCTCCTCCGGCCGCAGCGGCCCGAGGTCGACGGGCCACAACCGCTCGAGCACTGCTCCTTGCAGCCCGGGCGTTGCGAGCAGCCGGATGCTGTCCGGTGGGGGCGCACCGGCGCCCGGCGTCTGGCCCGCAAGCGGGGTCACAGCCGCGAGGGCGAGGCCGAGGGCGAGGCTCAGGAGAACGCCGTGCCGGCGGAGGCCGGTTGTGGTGACCTCGAGGCGGGGATATACTTGATTGCTCAACGCGTACGCGTCACTCTGGCCCGACTCGCTGCGGGTCCCGTTCGCTGCGAATGCAGATCCTGACTCGCTATGTGATCCGGGCCCACCTCGGCCCGTTTCTCTTTGCCTTCACCGTACTGACGGGGCTGCTCTTTCTCAACACCGTGGCCCGGCGGTTCCAGGACCTTGCGGGCAAGGGACTGCCGTGGTCCGTGATCGCCGAAGTGCTCGTCCTCTCTCTTCCCCACATCGTGGCGCTCACGCTCCCCATGGCCGTGCTCGTGGCCGTACTCTACACCTACAACGAGATGACGGCAGCGAACGAGACGACGGCTATGGCGGTGAACGGCGTTAATCCCCTGCGGCTGCTCGTGCCGCTGGCGGGAGTGGGCACGATCCTGGCCGGTGGGATGCTCTACTTCAACGACCGCGTCCTGCCCGAGACGAATCATCGCCTCAAGAACCTGCTGGTGGACATCGCGCAGAAGAGCCCGACGTTCGAGCTCCGCGAGCAGGTCATGAACGAAATTCGCACGGGGGATCGGCGGACGAAGTACTTCCTCCAGGCGACGCGGATCGACCCGGCCACGAATCGTTTGACCGACGTGGCCATCTACGATGTCAGCAATCCCGACCGGGCACGTACGATCTATGCGCAGCAGGGCACGATGGCTTTTAACCGCGAGCGGACGGATCTGTTCCTGATGCTGTACAATGGCGTCATGCAGGAGGGCGATCTCAGCGATCCGCGCTCGTTTCAGCGGTTGTTCTTCCAGGAGCAGGTCATCCGGGTGCGGGGCGTGGGCGACGAGCTGGAGCGGCAGGCGGGGAGCGAGTTCCGGAGCGACCGCGAGATGTCCATCGACAGGCTCAGCGAGGCTGCGACCGAGCGCGACGGCGAGCTCGAGTCCGTGCGCAGGGAGAGCCTGGAGCAATCGCGATTCGCGGTGCACATGGCGCTGGGGATGGCGGACAGCGCGCGGGCGGAGGCGGTGCCGCCGAGCGTAGGCGGAATCGGGCTCGGCAGCGTGATCGGGAGCGGCGATGCGGCGGAGGACGCGCTGACCCGCTCGACGGCGCTGCGCTTCCGCACCTTTGCGGCTCGAGCCTATGCGCTGAGGCGCCAGGCGAACATGTACCGCGTGGAGATCCACAAGAAGTACGCGATCGCGTTCGCGTGCATCGTGTTCGTGCTCCTGGGTGCGCCGGTGGCCGTACGCTTCCCGAGCGGCGGCATCGGGATGGTCATCGCGATGTCGCTCCTGGTGTTCAGCATCTACTGGGTGGGTCTGATCGGCGGCGAGAAGCTGGCGGACACGGGAAAGGTCTCGCCGTTCTGGGGCATGTGGGCGCCGAATGTGGTGTTTCTGGGCTTTGCGGCATGGGCGCTGGCGAAGATGGGCCGCGAGGGCATCACGCCGCGGGGCGGCGGCTGGGACGACGTGGGGTATGCGGTGCGGCGGCGGCTGAGAGCGCTCGCCGGCGGCGCACGTCGCCTCGTGCCACGCCGGGTGCCGAACCGCGGCGGGGCAGGAGCCTCGTGATGCGCATCCTGGACCGCCTGGTGGCCGCGGAGTTCGTGCGGATCTTCGTTTCCTGCGTGCTGGGCGCGCCGCTCCTTTTCATCATCGGAGACGCCACGGAGCATCTGGAGGACTACCTGGAGCGCGGGCTCGACTTCGGCGAGATCGCGCTCGCCTACGCGTACCAGCTCCCGCTGTTCTTCCTCTGGTCGTTCCCGATCGCGGCGCTCATTGCGTCCGTGTTCACGATCCACGGGATGACCGTCCACCGGGAGATCGTGGCGGCGAAGGCGGGCGGTATCTCGTTCCACCGCCTCATCGTTCCGCTCGTCGTCCTGGGGATCGTGCTCACGGCCGCGGCGCTGGCGCTGGGCGAGCTGGTGCCCGTCACGAACCGGTTGCGCGCGGAGCTGATGGGCGAGCGGTCGCGGACGAGCGACCGGCGCAGCGACTTCGTCTACCAGGCGGAAGACGGCCACGTCCTGGCGATCCGCCAGCTCCACGTGGAGGAAGGGCGTCTGTACGGCCTCGTGATGGAACGGGAGGGCCACGAGCCCGAGGTTCCCACCGTCCACGTGATGGCGGAGGAGGCGAGCTACGACGGGGCCGCGGGGTGGACGTTCGAGCGCGGCTACGTGCGCGTCTTCCTGGCCCCGGAGCGGGAGACGACGTTCTTCTTCGACCGGCTGTGGCCACGGAACCTGACGGAGACGCCCGAGGACCTGCTCGCAGAGCCGAAGGACCCGGAGGAGATGAGCTACGGGGAGCTGGGGCGACTCGTGGAGTTCATCCGCCGGTCTGGCGGCGACCCCTCCGAGATCCTGGTGGAGCGAGCGCAGAAGATCGCGATTCCGGTGGCGACGCTGGTGATCATCCTGTTCGGGGCGCCGCTCGCCACCTCGTCGAAGCGGGGTGGCCGGGCATACGGGATCGGGGTGTCGCTCAGCGCCACGATCCTCTATCTCCTCCTCTTCCGGATCGCGGGCGCCGCCGGCGAGAGCGGGACGATCCCGCCGCTCCTGGCGGCCTGGCTGCCGAACGGCGCGTTCCTCGTGACCGGGATCGTGCTGCTCGCGCGGGTGCGAACGTAGTCCCCGCCGCCCCACCTCACCCCGGCGGGTTAGCGGGTTAGTGGGTTGGCGGGCTAGCGGCCCCCTCAACCGCTGACCCGCTGCAGAGCGAACCGGAGACGCCAGCGTCGACCACGCGGCCGTGAGGGCCATGGACCGCATCTTCGAGTTCCTGTTCAAGTACCGGCCCGTCGTGTTCGAGCGTGGCGAGCTTGTGTTCGACGTGCCGTGGCCGCTCTGGGCGCTCGGTCTCCTTGGCGCGGCCGGCGCCTTGGTAGCGATCGTGCCGTACCTGCGGGTCCACGGCAAGCTGGGCCGCCGGGACCGGGCGATCCTGGCGGGGCTCAGGCTCGCGGCGCTCGCCGTTCTGCTCTTCTGCCTGTCGCGTCCCCTGCTGGTGATCGCGGTGGTCGTGCCGCAGCAGAACTTCGTCGGCATCCTCCTCGACGATTCGCGCAGCATGCGCATCGTGGACGGCGGACGGGCCCGGGGCGCCGTGGCCTCCGAGCTCTTCGCGCCGGACGGCGCGCTCGTGCGCGGGCTCACGGAGCGCTTCAAGCTCCGGTTTTTCCGGTTCGGGGAGACGGCGGGGCGGATCGGCGGCGCGGACGAGCTCGCGTTCGACGGCCGGCGCACCGATCTCGGGCGGGCACTGGACGCCGCGCGCGCCGAGCTCGCTTCCCTGCCGCTGGCCGGCCTCGTGCTCGTCACCGACGGCGCGCACAACGCCGCCGGCTCCACGACCGACCCGGTGCTGGCGCTGCAGGCCGGCGGCGTCCCGGTCCACGTGGTGGCCCTCGGCCACCAGCGCCCGGAGCAGGACCTCGAGGTCGCACGCGCGGACGTCTCGCGCACGGTGCTCGCCGGCTCGAGCGTGGTGGCCGAGCTCACGATCGCGCACGCCGGGTTCGGCGGCGAGACGGTGCCGGTGCACGTGGAGGCGGACGGCCGCATCGTCGGGACGGGTGAGGCGCGGCTGCCGCGGGAGGGCGAGGCGGCGACGGCACGCGTGCACTTCACGGCGTCGGGCTCCGGCCCACGGAAGTTCCGCTTCGTGGTCCCGCCACAGGCCAGCGAGGCGATCGTGGAGAACAACGCGCTGGAGGCGCTCATCGAGGTGCGGGACCGGCGGGAGCGCATCCTCTACTTCGAGGGCGAGCCGCGCTTCGAGGTGAAGTTCCTGCGGCGAGCCGTCACCGGGGACGAGAACCTCGAGGTCGTGACGCTCCTGCGCACGGCGGAAAACAAGTTCCTCCGGCTCGATGTGGCCGATTCCACGGAGCTCGCGGCGGGTTTCCCGAAGACGCGGGAGGAGCTTTTCCGGTACCGCGGCCTCATCCTGGGGAGCGTGGAGGCCAGCTTCTTCACCGCGGACCAGCTTCGCATGATCGCGGACTTCGTGGCGCGCCGCGGCGGCGGGCTCCTCGCCCTGGGCGGCCGGCGCGCGTTCGCCGAGGGCGGCTATGCGGGGACGCCGCTCGCCGACGTGCTCCCCGTGATCCTGGATGGCGGGTCGGCCGCGGAAGGCCCCGGTTTCTTCGCCGAGGTGCGGGTCGAGCCGACGCCGTTCGGGCGCGCGCACCCGGTGACGCGCCTCCCCGGCGTGGGCACCGGCGCGGCACCGTCCTCCTCGCCCGCCCCGCCGGACTCCCCCGGCCCGCAGGGCGGAGGCCGCTCCGGAGGGCGCGGGCGCGGCGACGACGACGCCGAGCGCTGGAGCGCGCTGCCGCCCCTGTCCATCGTGAACCCGCTCACGCGCGCGAAGCCCGGAGGCACGGTGCTGTTGACGGGTCGGGCGCAGGACGGGCCGGACGCCTACGTGGTGCTGGCGCATCAGCGGTACGGGCGCGGCAGGTCCGTGGCGTTCCCCGTGCAGGACTCGTGGCTCTGGCAGATGCACGCGGAGATGCCGCTCGAGGATCTGACCCACGAGACTTTCTGGCAGCAGCTCCTGCGCTGGCTCGTGAGCGAGGCGCCGGACCCGGTGACCGTGACGACATCGGCCGACCGGGTTGAGCCCGCCGCGAGCGTAACCGTAAGCGCCGAGATCACGGACTCGGCGTACATCGGCGTCAACGGCGCCGAGGTCGTGGCCACGATCGTTTCGCCCGCAGGCGAGGAGATCGAGATTCCCATGGAGTGGACGGTCGAGCGCGACGGCGAATACCGCGCGGCCTTCACCCCGACGGAAGAGGGAGTCCTGGAGATCCGCGTGACCGCTCGGCGCGCCGGCGCGACGCTCGGCGAAGGGATCACGCATATGGAGGTCGGCGACGTGGGCGCCGAGTACCGGAACGCTGGGATGCGGGAGCCGCTGCTGCGCAGGATCGCGGAGGAGACCGGCGGCCGGTTCTATACGCCGGAGACGGTGGGGACGCTGCCCGAGGACGTGAGCTTCACGGAGAGCGGCGCCACGGTACGGGAGGAGCGCAGCCTCTGGGACATGCCCGTTCTCTTCCTGGCGCTCCTGGGGCTCGTAGCCGCGGAGTGGGGATATCGCCGGCGGCGAGGGCTCGCGTGAGAGGACGCGGCCGCGCGCGCCCGTCGCCCATCGGGCCCGTCGGGCCCATCGGGCTCCTCGCTCTCCTCGCCTTCGCCGCGCTGGCGGCCGGCGTGCCGGCGGCGCGGGCGCAGACGCATTTCCTCATCGTGAGCGGCTTGTCCGGCGAGCCGCGCCTCGCCGTGGCGTTCCACGAGTGGGCCACGACCCTCATGGACGCGGCGGAGCAACGCCTCGGCGTGCCGCCGCGGAACATCGTTTACCTGGCGGAATCGGCGGACCGGGACGTGTCGCGGATCCAGGGCCTGGCGACCCGGGAGACGATCGAGCGGGAGCTCTCGGCCCTCGCGGAGCGGGCGGGCCCGGAGGCGGCCATCGCGATCGTGC
This sequence comes from Gemmatimonadota bacterium, assembly GCA_016209885.1. Classification (GTDB taxonomy): domain Bacteria; phylum Gemmatimonadota; class Gemmatimonadetes; order Longimicrobiales; family Gaopeijiaceae; genus JACQVF01. The sequence continues at coordinate 34,047 of JACQVF010000092.1, read as the reverse complement.
TCATGGGTCACGGGAGCGCGGCGGGCGAGCCGCGGCTCAACCTTCCAGGTCCAGACCTCACCGCCGACGACCTGGCAAGCTGGCTCGTGCGCTTCCCGACGCAGCGGATCGTGGTCGTGAACACGGCGAGCGCGAGCGGCGACTGGATCCCGGCGCTCTCGGGCGAGCGACGCGTGGTGATTACCGCCACCCGCTCCGCGAGCGAGCGCTACGAGACGATGTTTCCCAGGTGGCTCGTCGCGGCGTTCGCGAGCGACGGCGCGGACACGGACAAGGACGGACGGGTTTCGCTGCTCGAGGCGTTCGAGTATGCGCGCCGCGAGGTGGCGCGCGCCTACCAGCGGGAGAACCGGCTCCTCACCGAGCATGCCCTGCTGGACGACGACGGCGACGGGCGCGGCAGCCACGAACCCGACCCGCGCAGCGGCGACGGGCCCGCGGCGGCCAGGATCTTCCTGGACGCCGGCGCCAGGGCGGCGGCGGCCGCTGGTGGCTCTGGGGACCCGGGGCTCGCCGCACTCTACGCGGCTCGCGATTCCCTCGAGCGCGTGATCGCCGAGCACCGCGCGGGCAAGGACCGCATGGTCCCCGAGCGGTACGAGCAGGAGCTCGAGCGACTCCTGCTCGAGCTGGCTCGCGTGGGCCGCTCGATCCAGGAGCGCGAAGGGAGGAGGCCGCGGTGAGGCGGGCGCGGCTCCCGGCGATCGCCGTTGCGGGCCTCTTCCTTGGCATCGGCGCCGCCGCCTGCCTCGACGCCGCGCAGCCCACGGAGCGGGCAGCCGCGGAGGCCTTCCACGCCGGACGATATGACGAGGCGATCTCCCTCTACGCCGCCCTCGCCACGCGCTCGCCACAATCTCCCGAGGCCGCGCGCGGGCTCGTAGCGGCGCTGCGCGAGGTCGGGCGCTACGACGACGCGATCGCCGCTGCCGAGCGTTTCATTCGCGGCAGTCCCGGCTCGCCCGAGCTATGGACGCCGCTGGGAGAGACGCTGCGCATACGCGGCCGCCTCGCCCAGGCCGAGTCCGCGTTCGCGCGCGCGGTCGCGGGGCGCGCCTCCGACACGCTGACGGCGCGGCTGAACCTGGGGATCCTCGCGCTCGAGCGCGGGGCGCACACCGAGGCGCGGCGCGACCTCGACGCGTTCATCGACGTCTACAACCGCGCGGTCGACCGCGGTGCCCGCCTCTCCTCGGCGGACCTCCTGGCCGTCGCGACCGCCGTCCGCCACCAGGCCACCTTTGACCCCCAGCTCGCGAAGGACGCGCTCCGTGCCTACGACGAGGCGACCGCCGCTGACTCCATGGATTGGGAGCCGCGCCTCGCGGTCGGCGAGCTGTTCCTCGAGAAGTACAACGGGACCGATGCCCGGCGCACGTTCGAGCAGGTCCTCGCCCGAAACCCGCGCCATCCTCGGGCGCTCCTGGGCCTGGCGCGCACGGCTCACTTCGAAGGCTCGCCCGAGGCCGAGGAGCTGGCCCGGAAGAGCCTCGAGGTCAACCCGCACCTCATGGCTGCGCGCATCTTCCTGGCGCAACTCGCCGCGGAGGGCGAGGCGTACGAGGAGGCGGCGGCCGCGGCGGAGCGTGCGCTGGCGGTGAACCCCGCGTCCCTCGAAGCGCTCGCGGTGCTCGCCGGCGTGCGCTATCTGGAGGGTGACACCCTGCGGTTCGAAGACGCGCGCCGCCGCGCCCTCGCGCTCAACCCGTCGTACGCCGGCCTCTACGTCACCCTCGCCGAGTTGAGCGCGCGCGGCCGACTGTACGAGGAGGCGGTGCGCTTCGGGGAGCGTGCCGTCGCGCTGGACTCGACGGCCTGGCGCGCGCACGCGGTCCTGGGGATCAACCGGCTGCGCGTCGGCGCCATGGCGGAGGGGCGCGCGGGCCTGGAGACCGCGTTCCGGGGCGATCCCTACGATGTCTGGACGAAAAACACCCTCGACCTGCTGGATGACCTGGACCGCTATCCGGAAACGGCTACGCCACGCTTCCGGTTCTACAGCGACGGCAAGGAGTCGGAGCTGCTGTCCCTGTACGCGGGGGAGCTGGCGGAGGCGGCATACGATGCGCTGGCGCGGCGCTACGGCTACAGTCCCGCCACGCCGATCCGCATCGAGATCTTCCCGAACCACGCCGACTTCTCCGTACGCACCGTCGGTCTCGTGGGACTCGGCGCCCTCGGCGTGAGCTTCGGGCCGGTCATCGCCATGGACTCGCCGTCGGCGCGCGAGGCCGGCGAGTTCCACTGGGGCTCGACCCTCTGGCACGAGCTGGCCCATACCTTCCATCTGGGAATGACCGGCGCGCGCGTGTCCCGCTGGTTCACGGAAGGGCTGGCCGTGCACGAGGAGCGGCGCGCACGGCACGGTTGGGGCGAGGGCGTGACGCCGGCGTTCCTCCAGGCGTACCGCGCCGGACGGCTGCGGAAACTGCCGGAGCTGAACGACGGGTTCGTGCGCCCGGCCTACCCGGAGCAGATCGCGTTCTCGTACTACCAGGCGTCGCTGGTCTGCGAGCTCATCGAGCGCGAGCTCGGGACGCGGGCACTCCTGGACCTGCTCGCGGCGTACGGCCAGGGGAAATCCACACAGGAGGCCTTCCGCACTGTGCTGGGAACCGACCCGGACGCGTTCGAGCGCCGGTTCGAGCGCTACCTCGAGGAGCGGTTCGCCGGCCCGCTCGCCGCGCTGGCTGCCAGCGACGCGGCGTGGCCAGCGCGGCCGGAGCGCGAGGAGGTGGCGCGCCGGGCGAAGAACCCCCAGGATTTCCGGGCCCAGCTCGCCATGGGGCGGATCCTCGTGGAGGAGGAGCGGTACGACGACGCGGTCTCGTACCTCGAGCGGGCGAAGGCGCTGTTCCCGAGTTACGCAGGGCCCGAGGGCCCCTACCCGCTTCTCGCGCGGATCCACAAGGCGCGGGGCGCGACACGCCAGGCTGCGCACGAGCTGACGACGCTCGTCGCTCTCGACGCGCGCCACTACGGAGCGCTGCTGGAGCTGGCCGGGCTGCTCGACACGCTGGGCGACACCCTCGGCGCAGCAGACGCGCTCGAGCGCGCGGTCCAGGTCTACCCGCTCGACCCGGAGCCGCACGTGCGGCTGGCCGGGCTCTACGAGCGGCTCGAGCGCTGGGACCGCGCGGTGCGCGAGCGGCGAGCCGTCGTCGCCCTCGACCCGGGGGACCGGGCGGACGCGTGGTACCGGCTCGGGCGGGCGTATCACCGGGCCGGCGACGCGGAGAGCGCGCGGCGCTGGGTGCTGCGCGCCCTCGAGGTCGCGCCCGCGTTTCGGGAGGCGCAGGAGCTGCTGCTGGAGATCCACGATGCGAGGCGGAGATGATGGCGGCGATCCGCGAGGGCAAGCGGATGCCGCTCCCTGAGCTCATCCGCCGCGGCGTGGGACGGCGGCGGGGAGGCCAGCGGGGCACGCGTGGCGTCCGGCTGGGGCGCCTTGTCACTCCCTCGGCAGGCCTCCTGTGCGCGTGTCTCCTCATCTCCGCCCAGCCTCTCGCTGCGCAGCGCTTCCGCGGGCGGCGATCCATGGGCGAGCTCGATTGCACCTCTCTGCGCGCGGCCTATGACGGGCGCTTCGCCTTCCTGCGCCTCCGCTACGCACCGGCGTACGGCGAGCGCAGGTCGTTCTTCGGCGGCGACGACGGCGGCTGGGCCCACGACTGCCCGCGGGCGGAGCGCCACCTGACCACGATCCTCCGGGAGCTGAGCTCCGTCACCCCGAACACGGAGGCGAGCAACGTCTTCGCCGCCGACGATCCGGAAATCTTCAAGTATCCTGTAGCGTACCTCTCGGAGCCGGGAGGCTGGACGCTCACGGAGGCGGAGGCGACGAACCTGAGGAACTACCTGCTCAAGGGCGGCTTTCTCATCGTCGATGATTTCGAGGGCCCGCGCGACTGGCGTAACTTTGGGGAGAGGGTGCGGGAGGTGCTCCCGGATGCGCAGCTCGTGCCGCTCGATCCGTCGCATCCCATCTTCAACGCGTTCTTCGCCATCGAGTCGCTGGACCACCGGCACCCGTACTTCAGCGTGATGGCCGAATACTACGGGATCTTCGAGGACAACGACCCGAAGAAGCGGCTGGCGGTGATCGTTAACTACAACAACGATATCGGCGAGTCATGGGAATGGTCGGACACCGGGCTCATTCCCGTCGACCTCACGAACGAGGCGTACAAGCTGGGAGTCAACTACATCGTGTACGGCATGACGCACTGAAGAGAGGGTTAGAACCCTCTGACCACGAAGCGACCACCAGGGAGCGCGAAGAACAACGATGACCGATCCACATGCCGTGCTGGAAACCAGAGACGACATCGACCTCGCCGACCGCCTGAGGGCCGCCCGCGAGCGCGTGCTCGACGAGATCCACAAGCGGATCGTGGGGCAGGACGAGGTGGTCGAGCAGGTGCTGCTCACGCTGTTCGTGGGCGGCAACAGCCTCATCGTCGGCGTGCCCGGGCTCGCCAAGACGCTCCTCGTGCACACGGTCGCCGACGTGCTCGACCTCAAGTTCTCGCGCATCCAGTTCACGCCGGACCTCATGCCCTCGGATATCACGGGCACGGATCTGGTGCAGGAGGACCCGGCGACGGGCGAGCGGCGTATGGTGTTCATGCCGGGGCCCGTCTTCGCGAACATCATCCTCGCCGACGAGATCAACCGCACGCCGCCCAAGACGCAGTCCGCGCTCCTCGAGGCGATGCAGGAGCACCGCGTCACCGTGCAGGGGCGCACCTATACTCTCGAGGAGCCCTTCTTCGTCTTCGCGACGCAGAACCCTATCGAGCTCGAGGGCACCTACCCGCTCCCCGAGGCGCAGCTCGACCGCTTCATGTTCTACATCCTTATCGCCTACTCCCCGGAGGACGAGGAGCTCGAGGTCGTCCGCACCACCACCGGGCTCCACCAGCCTGTGTTCTCCCACGCCGTGAGCGGCCCCGACATCGTCGCGTTCCAGGAGCTGGTGCGGAGGGTGCCCGTCGCCGAGCCGGTATTGCAGTACGCGGTGCGCCTGGTGCGCACGTCGCGACCGAGCCCGGACGGCGCGCCGCCGTTCATCAAGCAGTGGGTCTCCTACGGCGCCAGCGTGCGCGCGGCCCAGTACCTGATCCTCGGGGCCAAGGCGAGGGCGCTGGTGCAGGGGCGCTACCACGCCAACTTCGCTGACGTGCGCGCGCTCGCGCACCCGGTCCTGCGGCACCGCATCCTCAAGAACTTCCAGGCGGAGTCCGAGGGCATCACCACGGACCGGCTCGTCGACCAGCTCCTGGAGGTCGTCCCCGTGCCCAGCTCGGGGATGTGAGAGGGTCACCGTGAGCCCGGCGCCGACCACCGCTGTGGGCGGTGCGCGCTTCCTCGATCCCGCGGTGCTCGCGCGGATCGCGAACCTGGACCTCCTGGCGCGTACCGTGGTCGAAGGCTTTATTAGCGGGCTCCATCGCTCCACGTACCGCGGGCTGTCCACCGACTTCGCGGAGCATCGGGAGTACACGCCCGGTGATGACATCCGCCGCATCGACTGGCGCGTCTGGGGGCGCACGGACCGCTACTACGTCAAGGAGTTCGAGGCGGACACGAACACGAACTTCAGCGTGGTCCTTGACGTTTCGCGGTCCATGGCGTACGGCAGTGGCGCGGTCACCAAGCTCGACTACGCCCGCTACCTCGCCGCGTGTCTCACGTACCTCGCACGCAGGCAGCGAGACCGCGTGGGGCTCGTTGCGTTCGAGAGCGACATCGTCGAGCTCATCCCGCCGTCGGCGAAGCATCTGGACATCGTGCTCCACGCCCTGGACCGGATCGAGCCCCGGTCGCGGGGGGCGTTGCTCGAGCCCATGGCGAAGGTGGCGGCGGCGGTGCGCCGGCGCAGCATCCTGGTCCTGATCTCGGACCTCTACGAGGACCCGGAACTCGTGCTCTCCGCCGTGAACCTGCTCAAGGCACGTGGTTGCGACGTGATCGTCTTCCATGTGCTCGATCCCGCGGAGCTCGAGTTCCCCTTCACGGAGGCCGCGCGCTTCCTGGACCTGGAGACGGGCGAGCGCGCGCCCGTGGTACCGGAGTCGATGCGCGACGGCTACCGCGCCCTCGTGGCCGCGCACGTCGAGACGCTCGGACGCGTGCTGGGCGAACGCGAGATCGACTACTACATGGCCGACACGTCGAAGCCGCTGGATTTCGCGCTCTTCGAGTACCTGGTCCGCCGCGAGCGGCTGGCGAGAGTGCGGTGATGCGACCCCTGTCCGGGCGAGCGCCAACGCCGGCCAGGCGGGTCGATGGGACCCGTCATGCGGCCATGCGGTGCGGTAAGGCGGTGACCCGCTGATGGAGTTCCTGGCGCCCCTGTTCCTGGCCGGCTTCGCGGCCGTCGCGGTGCCGATCCTGGTGCACCTGACGCACCGGGAGCGGCGCGAGCCCGTGGCGTTCCCGTCGCTCATGTTCGTGCAGCGCGTGCCGTTCCGGGCGCAGCACCGGCGGCGGATCCGCGACTGGTTGCTCTTCCTGCTGCGCGCGGCCGCGGTGGTGCTCGTCTGCCTCGCGTTCGCGCGGCCGTTGCTCCGGGGGGCGGCGGGCGCGCTGCCCGGCCGGGGCGCCGAGCGGGACGTGGTACTGCTCCTCGACCGGTCCTACAGCATGGAGTACGGCGACCGCTGGAGCCGCGCGCTCGCCGCCGCCCGCGAGACCGTGGCCGGGCTGGGCGCCGCCGACCGCGCGGCGGTGATCCTCTTCTCCGACCGCGCGGAGGCCGCGAACCGGCCCACGGACGACCGCGCCATCCTCACCGCGCTCGTGGACGGCGCGCGCACCGAGCCCGCCACCACCCGCTACGCGCCGGCCTTCCGCCTTGCGAGGGACCTCCTCGCCGAGTCGGACCGGCCGCGCCGTGAGCTCGTGCTGGTCACGGACTTCCAGCGCAGCGGCTGGGATGGCGCCGACGACGTACAGCTCCCCGCAGGCACGCACGTGTCCCCGGTAGACATCTCGGACCGGGCGCCGTCCAATCGCGCAGTGGCCGACGTGCGGGTCGAGCGCGGGCGGGCGGAAGGCCCCGGCCGCGTCGCGGTGTCCGCGCGGATCATGAACACCGGGGAGCGCGCGGCCTCGCGGCTGCGCACCGCGCTCGAGGTGGACGGCGCCGAGCTCAGGAGCGTCACCGTGGATGTGCCCTCAGGCGGCGCGGCCGTCGCCAGCTTCCCGCCGATCCCCTCGCAAGCGCGGCCGGCGCGGGCCAGGATCGTGATCGAAGGCGATGCACTGCCCCGCGACGATATTTTCCACTTCGTGCTCGCACCGCCGGCGCAGCTCCCCGTCGTCATCGTCGAGCACCCGGCGGCGGCCGAGGGTGAAGCCCTGTACCTCCGGCGCGCCCTCGAGCTCGGCGACGATCCGGTGTTCCGCCTGGTGGCGCGTCGCGGCGGGCTCGGCGAGCGCGACCTCGAGGAGCGGCCGGCCGTGCTACTCCACGACGCATCCGTCCCGGCCGGCCCGGCCGCGCGGCGGCTGCGTGAGCACGTGGAGCGGGGCGGCGGGCTCCTCGCCGTGCTGGGGCCGCGGGCGGCGGCCGACGCGCTCGCCTCGCTATTCCCCGAGCTGCTGGCCCGCGGCGGCGCCGAGCCCGTGGACCGCCTGGACGGCGGCGCCACGTTCGCGGTCCTGGACTACAGCCACCCGGTCTTCGCGCCGTTCCGCACCCCCGGCACCGGCGACTTCTCGGGCGCCCGCTTCTTCCGCTACCGGCGTGCCGAGACCGCGCCCGCCGCCCACGTCCTGGCCCGCTTCGATGACGGTGCTCCTGCGCTCGCGGAGGCGCGCGTCGGGAGCGGCCGCGTCATGCTCCTGGCGGCCGAGCTGTCCGGCGAGTGGAATGACCTCCCGCTCCAGCCGGTGTTCCTCCCGTTCCTGTACCGTGCCCTGCGCTACCTCGCCGACTACCGCGAGACGCCCGCATGGTACACGATCAGCCAGGTGCTCGAGCCGGCGGCGCTGCCCGTGGCCGCCGCCTGGGCCGCGCCGGACGAGGATCCGGACATCGTGGTGGAGAGCCCCGGCGGCGAGCGCGTGGCGACGACGCTGCGGACCGCGCGCGTCGAGCTGCGCGAGACGGGCTTCTACACCCTGCGGCCGCTCGAGCCGCGGCGAGGCGAGGCCCTCGCCGTGGCGGTGAACCCGGACGTGAGTGAAGGACGCCTGGACAGGATGGACCCCGAGGAGCTGGTCGCCGCGGTGGCGGCGCCCGACGACGCCGGGACGCGGCCGCTCCGCGAGGCGGCGGCGCTTACGGCCGCCGAGCTGGAACGCCGGCAGGGGCTCTGGTGGTATCTCTTGCTGGCCGTGTTGCTCCTGCTCGCCGCGGAGAGCGCCGTCGCCGGACGAACGGCGCGCGCCGCCCGCTGAAGAATTCAACGAGGAGCCGCGATGCGAGATCTGTCCGCTGATCCGACCGGCGCCGCCGGCCCGCCGCACGACGAGCTGCTCGGCGTCATCCGGATGGTGCGCCGCCGCTGGCGCCTCAAGCTCGTCCTGCGCGGGCTCGCCATTACCGCCTTCGCGCTCCTGGCCGGGGTCCTCACCGCCACCTACGGGATGGACCACTTCCGCTTCGCGCCCGCGGCCGTGGCGGTCTTTCGCGTGCTGGCGTACGCGGTGCCCCTCGGGCTCCTCGCCTGGTTCGTCGTGCGGCCGCTCCTGCGCCGCGCGCCCGATGACCACGTCGCCCTCTACCTCGAGGAGCACGAGCCCGCGCTCGCCGGGCAGGTGATGACTGCTGTCGATACGACGCGCGCCGGCGGCGACGCCGCCGCGGCTGGGTACTCGCGCGCGCTGGTGGAGCGGCTCGTCGAGCGCGCCGTCGAGGAGTGCGCGCGCATCGACTTCGGGCGCCGAGTGGACGCGCCGGCCCTCGCGCGCTACGGCGGAGCGCTCGGCGCCGCCGCGCTCGCGGGCCTCGTCGTGCTCCTCGTCTCCCCGGCATTCCTGCGCCACGGCGCGCCGTTCCTGCTCTCGCCGCTCGCCGGCTCCGAATCGCTGAGCCCGTACGCCATCGACGTCGAGCCGGGCGACACCCTGGTCCCGCGCGGCGCCGATCTGAAGGTCGCGGCGCGGCTGGTGAACTTCCAGGCGGAGCGCGTGGAGATCGCAGCCCGGCGCGATACGGCCGGCGAGTGGGAACGCACGCCCATGGTACTGGACGAGGAGAGCGGCGCGTACGCGATCCTCCTCTTCGACATGGAGTCGCCCGCTCACTACTTCGTCGAGGCCGGCGGCGTGCGCTCGCCCGTCTTCCGCGTCGCCGTCGGCGACCTGCCCTACGTGCGGCAGATCGACCTCGAGTACCACTTCCCCGCGCACACCGGCCTCGCTCCGCTGCGCGAGGAGGATGGCGGCGACATCGCCGCGCTCGCGGGCACGCGCGTGCGGCTCACCGTCACGCCGACGGTGCCCGTCGCCGGCGGCGTGCTCCTGCTGGACGGCCGCGACACGCTCGCCCTCGAGACGGCGACCGACGGCACCCTGGCCGGCACGCTCGCCATCCAGCGCCCCGGCTCGTACCGGATCCTGCTGCGCGCCGCCGAAGGCCCCATGGTCGCCGCCTCGTCGGACTATGCCATCGATGTGCTCGCCGACCGGCCGCCGACCATCCAGTTCACGAAGCCCGGGCGCGACATTCAGGTCACACGCGTAGAGGAGGTCTTCGCCGAGGTCACGGCCAACGACGACTACGGCGTCGGTCGCGTCGAGCTGGTCTACGCGGTGAACGGCGGCCCCGAGCGCGCCGTCGAGTTGCACGCCGGCGGCCGGCCGCTCCGCACCGTGACCTCCTCCCACACCTTCTACCTCGAAGAGCTCGAGCTCCGGCCCGGCGACGTGATCGCATACTACGCCCGCGCTGCCGAGTCCGGCCGTGGCGCCCAGGCGCAGAGCGGGACCACGGACATCTACTTCGTGCAGGTCCGGCCGTTCGATCGCACCTTCCGGCAGGCCGACCAGGGGATGGGCGGCCAGGGCGACGGCATGCCCGCGGGCGAGCTGTCCCAGCGGCAGCGCGAGATCATCGCCGCCACGTTCAACCTGGTCCGCGACAGCTCCCTGTACTCCGAGAAGGAGTACCGCGAGAACCTGGCGACGCTCGCCCTGGCCCAGGGCCGGCTCCGCGAAGAGGTCCAGACGCTCGTCACGCGCATGGTCTCTCGCGGCGTGGCCGACATGGACTCCACGTTCCGCTTGGTGGCCGACGAGCTGCCGAAGGCTGTCGACGCGATGGGACAGGCCGAGGAGGAGCTCGGCCGCCGCGTACCCCGCACCGCACTACCGCCCGAGCAGCGCGCGCTCCAGCATCTCCAGCGCGCCGAGGCCGCGTTCCGCGAGCGCCAGATCGTCCGCGCCGAAGCGAGTAGTGGTGGCTCCCCGAACACGAACGCCGAGGAGCTCGCCGACCTCTTCGAGCTCGAGCTGGACCGCATGCGCAACCAGTACGAGCGCCTGGACCGCGGACGCGCTCGGCAGACGGACGAGCAGCTCGACGAGACCCTCGAGCGGCTCCAGGAGCTGGCACGCCGCCAGCAGCAGGAGATCGAGCGCATGCGCGCGCAGGCCCAGAGCGGCGATCCCACGGGCGCCGTCGGCACCGGCCAGCGGCGCCTCGCCGAGGAGGCCGAGGAGATGGCCCGGCGCCTCGAGCGCCTGGCTCGCGATCAGCAGCGCCCGGAGCTGAACGAGAGCGCGCGCCGGCTTCAGGAGGCCGCGGACGCCATGCGCCGCGCCGCCACCAGCCAGGACGGCTCCGCGCAGGGCACGTCGGCCCTCGACCGGCTGCGCGAGGCCCGGCGGCTCCTCGAAGAGAACCGCTCCGCCGGGCTGCGCCGCGAGGCCGAGCAGGCGCTACGGCGCGCCGAGCGCCTGGCCGGCCAGCAGCGCGACGTCATGGACGAGGTGGCCCGCCTGCCCCAGGAACCCAGGCCCCGCGCCGAGACAGCGCGCCGGCTGGGCGACCGCAAAGAGCAGATGGCCGCAGAGGTGAGCGACCTCGAGTCCCAGCTCGGCCGCCTCGCCCGCGAGGGCCGCGCCGAGCAACCCGAGGCGGCCCGCAAGCTCGAGGACGCCGCCGGCGTCATCCGCCGGAACCGCATCCAGGACAAGATCCGGTATTCGCGCGGCCTCATCCAGGACCGCTCCGAGGAGTACGCCCGCAACTTCGAAGAGCAGATCGCAGCGGACCTCGAGGAGCTGCGCCAGCGCGTCGCCGACGCCGTGACCTCCATCGGCGAGACCCGCGAGCAGCGCCTGTCCCAGAGCCTCGACCGCACCCGCGACGTGGCAAACGCCCTCGAGTCCCTCGGCGAGCGGCTGCGGGAGCGGCAGCAGGAAGCGGAGCGCCAGCAGGCGCGCGAGCAGGCGCGCGAGCAGGCACGGCGGCTACAGCCCGGCCAGCCCGGCCAAACCGGCGAGCCCGGCCGCGAGCAGTCACCCTCCGGTCAGCCTGCGGGCGAGCAGCAAGGAAGCGAGCAGGGCGGGCAGCAGCAGGGACAGCAGGGACAGCAGCAGGGCGCGCCCGGTGCGTACGGGGACGCGCGGCCCGGCGGCCCATGGCAGCCCGGCCTTCGCGACCCCCGCCAGCTCCGACGCGAGCTGGCCGAGCGCGCCGCCGAGCTCGACCGCCTGCGCGCCGAGTTCCGCCGTGAGGGAATCGACATCTCGCGCCTCGACGAGATTGTCGACCGGCTCGGGCGCATGGACAACCTGGGCCCTCTTGGCACGCCCCGTGGCATCGCCGAGCTCCAGGGCGAGATCATCCGCGGGCTGCGGGAGTTCGAGTTCAGCGTGCGCCGCCAACTCGGCGGCGGCCCGGAGCGGCTGGTGCGCGGCGGCTCAGACCGCGTCCCGCCCGAGTACAGGGAGCTGGTGGACGAGTACTTCAAGGCGCTGGCGGGGGAGCGGGAGAGGCGGTAGGGCGGAGGGCACCTTCCCTTCGTTGACCTGAACACTGCCCGGCGGAGCGCCGCGGCCGCCTGCGTTCGCTCCGCGCCAACGCCACCAGAAACGCTTCTTGCACGCCGCTCAGCTGGGGGCCGGCCAGGCCCCGGCCCGTCGCTGACCGCCCATTGCCACCGCCCGCACGATGCGTTTGCCCGTGACCACACGGGCAGCACGCCCGCACGAGCGAGCTTTATTGCGCGCCTGCGAGAGGCGGGACTGCGTTGGGTCGCAAGCGACTACTCTACTGGCCCCGCGTCGAATGCCCGGAGGCATCGAGCTTCTCGGCAAGGCCGAGAAAAAGCGCCAGGCCTTCGTCGATAGCCTCCAACTCAGCTCGCTCCACTTTCCCGAATAGCCGGCGCACCCGGCGCTTGTCGACGGATCGAAGGTGATCGATCAGCGCGTGACAGACCTTGGTCAGCCCGCTCGCGCCAGGCTGAAGCTGCGGATACAGGGCACCCTCGCCAGCTGTCCCCGTCACCGGCACGATGCACACGAGCGGGAACCGCCGGTCGGCGACGACATCGGGATCGCTGACGACGATGCAGGGACGCACACCGCGTTGTTCGTGTCCGACCGTGGGGTCGAGGTCGAGCAGGACGACCATTCCGCGCTCCGGCGTCACTCGCTCACCTCGATCCAGCCTTCACCGGGGACCCAGCGCACCGGCTTGCCCGCCGTCAGGTCCACTAACGACGTAACATCCTCCTCGGGCAGACTCCGCACCCACTCGTCAAACCCTGCCTCGGCGAGCTGCTGGCCCTCGGAGTGCGCGCTGCGGAGAGACCGGTGCAGCTCCTCGCGACGTCGCCGCTCGAGCTCGCGGCGAACCGCATCGAGCACGAACTTGCTCCGGTTCCTCTCAAGGCGATCGATCTCGCGGACGACCCCGCCCGGCAACGTAACCGTCACTCGCTCGGTCATGGGCAATCTTCCTACCTTTGATATGATCATACTTAGACACTCCTGATCATACCTTCGTGCGCCCGGATGGGCAAGAGCCTCACGGGGGCCACGGGGGCCACCGCGAGACCGAGGCCCGCGGCGTTCTCCCGAATCCGCTCGCCCAGGGACACCACTCGCTCCGCGTCCGCCAGGAGCCACCGAACCTCCGCTTCCCGCCGCTTCCCCAGAAAGCCGCCCCTGAGTTCGCGGCCGTCATGCGCCAGCGGCATGCGCACCGTCTTGTCACGCACAGAACCCCCGTCGCATCTTGGAGCCCGATGGAGGAGCTCCATCTCGACCGGATTCGATCCGCCGTATCGGCAGTGCTTTGCGAGTGCGTGGACGCCCACGCCAGCAGGTTGACGTTGGAGCCTACTTAATTGTAGGGGAATTGCGCGGCTGGCAGTGGCGCAGACTGCGCTCTCGGAGAACCCATCTCGCGACAGGGTGACCGGGCCCTGACGGACCAATGGCGCTGAAGACCTGCTGGAAGTGCGAGAAACAGTACGCGGAGCAGAAGAGCTCTTGCCCGTACTGCGGGGCGAAGTACATCGACCCGAAGGAGATCAAGCGGCGACCGACGAAGAAGATCGAGTCGGAGGCGATGAAGCGGCAGCCGACGAAGAGGCAGCGACGGCGCACGCTAGTGATCGGGATCGCCGTTCTCCTTCTCCTCGTCAACCTCTGGCAGATGTTCGCATTGGGAGAGGGAGAGCTCGACGAGCTGGAGACAGGGCACACCGAGGCCGATGCCGTTGCCGAGTGCCGCAGGTTCATTCAGGCGGAGCTAGGGGCGAACGGGTCCGTTCGCTTCCCAGACCCCGGGTCGGAAGCGGTCACTTACACAGGTGGGGGCGAGTACGAGATTACCGGGATCGTGTTCAGCCGGGGCGGTTCCGGGTTGGAAACCGTCTCGGAGTTTCTCTGTATCGTTCAGTATGCGGGGGAATCCGACTGGGAGTTCGAGGATCTGGAGCTTACGCCCATGTAGGGTACCCGGTCCGAGATCGGGTCAGCGCCGTCTACGAACCCTGGTCGGCTGCTCGTCCCTGGGGTACTGGTAGCGATACAGGTAGTCGGACCCCTCGTGATAAACATCGAAGGAGACCCGCGTCTGTGCCGGATTCCGCGCTCCCCTCAAGCGAAAGCGATTGACCGTGATCTCGTCCGACGCGGTGAAACCCAGGGCCTCGATGGCTCCAATGCTTCCGGGATACGCGAGGTTCTGATTGTAGTAGAGCTCGATGTAGTAAATGACGCTGCGTCCGTCCTGGAGAGCCGCTGCGTCGTACGCCTTCTGCCGCGCCTCATCGAGCCTGGGGGCCGCGATACCCGCCAGGAGCCCGACGATAAGGGTCACGACCAGGAGCTCCACGAGCGTGAAGCCTGCCTGCGCCATGGGCTTGCCGGCTCTGCGCCGGCGACGTGCTGGGCAAGGGGGGGCTAGCACGAACGCGCCTTCCACGGCAAGGAACGGCTGTCTTCCTTATCTAACTTAACCCGGCGTATAGCCGGTACCAAACAGGGTCTTGACGCCAGCGGGGCCGGGGTCCGAGGCCGGTCCGCGCTGTTCGTCCCGCGGTGGGCGAAGTGAGCGACCGGGGCACCACCGGTCCCTGGTGGGCTGAGATCGGTCAACCCCCCTGGCCTTCGAGAGGCGCGGGGATCACAGTGCCGGTCGCTGCGAAGCGTTTCGCTGTACAGCTTCCAGCAACCCCGGACTCAGCTCGCCCCGGCACACCGCACGAGCGGGCCCGCGGAGCGTCAGGCTGAAGTCCGCGTCCACGTCCACCTCGAGCGTACCGCCCGGCATCTCGACGTACACGGTGCCGGGCTCCAGCAGACCCTCGCGCACCGCCGCCGCCGCGACGGCACAGGCGCTCGTTCCCGAGGCGCTCGTCTCGCCGGCCCCGCGCTCCCAGACCAGGGCGCGGATCCGGCGTCCGGCCGGCCACGTGGCGAGCTGAACGTTCGCGCCGCGGGCGAAGGCCGGATGCGTGGAGAGGGGTGGGCCGAGCCGAAGGAGCAGCGTCCCGTCCCACAGGTCTCCGAAGACGACGAGGTGCGGGTTGCCGACGGAGACCGGCCGCAACGTGGTCGCGGTCAGCTCCTCGAGCCGCGCGCCGCTCTCGAAGCGCGTCCGGTCGAAGCCCGCATCCCGTTCCTCGAAGGAGGCCCGCCCCATCTCCACAGACACATCCCACGCGTCGTCTGCTGTTCGCCCGTGCAGGCATACCCGCACCATCCCGCCACCGACCTCGACCCGGAACTCCTGGCGCGAAGCTCCGGCTGTCCCGGACCGCACGTCTCCCGAGGCGCACGCCACCGCGAAGATCCGGAGCCCGTTACCGCTGCGCTCGGCCTCGGAGCCATCGGGGTTGAAGATGCGGACGGCGTAGTCCGCCACCGGTTGGCTCCGTGACCGGACGAGCACGAGCCCATCCGCGCCGACGCCGCGATGCCGGTCGCAGACGAGACGGATCCCGGCCGGCGTGACGGGCCAGGCATCGCCGCTCTCGAAGACCAGGTAGTCGTTCCCCAGCGCCTCACCCTTGAAGAACTGCGCCGAAGCGCGGGACGGAGCAGAATGACCCGTGGAGCGTATCGCCGCCATCAGGGACCCTCGGGGACCCTCACCCGCGCGACCGACGGTTCGCGCGAACTGCACACCTCTCGGCCGACGTGCAGCAGTTCTGTCCGCCGGCAGCCAGAGGATCCGGTGCGCGCAGGGCCATCGCCTGTCAACCGATGGGTGCCCGCGCCGCCTCCCGCGGCGGTCGGAACCCGGCCGGCGTCTCCGCGTCGTTGGACTCCTCGGCGGCACCCGCGGCGTCGACGCCGGCGATCCCATCGAGGACGCGGAGGGCCAGGTCCGTGCGGGCGAACGGCGCGCTCACTTCGATCCCCTGCACTTCGCCGCGTATCGCCTCCCAGACCTCGCGGGCGATGGCCACGCCCTCGGCCACGCCATGCTCCTCGCCGCGCTCCTCGGCTCGACGCATACGCTCGACGATCGGCTCGGGCACGCGGATCCCGGGCACCTCGTTCGCCAGGAACTCGGCGTTCCGTGCGCTCGCCAGCGGCCAGATGGACGCGACGATGGGGATCCAGATCTCCCGCTGCTTCAACTCCGCAATGAATGCCAGGAGCCGCTCCGTGTCGAATATCGGCTGCGTGACCGCGAACTCTGCGCCGGCATCTACCTTCCAGTAGAAGCGCCTGAGCTCGTGGTCCGCGTCGGGCGCCACGGGGTTCGCCGCCACGCCGATGACGAACGAGGTCGCCTCGCCCAGGGCGCCCAGGGCACTGCCGCCGGGATCGAGCCCGTGGTTCAGGTGGCGGACCAGGTTCGTGAGCCCGATCGAGTCGATGTCGAACACCGCCGTCGCATCGGGATAGGGACCCAGCTTCGGCGGGTCGCCGGTGACGAGAAGAAGGTTGCGCAGCCCCAGCGCATGGGCGCCGAGGAGGTCGGAGACCATTCCCAGCAGGTTGCGGTCACGACAGGTGTAGTGGACGACCGCCTCGAGCCCCACAGTTTGCTCGACGAGCACGGCGGTGGCGAGCGCACCCATGCGAAGCTGCGCCCGGGCGCCGTCCAGGATGTTCACGGCGTCGACGCCCGCGTCCTTGAGGCGCCGCACCGCGGCGAGCGTGCCGGCGGAGTTCGTGCCCTTCGGCGGCTGGATCTCGACGGAAGTGACGAGCTCGCCGCGGGCGATCTTCCGGCCCCAGCCGGACCGCTCGCCGAGGGGAACCACCTTCACGTCGGCCACGGGCGGCACCGGCGCAGGCGCCCGCACGCGCACGCGGCTATGCGGCCGTGACGCCGCAGGCGCGGCCGCGTAGACCACCTCGGCCATCCTGCGGATGTGCTCCGGGGTCGTGCCGCAGCAGCCGCCCACGAACTTGACGCCCAGGCGGATGAAGCGTTGGGCGTACTTCGCCATGTACTCGGGGCTCGCCATGTAGATCTGGCGGTCGCCCACCTCACGGGGGAGCCCGGCGTTCGGCTGGATGGAGAGCTTGAGCTTGGTGAGCGGCAGGATCCGCTCCACGGCCTCGAGCATCGTATGCGGGCCCACGCTGCAGTTGAGCCCGAGGACGTCCGCGCCCGCCGCCTCGAGCCGCGGCACGAAGACCTCGGGCTCGGTGCCGTACGCGGTGCACAGCCCCTCGTCGATGGTCATCTGCGCGACGACGGGCAGGTCGCAGGCCTCCCGCACACCGAGGATCGCCTGCTCGATCTCGCTCACCGCGCTGAACGTCTCCAGGATGATGAGATCCGCGCCGGCGACGGCCAGTGCCGCGGCTTGCTCGCGGAAGTGCGTGCGCGCCTCGTCGAGGCCGGTGGGACCGAATGGTTCCACCCGCACGCCCAGCGGGCCGATGGCGCCGGCCACGAGCAAATCGGGCCCCACGGCCTCGCGGGCGATCTCGGCGCCACGGCGATTGATCTCTTCGCGCCGGCCATCCAGCCCGAAGCTCGAGAGCTTCACGCGGTTCGCGCCGAAGGTGTTCGTCTCGACGATCTCCGCACCGGCCCGAGCGTAATCGCGGTGGATCGCCGCCACGAGATCCGGGTTCGAGAGGTTCAGCTCGTCATAGCAGCGGTTGATGAAGACACCACGGGCGTAAAGCTCGGTACCCATGGCGCCGTCCCAGAGGTGGGGAAGGTCGTCGTTGATCAACTCGTAGAAGCGGTTCATGGATCGCGCACCTTCGGGCGCCGGTCAGGGCGTGTTGGGCTTCGTCATTCTCGTCGCGCAAGGTCGCCCGTGGGCGACCCCATAGCCATCGGGCCAACGACCGACCATTGCCACCCCCTCACGTCGAGAAGTACTTGCATTCCGGGTGATGCGCCACGAGCGCCGCCGTGGACAGCTCCGGCACGAGCGCGCCCGCCTCCGTGAGGTCCATCCGCAGCGCCTCCCTGGCCGGCAACAGCTCGAAGACCAGCGCGTGCTGCCGGTGGTCGGGGCACGCGCCATAGCCCCAGGAGTAGCGCAGCCCGCGGTCCTTGGGGATCCCGAGCTCCCGCCGGATCAGCCGGTGCACGCACTCCGCGGACGCCTCGGCGAGGCGCACGCCGAAGCCATGGAGGTAATAGCCCTCACCGTAGTTCCCCGACTTCATGAGCGCCTGGGAGCGCTCGAGGAGCTCGTCACCCACGGTGACCACCTGGAACGCGACCACATCGCGTGGCGCGCGATCGGAGCCATCCAGCGGGTGGAAGTAGTCCGCGAGACAGAGGTTGTCACGGTCCGCCTGGCGCGGGAACTCGAAGCGCGCGAGCTGACGGGCGCGGTCTCGCGGATCGTAGACCACCAGCGTGTCCTCCTCGCTCGCGGCGGGAAAGAAGCCGTAGGCCGCCCTTGGCACCACCCAGGCGCCCGCCAGCGCCTCGTGCTTGTAGCGCCGCAGGCGCGGCTCGAACTCCTGCTTCACCAGCCGTTCCCACTCCTCGCCCTTCGCGTTCTTGGCGCCCCAGTGGAGCCGGTAGAGCGTGTTCAGGTCGATGTAGCGGTAGAGCTCCTCGAGGGGCAGGCGTGCGAGCACCTTCACGCCCCAGAACGGCGGCGCCGGGATCTCGACATCACGCGAAAGGCCGCCATTCCGCGACGCCGGCCTGAGCGCCCGGGCCCGGCGCTCCAGCTCCGCGCGGCGCGCCGTGCCCTCGACGATTTCCTCGTGCCGCCTGCGGATGAATTCGTCGCGCCGCCCCGGGTCCACCAGGGCATCCACCGCCGCCAGCCCCTCGAACGCGTCCTTGCAGTAGTAGACTCCGGGAGCGTAGAGCGTGCGCTTCTCCTCGTCCACGAAGGCCGTGGCCCGGCTGAACGAGGGGTTGATGGCCGCGCCGCCGACGAGCACGGGGAAGTCGAGCTTCCGCGCGTGGAGCTCCTGGACGCAGAGGGGCATCTGCCGGGACGTGGAGACCAGGAGCGCGGACAGGCCGATGGCGTCGGCGCGCACCTCGACCGCCTTCTCGATGATCGTGTTCACGGGCACCTGTCTGCCCAGGTCGAACACCGTGTAGCCGTTGTTCTCGAGGATGGTGTGGACCAGATTCTTGCCGATGTCGTGCACGTCGCCGAACACCGTAGCGAGAACGACCTTGCCTTTCGTCTGCCCTTCGACCTTCTCGAGATAGCTCTCGAGGCGCGCCACCGCCCGCTTCATGACCTCCGCCGACTGGAGGACGAACGGGAGGATGAGCTCGCCGGCCCCGAACTTGTCGCCCACCTCCTTCATGGCGGGAAGCAGCACGCTGTTGAGCACCCATACCCCGCCCGCATGCCCGCCACCGTGGCGTGCGATCGCCGCGTCGACCAGCGCCTCGATGTCCTCGCGCTTCCGGTGCAGGATCTTCCAGTGGATGGCGGCCTCGGGCTCCATGTGCGCCGTCGGATCCGCCGCCTCCTCCGCCTCGGGCGGCTGGCGCTCGAAGTGGGCAATGTAGCGCGCGAGGGCGTCATCGCGACGGTCGTAGATGAGGTCGTCGGCGAGGACACGCTCTGCCGCGGGGATCTCGGCGTACGGCGTGATGTGCGCGGGGTTCACGATGGCGAGATCCAGGCCCGCCTCCACGCAATGGTGCAGGAACACGGAGTTCAGGACCGCGCGCGCTTGGGGGGCGAGGCCGAACGATACGTTGGACACGCCCAGGATCGTGAGGACGCCCGGGAGCTCCGCCTCGATCCGCCGGATGCCCTCCAGCGTCTCGAGGGCCGAGCGCCGGTACTCCGGATCGCCCGTGGCCAGCGTGAAGGTGAGCGCATCGAAGATGAGCGCGTCCGCCTCGAGGCCGTACTCCTCGGTCGCGATCTCGTGGATCCGGCGCGCGACCGCGAGCTTGCGCTCCGCCGTCTTCGCCATCCCCTCCTCGTCGATGGTGAGGGCGACGACGGCGGCACCATGCTCGACCACGTGGGGGAGCACGGCGTCAATGCGGGTCCTGCCGTTCTCCAGGTTGATGGAGTTTACGATCACGCGGCCCGGGTACTGCTTGAGCGCCGCCTCCACCACCTCGGCCTCCGTCGTGTCGATGGCGAGAGGCGCGTCCACGCCCTGGGCGAGCAGCTTCACCAGCCGGCGCATCGTCTCCGGCTCATCCTGCCGCTCCGTGAGCGCCACGCACACATCCAGAAGGTGCGCACCGCCCTCCACCTGCTCGCGCGCCACCTGCAATACGCCGTCGTAGTCCTCAGCCAGGAGGAGGCGCTTCACCCGGCGGGAGCCCTGGGTGTTCACCCGCTCGCCGACCAGGGCGGGCGGCGGATCCTGGACCAGCGCCGCCGCCTTCATGGCGCTGGACACGCGGGGCACGGAGGGCACGCGGGGCATACTCGCAACCTCGCGGCGCAGCGGCACCAGCCCCCACACCCGCTCGACGACCTGCCGCAGGTGCTCCGGCGTGGTGCCGCAGCAGCCGCCCACGACGTTGGCGCCGAAGCGGGTGACGAACTCCTCGTGAGCGTCCGCCAGCTCCTCGGGCCTGAGCGGGTAGACCGCCACGCCGCCCTCGTTGTGGGGGATGCCCGCGTTCGGGATGACGCTGATGGGGAGCCTGGCGTGCTCGCACAGGAACCGCACGGGCTGGCGCATGTGCTCGGGGCCGGTGGAGCAGTTGAGGCCGAGGACATCCACGCGCAGCGCCTCGAGCGTCACCATGGCGGAGCCGATGTCGGTGCCCAGCAGCATGCGGCCTGAGGTGTCCAGGGTGACCTGCGCCTGGATCGGTCGCCAGACCCGCGCATCGTGAAAGTGGCGGCGGATCCCGGCCACCTGCGCCTTCACCTCCAGCATGTCCTGGCTCGTCTCGATGAGGAGCAGGTCCACGCCTCCCTCCATCAGGCCGCGCGCCTGCTCCGCGAAGACATCCGCCAGCTCATCGTACGTGGTCGCGCCGAGCGCAGGATCCGACGTGCTCGGGAGGAAGCCGCTCGGCCCGATGCTTCCGGCCACGAAACGCGGGCGGTCCGGCGTGGAGAACGCATCGGCCACGCGCCGGGCCAGCGCCGCGGCCGCGCGGTTGAGCTCGACGATCCGGTGCTCGAGGCCGTACTCCCGCAGCGTCAGATGGTTCGCCCGGAACGTGTTCGTCTCGATCACGTCGCAGCCGACCGTAAGGAACGAGGCGTGGATCTCCTCGATCACATCGGGGCGCGAGAGCACCAGATGGTCGTTGCACCCGTCCAGCGCGGGGCCGCCGAAGTCGTCGGGCGAGAGCCGCCGCGCCTGGATGCTCGTCCCCATCGCCCCGTCGTAGACGAGGATCCGTTGCTTCAGCGTCTCGAGGTACCGGCTCTCCGGCATCAGCGGCGTCGCGTCGAATGAATCAAGAACGAATCAAAAAGGCCCCGCGGCCACTTCCGTGTGCGCGGGGCCCCCATGTGTCGGATCGTGCGGCCGAGCTCATAGCTCGGCCCGATCGCTCCAGTTGTCCCGGCACTTTAGACTTTTGGTCTGGCGGGCCGCGCCCCCGGACCCTCCCGGCACGCACCCGCCCGGCGGTTGCAAGCGGCCACAAATCAATCCGCCGGTACCTCGCTTTACGCTAATCTTGCCGGACCGGCGCGATCCGTCAAGGATCGTCGACCCCCGTGACCCCCCGTGACCCCCCGTGACCCCCGTGATCGTTGCGGGGCCGCAGGGCTCGGCCTTCGGGCCACCATCCCCAGGCAGCCCGGCATCCTGAGGGGAGGGTTTCGCCGCGATCCGGCGGTTCGCCCGCGAGCCTACCTCTCGTAGATGGAGAGCGCCACCAAGTCCTGGAAGCGGTCGCGCGGATTGCGGCCCCGCGGCGTTTGTGTGAACACCAGGCCGATGACCTGGTCCCTGGGGTCCACCCAGGCGAACGTTCCGTCGGACCCACCGTGCGAATAGACGCCGTCTTCCCGGACGAACCACCCGTAGCCGTAAAATCCTCGTCCGCCTCCCGAGCGGCCGCCGGGAACGTCGATCGCATCCGTGTGCGGCGAGGTCATGAGCTTAACGCTCTCGGGCTTGAGGATCCGAACACCGTTGTAGACCCCTGCGTTCAGGAACATCTGGCAGAAGATCGCGTAGTCCCAGGCCGTCGAGATCAAGCCGCCCGATGCGCGGACGAACGGGTACTGCGGCGGGTCGCCCGGCTTCCACCCCGGCACCCAGTCGCCGTTCTTCTTCTCGTAGTAGACCGCCGACATACGCGGCAGCTTGCCGTCCAGCTTCTCGGCCACCTCGTGGTTGTAGCTGTCGCTCATTCCCAGCGGCCGGTAGATCTCCTCCTTCAGGAACGCCTCCAGGTTCTTCCCCGCCGCGATCTCGATGACGGCGCCGAGGGTGTTGAAGCCAGGGTTGCTGTAGCTGTACGACGTCCCGGGAAGCACCGACGCCCCTAGTTCCCCGAACCGGTCGACCTCGAGCCTGAGGTTCGGGGCATCGGCATGCTCCGCAGAGCTCTGCATCAGCGGCTGGAGGAAGATCGGATTGATGCGAAAGCCGCTCGTGTGCGAGAGAAGGTGCTGAACCTGGATGAATCCTGAACGATAGTTGTCGAAGGACGGGATGTACTGGCGCACGTTATCCGAGTACCGGAGCTTCCCCCGCTCCACCAGTATGCTCACCGCCGTGGCGATCACCGGCTTCGTATTCGAAGCCATGCGGAACATGGTGTTCTTCTCCATGGGGAGCTTCTCCTGCTTGTTCCGCCAGCCAACGGCCTCGTGGAGCACGACCTTGCCCCGGCGCGCCACCAGCAGCACCGCACCTACGACGTCCCCCCTCTCCACGGCCTCCCGGTACAGTCCCACGGCGCCGTCGAGTACCGCCGCCGACATCCCCACGTCCGCGGGCTTGCCGTAGCTGAGCGTGATGTCCTGCGCGGCAAGGACGGAGCCGGGAAGGGTGCCGAGGGTGCCAACGACGGCGAGGGCAAGGAGGGTACGGCTGAAGAGGTTGACCGATCGATTCCGGAAGACCGCCCGAGTCATGCTTTTCATCGCCCTTCCTCCTCCCCTGTGTCCCCCGTGTCCGCGGTCGCGCCACCGCTCTCGCGGTGTGGACCCGGTCCCCCGAGCGTGTCCCGATGCGCCACCGCCGGGCCGCTCGGGCGGCGCAGGACCGATCCGTGAGCGGCGAGGCGCGCCGAGTGCTTGTGTGCCCCGTGTGCCCCGTGTGCCCCGTGTGCCCCGTGCGCTCCCTGTGCTACGTGTGCCCCGTGTGCTCCCTGTGCTGGGAAATCCGCGACCTCAGGCCGGGACCGCCGCTGCTTGGGCGAGCTCGGCTACCACGTCGCTGAAGGCCGTCACCGCCTCATCCACCTCCGCCTCGCCCATCGCCGTGCACACACACATGAGGCCTCGGCTCGCGACGAACACCCCGCGCTTGAGGAGGCCGAGGTGCACGACGGGAAGGAGAGGGCTCTGCCTCAGGGCGCGGGCGGACCTGTAGTCCACCACGGGCGGGCCGTCGCCGAGATAGAAGTTGGCCAGCGATCCGGCACCCGTGACCTGTCCGGGGAGCCCGGCATCCTCGAGCGCTTTGCGGAACCCTGCCCGCAGGCGTTCCCCGAGCGCGTTGATGCGCTCGATCTCCACGTCCGTCAGCAGCTCGAGAGCGACGAGCCCGGCCACCATGGTGGCCGCATTGCCGTTGAAGGTGCCCGAGTGCTGGAGCCTGCGCGAGGCGGGATCGTACAGGCTCATGATGTCGGCGCGCCCACCAAAGGCGCCGACGGGCAGACCGCCACCGATGAGCTTCCCGAGCGTGGTCAGGTCGGGCGTCACTCCGTATAGCGCCTGCGCGCCGCCGTGGGCGAGGCGGAACGTGAGAACCTCGTCGAAGATGAGGAGGGCGCCGCATGCGCGGGTCAGCTCCCGGAGCATGGTCAGGTACTCGCGCCGCGCCGGGACGAAGCCGCCGCCGCCCAGCACCGGCTCCACGATCCCCGCGGCCCGGTCGTCCCCGTGCTCCTCGATGATCCGGGCCGTCGCGTCCAGATTGTTGAAGGGAGCCACGAGCACATCGGCGAGCACGCCCCGGAAGAGCCCCTCGCTCGACGGGACGGGCCGGGGCGCGTCCGCAGGTCCAGCCGCCGGCGCCGGCGCGGCACTCACGTCCACCGCGTCGTGGGTGCCGTGGTAGCCACCCTCCATCTTGAGGATGCGATTCCGGCCGCTGAACGCTTTCGCCGCCCGGATCGCCTGGAGCGTTGCCTCCGTGCCTGAGTTGCAGAAGCGCACCCGCTCGAGGGAGGGCACGCGCTCGCAGAGCGCCCGGGCGAGCCGGATCTGACTTTCGATGGCCGACCCGTACGCCGTCCCCCGCGCAAGCTGAGCCGACACGGCCTCCACGATGCGGGGGTGGGCGTGCCCGTGGACCAGCGACGTATAGTTGCCCACCAGGTCCAGATAGACGTTCCCGTCCACATCCGTGAGCCGGCACCCGTTGCCCCGATCCATGTAGACCGGGTACGGCGCGAAATGCGTCACGGCCCGCGTGTCGCCGCCGGGCAGGTAGCGCAGCGCCCGCTCGTGGAGCGCCCTCGAGCTGGGCGTCCGACGACGGTACTCCTCCTCCGCCCGCGCCCTGGCTGCCGCCACGGTCTCTCCGCCACCGACCATGAGAGCCATCCTTTCACGCTGAACGCCAGTGTCCCACCCCGGGAATTCCCCGGCATTCGATGCGCCGCTGCATCCCGCAGCGCCGCGTTGCGCCTCCTCGAAATAGCCCTGCGATTCCTTGGTCGCCCTGAGCCCACCCAACATCTGCAGCGACCTGCTACGAGATCCCCGCCCCCCGCATCAGTTCGAGGAAGGCCGCGCCTTCGCCCCGCAGCACGTCCCTGAGCTTCGCGACCTGCTCGTCCAGCCGGCGGGACAGGTCCCGGAAGACCTCGCGGTCGCGGGCCGTGGGCGCGTAGTCCGCGCCCTCCACGAACTCCATCAGCTTGGCGAACTTGTCGTCGATGCGCACGGGCCAGTTGATGAACTCCTGCTTGGCTCGGTGCTCCAGCGACGGCCGGAACTGCCTGAGCTCGTCCTCGAGGGTCCACAGTTTCCTGTCGAGGGCGGCACCCGCTTGCGCGATCCTCTGGTGGGCCGCGCTCCCTTCCGACGCCCGCATCGCTCTCATGATGGTGCGGCGCAGATCGTGGATCTCCTGGACCGCCCGGTGATCCTCGTTGATCTTCTCCCGGAGCGCCATGAGAAAGTCGAACTGCTCCTGGAACTCCGCCTGAGTCGTCGAGATCCGGGGATCCTTCACGATCTCGAACGCCTGTGCGTAGGTCGTCCCGTCCACCGCGAGGCGTGCCTCGTAGCGACCCGGCACGGCCAGCGGGCCGTAGGGATCGCGGTGGCGGTAGAGCGTTTTCGGCACCCAGTCCAGAGGGTCGGGATAGCGCATGTCCCACACGAAGACGTTGGCGCCCGCCTCCACCGGCAGGCCGGGCTCGACGAGCTCCGCCGGATCGACAAGGTCTGGTCCCGGCGCCGGCCGCTTCGCGGCATTCGAGAAGCTGCGGATCTCGTTGCCCCGGGCGTCGTGGATGGAAAGCCGCACCTCGCCTGCCGGCTTGCGGGCGAAGTGATAGCGGATGACCACGCCGTTCGGAGGGTTCTCCGCCTCGGCGCCGTCGAGCTCGAAGGCGGCCCGCAGGTTTTCCCGGAAGCGGACCGTGGTCCGCGGCTTGAACAGCCGCACGTCCCCCGCGGCGGGCTCGTCCTTGAGCTGGTGGAGCGGCGAGAGGTCGTCCAGGATCCAGAAGGAGCGACCGTGGGTGGCCGCGACCAGATCGCCGTCCTTCACCTTGAGGTCGCGCACCGGCACGATGGGCAGGTTGAGGCGCAGCGGCTGCCAGGACGTACCGTCGTCGAAGGACACGTAGACGCCGCTCCACTCGGCCCCGGCGTAGAGGAGTCCGCGGCGCTGGGAATCCTCGCGCACCACCCAGACGAAATCGTCCGGCGGGAAGCCTTGGGCGAGGGATCGCCAGCTCTTGCCGTAATCCTCGGTCTTGTAGACCATGGGCCGGTCATCGCCCAGCATATGGCGGTTCGCCACCAGGTAGGCGGACGCGGGTTCGTGGGCCGAGGGCTCGACCACGGTGACCCACGTGTGCGGCTTCAGCTCGGGAGGCGTGACCCGGTCCCATGCTTTCCCGCCGTCGCGCGAGACGTGGACGAGCCCGTCGTTCGACCCGGCCCAAAGCACGCCCGCCTGGATTCGCGACTCGGCCAGGCTGGTTATGGCCGCGTACCACTCGACGCCCGCGTTCTCCCGCGTGATGCTCCAGTAGGGTTCGCGGTCGGACGGCGGCGTCTTCTCGAAGGTGGTGCGGTCCGCGAACGTCAGGTCGGGGCTGATCTCGGCCCAGCTCGCGCCCTCGTCGGTGGAGCGGTGAACCACGTTCGAGGCCGCGTAGAGCACCTTCCGATCGTGGGGCGAGAGGAAGACCTTGAAGTCCCACACCCAGCGGTAGCGGAGCCGGTCTTCCCCGTGGCCGTAGAAGTTCTCCGGCCAGGGGGAAATCCAGCGGCGCTGGCCGGTGCGCAGGTCCTGCCTGGACATCCAGTGGTGGTCGCCCCCGTACGTGACCTCGGGATCCTGCGGATCGACCGCGATGCCTCCGTTCTCGCCGGCACCCGTCGTCCGCCATTCCACCGGCCCGATGCTGCCGTAGTCGGAGCGGCTCGGCACGCAGATGCTCGAGTTGTCCTGCTGCGGCGCGCAGACATGATACGGGAAGGCGTCGTCCACCGTGGCGTTGTAGAGCTGGGACGTGGGCTGGTTGTCCACCGTGCTCCAGCTCCGCCCGCCGTTCAGCGTGATGGTGGCGCCGCCATCATTCGCGTTGATCATGCGGTTCGGGTCGCGGGGGTCGATCCAGAGATCGTGCGAGTCGCCGTGGGGAAGCCGGATGGACCGGAACGTGCGGCCGCCGTCCGTGGATCTCCAGAAGGACACGTTCATCACGTAGACGGTCTCCGGGTTGGACGGATCCGCGGCCACGTTCGTGTAGTAGAACGGCCGCTGGAAGAAGTTGGGATCGTCGCGCACGCGCTCCCATGTGGAGCCGCCGTCATCCGAGCGGTAGAGCCCGTTACCGCTGCAGTAGTAGTCCCGGCACGGCTTCCAGTCCGCCTGCCCCGGCGCGTCCGCCTTGTAGAGCCCGCTCTTCCCGTCGCCCTCCGCAGTCATGAGCGCCCAGATGCGGCTCGGCCGTGACTGCGAGATGTCCAGCGAGATGCGCCCCTTCACGCCGGCCGGGAGCCCCGGGTGGCTCGTGATTTCCTGCCAGGTATCGCCACCGTCCACCGTCTTCCAGATCCCGTTCTTCGGCCCGGCGTCGCGGACCGTCCAGGGGAATCGCCGCCCGTTCCACGAGGCGGCATAGAGCACACTCGGGTTCGACCAGTCCATCACCAGGCTGATGAACCCGTACTCGTCGCCCACGAAGAGGACCTTCTCCCACGTCTTCCCGCCATCGCGGGAGCGGTAGATGCCGCGGTGCGGACTCGGCACGAAGTGGTGGCCCTGCACCGCCACGTAGACGACATCCGGATCGCGGGGATGGATGGCGATGCGCGCAATGTTCCGCGTCTCCTCGAGCCCCACGCGCCTCCACGTCTTGCCGCCGTCATCGGAGCGGTAGAGCCCGTCGCCCCGGGAAACGTTCGTCCGGAATGACACGTCTCCGGTGCCCACGTACAGGATATCGGGATTCGAGGCAGAGATCGCCACCGCCGAGATCGTGGTGGTCGTGAAGAAGCCGTCGGAGATGTTGTACCAGGTGGTCCCCGCGTCGTCCGTGCGCCAGACGCCGCCTCCCGTGGTAGCGCCCATGTAGAAGACCGCCGTCTTCGTGGGATGACCCGCCACCGCGATGGACTTCCCCCCGCGGAACGGACCGATGAGGCGCCACTTCAAGACGCTGAGGAGCGACGGGTCCACGGCCGTCCGCGCCGCGGGCGCTCCCTGTGCGCCAAGATTCCCCGCCGCGGAGGCAGAGAAAACGCTGACCAGGAGGATGGCCCGCATGCAGGCGGCTGCGGAGCTGCGGAAGGAGCTACGGAAGTCGCGCGCGCGGCTCGTCATGGTTTGACCCCGGTTCAAGCGATGAGAGATAGCGGACGCGGGGACGTGGCCCCCGGCCTACAGAGAGTCAGCAGTATAATGCTTCGGCCGACCGATAGTGCGCCAATCCCCCGCCGCCCGCAGACCGCAGCCAACCACCTGGCTCGCGGGCCGTAAGCGCGCTCGAGCCCCACCACGTAGACCAGGTTGAGGACGTCCCTCGTGCCCGAGGCCTCGGCCCCCTCGATGCAGCGGGTGAGCCGCTGCTCGGCGTGCACCACCTCGAAACCTGTCTCGCCGCCGCGGCCGAGCAGGATCCCCTCCGTACCGTGGGCGAGCGCGTGAACTGGTGAGCCGCATGGGGAGGCCAGACGGTTGCATTCGGGGCCGCCCCCCTTTCCCCCCTTAGCAGGTCGCTGACCTGCTAGAACTCTTCCAGTAGCTTCTTGGTCTTCTTGGGATCATCACTGACAATGGCGATCTCCACCAAGTCGTCCATGACGCCGGTGAGGTAGAGCGCTTCGAGGTTAACGTCGGCCTCAGCGAGCCGACTCGTGACCGCCGCGAGCTGTCCCGCCTTGTTCTCGAGCAGGACGGTCGCGACCTCACTCTCGCTGAAGCGAATGTTGGCACTCTCGAGCGCGCGTCGCGCGGCCTCGACCTCGTCCGTCAGAACGCGCGCCATCGCCTGGTTGCCAATGACCAGCGCAGCGACGGACTTGATGTTGATGCCGTGACGGCCCAGGGTCTGAGCGACGCGCGCGAAGTCGCCGGGCCGGTTCGTGAGCTGAACCGAGAAGTCTTTCACATGTCCCCCAGGTGAGCTGCGTGTAGGTGAGTCCTCGTTACCAATTCACCGAGTGTCGTGGTGGCGACACTCGGGCGCCCAGCGAATTTCGAACGAGGCGTCGCGCGGCCCTTGCCTCCTGCCACCCCCGACGGGTTGACCGCACTATCCCCGGAACCGATTCTCGTTGTGCCAGCGGGTAGAAGCGCATCTGCTCGAAGCGACCGGCGACGTACGTCAGCTCCGGGTACGTATCAGGGTCTCGGCGTTGTGAGAGGGATGGACTGTTCGGGGCTAACGTCTTCGCGTCGCAGCCGGCGCTCGCGGCGGGCCCCGTCCCCCGTGGCTTCGGTTCTTACGTCCAGCACCGGGTGGCCATCCTTGTGTCGTCCAAGGCCCAAGCCATCCTATGAACCGCCCTTGCGAGGGGGACCGTGCGATATACCGCAAATTAGAGGAGAGCCTGATCTGCTCCTCGCGCGGCCCTTGCGACCCACCCCGATCTCCCCAGCTCCATAGATCTGGATCTGCCGGACGCGCGTGAGCACGACGTACCGAAGGTTCTCCCGGTCGGCGTGGGCCAGGGCGGTCGAGACCGGGCTCGCGTCCGGGAAGCGAGCTGAGGTCGCCTCGGGGCTTTCTTTCCTCTCGAGGAAGATCGCGATCGCTGTGGCCACGCCGCCGTCGCGGATCCGAAGCACGCTTGTCGCGATGCCACGCGCCTCGATCTCGAAGCCCAGCCCCTCGATCAGCTCTCGGCCCTGCTTGTCGAGCAGCGTCCGGCCACGCGCCGTCATGGAGGCCCAGTCCGGACGGCGTGGAACGTCCATCTTGAGCTCGTGCGTTGCGAACATGCCCACGTTGCGGAGCCCGGGCAGCTCTGTCTCCGTCTCAGGCAGCACGGAGACGAGGAACCGGATGGCCGCATGACGGTGCGGCTCCTGGAGGGCCGCGCGCGCGATCCGCTCGGCCTGTGACGGGTCGAGGTCGAAGTATACGGGAGGATCCTCCCCGACCGGGCCGCAGAGCCACGCGCGGGCGCCGTCGGGACTGTCATGTAGCACCGCCAGGAGCAATGGGCTCGCCGTGCGTCCCTGACGCGCTTTCCAGAGCTCACGGACCTGAGCGGCCACGGGGCGGTCCCGGACGGTCGCCACGGTGACCTCGAGCGCGTGCTTTCCTGGCCCCAGGTGGAAATACCGCGCCTCGAAGCCGTCGAAGCTCCCGTCCGGAAACTTCCACGGCCGGGGTCCGGGCGCATCTGCAAGTAAGGCGGGTAGCTCCACGGCGAACGGATTGAGACGGGTGAGCGGTCTCAGCCGCGTGGCTCGGACCCTGGCGTGGCCGGAGGCAAGCCGAAGCGCGCCGCGAACTCCGCATGCTGCGACAAGCTCTTTGTTCCCGTCGCGGCGGAGAAATCAAGCTCCTCGACGAGCATTTGCACGTTGGTCGGTGGGAGATACATCGCCCCGAAGGGGCCGCGTGAAGAAAGGGAGGAAACGATCTCCCGGACATAAGGGAACAGGATCGCAGGTGCGCTCACATGAACGAACGACTGAAAGGTGACGCCCGCAAGCGTCCCCGTACCTTCGAACCTGCCGACGACGGCCACCTTCAACTCCTCAGCGCGCTTCTTGGAGGGCAGCACACGTACAGCCAATAATACCTCGAACACGTTCTCTCCGCCGATCGCCCAATCCCAGGAGAGCTCGAAATCACTCTCTTCCTGCTCGAGCTTGTCGCCCGGCACGGTACGCTGGGTCTGCTCTATGGCCACCACCCGGACCAGCCGGAACCCGGCTTCGGGGTATTCCCCCGGGTTTCTCACGCGAGCGTCTCCTCTTTGGATGACCGCTCGGGCGCTCTAGCAGGAAAACCCGTGCGGCGAGCAAGCCGCGCGCGAGCGGGACTCAGTGCCCAGGGCAGCCGGCTCCAGCTCCAAATGTTGGGGGCCCATGTCAGCTCCCCTTCGGTACGTTCCTGACGGTGGATAAAGAACGTGTACGTTGTGCGTCCCGCAGTCGCTTCCAAGAAGCTGCTGTGCAGCTCCGGGACGGTTTCCCAATCGTCCAATGGGAAAACAGAACTCTCCTCTTCTTTCCGATCCCTCTCGTGAGACGCGAAGAGACCTGTCACGCTGCACCGAAGTGCGTGCGCAAGCTTGACGACGGTCCGCAACGTTGGGTTCGCCTGGCCAGCTTCGACGGTAGCGACCTGCGCCTGGGTCATCTGCGCGCGCTTGGCCAACTCCTCCTGCGACCACTCGCTGGCCTCGCGGCGGAAGAAGACCTGCTGGGCGAGGTTGTGGCGCGTCTCAATTTCGAGGAGCTGAGCGTCCTCAGGAAGATGCTCCTTCTTCTTGAACAGACTCATAGCTTTTTCCCCCTGAACTGCTGATAGAGCGCCGCTATCCGCTTCTTCTCTCTCCCGGGAATCCGCTCCGTGTCCTTCTTGAAGGCGTGAAAGGCGAAGAACGAGCTTGGGCCATTCCTGAAGTAGAAGATCCGGTATAGGCCGTAGCCTTCTGCCTTGCACCGGACGTAATACACGTCCCCCCGGTAGTGCTTGACGAGGGGTTCCGCCGCCCTCAGCCCACGAGTCCGCACCTTTTCGATGTCGTTCCTTCATCTGGGTCTCAGGGACCTTCCCCTGGGACCGGATGAAGTGCTCAACATCTGCGCTACGGGTGAACTCCCACACGTCACCCCGCATCGGGGACCTGTGTTATACAATAGAATGGATAGGACCGTTCCACGGTACCTGGGTCGCCAGGGCGTGTCAAGTAGGGTCCTCCTCCCGCCGGGGGGGTAACGATCCAAGGGCGGCGAGTCGGGTAAGGTAGGCCCAGCCGCGAGCGTTCCGAGCCCTCCAGGCCGCAGGTAAGAAAAGCCACCCCAGACGGTTAACGCTAGGTCCCGGAGGCCCAGGAGCCTATACTCCGGCCGCGGCACCGCAGGGAGCAGTAGGAGGATCCTGCTCGAAGTCGGGCTGTGGCCGGCGCGCCGACCGCGGCCAGCCACCCGGCTCGCGGCCCCTCGACCAACCCCCTCGAGGTCGGACGGGTCCCGCCGTTTCCCGCATCCGCCGCGGAGCGAGCGTCAGGGAGATGGTGTTCCGCCGCTGCCCCCGGTGCCGCACTCCTCGTACGCTTCCCCGAACTCGGTCGCGATGTCTCCGTTCGGCGTCACGGTGATGTGAATAGTGAGCCGGATAATGAGATCCTCAGCGTTCCCCTGCGCCAGCATCCTCACACGGTACTCCGTCTTGTCCGCCAGCGATGGATACCGAAGATACGTCTGCGAGCTCTGAGTACCGGAGTAGTGGTACTTCACGCCAGTGGCCGACTCCCCCAGCAAGTTGAAGTTCATGTGGAAGCCGAGGTGCACGCCGTCGTTCGTATCGCGCCGATCGCGGATGACGATATGCTTGTTGCCGAACACATGGACGTCCACCGCACCGCACTTGTTCAGCACAATCGGAAAGGGAAGCCACTGGTTGGACGTCACCGTGAAGGCACCCGGCAACTCGCCTGGAGGCTGCATGGAGTCGTCAGTACTAGGCTCCCCAGGCGAGCGGTGAAAGGATCACGAGAGTGACGAGCCCGCGAGAGGAACAGAATCCCGGGAACATAGCGCACCTCCAGTCGACCCGGGGGGCGTCGGCTGGCAATCATGGGCATTTGCCTCCGACCCCGTCGCGTCAAGCAAACATTTGTTCTCGACCGCCATGCGCAGCACGCGACTTCTGGGGCCAGCGTGCGCGATCCTGCTACTGTTGATCCTGCCGCTCGATGGCTTCGCCGTCTTGGCGTGTGGCTCGCGCGTCCATGAAGCGCAGGACCGCGCCCACGTAAGCGGCGTACTGCTCGAGGGTCGTACGGATCGCGCCATGTACGATGCGGTGGTCCACATCATTGTACTCGTGGACGAGGATGTTCCTAAGCCCCACACTCGGGGCGATCCGCTCCGCGAACTCGTTCGAGTAGACCTCGTAGTCGACAAGCTTCCAGAACGTGTCGCGGTACGACAGTCGGGTGGTCTTCTCCTCAGCCCCCGTGGCCAACTCACTGATGATGTGCTCGTTGACGTCGATAGCGCGGAGGACAATGCGCTCCAGGATACGCTCGACCGCAGCGAGGCGCAGGGGATCCGCAACAAGCGACTCGTAGGACTCATCACGGAACTGCGTGAGACGGCTGAGATCCTCCGCAATGAGCTGAAGCTTGCGCTCGACAAACTCAGGACGCAGCATGGAGCCGCTGGCGGACGAACGCCATCTTCTTCTCGAACAGGCGCCTCTCGAGAGCCCGCAGATCGGCCGAGTCGATGAAGTCGCGGAACGCGAACGCACGGTATTCCAGATAGTCGAGGGGATCCCCCCAGAGCAAAGTACCGTGTCGCACGATCTCCCACCGGAAGAGCGGGTCCGCGTCTGCGAGGAAAACGAGGTCGAGCGACTGGTCCGGAAAGACCGCCGCCAGCTCGGTATGGTACTCCCAGATGCTGGAGCGGGGGTGCCCTGCTTGCACGGCCATGGCCAGATCGACGTCGCTGTCGGGGCCCTGCCCCGGGGTGCCCGTCGCGTACGAGCCGAAAAGCACGAGCATGCGCAACCCGAGCCGCCTGCAGGCGGCGTCGAGGAGCGCGCCGTCTCCCATCGGCGGAACCAGTCCTACCATAACGAAATCATAGCACAATCCCACTTCCGCGCCTACTCGCTGCGGCCGTCCCGCGCGATCTCCTGCTCACCCTCAGGCCATAGGAGCCGAGCGACGAGGGGGCACACGGGGCGTGGTCGCTAGCGGTCTTGCCCGACGAGCTTCCGAAACCTGCGGTTGGACGAGGTGACACTGAATGCCATCTCTGCCGGGCTTTGCTGTCCCAGGCGAGCCCGCGATCCACGAAGGCCGAGAGTTCGATGGGAGCCTGTACCGACGACCCCATGCAGGCTCCAAGCGAGTTGCCGGGCGCGTTCGCAGTGACGTCCACTCAGTGGCTTCCCTTTCCGATTGTGCTCCCCCTAGCCACCACCAGCATGCTGTCGCGCCTCGCCTTGAACTCGT
Organism: Gemmatimonadota bacterium; assembly: GCA_016209885.1. Taxonomy (GTDB): domain Bacteria; phylum Gemmatimonadota; class Gemmatimonadetes; order Longimicrobiales; family Gaopeijiaceae; genus JACQVF01. Next base: position 202 of record JACQVF010000092.1, on the reverse strand, counting down.
TCCCGGGCTTCCATTCGGGGAAGGCGGCGCGCTGGGAGACGCGGTAGCCGACCTGGAAGAGGAGCTGCGCGTCCTCGACCGCGCCCGCGAGATCCCAGTCCGGCTTCACTTCGTCCGTCACCTTGTGGTAGTCGTTCGTGGTGTACTCGTCGCGTTTCTGGAGGCCGTAGCCGGCCGGCTTGTCGATATAGTCCACACCGGT
>JACQVF010000010.1 GCA_016209885.1 Gemmatimonadota bacterium | reverse complement strand
GCAAAGCAGGCGCTCTCCCAGCTGAGCTATGGCCCCGTGTGTTATTGTATTACCAAGTATTTACATCCATCTGCGTCGCTTGTTCATCTTCCAGGTTGCGCCAAAACACTTGTTGATTTCCCGAACGAAACCCTCGCATAGACGCATCGGGCGGCGGACCGCGGCGGGCGGTGACCCGCGAGCGCCACAGGCTCCTGTCGCGCCAGCCAGATTCACGCCGTTACGTCTGGCTCGACGAGGACGCGTCAGAGGCTTCCACGTACGGCCCCTCCTGGCCGGTCTTCCGCAGGAATGCTCGTTCGTCAGGATCGCGGGGCGGACGGGTCATTCCTGTCGGGTCGGAGCGCTGGCGGTAGCGGCGGATCCGTTCGATCCGGAGCGCCCACTGCTTGCTCGGGTCGCGGTTTTTTTCGTTCGCCATGTGATAGTCTCCTGTTCTTTGGGGCCTCACTGGACCCCATCGCGCCCCTCGGGCCGCAGGACCGCCGGATCGCTCTCTTGCCCGTGGAGATCGTCGATGAGCGCGAGCAGGCGCTCGTGGGTCACAGGTGTATTGGATCGTGCCAGCTTGTGCAGCGCCTCCAGGGCGTCTTGAGCATCTTCCCGAGCGAGCTCCGGATCGAGCCACTCCATGTCGAGATCGTCGCCGAACGCGATCAGCATGGCGATCGCCTGATCTCCGTACGCCGTGTGCCGCCAGTGCTTGAAGCCGACGACCCGATCTCGGAGCGGCACCTCCTTGCGGACCACGCGGAAGGCCGCGCCCCCTACCTCCACCTCTTCCGCAGGACCTGCCACGGGTCCGGGGACGGTCTCGATGAAGAGGTCGCCCCGGCGCCAGTGTCTACCCATGCGCTCGAGCCCCAGGGTGGCGAAGACCTGGTCGCGGTCCGCGGTGGCCGTGCCCGTCCTGTCGATCACGACATCGATGTCACCGGACATGTAGATGCCCGGGGCGTGCACCTCGATCGCGGATCCGCCGACGAGTGTGACCGTGAATCCATGATCCCCGAACGCCTCGCTGAGAATGCCGGCGATTTTGGCCACCTGGCGCGCGTGCTCCGCCGGATCGTTCGAAAGCCCCTTCGCCAGCAGTTGGGTCAGGCGAGAGCGGAGGTCCGCCGCGAACCGCTCATTCTCGCTCATGAAGGAAACTACCTGGCCCGACGACGGCGACGCAACGAAAGCCTGTGCGGCCAACGGTGAGCGCTACATCCAGTCCGCCAGTCGCAATCCGATCCGTCCACAGACTACGATACATGGCGCCAGCACCCGGACACCCCCAAGAAAACTGTGCCCAAAAACTGCGCCAACGCTGACCGATTCTAGCCGACGATGAAGATGCGGATTTCGCGTAGCGTCGACGCCTGCCGACGCCAGTCGACGCCGCCATTGGCGTTTGCAAAGCAGGCGCTCTCCTAGCTGAGCTATGGCCCCGTGGGAATGAGCCCGGCCCGATGCCGCCCGGCCGACAAGGTAACTTAGCCGTTGCGGTCTTGGCCTGGAAGCGGCGCTCGGCCGCGCGACGGGACCCACTCACGTCGCGCGGCCTGCGACCGAACCTACAGGGGGATGACTCCCACGTCGGGCAACGCGTTCCTCCGCACCCACCATCCCATGAACGGGTTGTCGAAGGCCCACCCCGCATCGGTCTTCACCACCAGGTCTTTGTTGGCGAGCAGCTCGAGCGCCGAGGCGACGGAGCCCGTGTCGCCGAGTGCGTAGCGCGCCCGCGTGGCCTGCGCGAAGAGCTGCTCCTCCCGCGCCCCGAGGGCCCGGAGCACGTTCTGCTGGAGGGGGGTCAGACGGTCCCACTCCGCCCCGAAGAAAACATCCTCCTCCTCGGCCACCCGATCGAGCGCCCGCTCCACGTCCGCGGCCTCGACCTTCCCCTTCCTGCTCCCGAGCTCGAACGCCGCCCTGGCGAGCTGAACAACGTCCCGCGTTCTCGGGCCCGCGAGCTCGACCACGCGCCGACCCACACCCACTGCGGCGACGCCGTGCGTCTCCATGCGGGAGTCCATCCATCGGCCCAGGTGCTCCGGGTCCATGGGTCCGAAGGGCATGACCTCGAAGAGCTTGTAGAACGCCCGGTTTTTCCCGATCATGGCAACGATCAGGCTCTCCCGCGAGCCGGCGAGGACATAGCTCAGGTGCTTGTGCCGCTGGATCACTCCCCTCAGATGCCACTCCGCGTCCTCACCCCCGAAACGGTGAATCTCCTGGAACTCGTCGAGCACGATCCCGATCGTCTTGCGCTTCTCCTCCGCCAGCCGGTCCATCGCGTCCAGCACGGCGCCGAACGTGTCCCACTGCGCTTCCACCGGCGCCCTCCGCTGTTCGAGCCCCAGCACGAGCGTGGGTTGGCCCGTCGCGGGATCCGGCGCCAGCGACACGCCGACGCGCAGCCGGTTGACGAGATCCCCCACCACGCCGGACCAGGTGCGGCCGAGCTGACGCGTGGCAGCCTGCAGCACCCGCGTCCCCAGATCCGCCAGGGTCGTGGCGCCCGAGAAGTCCGCGGCCAGCGCCGGATGCCGCCTGCGGTGAAGGGTCCCGAGCGACATCTCGATCGCCGACGTCTTCCCCATGCGACGGGGCCCAACGACAAGCAACTTTGCCTGCGGCTCCACGAGGGCGTGGACGATGCGCCGCACCTCCACGGCTCGATCCGTGAAGTACTCTCCCACCACGGATCCCCCGATCCGGAAGGGATTCCCGCTCATCCTGTGCCCCACTCCCTCACCGTCGAGCGGCGCTAAGTTGCGCTTGTAATACTCTATTGAGTAGCATTCGTGTAACTCAGCAGTAGCCTACTCGGCCGAAGGCCGTTCGTCAACCGGCAGGTCGCTGTCACGCCGCGAATTCGTGCGCCCCGCAGCAAACCCTTTCGCGGGATGGTTCCGCACGGCAAGGTTTATAGGGTGCGGCGAGGGCGCATCCTGCTAGCAGAGATGGGAACGCGGGGCAGCAAGCGGGAACCTCATCGTGCGCCCGGGTGCGGGCGTTCGCGACCCGCGCGAGGTCAGGGTTGCCGGACTCGCTCACGAGGCTCGGGAGGCTGAATGGACAATCTCCGCAAGCCTTTCTTCGTGGTGGCAGTTGTCGTCATCGCGGTAGCGATCCTCGTGGAGCTGGGAGGCGGTGCGGTGGTGGGGGCCCACCGGGTGGCGCAGCAACTGGACGTTCCCAACCCGGGGCTTGGCATACCGTATCTGGCGCTACTCGATGGCCTGATCGCCTACACCATGCTCCTCATGATCTCGCCTTTCTTGATCACGGAGCGCGTTCACGGGCGCCTGCAGGGCATCGCCAGCCTGGTGGTCTCGCTCCTCGCCATCATCGGCGGGATCTTCATGATCCTGGCGGCCGTGGCCCTCCTGCTCCTGATGGTGGCCATGCTGGTTGCGGTCCCGTTTGGCACGCTGGCGTACATGGCCCTCTTTGGGAGTTTCGAGCGTGGCTCGGCCGCGATGGTCCTGAGCATGGTCATGACCCTCAAGCTTGTCTTCGCCGGTTGCCTGCTGCTCGCCCACCAACGGTTCCTTCAGAACAAGGGACTCGTCATCATCGTCGCGGTGTCGCTCCTCTGCACGTTGATCGTGCAGTTTCTCCACGGCCTGGTGCCGCTCTTCCTGGTCAGTATCACGGACGCCATCGCGGCCATCGTCGTGGCGGCGATCGGCGTGCTGTGGGCGGTGTTCATCCTCTTCGGGTCGATCCCCGCCATCGTCAAGGCGGCGAAGTTCAGGGTTCATGCGGCGGCCTAACGCGGCAGCCGGCCGTCGCGGGGGACTTCTAGCGCGCGACCGTCACGCGGCAGTTCGCACCCCATGAGCAGCGCACCAGGAGCGTTCCGCCGTCCCGATAGATGGTGAGGGAGCCGTCGCTGGCGTCCTGGTCGGCCCAGGGAAGCTGATCGGTGAGCTCGTTCTTCAGGGGCAGGGTGAAACCCTGTTCGGCCAGCTTGTCGTCGGCTGGCCGGACGGGCTTGTAGGAAACGGTGTCCAGGGCGCCCGCGGCCAGACGCAGCTTCAACTTGCGGAAGCGCGTCTGCGAGGGACGAACGCTCATCTCACACGATGCGCCGCGCGGGATCGCGAGCGTGGATTCGGAGAGGGTGCACCCGGTCTTGATCCTGAGCTCATCGGGTCCGACAGCGGCGCTCAAGCCAAGACGGGCCAGCAGGGCATCGAGCCTCTCCACCAAGCCGGGGCGCGACTCTGCCTGGACCTCGCGGTCCTCGTCGTCCCGAGAGACACCGAGCCCGACCGCGACCGCGAACGCCAGGGCGATGACGGCCAGAACCACGAGCGCGATGCGCGACCGGCTCAACGGACACCGCCCGTCAGTTGGGGATCCTGGCTCGGATCCTTATCGAGTCCTCGATGATCCCCCTGTAGAGGCGGTCGCTGAGGGTCGTAGGCCGGCCCACGACCAGGGTGACGGTCGAACCTGTCCGGCGCTTCGTCCCCGCCGCCGGCGTCTGGGCGACGACTTGCCCCACCTGCGGTGCTGCGACGGCCCTCGACTGCAGCGCCAGCGTGAAATTCCTCGCTTGGACCCTCCCGGCCGCGGCGAGGTATTGCAGCCTGATGACGGCGGGCACCTCGGCCCATTGCGCCTCCACGGTCAGCTTGACCACGCCGCCGCGCCTGACGATCTCGCCGGAGTCCGGCGCCTGGAGCACGACGCTCCCTATCGTGGAGCCGGTGACCGTATCGCCGGCCTGCTCCGAAGTGAGGCCGACCGCGGTGAGCACGCTCGCAGCCGAGTCCACGGGCAGGCCTCTGACCTTGGGCACCTCGACCCAATCGGCCTCGACGGTCAGCTTCACCGCCGTGCCGCGCTCGACGACCTCGCCGGAGTCCGGCGCCTGGAGCACGACCGTCCCCGCCTGCCCGCCCGTGCCCGTGATGGTGTCGCCGACCAACTCGGAACTGAGGTCGGCATCGGCGAGCACCGCCTCGGCCTCCTCAATGGGCAGGCCTCTGACCCGCGGCACCGCCACGTCGGTGTCGCGCAGGACCAGCCACAACACGAGTCCGATCACCAGGGCGGCGACGCCGCCCCCCACGACATAGACCCACCAGGGGATCCTGGGCTTCTCCCGGAGCTTCAGCTCGACGGTCACCGGAGCGCTTTCGGACCACTCGTCATCGGGCCGCTCGACCGAGGCGACGAGGAGGCGGAAGCTGTAACTGCCGGGTTCGGTCCCCGGCGGGAGCGTGACGCGCACGTTGAACTGGTCGGTCTCGCCGGCGGCGAGATCGCGCTCGCGCTCTCCCTCGATGGCGAACCATTTCTCCTGAGCCGGCCCCTGAGCTACGATGGTCGCCCGAACGCGGAGCGCACGCCCGCTGGCATTGGACACCGTGAACGAGTTTTCGGCGCGCCCGGCGGAATCGGCCTGTACGGCGGGGCTGGCTGGAGTGATGTCGAAGATGCGTGCCATGGCTCACCCCCGGATTCGCAGGTTGGTCGAGACGCTCATCGCCAGAAGGAGACAGCTCATCCGATCACCCGCGCCCTCCGGCGTCTATCCGGATCCTTTGTGGGGAATTCTAACTCATAGGTCACGTACGCCGGCTTCTCGAGCTCGATGATCCGTTCGATCAGCCGACGGTGCCGTTGCACAACCGCTGGCGCACGTATGCGAAGGTGGAACGGCCGCGGCCTTCCGTCGGAGTTCGCGACCCGGTCTTCGATCTCGAACCCTGCGACGCCGGTAGCGACCTCGAGAAAGCGTCGCAACCCCTTGGCCGTGCCGCGCCACTGAGAGAGGTAGGCCGCGGCGACGCCGAGCTCGCGAAGCCGGCCGAGGCCGGTGGAGATCGGAACGGAGGGCCCGGCCGCCCGGCCGTTTCGGGCCGGCAGCACCTCGAAAAGCGGTTCGAGATCCACCCAGCCGGCCAGAAAGGGTACGAACTCGTCCGGCGTCCGGCGCGGGTCCAGGATCGCGTCCAGCCGCTCGAGCACCGCCTCCGACGGCTCGTGCAACGCCTGCATCACCTCGAGCAGGGCGAACAACGGGCTACCCGGTCGAACGGCGCGCCGGCAGATGGCCGGCAGCAGGTGTTCAATCTCGGCCCGCTTCATCCTCGCTGAGCACCACGATCTCGTGTGCGCCGGAGCAGAAGAGCCACGTCTCCGGCAGCGTGACTCGCTCGAGGAACTCCCGCTCCGAGCGCCTTTCGTAGCGGACACCCTCGTCGCCGCTGCGATAGACTCCTTCGGGGCCGGCGGCCATGACGAACCGGTTTTCGGGATCGACGGCCACTGTATCAACGGGGTGAAGGCGCCCCACGTCCCGTAGCGGAAGGCCGCAGCCCACATCCGGCACCCGCCAGGGCGCCTCGCGCTGGGACGTATCGAGCCAGGCGACTCCCGAACGGTGCGTCGCAGCCATCACTTTACCGCCGAGGAACGCCAGCGCGCGGCAGCTTCCGCCCTGCCAGTCCCGGTCGAAGGCGGTCCAGCCGTCGGCCGGATCCGCCGTGCCCATGAGCTCCCAGCGTCGGCAGCCGGTCCCGGGAAGGTTGCCGGGAGCCCAGAGACCGGCCCACAGGAAGGAGCGAGGGCCATCGTACTGGACCGCGAGCACGCGGACGTCCTCGTCCTTGAGCCCGATGTGTCGGAACGTGTTGGGCCGGCCACCCTGGCTGGAGAGATAGACTCCGCGAGTCTCGTGGGCGGCGACGGCCACGTTCACCACTCCGCGCACGTCGGTCGCCACCTCCACAGCGTAGAACCCCATGCCCTGATCCTGTGGGTCCACGAGCACTTGAACGGGCGTGGCGCCCTGGTGCGTCGCCAGCTCGTAGAGCCCTCGTTCGGTGGCCATCATCAGGATCGGCACGCCTTCACGACGCATCCACGCCAGGCCCTCTACCGCGAACGCCAGTCGAGCCAGCGGCTCCCACGTCTCGCCGCAGTCCCACGACAGGTAGACCCTCGAGTCGCCCGCCTCGCGGACGCTCGTGGCCACGGCTACGAGGCCCGGCCGCTGGCCATTCGTGCGGATCCGCTGGACCGTCTCGCCGGGGAAGCGCGCCACGGCCTCCCATCCGTCCCCGTCGTTCACGGATCGATAGAGCGTCTCTCCACTCGAAGCATACCACGTCCGTGGCTGGGACGGATCGGCAGCGAGAGCGGTGACCTCCTTCTCGGGTACTTCGTCCACAACCAGACGCACCTGGTCCGCGTAACTGACGCCCGGCTCCGCCAGCACGATGTCATAGACATGGGACGTCCGGAGCGCCTGACCGAATCCCCAGCCCGTGGGGCTCAGCCCGGTGGGGAGCGAGTTCACCGTCTGGTGGAGCCGCTCGAGCACCCTCGCCTTCACCGCCGCCGGGTCTTCCTGCCGGTGCACGACCACACGGGCCTTCACGCCTACCGTCTTGTAGCGGGCCCAGTTGACCAGGCACGTGGTGCCGAGCGGCCGGCGCTCATCCAGGACGCGCTGGATCTGCGCCCGAGCCTCTCCGGTCTCGCGCTGGGTGAGGGCCTCCACCGTGACCTGCCCGCGCCCGCGCTCCTCTTCCGGGACAAAGGGGACGAGCAACACCTCCACGGTCCCCGGCGGCGCGTGCCTCCAGATCGCCGACTTGGTGAACGCCTTCGCGCGGGCGACCGCGCCCGACCGGCTTGCCACGAGCTCGAAGTCCCTTGCCGTGACCGTGCGCCGGAGAGAGTGCAGCTCGAGCGGACCGCGGATCTTGGCGTTCGCCAGCGTCTCCGCCGCCTGTCCACCCGTGGCCCGCTGCGGATTCGTCACCTCCACGCCCGGTATGGGGTCCTTCAGCACCGTGAGGGTGTTCGCCGCGACATTCCCCGCGGGGCCGCCGCCCCGGCGGTACCACATGCGGATCTCCCGCGCCGCCGCGGGTACCTCGGCCAGAGCACGATCCCGCGCCTCCGGCTCCCCATCCTCCGGTTTCATGCGCACCGCCGGCGCGAACGTGATCGTCCCCGTCATGCGGTCGGCGACGAAGACGAAGCGGTCATCTCCCACGTCCGTGAAGTTCGGGACTTCCCGCCAGATCCGGTACGCCTTTCCGCGGTACTCGAGGGCCGGAGTCCGCTCCTGGCGCTCGCCCGGCCCGAGCTCCACGCCCACGACCAGATCCAGCTCATCGCCGGACGGAGCGATGATCGGCGGGTGCGCCGCCCGGAGCCAGAGGCCCGGGAGCCCGGTCCCCTCCCCCACCCGCTCACCCTCGATCAGCTCGCAATGATAGGCAATCACCTCGGCCTCTTCGTCGGCGGCGGGGACGCCCACCGTGCGCGCAGTCACGAAGACGGGGGGCTCCCCTGCGGCGACGCCGCGCGAGACGGTGACCCGCGTGCCCCTGGGGATCTCCAGCGGGCCCTGCGAACCACGGACCCTCCTGAATCGCAGCCTCGCGGTGGCCGCCGCCGGCGGCTGGAGCTGAACGCCAATCATCCGGAGGAACTCCACATACGCCTTCTCCGGAAGGCGGTTCAGCCGATAGATCATGATCTCCGTCAGGTAGGCGAACACCTCCAGGATCGTGGTCCCCGGGTCGCCGGGCGTGAGATCCGTCCACCCCGGGCACGACTGCCGGACGCGGCGCGCGGCCGCGTCCATGAGCTGTGCAAAATCGCGATCGTCGAGGCTCGGAGACGGAACTGGCATCGCCGCTATCTCCCGGAGAGGCCCAGTCCGTAGGTCAGACTCTCGGCACTCTGGGTCGCGCGAACCCGGTACTCGAGGGTGATGTCGAGCCGACCGGGATCGGCGGCACTGGCCTCAGCATCGAGCCGGACGATCTCGATCCGCGGCTCCCAGCGCTCCAGGGCCTGCCGCACGTAGTGAATCGCCAGGCCCTGCGTTGTGCCATCGTTGGGCGAGAAGACGAGCTTGCGGAGGTCACACCCGTAATCGGGACGCATGACCCGCTCGCCGGGGACGGTCGACAGCAGCATCAGGATCGACTGCCGGATGGCCGCAGCATCCTCGACCATCTCGATCCCGCCGGCGGGCGAGAGGGCCGGGCCTGCCTCCGCCTCCGGCACGTCGATCCCTGGATAAAGGAAGCGCCAGGCGCGATATCGCGCAGCGTTCATTCTGTCGCACTCACCAGACTCTGTCCGGGCACGGTGACGCCGTACCGCACCGTGCCCGGCGGAGTCCCGTCCGTGAATCCCCTGACGGTGTCCAGACAGACGCGCCGACCCTCGATGCGCAGCAGCCCGGAGTACCCGGTCTGTACCCGCAGCGTCCGGGTGCAGGGCCGGATTCCTGCGGGCGGATTGAAGTTCGGGCAACTCACGATCGCTCGCCCTTCGGGATCAGTCTCCACAAGCACCCTGCGCCCCTCGATCGTCACCAGCCGCTCGGTCGCCTCGATCTTGACCTTGCCCGGCGGGTGGGCACACATGAGGAGCGCGTCTTCGGTGATCAGTCGCATCCAGACTCGTCCGGGCTCGCTTCTAGGCTCGCTCGAAGTCGATGGATCCGCCACGAACGACGACCGGCCCGCCGGGCGCCTCGATCTCGAGCCCGCTCGCGGCGTGAAGTGCGAGACGGCCGGCCGACATCTCGATGTAGCTGCCCTCCGCGTTTTCCAGGCGGATCGCGCCGCCGTCGTCGTCCAGTCTGATCCGCTGGCCGCCGGCCGTGACGAGCGTATACCGCTTGACCCGACCGCCCTCCACGCCCGAGTCCGGAGGGCCCTGCGTGCCGTAGAGCCCCCCGATCACCACCCCGTGTGCGGCATCCTCGCGGGCGAAAAGGACCAGCACGCGGTCTCCGACATCGGGAAGGGCAACCAGGCCTTTGCCGGCCCCCGCCCCCGCGCTCACCACGCCCATCCACTCCGTCTCCAGATCGCCGCACGTAGGGAGCGTGACCTGCACGCGACCGAGGCCCTCGGGGTCGTCCACACGGCTTACGATCCCGGGAGCCATCACCACGCCCCAGGGACGCGCGCGCCGGGGCGGCGGGCCGGAAGACACGCGTGACACGTAGCCGAACCGGCTATCGATGGTGTGGTCCACCTCGGTAAGCACATGCGGCCCGGCGAGCGGCGTCGCGACCCCCCGCACGTCCACCCGGACTCCGGGCCGGAGCCGGGGATCGCCGTCCGCGACGCCCGAGAAGACGATCTCTCGAGCCACCCGGACATCGAGCTCGGCCTGCGCCACGGCCTCAGCCTGCGGGTCGTCCTCCAGCGCCTCGTGCGCGAGCGTGCGCTCGCCCGGCACGCCCACGCGCCCGGGATCCGCCTCCATGGACGCAGCCCTCCCGACCCTGGCCCGGCTCGCGCGGCCTTCGTGACGCTCCACCCTCGACGCATCCCAGCCGGCGGCGAGAACCGACCGGCACGCGGGGTCCAGGTTGACCTCGATGCTCGCCTCCAGCAAAGAGGCGCCGCGGACCAGCGAGACCGTCTCATCCGTCCCCTCCAGGGAGATGACGTGAAGAACATCGCCCCGGAGCGTGAAGTACAGGCCGCAACGCTCCGCCATCTCGGTGAGCAGATCCAGATCCGACTGCCGATACTGAATCACTTTCCGCCACATGGGACCCGGCTCCGCCGCCTCTACGGACACCCCCAGATCCGCTGTCAGCTCGCACGCCAGCTCGAGGAGCGTGACCTGCACGTGCGCCCGCACCGGTTGCCGCTTGCGCAGACGGTGAAGGAGATCGTAGCCGCGAACCCTCAACTCCCGTCCCTGGGACGGTTCGTATACGTACTCCACCGCTGTCACGTCGCCGGTGAAGAGGGCCTCCTCCTCGGCCTTTCCCACCTCGAGTCGCAGCGAAGCTCCCGGGGTGAGCCGTGCCGCCTCCGCGAGCGAGCCTTCCGGGTCGACGAAGCGGAGCTCGCAGAGCGTTGGGAGGGAGAGGCGTTGCTGGACCCGCACCTCGGCCAGGGTCCCCATCTCGTCGCGCCGCATGGGCACGCCGTCCACCTCGAGCCGGACCCCAGGGTGCGTCGCCAGCCGGTTCATGGGCGCTCCGGTAGAGCGGAGGCCGGGGGTACTTCCAGGCGATCACCGGCGCTCAGGCTCATCGGGTCGTCGACGTCGTTGAACTCCGCGAGCCGCTTCCAGTAGGACGGGTCCCCATAGACGCGGTAGGCGATCTCATCCAGTCGCTCGCCGGGCAATCTTCCGTTCGCAGCCGACGTTCCGCCCGAGAGCTCCAGCACGCGAAGTTGTTCCGGCGCGATCTCGGGGCCCGAGGGCGCAGGTCCCAGCGGCGCCAGCTCCGACGGCAATCCCGGGACCGGCCGACCTGTCGCGCCCGGTGCGGTCCTCTCCGCGACGCGAAGGAACCGCATCCGCAGCCACGAACGCCGCGGCGCCCCTCCGGGCGTGAACGACTCGAGGCGCTCGGCCACCGCGGCGACCACGCCGGGTATGTTCCAGGTTTTGCCCCAGACGAAGCGGACCAGCGGCGGGCGGCTGTAGCCGTCTTCGCGGGCCGCGTTCTCCGCCAGCTCCCAGAGGGGGCGGGTGAGCTCTCGCACGTTGTCCGTGCCGATGGACGACCCCGCCAGCGACACGTCGAAGAGGAGGTCCAGCCGCAGCTCGGTCGTACCACCCCCCGTGTACAGAAGCGGATCGTCCGCCAGGACCGCGGCGGTCACCGGCCCCCCGGCCGACCGCCGCGGCCGCACGCCCGCCAGGCGCCGGACCACCACCATCTCGGGGTTCAGCAGGCAGCCGATCCGCTGGCCCGTCTCCTCGATGATGAAGGCTACGCGCTCCACAGCACTCCTCGCTGCTCCCGCTCGAGCCGTTGGAGGCGCTCCCACCCGCGCAGCGCGGCGTCCCACCCGTCCAGGGGGTCCGGCTCCGGATCCTCCGGGAGCTCCGGCCACGGATCCTGGGGACCCTCGGCGACGCCGCGCCTGGCTTCGAGCGGCTCCCCCGGGCTGTCCACCTCGAACACGCCGCGGGCAGCCGGTGAGCACGTTCGTGGAGCGCCGGTGCGGGACACGCGCCCCGGTTCGGAAGGCAGGCCCTCCGCCGGCTCGGGATCACCGGGAGCGTCCGGATACCACCCACGATAGGACGAAGCTGAGAGCGGATGCGGACCGAAGGACGCCCTCGACGCTCCACCTGCTGGTCGGGCCGCTCGCGGTGGCAGGGGGTCCCCCTCTCGGTCCCGGTCCGAGCGCGCGCCCAACGCCGGGGGAGGTGGCAGCGCGGCCGGTGGCACCGGTGGCGTGGACTCGCTCCGGTGACGTTCACCGCCGAAAGGGTCGTCGGCGATGCCGGCGGAACTCGGGCTGCTCCCCCTCCCCGCCGCGGCCACCCCGGAGGCTGACGCATCGACAGCCGTAGTCTCTGGCGCTTCGCGGCGGGCGTCGGCTCCAGTCGCGGCACGGTCGTTCCCGTACCCGCCAGCGGCGGGGGCCGGCAGCGGGCCTCCCACCGGCGCCGCGCGCCCGGGCCGCAGCCGCTTCCCTCGCGACTCCGCCGCCCGGACTGCGTCGGAAGGCCGAGACGCCGGGCGCTCCTGACGCGGCGTTCCCGGCCCCGGTTCGACCCCCGAACGCCGTCGCACGCCCAGTGTCTCCGGAGCCTGGGGAACGTCGCTTTCCTGCCTAAAGGCGGCCGGCGAGGGCGGCATCCTCGGGAGCGGCGCGACGCCGCCGGCCATCGTATCCTCATCGCGCACCGGCGAGAGGTCGACGAGCTCCGAACCATGGGCAACGTCGCTCTCCGCACCGGAGGCCGCTGGCGACGGTAGTATCCCGCCAAGCTGCGCCGCGCCGCGGGCCGACGCGTCCCCCGCGCCACGCGGGGACGGATGGAGGAGCTCCGGCGCCCCTTCACGCACCCGTTCCATCCAGTCGCGCGGCGGACCGCCCGAAAGCCTCTCCAGCCACTCCCCGGGACGCCGCCTCCCGGGCGACGCGGGGTGCCCGGGCGGAGCCCCGCCCGGCTCTCCGTCCACGGGGGCGGCGGCTGAGGGCGTCGCGTCCGGTTCCTCGACCTCTTCCCCGACCTCGGGCCAATGCCAGAGTCGGGTGGCGAGGTCCCGGAGCCTGATCCAGAAGGATCGAAGCCGGCGCTTTCTCCGGCCCGGGGTCTCCAAGGACTAACCTCGCTCCAGCTTCTCGAACACCAGGGTGAGCGACTCGATCGCCACTTCGCGGCCCATGGCGTTCAGCGGCGCCCCGTGCCATGCGGCAGGCCAGGCGTTGATGAGGTTCCAACGCGCGGCCTCGGTCACACCGTCGTTGCCGAGCAACACGACGGACGCGTTCTTCCGCTGCACCCTTCCCGCGACCGCCGTCATGAACCAGTTCCAAAGGTCCATGGAGCCGGTGAGGCCGTAGCGCAACGTGATGTCCGCGTACTCCACCGGACCGACCAGCCGATGCACGGCGGGGTCGATGCCTGCCTCACGGTACCGGATGTCTTGCACCCGGATCCCGATGCCGGTGCACTCCGTGAAGCGCGCCCCCTCGAGACCCTGGATCTCGAGCTTGAAGTTGTAGGCGTTGAACGGATCTACGTAGGCACCCGTCTCTGGCATCTCGCACCTCCTCGATCACTCGATCTCGACGCCTGCCGCATGCTGGGAGATCCGGAAGACGACGAACTCCGCGGGCTTGACCGGCGCCATACCCACCAGGATCACGACCATCCCTGCCTCGATGACGTCCGGCGGGTTCGTCTCCTCGTCGCACTTCACGAAGAACGCCTCCTCCGGAGTGGCGCCCATCAGGGCGCCGTCTCGCCACACCCGGGTGAGGAAGGAGCCCACGTCCCGGCGAATTGCCTTCCACAGCGATGGATCGTTCGGCTCGAACACGGTCCAACGCGTACCCCTCGCGATCGACTCCTCGACCATGTTGAAGAGGCGCCGGACGTTCACGTAGCGCCACTCGCTCGCCGCCTCCGCCACGGTGCGCGCTCCATACACCGTGACGCCCTCGCGTGAGAAGAAGCGGAGACAATTCACCCCGTTCTGGTTCAACAGCCCCTGTTCCTCGTCCGTTACCCGGTAGGTGACATTTAGGGCGCCCCGGACCGGCTCGTTGGCCGGCGCCTTATGCACGCCCCGCGTCGCATCGTTTCTCGCGTAGATCCCGGCGATGTGCCCCGAGGGCGGAATGTCCACCAGTTCGTTCGGCGGAAGCGAGTCGCGCACCGTGATGCAGGGATAGTAGAACGCCCCATAGCCGCCCGGGCTCACGCGGGGGCGCAACCCCTTGGTTTCCTCTGCTTCCTCACCCTCTCTTCTTCGCCCCTTCTGCACGCTGCCGACCTGGGTCAACGCTTCGATGTTCGGGACCTGGCACGGCGCGTCGAGAATGGCCACGCGGTCCTTCAGCTTCTCGCAATGCGAGAGCAGCGCGTCGTACGCAGAGGCATCAGCGAAGCCCGGAGCCGCCACGATGGCCACCTCGTCCACCGTCTCCAGGACGTCCACGCCCTTGCGCGTGCGACCGCCCCCGGTGACCGAGGTCTCGGCGCCGACGTTGACGACGTAGCAACGCCGGCCGCCGTTCTGGAAGAACCCGAAGATCGCATGCGACAACGCGGTGCTCCTGCTGCCTTCCGGTACGAATTCCCGCACGAATTGCGACCAGTTGTTGATGGCGACCGCGTCGTGCACCCGGGCGCCCTCCGCGGGCGCATGACCCACAAACGCGGCGGTGCTGGTGCCCACACCCTCGATCGGCCTCGCGCCCCTCGACACCTCCTCTATGTAGATGCCCGGTGTGTGGTAGGTCACAGCCATCTCACCCCTCCAGGTCTTGGATCGTGATCACCACGGGACCCGCGCCCTCCACCCGCTCCTCGACGGTGAATCCTTTGGCCCTCACCCGCAGGCGGATCGCCGGCCCCTCGGCCGGCGCGCCCGCGAACCGGAACCGACCCTTCCAATCCGTCCGCGTCGACAGGCTGAGCAGCGGGAGCTCGACGACCGCGCCAGCAATCGGCACTCCCCCCGGACCCACGACCGATCCCTCGATCGCTCTGAGCGAAGACGTCTTTACCCTGGGCGCCACCCGCACCAGCGGCGCAGCCGCCTCCGCGATCTCGCGCTGGAGCGGCACGGACAGGACGAACGAGGGCTGCGGCGGCACGCCGAAGGCGCCCCACGTCTCCACCGGAGCGGGATCGAGCTCGACCTCGAACTCCGGGGCCCGCATCGCCTCGAGCATGAGCACGCCCAAGATCCGGTGCGCGCCTTCCCGATCGTCCGCCCACGCCGTGACGAGGTAGTGGAGCGCGAGTTGCTGGACGGGCGCCCGCCTGCCTTCCCGCGTCACCCGCCGATTAACGACCTCCATGAGGTAGAGACTGATGCCGTGACCGTGGTGACCGGGGCCCTCGGGGCCCTCGGGGCCCGGCGGGTCGAGCGTCACCTCGACGCCCTCCAGGACCGTGGTGATCCACTCCTTCAAGCGGCGATCGACCTCGTCGATCACTTCAGCCGTTCCACTTCAGCCGTTCCACTTCAGCCGTTCCTCGCTAGCGCGCCTTCCCGTCCAACGGCCGGGCCAGGCGGTGTCATGCCCGGCGCGATCGCGACGCCGTCCGCCGGCGCAGCAGGCAGGCAATAACGCATTAACCTCATTATACGCATCGGCTTCACCCTTCACTCACAAGGGTATCACGGGAGTCTCACCACACGAGTGTCTCACTCGCAGCTGAAGCGGGGAGCTTCTGTGGACGGGGGAAAAAAAGGGACGCACGGGCGGGCGCCCTGGAACGATGCTGAAGGAATGGTGGGTCCGGGGAACGATGAGACCTTCAGGCTGCAAGCAACGGACGGTCCCCAACGGTCCCGGGGCTTACTCCACGACTCCGACCTGGCGGTCCGCGAGCTGTACGGCTGCCTGGAGCTGCTGGCGGGCTCGATCCATCGCCCGCACCGCCTGCTGCAGGCTTGCCAGTGCGTCCTTCAGAACGTCCAGGTCTCTCCCACTCGAGTCCGGTTGCGGCGAACGACGGCCATTTGACGTCGCCTCGAGATAGAGCGCGTGAGTCTCCTCTGACGGCGACACACCGAACTCAGCGGCAAGGGTCTCGCGGCAGGCCTGATACTGGCGAAGCGCCAGATCGCGCTGTCCCATGGTCAGGTACAGCCGCATCAGGTCACGGTGGACGGACTCGCGCAGCGGGTCGTGGAGGAGGATCTGACGTCCATACGCCGCGCTCTGATCATAGGCGCCTCCCTCCCAGCAGCAGCGCATGAGCCAGCAGAGGGCGCTGAGATAGAGGACGTGGAGCCGCTCCCGCTCGCGCAGTACCCAGTCGTGGTAGAACCCTTCCAGCAGCTCGCCCCGGTAGAGTTGTAGAGCCGCCTCCAGCTCCCGGACCTGAGCGGCGCTGACATGGGCGGGCAATTGCTTGATGAGTCGGCCCGCGCTCTCCTCCAGCACCGCGACATCGAGCCAGTGGTCGCTCTCCGAGTTGAAGCCCACCTCGCCCGAGGGCCTGGTGACCAGGTACGCGCCGCGGGCCACGCCGTCCGGCTCCAGCACCCGCCGCAGCCGCCAGAGCGCGGTACTCAAACAGCTCCGCGCACGATCCTCGCTATAGTCCCCCCAAAACACCCCCAGGAGCACTTCCCGGTGATGGAGGCGCTGGCGATGGATGAGGAGATAGGAGAGCAACGTCTGGACGGAGTGGCAGATCCTCGTCTCCGGCGGTCGGTCGCCGTGGGCGATGCGCACGCTTCCCAACAGCCAGACTCTTAGCAGCCCCATAGGCGGGATGCCCTCCGAGATTCTGGCACTCCAAGCTCGTCGCGGTCGGCCCCGCGGTGGCACACGAGCGGTCCCGTGAGCCGGTCAGCCGGGGGGCGGGCGCGTCAGCAACCGGAGCCTGTCGTTCTCCCTCAGCGGGACGACACGTCCCGGGCCGACCAGGTCCAGGACCTCTCCCCTGGTGCGCCCGACCACGCGGCGCCGGGCGACGTCGTAGATGACGTGCTCGACCACCTGGTACCGCGTCAGGGAGACGCCGCTGGGGGTCGTCCTCCCCGTGGGCACCTTGGTACCCCGAGCCAGGAGGAGGTGGTCGCCGGTGTCGTAGACCCAACGCGTCGGTACGCCCAGGCTGTCGGGGATCGCCACCTCCCGTTCGCTGCGCGCATCGTAGACCCCCAACTCCGGATGGCGCTCGTCGGGGAGATTCAGGTAGAAGCGCCCGCTCGGTGAGAAGTTCAGGTCCCGGTGCCGCGTCGGCTCGAAGCGGTTCGATCGCGGGTCGTACCGCAGGATCGTCGCGCCGTCTACGGGATAGAGCGTCTCCACGTACAGGGCGCTGTCGAAGGTCGCCCACTCGACCTCGTACACGGGCGCCGGCGCCTCGATCTGAATCCTCCGCAGCGGCTGACCGGCGGCGCCCAGCTCGAGCAGGGAGAGCGCGAGGGGATCGAAGCCCACGCCCCCCTCACGCGGCTCGCCCGCGACGGTCGCGATCCTGCCGCTGCCGGCCCAGGTGTAGCGCTGAACGCTGCCGGTGTCGCGGAGCACCTCCCTTCCCGCAAGATCCAGGACGACCAGTGCGTTCCTCGCCGCTGCGGTCGGCGCGCTTCGCTCCAAGAAGGCGACGTGCTGCTGGGATGGCGCAACGGACAGACTCGAGATGGCGCCTGGCCGTGTCCGGTAGAGGGTCCGCCCCGCCTGCGGGTTCTGCGGAAAGTAGAGAGAAATCGCGTCCGGCTGAAGGCGGGCGAAGACCCGTACCGAGGTGTCCGCCGCAGTGATCTGCGGACGCAGGCGCAGCAGCGCCGTGTCCCGGACCACTGGCGCCACGACCCTCGCGGGCGGCCGGACGCGGGCAGTGTCCTGCGGTCGGGCCGCGGTTCCGACGATCCAGAGAAGCATCGGCGCCAGCAACCACACGCGGGTCTGCACGCGACCCGCATGGGCGAAGGCGCGCCCCGCGAGCCGCCGGCGACCCCCCGCCATGAGATCGCGGTGACGCCGCCTGCGCGTGACACGAAAGGCGCGATCCGCCCCAAGCGCCGCGCGACTCATCCGGCGCCCTGGTCGGGACGCGCGATCCGGAGGTGAAGGTGATTGTGGTGCCCCTTCACACCCTTGATCTTTCCGTTGGTCCAGTCATCGAACTCGTTGACCAGGGCCGTGTCCACGAAGATGCGGTCGACCGGTACCTCGGGCTTCGTGAAGCAGACAAGCAGCTCCACCGTCCCCTCCAGGTCGTGGACGCCCCGCTCCCCCCTGAGGTCGAGGGGACCCTCCCGGCCATCGGCGCGGACGTACCGCACGTCGACGTCCAGGCCGTTCTGGTGGGACACGTGGCCCTGGAACCGCCCTCCCTCTCTCAGGCTGAGGTCGAGGATGCCGATGCGTGGCTCCGTCCGCCCCACCCTGCTCAAATAATCCGTCCAGCAACGGCTGGCCTCCTCGACGACGCGGACCAGCGCAAGGGTCCCCCAGTCGTCCGCGTTCGCCTCAGCGGGAGGACCGTAATGATGATAATACCCCGCCTGCTCGGGACGATCCGGCAAGTTGATCCCTCCCTCGAGCGCTCCTTCCGGAGGCCGCCCCAGCGCACGGCTAGGGTCCTCGCTGACGAGCGTCGTGTCGAAGCAGAGATAGGCGTTCTCGGGTTCCAGCTCCACACTCGTGCTGATCCGGTCACCGTCACGATCCCAGCGCGGACCGCTGAAGGCGCGAGGCGGCTCACCGGGGCAAAGGTGCAGCCGACCCGTCGGAGTATCCGAGGGTGCAGCGGTGTCGCCGGCCACAGCGTACCGCACGCTCTCCGCCGCCTCAACGCGGGCGTCTATGGCCCCGAACGCTGCCGGACCGCCGACATCCCGCATTTCCACCGTACCATCGGGTCGCCACAGCAACCAGAGGGCCCCCGCGCCGATCAACATCCCGAGTAGCGCGACTCCGCCGATCGCCAGCCATCGCGAACTTGGCATGTGAATGGACAAGTAGAAGGACACGGTCTACACCCGGCTACTTCATCAAGTGCTGCATGGGTCCGCGAGATCCAGGGCCGACCCCCTCGATTCCATCGCTCTTAACCGCGGAGAACGCTGGAACCGTCCCGTGGTCAGAATGACGATTCCTCATATGAGGAACATCATGCCCCCAAATACCTCGAAGGCCGCCGCCATCCTCTATGTCCATTCACGACTGAGCCATAGAGCGAACCCAACCTGAAACAGCGTGACGATCCCGGCTATGACCAACACCAGGCCGATGACTACCTCGAAACCCCGCACCAGCTTCCTGGGAACGGCGTGAATGATCTTCGGAAGCCTCCACCCAAAGGCGCCGTCGAGCGTCAGCAGAGCGCCCGCGGTCAGCGCACTCACGCCCAGAATCAGCCAAATCGCCGGATCCATTCGTTCCCTTCCTTACCAGACGGCTGCGGCGAGCGCCACCAGCCCCGCCACCACCAGGGGGAAGTACAGGATCGAGGCGCCAAGCAGGCCGGCGTCGCTCCAGACTAGGGACCCGAACGCCGTTCGCTTTGACCCGCCGTGCCCGTGACCGACGAGGTAGCCCCACGCCTCCCACGGGTTGTTGAAGTAGCACCACTGCTGGATCCCTTGGCCGGCTCCGGCACGGCTGGCCAGCCCAGACCGCGGTGCCCGGCAGGACGGAGGGCAGGCCCAACGAGCGGGCTTTGACGCCAGGTCCACGAACGCAAAACGGCCCCTCGACAACACGAACAGGCGTCGCCTCCCTTGCAGAGCGTGTGGATAGTTACGGACAACTATTGTGGGGGGCCGAAAAGTATCGATATTAGTATTTGCTTGCGGCGCCTCAAAAGTCAACTCAATCATCGCGAGGCCGGAAGGTCGAGCCCCAACGACGTGCTCCGTAGCCAGATCCTCTGGTCCACCGGAGGCGACGACCTGCGCAGCAATCCTGGTGACGTGTCGAGCGTCGGATCCCACTACCCCAATCGAGGAGGACCTCATGGACCTGTCCCGCTTCCTATCGTGGATTCCTGGGTGGCTGGGGTTCCTGGCGCTCATCGTGGTTGGGGTGGCGATGACCATCAATGGGATCGCGAATCCCGGACTGGACGCGACGAACCGGCTCGGCTTCATCGATTTCGGGATCTGCGCGGCCGTCATCGGTACCTTCTCGTGGATCGCCGGAGGCACATCGAAGATCAAGGGGCGGGAGGGCGCCGTCGGCGTGAAGGTCGCCGTACATGACCTGCCCTGGTGGGCGTGGCTCGTCGATCTGGGGGTGTTGCTCCTAGCCATCGTCGTCTTCATCGCCTCGCGCTGATTGCGCCGTCCCCCCTGGTCCTGACCGACCTGACTGGTGCCCCGCTGACGCTACCGGAGAACGTCCGCGCGTACCTCATGGCCGGGCACCAGCACGCGCCGCCGGACACCGCGTCGTCCGGGGACTGCCAGCAGCTCAGCAACCCATAGGTCGTATCGGGGCCCTCGATGGCGACCGCAAACGTGGGCGGAAACGTCCACGGGCGGCTGCCGCACCCGCGCCGACGGCGTGCGCCGCGGCCCGCCTTCAGGCAGGTATCGCCGGCCGAATGTTCTGGTTGAGCCGGAACAGGTTGTCCGGGTCGTACTTCTGCTTGAGCTCGGCCAGCCGATCGTAGTTGGGCCCGTAGGCGGCGCGTACCCGAGCAGTCTCCTCCTGCGTGAGGAAGTTCACGTACACGCCGCCCGTCGCGAACGGTGCCGTGGTCTGGAAGAACTCGCGCGCCCAGCCCATACAGACTTCGTCCTGCGCCGGCTGCTCCCAGCGGCCGTGGACGTTCAGCACGAACGCGACGTCCCGCTGCGCATAGGCCATAGCCTCGGGCGGGACGCGGCTCGTCGCGCCGCCGAGCTGTCCGATGAAGATCTCGCACTGGGGCGATGGAAGCCGTCCGGCATAGTCGACGAGTGCATCGAAGAGGCCGTCGTCGAGCCAGGTGAAGTTGTGCGACTTCCAGTAGTTGCGTGCCCCCGGAGTAAGCAACGGATCGAACGCCTGCTGCCACGCGACGTAGGGATGGGGGCCGATCACGTCGGCAATGGGGCGGCCGAAGCGGCGCAGCGGTTCCAGCGCCCGCTCCCCCTCCCGCATATCGCCTGCGCAGAAGGCGGCGAGAATAACGACTTCCTTGCCGTGCCACTCCTGGGGAAGAAAGGGGAGCGGCGGCGCCTTGCGGAGCACGAGCCAAACGGCGAGCTCATCCGGCACTTCCGCCACGAAGTCGCGATAGTGGCGTAGCACCGCCGGCGCATCCTCGAACGGGTGCACGACCAGCCCCGAGAGGATCTCCGGCCCGACTGGATGCAGTCGGAACTCGAAGGAGGTGATCACACCGAGGTTGCCGCCGCCGCCCCGGACGCCCCAGAATAGGTCCTGGTTCTCGAGCTCGCTCGCCTCGAGCAGCTCGCCCTCGGCGTTCACCACGTCCACCGACAGAAGGTTGTCGATGGTCAAGCCGTACTTCCGGCTCAGCCACCCGAATCCGCCCCCGAGGGTCAGCCCGGCCACGCCGGTCGTCGAGTTGATGCCCAGCGGCGTGGCCAGCCCGAACGCCTGCGCCTTGCGGTCGAAATCGCCGAGCGTGGCGCCGCCCTCCACGCGCGCGGTGCGGCCCCGGGCATCGATGCCGACCGACCGCATCGCCGCGAGGCTGACCATCAGCCCTCCGTCGCACACCGCGTTGCCGGCAATGTTATGCCCTCCTCCGCGCACCGCGAGAAGCAGGTCGTGCTCGCGGGCGAAGCGCACGGCACGCAGCACATCGGAGGCCTCCGCGCACCGGGCAATGAGGGCCGGACGGCGGTCGATCATGGCGTTCCAGATCGAACGCGCCTCGTCGTAGCCCGGCGTGTCGGGCGTGAGGAGCTCGCCGCGTAGCCCGCCTGCAAGCTGCTCCAGGCTCGCTGGGTCGAGCGTCGTTTCATCGCCGCTTGAAGTACGGATTCTCAGGCTGGCCATATCGAGCTCCTTTTCGAGGGGGGAGGGAGCACCTGGACGGACGCGGTTGCGAGGCGATGATATAGGGAGAACGACTACGAGTGTCAATAAAAAGGGTGGGATAGGATGGGGACGTTGGAAACGTCGAGGCAATGAGCACGACGGCCCGCATGGCGACTCGCCCCGTCTTGCCATCCCTCTTATACTCCCGCGGTGATGCTCCACCTGACCCTCGTGGCCGCGCTGTTCCCTGGGCCCGCAAGCCTGCACGGTCCGCTCATCTCGCCAACGCGGGAGCTGTACCGCCCGGCGTGCGTGGCAGGGGCGTGCGCCGGCAGCCGCCGCGCGGCGCGAGCCGCGAATCACGCCCCGGTGCCGCAGCCCTGGGGTCCGAACGGGCACGCGATCACGGGGTGGGCTGCGGCCATGACGCTGCCGGAGGCGATGCCCGCGTTCTTCAGGGGTGCCGCGGCGCAGCTCGCGTATCTCAACTACGATCCTGATCGCTGGCGCGAGCGCCGCTTCCCCGAGATGGACCGCGCCTCCGCATGGGAGCACTACATCGATCTCGAGGTGGTCCCCCCGGAGGCTTTCCAGGCCGAGGACCGATTCGCGTACCTGCGCGCCCTCGAGGCAACGGAGCTTGCCGAGCCCGCACGCGACGCCGGACTTCTCCCCTTCCGGATCCTCGAGCTGGTCCAGCGACTCACGAAGGAGTTCAGCCTCTGGCGCAAGGCCAGCGACCCGGCGGAACGCCCGTGGATCGAGGAGCGCATCGTGAACGACGCGGGGATCCTGGGGCATTACGTGGCCGACGCGGCCAACCCGCAGCACACTACGGTCCACCACAACGGCTGGGCCGACGGGTACGCAAACCCGCAGGGCTTCACCACGGAGCGCACGTTCCACCGCCGGTTCGAGACCGACTTCGTGAAGGCCCACATCACGCTCGACGATGTGCTGCCCCGGCTGACGCCCGGGACGAGCGAGATCCGTGACGCGCGCGCCGCGATTCTCGGGCTCATCCGCGACTCACACGCGCAGGTCCCCAGGCTCTACCAGCTCGAGCGCGAGTTCGGCTTCGCCGCTGACCGCGCGGCCCCGCAGACGCGAGCCTTCGCCGCCGAGCGCCTCGCCGCCAGCGCCCGCATGCTCCGCGACCTCTGGTGGTCCGCCTGGCTCAGGAGCGCAGCCATCGGCTGATCTCGCCGATCCTTCGTGATCCTTGTCGGGCCGCCACGACTCACCGTTACCGGACGGATCCGGCGACGGCGCAGGCGAGCCGGACCGCAATCCGGTTTCCCACTTCCCACCCGCCAGCTGGCCGGCTGGAGCGCGAGGCGCGACGTCCGGCCCGGCTCGCTTCCGGACGGTTCGGAATGCCCCTGTTGCCCGCAACGGCGCGGGGCCTTACTCGTACTACTATGGGTTACCGCGTAGTCTACCTGCTTCGGAGCCTGATCCCGACCGTCGCCGTCCGTCTGGCGATGGACGACGGGGAGGTGGCGTTCCGCGCCCGCTGGAAGCGCCCGGCGCTGGAGCTTCATCGGCGGATCCTCTTCTGCCTGCGAGAAGGGCGGCGGCTCTGGTTCGAGGACTACGCGGGCCACACGCGCTGCTTCGAGCCCGAGCGCGTGCGTGGTGTTCTCGTGGACGGCCAGTTCAGTGCCGTGCCGCCGGCCGGGCCGGTCGCGGCGCGCCGGCAGCACCCTGCCCGCGATGCGACGTCGGACCCGGCGCCAGGTGAAGGCTCCGTACCCTCCTCCCCGGAGATCCCGCCGCACGAAGGTTGAAACGCCCTCGCGGACCTGCTTCCCGCGGCGCCGCAGGTATTCTGCCCTCGCCAGTGCTCCCCACCGGACGCGCGCGTTGCCGGCGGCGCGAGCGATCGGCTAGACTTGCGGCCATGGCGCAGCCGCATCACGCTGTGGGCGCCGCCGGCACCGGGACGCCACTGGAGCCAGGCCCCGCCGCCGCTTCCGCGCCCCCCGGGGCGGAGCCCGCGATGCGCGGGCGGGCGCCCGTACTCCGGGGCATGCGCTTCGATCTCTCCGAGGCGAGCGGCGCCCTGGGAGATCTCGGCACCTTCGTCCCGCTGGTGGTGAGCCTCGTGGCCGTGGTGCACATGGACGCCGGGAGCGTGCTCCTCTTCGCCGGTCTCTTCAACATCGCCACCGGGCTCCTGTTCAATCAGCCCCTCCCCGTCCAGCCCATGAAGGCGATCGCGGCCGTGGCCATCGCCGAGGGGCTGTCGCCCGGAGCGGTGGCGGCCGCGGGGCTCAGCGGCGGCGCGTTCGTCCTCGCGCTGGCGCTGGTGGGCGGAGTGGAGGCTCTGGAGAAGACGATCCCGCGACCGGTCGTGCGGGGGATCCAGCTTGGGATCGGACTCAAGCTTCTGGCCGCCGGGGTCGCAATGGCGATGGGCACCCCGTGGACCGCCGCGGACGGCCGCATCGTGGCCGTGATCGCCGGCGCCCTCGTGCTGCTGGCCGAGCGCCGGCGGCGCTTCCCCTCCGCCCTCCTGCTCTTCCTGGCGGGTCTCGCGATCCTGGCGTGGTCGTCGCCGGGCGTGTTCCGCGGCCTCGACGTCGGCTGGTCCGGCCCGATCCTCACGGTCCCAACCCTCGCCGAGTGGCGGGCCGGCATCGCTCGCGGCGCACTACCCCAGGTGCCGCTCACGCTCCTCAACTCGGTGATCGCAGTGTGCGCCCTGAGCGAGGACCTCTTCTCGGGGCGCGGCATCGGCACGCGGAAGATGGCCGTGAGCGTCGGTCTCATGAACCTGGTGGGCTGCTGGTTCGGCGGGATGCCGGCCTGCCACGGGTCCGGCGGGCTGGCCGGCCAGTACCGCTTCGGAGCCCGCACCGGCGGCAGCGTCGTCATGCTCGGGGCCGCGAAGGTCGCCCTCGGCGTCGCGTTCGGAGCCGCCGCCCTCGCGCTCCTCCAGGCTTACCCGGACAGCATCCTGGGCGTGCTCCTCGTGTTCGCGGGCGCGGAGCTCGCGCTACCCGCGCGGGACGCGACCACGCGCCGCGCCTTCCTGATCGTGGCGGTCACCGCAGGCGGGATCCTGAGCGTGAACACGGCAGTGGGGTTCCTGCTGGGGCTCCTGGTGGCGATCATCGCCCCGAAGGATCCAGCGGAGCCGGGCTAATCGGGAAGGAACGGCGCCAGCGGCGGCGTCGCGCCCCTGCCGATCACCTCGGCCAGCGCGTCGGTCTCATCCTCGGGCGTCCGCCCGTGGCGGAGCGCCAGCCGGCGCTTGAGCAGGTCGTAGGCGCGGAGCGCGCCGGGCCGCTCGCCCGCCTGCACCAGCGCCACCATGAGGCAGCGCAGGTTGGCTTCCTCGAGCGGCTCGGTACGTGCGGCTTCCCGGAAGATGCGCGCCGCGCCCTGCCAGTTCCCCGCCCGCGCCTCTCGCTCCGCGAGCCGCGCGAACGATGCGAGAGCGGCCTGCTGCAGCCCCTCCCGCTGCTGCTCCAGCCACACCTGGAACTCGCCGGCCCCGAAAAGGGGCGGCCGCTCGAGCAACGGCCCGCGATACAGCCCCGTTGCCCGTTCCAGGTCGCCTGTGGCGAGGGCCTCGCGGAACGCCCAGACGTCGCACCACAGCGGGTCGGGGACGATCACGACCCCGTCATCCGCCGCCTCCCACACCTCGCCCAGGTACTGGCGCAGCGTGAAGAGCGATTCGTCCAGAGCGCGCTCGGCCGCGCCCGGCGCCTGGAACGGCCAGAACATCTCCGCCAGCTCGCGACGCGGGATCGGGATGGGAGGCTCGGAGAGAAGCAGGTAAAGGAAGAGCGCCGCCCGGCGAGGAAGCATGAATATGGGGAGGACGTCGCTGCCGTCCGCACGCACGATCTCGAGCTCGCCGAAGCAGCGAACCCGCACTCTGCCCTGGTCGTTCTCCGCGGATGACAAGCCTCGCCCCCCGCGTTGGCGCCACGATCAATCTACGGATGGCGCCGGATCGCCGAAAGCTTCAGGCCGATGCTCCCGATGCTCCCGCGCTCCTCGTGGCGTTCCCGCTCCCGGCCCACCGCTCCGGTCCCGCCCAGAGCTTCGAGCAGCCGGTGACACGTCTCATCCTCGCCTGACCTTTGCTATCTTAGCCGCAAAGCTAGGGCCGGGCAAAAGGAGCCAGCTGCCGGGACCTGCTGGGGCCCGAAGCATCCGGGAAGCCCTGCCGGAGGAGGACGGACCCGTGTGGTGGTACTTCCTGCTGGTCTTCATGAGCGGCGCCTGCATCATGACCATCGAGCTGGTGGCCGCACGCCTCATCGCTCCCTACGTGGGGGTCTCCCTCTACACGTGGACCAGCATCATCGGCGTTTTGCTGGGGGGCATGAGCGGCGGGTACTTCCTAGGCGGCGTTCTGGCCGACCGCCTGAACCCGCGGCGCCTACTGCCGTGGACGCTGCTTCTCGCCGCGGCCTCCACCTGTTCCATCCTGCTCTTTCTCACACCGGTGATGACGCGCGCCGTGCCCAAGACGGTCTACCCTCTCGTCGCGGTGGTGGTGCCGGTGGTTCTCCTTTTCCTGGTGCCCGCGGTGTTTCTCGCCCTGATCGCACCGGTGGTGTACAAGCTCGCCCTTGAGGACCTGCGCCGCACGGGCCGCACCGTGGGTCGACTCGCGGCTGGCCAGGCGCTGGGTAGCATCGCCGGGACTTTTGCCACCGGCTTCTGGCTCGTGCCCGCCTTTGGCACGCGGACCATCGTGCTGGGGGTGGCGGGGGGCCTGGCCGTCCTGGGGGTGCTCACCGTGCCCTTGCGACCGGCGAGTCGCGGAGCAGTCCTCGGCTTGCTGCTTGCCTCCCTGGTCATGGCCGCCTGGCAGCGGCCTGCCCTGCTCCGCAGCTCCTGCCAGTGGGAGTCGTCCTACTTCTGCATTCGCATCAACACCGTCAACGATGGCAACCGCACCGTGAAGCAACTGGAGCTGGATTGGCTGGTCCACAGCGCCGCCGACCCCCAGGATCCCGGCTACTTCTGGTACGACTACGAGGCGATGATCGCCTGGCTGATCCTGCAACACGCGCCGCCCGATGCGCGGAGCCTTTTCTTGGGCGGCGGGGGCTACACCCTACCCCACTGGATGGCCCGGCACTTGCCAGCGACTTCCGTGGAAGTGGCGGAAATCGATCCTCTGGTAACTGCGGTGGCGTACCGGGAGTTCATCCCGCAGGAGACCCGCATCGTCACTTACAACCGGGACGCGCGGCTGGTGCTCCGGGACCTCCCTCCTGGGGCGCGTTACGACATCATCGTGGGCGACGTCTTCAACGACATCTCCGTCCCCTATCACCTCACCACCCTGGAGTTCAGCGAAGAGATCCGCGACCGCCTGGCGCCCGATGGTCTCTACCTGGTCAACGCCGTGGACTGGCTGGACGGGCGGTTCCTGGGTGCGTTCTCCCAGACACTGCAGCGGGTCTTTCCCCATGTCTACGTCCTGGACGGCGACCGCAACGTGGACAGACGCAACTGGAACACCTTCATCATCGTCGCGGCCAAGAAGCCCATCCCGTGGGACACGTGGCTGGCGCGACCCGACGTGCCCTTCCGCCCCGGCATCTACCCACCCCGGGAGTCGCCCCTGATCCTCAGCGATGACTATGCGCCGGTGGACAACCTGCTTCTCGGCGTCGTGGCCACCCGCTGGCGCGAGTAGGCGGAGCAGCCTCACTCCCTCGCCGGCACCCGGAAGTTGGCGATGCCCCGTCCGAGCCGGAGCCATGCCAAGCCACGGGCTAGGCTGAGCCTGGGGCTCTAGGCAGAGAACAGGTCTGGAGTCCCGTCCCAGAACTACAGCGGACAGCGGGTCGGCAACCCCTCGATCACCAGCTCGCGCAGCGCTGCCTGCCCGGGAGCGCCCGGCGGTGCGTTCGTCCGCGAAGGGCTCGCTGCCTCCGCTTCCAGCAACCAGGCCCGAGGCGTACGCGCGGTGCCGCCCGCTCCCATGGGTCCCATGGGGACAATGAGCCAGGCCGTGGCCGGCCAGAGCGTCATGTAGGCCGTGTCCAGGGCGGAGGGCTCCGCCGTGCCGTCGGGGTGCGAGTGATAGAAGCCCAGGAGCCGCTCCGGGCCGCCGCGGAGCGTCCGCTCGACGTCGAGCACGTCGCGCGGCTCCATGAGGAAGCGCCGGCCTCGCTCGGAGGGATCCGCTACGTTCCGGCTCGGAATGATCCGCGCCACGCGGGCGGCCCCGCCCTCACCCGCGCCTATCAGCATGCCGCACACCTCTTCGCTGGGCCTGCTCGCGGCGTGCTGGGCAACGGCCGTCCAGGCCTCGGGCGTGAGCACCAGACGCGCGACAGCGCTCGCCGCGTTCACGGGCGGCGGCGATCCGGCCACTCCCGTCCCCTTGGCATCGCGAGAAGCCCGCACGCATCGCGCAGTAAACATCTGGAACCCCATCCGGCCATCCGCGTCCCGTTCGCGCGCCGAGCGGCCGCCTCTCGGGAGGCGTCAGACCAACGATGCTCAACCACCGTTGACAGGGCGGTGAACACCTACAGGGACCTGTTAGACCAACCCGCGGGCCACGGCGAGCTCCGCGCAGAGGATCGCCCCGCCCGCAGCGCCGCGCACCGTGTTGTGCGTGACCAGGATGAACTTGTGGCCAAAGAGCGGGCAGGGCCGCAGTCGCCCCACGGCCACCGCCATTCCCCGCTCGACGTCCCGATCGAGACGCGGCTGCGGCCGGTCGTTCCCATCCACATAGTGGACGGGGCGCCGGGGCGCGCTCGGCAGCTCGAGCGCCTGCGGCTCGCCGCAGAACGCCTCCCACGCGCCGCGGATCGCGTCCAGCGCCGCGTCACGCGCGAGGGTCACCGAAACGCACTCCAGGTGGCCGTCCAGGACCGGAACGCGGTTGCACTGCGCGCTCACCCGGAACGGCGCCGCGGCCACGTGGGGCCCGGCGGATCCGTCCCGAACGGTCCCCAGCACCTTGAGCGTCTCCACCTCCAGCTTCTCTTCCTCGCCGGCGATGAACGGGACCACGTTGTCCACCATGTCCAGGCTCGAGATGCCCGGGTATCCGGCGCCCGACACGGCCTGGAGCGTCACCACGTGAACGCGCTCGAGCCCGAAGGCGTCGACCAGCGGCCCCAACGCCAGCGTGAGCCCGATGGTCGAGCAGTTGGGGTTCGTGACGATGGCACCCGAACCGTACGGCTGCTGCGCCACCAGGCACAGGTGATCCGCGTTCACCTCCGGAACGAGCAGGGGCACGTCGGCATCCAGTCGGTGGCTGCGGGCGTTCGACACCACAACGTGGCCCTGCCGCGCGAGCTCGGCCTCGACCGGGCCGGCGACGCCGGCGTCCAGGGCCGAGAACACGAGGCGCGGCTCGAGCGCCGGCTCCGTCGGCAGCACGGCCATGTCGGCGATGCGCGCGGGCGGCGGGTCCGGGAGCAGCCAGCGCGCCGCATCGCCGTAGCGCTTGCCCGCCGAACGGTCCGACGCGGTCAACGCCGCGACCTCGAACCAGGGATGATCCGCCAGCAGACTCACCAAGCGCTGGCCCACGCTGCCCGTGGCGCCGAGCACTGCGACGGGCATCCTCCGGGAGCCGCCGGAACCGCTCATGGCTCGCGTTCCTCCTCTCTATTCCGGTATACTGGCGCCGCCGCTTGCTATTGACTACACGGATTCGCGCACCGCGCGCAGGAGATCCGCGAACAGCCCGCCAGCCGTGACCTCCGGCCCGGCGCCGGGCCCGCGGATCACGAGCGGCGTGCTCGCGTAGCGGTCCGACCAGATGGCCACCATGTTGTCCGTCCCGCGGAGCGCGCCACACGGATGCTCGGGTCCGATCTCCGCGATCCCGGCGTGGCAGCGACCCTCCTCGATCCTCGCGAGATGGCAAAGACTGCGCCCGTTTCGTCGAGCCGCCTCCGCGCGCCGGCCGTACTCCTCGTCGACGCCTGCCAGCGCATCCCAGAACGCCGGGAGCGGGAGCTCGCGCCACCTGCCGGCTTCCACCAGCGGCTCGAGGGCCACGCACTCGGGCTCCACCTCGAAGCCTGCCTCACGGGCCAGGATCACGAGCTTGCGCGCCACATCGGCGCCGCCGAGGTCCTCGCGGGGATCGGGCTCGGTCAGCGAGCGCTCGTGCGCCTCTCGAACCGCGCGGCTCAACGCTACCCCGGCCATGACCTCGCCCAGCACGTATCCGAGCGTCCCGGAGAGCACGCCCTCGATGCGGTGGACCCGGTCCCCGGTCGCCACCAGGTCGGCGACGGTGCGCAGCACGGGGAGGCCCGCGCCCACGGTGGTGCCGAAGTACAGCCCTGCCCCGGCGGACGCCGCCGCCCGCAGGGATCGGTAGCCCGCCAGCGGGCCGGAGAAGCCACGCTTGTTCGTCGAGACGATGGCGACGCCGGACCGCAGCAGCCGTTCGTAGTGCGCGACCGGCGCATCGCTCGCCGTGCAGTCCACGAAGACGGCCGGCGCATCGCGGCTCGCTACGGCCGCCGCCACGAGGGCATCCAGGGCGCCGTCCGCTTCCGCCTCCGCCAGCGCCTCGCGCCAGCGGCTGACGTCGATGCCATCGGGCACGAGTAGCGCCCGGCGGCGGCTCGCCAGCCCCGCGATAGCGACGCGGATCCAGCGCCGCTCCTCGAGCTCGGCGGCCGCCCTCGCGATCTGGTCCACCAGCACGCCGCCGACCCGGCCCACGCCCGCGATGAACACCTTCGCCGCGCGGGCGCCCGGCGCGAAGAACGCGTCGTGGATCGCCCTCAGCGCCCGCGCATGATCTCGCTCTCCGACCACGACCGAGATGTTCAGCTCGGACGAGCCCTGGGCGATGCCCCGCACGTTCACCCCGTGACGGCCCAGCACGCCGAACAGCCGCCCCGACACCCCCGGCGTCTCTCGCATCCCCTCGCCCACGGCAGCGATGACCGAGCAGTCCGTCTCCACGACCGGCTCGTCGACGAGCCCCGCGCGGCGCTCGAGCCCGAACTCCTCCTCGATCCGCGCCCGCGCCCGCTCCAGATCCACGGGCATTACGGCAAAGCAGATGGAGTGGCCGCTCGAGCCCTGGGTGATGAGCAGAACCCGGATGCCGTCGCGGGCCAGGGCGCGGAAGAGCCGCTCCACGATCTCCGGGAGCCCCATCATCCAGTCCCCCTCGAGGCGCACGAGCGCCAAGCGCGAAATCG
Organism: Gemmatimonadota bacterium; assembly: GCA_016209885.1. Taxonomy (GTDB): domain Bacteria; phylum Gemmatimonadota; class Gemmatimonadetes; order Longimicrobiales; family Gaopeijiaceae; genus JACQVF01. The sequence continues at coordinate 4,246 of JACQVF010000010.1, read as the reverse complement.
AGGCGATCCCCCGCACCGGGTGGCCCTCCGGGGCCGGCGCCGTCTCCACGACGCGCGTGCCCGGGAACGCCGGGTTCAAGGTGTTCCGGATGATGAGCGGGATCGCGCGCTCCCGCGCAGGGTGCAGCGTGGGCGGGTAGACCACCTTGGCGCCGAAGTGCGAGAGCTCGAGCAGCTCGACATAACTGAGAAGCGGGATCGAGAAGGCGTTGGGAACCAGGCGAGGATCCGCGCTCATCACCCCGTCCACGTCCGTCCAGATCTCGATGGCCTCGGCGTCCAGCGCCGCACCCACGAGCGCCGCCGTGTAGTCGGAGCCACCGCGCCCCAGCGTTGTCGTCTCGCCGCCAAGCGTGCAGCCGATGAAGCCCGTCACGACCTGGAGCGCCATCGCGCTGCCGAAGTGGGCGCGGATCCGCGCCCCCGTCTCCTCCCACTGGACACGGGCGTTCCCGAAGCTCGCGTCGGTGACGATGAGCGAGCGCGCATCGCACGCCTCTGCGGCAACGTCCGCCTTCCGGAGGGCCGCCACCACCAGCGCCGCCGAGAGCAGCTCGCCGTGGCTCAGGATCGTGTCAAGCGTACGGGGTGAACACTCCTGGACGAGCCACACGCCCCGGTGCAGATGCCGGAGCGCCTCCGCGTATCCGTCCACGGTCGCCAGCACCGCCGCCCGCTCGTCGGGCGACGCAAGCGCCTCCGCCGCCAGCCGGTGGCGCTCCGCCAGGGACTCAAGCCGCTCGCGGTAGGACGGGTCGCGGCCCGCCGCCGCGGCAGCCGCCGCGACCAGGGTGTCGGTGACCCGGGCAAACGCCGAGACGACCATCGCGATGGGCGCCATGCGCGCCCGCTCAGCCACGATCGCCGCCACCACCTCCACCCGCTCGGGCGTGCCGAGGGAAGTGCCGCCGAACTTGAGTACCTGCATGCGCGCGCTCGACACGGCTCGGCCCTCACGCCTCGACGGTGAGAGGCCGGCGCCGCCCACGCGGCGCACGGCTGCGCGCGTGCACCACCATCGCCCATGCGCTGGACCAGAGTCCGGCTACCCATATCCCCTTCGACCCCATGAACCACCTCCTCGTCCGGACGGATACACTACCCGAGAGTCGCACCCAGAAATGACGGCGGGCCCCCTCGCCTCGGAGAGGGCCCGCTGTCGTCTTCGCTTCGGTTGTGGCGCCCGGTCAGATCTCCTCGAAACGCGACGCAACCGGCCCTCTCCCACCACGGCCTTCACGGGCCGTGCGGGTCTTCGTCGTGACCGGGATCACGTTCGCAGCGCCCAACGACGCCGAACCGTGCGAGAAGGCCCAGAAAGGCATGTCTGTCAACGCGTCGCTCCCGCGGTTCCAAGACTGTACCCGAAAACGCGTCCAGAACGTTTAGCGCCGGCGGCCTCGCCTGTCAAGGAGGGGCGACCCCCCCGCGACCCCCCCGACCCCGCGATCCCCACCGCCGGGTGGTACGCACGCGGTCAGCGCGCGGGTCCAGGCCGCGCCGGCAGCGCGAGCTGCCCGCGCGCCGCGCCCGTCGGGTGCTCTCGCGTGTACACGGTGAGATAGAGTCGCCCCTCCCGGAGCGCCTCGCGATCGGACGCGTTGAGCGGCAGCGTCCCCTCGATCTGCGCGAGGCCGAGGCCGGACAGGGGATAGCGCACCGGGCCAGGCCGCCCCGGCTCCCCCTCGCTCAGCGTCACGCCATGGATCTGGTCCGTGGCCACGCCCGAGACGGTCACGCGATAGCTCAGCGTGCTCCGGGTCACGTCGAAGGCGAGCTCCCCCCGCGCGGTGACGCCGGTCTCGGCGGGCGGCGCCAGGCCGCGGCCCGTCGCCACGACGCTGAACGCGACGGGCTCTGGCGCGCGCCCCGCGCCAAGCGGTGGCGTCGTGGCCGGGGGACGCCGGTGGTGCGTTGCCTGCTCGAACGCATAGGCCAGCGCGACGAGGCGCGCGTCGGCGAAGGGGCGACCGACCAGCTCGACGCCCACGGGAAGCCCGTCGCCTGTGAACCCGGCCGGCGCGGTCAGCGCCGGCATCCCCGAGTGCGCGCTCAGGCGGCAGGTGGACCCGCGCTGGGGCTCGCCGATGAGTGCCGGCCTGCGCTGGACCGTCGGATAGACCAGTGCGTCCAGACGCTCCGCGTCCATGGCGCGCAGCACCGCCTCGCGCACCGAGTCCCGCCTGGCCAGCAGGGTCCGGTACACCTCGCTGTCCCGCGTCTCGACGCGGTTCCTGGCCCGGAACGCGCTGTCCAGCGCCGCCAGGTGGAGCCCGCGCTCCAGGATCTCACCGAGGGACTTGACGGGCGCCGCGGGCGTCGCGGCCAGATAGTCCGCCAGGTCGAACTTGAACTCGTGCTCGACGACGCGCGACCGCCCCAGCAGGCTGTCGATGCCGGGGACGCTCACCTCCATCACCTCCGCGCCCTGCGCCTTCATGGCCATGATCGCGTTCCGGATCAACCGAATCGCTTCCCGGTCCTCGAGCGTGTCGGTGAAGAGATCGGTCGCCACCCCCAAGCGTGCGCCGCGCAGCGCGTTCGCGTCCAGCGCCTCGCGGAAGCGTGGGAGCGGCCGCCCCTCGAGAGCCCGTGTCGCCGCGTCGGCGGGATCGGGCCCGACCGTGGCATCGAGCGCGATCGCCAGGTCCGTCACCGTGCGTGCAAGGGGACCCCCGGTATCCTGTGTGTGCGAGAGCGGAATGATCCCGTCGATGCTGGACAGCCCCTTCGTCGGCCGGAGCCCGAACAGATTGTTGTGCGCCGCCGGAATGCGGATCGAGCCGCAAGTATCGGTGCCCCAGCCCACCGCGCCGAAGCTCGCCGCGACCGCCGCACCCGTGCCGCCGCTCGAGCCGCCCGGGTTGCGCGACGGATCGTACGGATTGCGCGTCTGGCCGCCCAGCCCGCTGATCGTCGTGACCCCGCTCGCCAGCTCGTGCATGTTCGCCTTGGCCAGGATGATCGCACCCGCCTGCCGCAGCTTCCTCACCTGGAACGCGTCGTCCGGCGGCACCACCCCCGCGAGCGCGAGGGAGCCCGCCGTGGTCGGCATGTCGTGGGCGTCGAAGTTGTCCTTCAGGATCACCGGGATCCCGTGCAGCGCGCTGCGCGGGCCGCGCCGCGCACGCTCCTCGTCCAGCGCCCTCGCCTCGGCCCGCGCGTTCGCATTCACCCAGAGGATCGCGTTAAGCTGAGGCCCGCGCTTGTCGTAGGCCTCGATGCGCGCCAGATAGGCGTCCACGAGCTGCGCGGCCGTGAGCCGCCCGCTCTCCATGGCTTCCTGCAGCTCGGGGATCGAGGCCTCGAACACGTCGAACGCCGGAGCCGCCGCCGGGACCTGCGCCGACGCCGGCACCGAAGCGAGAACGAGCGAGACCAGAACGAGGCCGAGAAGCGCTCCCCGATGGTTCACGGGTCACCCCTCCTCTCATGTGAGTGGAACATGCTCACCCGGGTGCTACCCCGTCACGCTGCGTCACGCTGCGCGCGAGCGCCCGCGCGACGAAGCGGAGCCGGTCGGCCCACGGGAGCCGCCCGAGGTTGGTCCATACGACGCCGCGGGTGAAGTAGGTCTTCCGCGAGTAGTCAATGGCCACGTCCACGGCCACGGGCCGTCCGTCCGCGGTAATGGCCGCAGCGCGGTCCAGCACGATAGGCACCTCGCCGTCGGTCTCGAGGCTGAGGCATTCGACGCCGACGCCGCGGCAGATCGCCTTCAGGTCGTAATCAGCGAGCTCGCTCGCCACCTTGCGGCCGAAGGCCACATCCTGGAACTGGGCGATCTGGGCGAGCTCGCGGTCCCGCAGCACGAGCACGGTCACGGCGGCGGCCTCACGCGCCGCAGTAAGGAGCTCGAGGCCGGTCATGAGGAACGCGCCGTCGCCGGCCAGGGCGATGACAGGCTCCTGTGGGCGCGCGAGCTTCGCGCCGATGGCCGCGGGCACGGCGTAGCCCATGCACGAGTAGTCCACCGGGGCGAGGAAGCGGCCGGGCCGGCGGAGGCGCAAGCACTCCATGGCCAGGAAGGTGCCGTTGCCGCTGTCCGCGACGAAGACGGCGTCGGCCCCGAGCCGCTGCTGGAGCGAGCGTATGAGGCACGCGGGGTTCACGCGCCGCACCCCTGTCGGCTCGAGCCACTCCTTCCACACCGACTCGTGGCCCTCGCGGATCCGTGTGCGAAGCCGTTCGTCGCGGCTCCTGGGCCCCAGGCGCTCGAGGAGCGCGTCCACGAAGGTGGCGGCGT
>JACQVF010000091.1 GCA_016209885.1 Gemmatimonadota bacterium | reverse complement strand
GGGTGGACCTGGGGGTGGTGGGGAGGGTCGTGGAAGGTTGTGGGCCGGGGGTGGTGGTGGTGTCGGTGGCGGGGGCCTCGCTGGACGTTGTGGTAGAGGCGGAGCGTGTGGGTGTGGGGGCGATTCTTCGGGAGCCGTTTGACCGGGAGGCTCTCGCGGAGGTGGCGCGGCGGCTGCGTGTGGAGTCGGCGGGGACTGCGATCCCGCGGCGCGAGGAGACGGGGGGCGGGGCGCCGCGGATCGTGGGTTCGAGCGCGGGGATGGCGGCGGTGTTTCAGTTGATCGCGCGAGTTGCGACGAGTCCGGCGACGGTGCTGATCCGGGGCGAGTCGGGTACGGGGAAGGAGCTGGCGGCGAAGGCGATCCATGCGGCGAGCGACCGGGTGGCCGGTCCGTTCGTGGCGGTGAATTGTGCGGCGATCCCGGAGCACCTTCTCGAGTCGGAGCTCTTCGGGCACGAGCGCGGCGCATTTACGGGGGCGGTGGCGCGCCGGCGGGGTCGCTTCGAGCGGGCGTCGGGAGGGACGCTTTTCTTGGACGAAATCGGGGATATGAGCCTGGTGCTCCAGGCGAAGATCCTGCGGGCGCTCGAGGAGCGGGAGATCGAGCGATTGGGTGGCGAGTCACGGATTCCGGTGGACGTCCGGGTGATCGCGGCGACGAATCAGTCGCTGCCGGATCTCATCGCGCGGGGCGAGTTTCGCGAGGATCTCTACTACCGGCTGGCGGTGGTGGAGATCGAGCTGCCGTCGCTTCGGGACCGGGAGGACGACGTGGTGGAGCTGGCGCTTCACTTCGCGGGCGAGTTCGCCGCGCGATATGGGCGGCCGGTGCAGTATCTGAGCGAGGCGGCGATCGCGCGTCTACGGGCATATTCCTGGCCCGGGAACGTGCGCGAGCTGAGGAACGTGATGGACCGGGCGGTCCTGCTGGCGCGTGGCTCGGTGATCGAGGCGGAGGATCTGCGGCTGGGGATCGGGCAGGTGGCGGCTGGGCTCGGCGCGGGTGCTGAGCCCACGGCGGGGTATCCGCCGACGCTTTCTCTCGCCCAGGTGGAAGCCGCGCACCTCGAGAGGGTGCTTCGCCATACCGGTGCGCACATGGGGGAGGCAGCGCGGATCCTCGGAGTTCACCGCAACACGCTGACGCGGAAGGTGAAGGAGTACGGGATCGGGGTGGACGCGCGGGCGGCGCCGGAGCCGTGACGGCGCCCCGGATTGGTGCGTTTGGTGCGTTTGAGGGCCAGATGGGCTCGAAGAAGGCTGGGCTCCGGGGTGCGCCGATGGCCTTCCTGTCGCTGAAGCGTCGCGTGCTCCTTCGGGGCGGTGCCCGGCTTCATATCCGCAACTCGTAGTGGAAGTGGAAGTTGCGGTGTGGGGGCCAGCGACGGCCGGGACTGGCGGCGCTGCGGCTCGCACTGCGGGGGCCGAACAGGGGGGCCCGGGCGACGTGGCGGGCAAGTTGGCATGGGTCGTGCGCCCAGCGAGTGCGAGGGCGCGGAGCCAGGCGGGGAGCGTTCATGGGGAAGCTGCGCGTAGACGAGATTACGGCTCTTCTGCCGAAGCTGGATGAGTTGCGTCCGCTGCTGGATCTGGTCATTGCGGCGTCGGTTCCGGATCCCGAGCGCGAGTGGACTGGTTCTGGAGAGCTCGGCACGGTGGGCCAACGGCTCGTGCGCGCGGCGGCGGTGGAGGCCGGTGTCCCCGAGTTGGCGGAGCGGGTTCGCGAGCACCTGGCGGCGATCTATGGGAATGTGGGGCGGGCGATCCGCGCGCTGGAGCGAGGAGACGAGGCGGAAGCTTGCGCGGCGCTGCTTGGGGCAGCAGACCGGGAGGAGGAGTGGCGCCGCCTCGAGCGCGCGGAGGCGTACTCCCTTGCGGCGTACAGGCTTGCACGGGGACTCAAGGATAGGCGGCCGGCAGCGCTGGCGCTGCGCCGCGCGGCGCGGGTGGCGCTTGAGATAGGGAACTTCGAGGCCGCACGGTGGCGCTATGAGGAGGCCTTCGAGATCGGCCGGGATGCCGGGGATGACGTCGCGGCGGCGGCGGCGGCGATCGGCGCCGGGAACGTGGCGCTATACAGGGGGCTGTGGGAGCGCGCTCGCGCGTGGTACGGGCGGGCGCTGGAGCGGATCGGAGCAGACGGCCCCCCCCGCGCGGAGCACTGGCAGATCTACCAGAACCTTTCGGTTACGGACCGACGGCTGGGAGACCTGGAGGCGAGCCGCACCTGGATCGAGAAGGCGGAAGCGGTGGCCTCGACCCTGAGGGATCCCGAGGCCGTCACGGACATCCGGCACGGGCATGCGCGCCTGTTCATGGCGAGCGGTGATCCGGCGCGTGCCGAGGAGGCGTATCGCGCGGCGCTGGCCGCGGCCACCCGGCCGGTGGCGGTGGTCGCGACTCTGGTGAATCTGGGCGAATGCCTGCTGGTGCAGGGGCGAACCCTCGAGGCGGCAGAATGCGCCCGGAAGGCGGAGCAGACGGCGATCGTGTCGGGCGTGGTCTTCAAGCTGCCCGAGGTATACCGGCTGCTGGGGGCCGTGGCCGAGGCGCGCGGGCTTCAGGATGCATTCGTGTTCTACGAGAGGGCGCTCGATCTCGTGTCAGAGCGAGGGCTCTCAGAGTTCGAGCGTGCCCAAACGCTCGAGGCGTACGCGAAGTGGGGGCTCCAGGCGGGCGATCGGGAGTCGGCGGTGGCCCGGCTGGCGGAAGCGGAGACTATTTACCGGCGTGCAGGGATGGAGCAGGAGTTGCGCGGAGTGCTGGATACCCTGGCGGGCGTGGAGGAGTGATGGGGATCCGAGGTTGCCCGGGTCGCATGCCGGGATGACACCGAGGGAAGACGATGGCGGGTGGACTCATACGCGCGAGGAGCGGGCACAGCCGCCGGCCGGCGGTTGCGTGGATTGCGTGGCTGGCCTGCGCTTGCGCATTGGCGGCTGCGGCGCTGCTCCAGGGGTGTGGGGAGCTGGCGTCGGGCGGCGTCCAGGGTGAGGCGGTGGCGTTCGTCGCGGGGAACGGGAACGGCGGCGGCTCGGGGGCGGTCGCGGGCGCCGCGGCGGTCGTGCCGCTGGGTGACGAGGGGGACGCAGCGCCTCCCGGGGAAAACGGGATCCGGGGGACCGTTTCGACGGATGTGCGCGTCTTCGTGCGTGCGCCGGGCGGCACCTGGATCGAGCTGACCGCCGGCGAGCGTCCGGCGTCGGTGGACATCGAGGGCAAGCTGGAAGTGGAGGTGGGCCGCCGCAAGCTGGACGCGGGCACCTACGGCGCGATGCGGGTCGTGTTCCGGAGGGTGGACGCCGACGTGAGGGACGGACTCATCATCGACGGGCTGCCGCTGGTGGGCCGTATCGCGGTGGACTTCGGTACAGGAGACACGCTCCAGGTGGAGCGATCCGTGGCAATCACCGTCCGGGAGGACACCCCCGCGGAGCTTGTGGTGGACCTCAACTCGGAGACGTGGCTTAGGGGCGCCAATCCCGTGGCTCGCGTCGTGCCGTCAGCGATCTTCCGGAACGCCATCCGCATACGGGTTCGCTGAGGTTCGCTGAGGGGTTGAGCCCGCGCGAGGGCCTACGGATCCAGGTACCGAAACACGTTCAGGGGCGAGGGAGTCCTGTTTACCCCGTATCTCGGGCCTCGATTGAACCTGGATGGACGTCTCGGCAGGGACGCCCCTGCGGATGAGCTGGACCTGGCGCTCTCTGTGGACCTCGGCGTGGACGTGACCTTCGTGCCGAGACTGACCGTCCGCTTCGGCGCCACGTTCGGAGACCGGGAGGCCCTCGCCATCGGCATCGTCTTCTAGCTCTCCGCTCCAGCCCGAGCGCTTTCGCCGGACGTCCCGGCCGGCTGCCGGCTCAGCAGCGGCTAACCTACTGCTTCGGGTGCACTGCAGGCGCGGGCTCGAGCTGCGGCGGAGCGACTGCGGCGGGAGCGCAGTGGCGGGCGAGGCTCCCGCTCACGCCGTGTTGATCACATTTCCCATCATGCGATTCGTGGCGTTGAGCACGGCGGTGGCGGCACCGCGGACGGGATCGTCTACGGCGAGATAGGCGCCGAGCCGGTGGACCGGCACTCCGCCCTCCGTCGTGCGAAGGCACACGATCACGACCGTGGCGTCGAAGGCGCGCACGGCCTTGATCCCGACGAGCTCCATGTCGATGCCATTCGGAGGCATCGCGCGAATGGCGTGCACGGCCGCCTCGGCACCGCAGCGCAGCTCCCCCTCGCGAGTGAGGATGCCATCGGCGGTCCCCAGGTAGCGCTCGCCCTTCATGCCCTCGAGGGTGACGCTGGCGCGGCAGCGCCCGTTCTCGAAGCGCTCGAACTCGAAGTGATCGAAGCGCACGCGCTCGCGCCTGCCCGCATGCGACATAGGCGGCATCTCGCTCTGCAGTGAGCGTTCTTCCGTGGACATCCGCAGGTAGGAGGAGAATCGGCTCGTGAACGCGCCTCTGTATTCAATATGCGCCGCGCGCGCCTGAAGCGGCAAGGAGAATCAGGGCAACAAGCAGCGCAGAAAGTCAGGGCAGATCGCGCGGGGTGTCCACGTCAGCAAGGGGTTGGAGCTCCGCGATGCGGAGGCCGAGCCTTCCGGCGGCGGCGCGGCTTGCCTCGAGAACGGTAGCCGTGCTCCAGGGGATGCCGTGGAAGAGCTCGGGCCGACGCGCGGCGAGCCCCACGAGGTAGTAGCCTCCGTCGAGAGCGGGTCCGAAGACGACGTCATGGGATGCGAGGGTGCGGAAGGCGCGGCCGACGACCGCACGGTCCAGGGCGGGCACGTCCGTACCTATGGCGCACACGGCGCTGGCGCCCCCGGCGAAGGCGGCGTCGAAGGCGTCGCGAAGGCGCGCGCCGAGGTCGCCGCCGGCCTGCGGCTCGAAGCGAGTGTGCTTGGGTGCGGCGAGCCATTCCCGGACGCGCGCCTCGGCGCTGGGCGGATCGTAGCAGACCACGACCTCGTAGGGTCCGTCGCGGACTTGGTCGAAGACGCGCCGTCCGAGGGTGCGGTAGAGTTCCGCCGCCGCCTGCGCCCCGAGATCTGCGGCGAGCCGCGTCTTCACGCGGCCAGGGTCCGGCGCCTTGGCAAAGACGAGGAGGACGCGGCGGGGCGGCGGCTCGGGGCGGTACCAGCGCGCCAGCCGTTCGGGCGCGACGCCGGCGAAGTAAAGGGAGACGAGTGCAGCGTTGCGGACCCAGCCGCGCCACCGTCCCTCGCGCTCGTAGCGCCGCGGGCTGGTGACGAGCGGCGCGGGCAGCCCGACCAGGCGGCCATGGCGTCGCACCCGGCGGAGCATCTCTACATCCTCGAGCAGCGGGAGGGCCGGGTAGCCGCCGACGGCGTCGAAGAGCTGCCGCGAGATCACGAGCCCCTGGTCGCCATAGGGGAGTCGGTAGATCCGCTCGCGCAACCGCTGGCCCACCTCGATGAGGCGCCAGAACCAGCCGTCCCCGTCCAGGCGAAAGCCGAACACCGCGGCAATCCGCGGATCCGCGGCGCGCAGCCAAAGCGAGAGGGCGTCGCGGGCCTCGCGGCCGAGGCGGGTGTCGGCGTGAAGGAAGGCGAGCCACGGCGCCGCTACGGCGGCGGCGCCAGCGTTGAGCTGAGACGCGCGTCCCGCGGGCGCGCGCACAACCCGGGCGCCAGCCTCCTGGGCGATGGCCGGCGTGCCGTCCACCGAGCCGCCGTCAGCCACGACGATTTCCGTGGCCAGATCCAGGCCCGCCAGGTCCTCGAGGAGGCGCGGGAGAGTGCGTGCCTCATTCAGCGTGGGAATGACGACTGCCAGCTCCGTCACCGTTCTACGTCGTTTCTACGTCGTTTCTACGTCGTTCAGCGTCCAGTCGTAGTCGAGGTATTCGATCCGGGTCTCGGCGCTCAGGAGCAACGCGGCGTCAGCGGGCGCGAGGTACTTCGCCAGGAAGCGGCGCACGCCCTCCTCGCCGCCGAAGTCCTGGCCGAACCATTCGAGCACCTTGTTCACGCGGACCGCCGCCGGCGAACCCCGCTCGATGCGGAAGTGCTGTGGGTCGGAGAGGAAGCGGCGGACCGCATCCTCGAGCTGCGCGTCCAGCCGGTCGGCCGTGTAGGCCTGGGGGGCGAGGGGTGGGCAGCCGCGGGCGGCGCAGTTGATGACGAAGTGAACGCGCGGCTCGCCCATGGGGCGGAGGATCTCGTGTTCGATCTCGTCCAGAGACCGGGGGGCGCCGGCCACGCGGCAGAACTTCCGGGTGAACACATCGGGGATCTGCCACACGGAATTGTCGGGCCGGCCCGCCACGGCGTTCACGAGAGCGGGCGGGAAGCTCGCCTTCCGGATGGGATAGTGGTCGATCACCTGCTCGAGCATGCACGCATTGTACGCATTGATCCAGAAGGCAAGGCGCGGGCTGCGGCCTGCGGCCTCGAGGGCCGCGGGGCGCGTGCGCCCGAGCTGGTCCAGGTACTGCTCCAGCTCGGGCGTACGCCGCTTGAGCTGCGCGTAGTCCACGCGCTCGTCGACTACCACGTCCTGGAGGAGCGCGGTAAGCCGGCCATGGTCCGGCAGCTCCTGCGCGGGAGCGGGCGCGGCGGCACCCAGGAACGAGAAGGCGGCCAGAACCCCGGTGGCGCCGGGAAGCTTCACGTGCAGCTTCTTCACGATCACGGGAATCATGCTGAGGAGCACTAGCAGCGCGCCGGCCACGAGGACGCGCAGGAACGCGGCGCGCGACGCCTCCTGCGAGCCCTGTAGCAGCGCATCGGCGAAGAAGGTATACACGGCCGTGCCCGGCAGGATTCCCACGATGGTGGCCAGGGCGTAGCTCCGCCAGGCGATGGCGGTGAGCCCCGCCCCGAAGTTCAGCGCGTTGAACGGTACGAGGGGAATGAGGCGGAGCGTGAGGAGCGCGCGGAACCCGTGCTGGGTGGCGCCCCGATCCAGCCCCTTAAGGCGCGACCCGAACAGACGCTCGATGCCGCCGCGGCCCAGGGACCGGGCGAGGAGGAAGGCCAGGTTCGCGCCCAGATTCGCGCCGATGGTCGTGTACACCGTGCCCCAGACGACGCCGAAGAGCACGCCGCCCGCCATGGTCAGCACGGAGCCGGGGAAGGCCAGGGCGGTGGCGGCTGTGTAGGCGATGACGTAGATGAGGGGCGCCCAGATGGAGCCGCGGAGCATGCGGATCGCCTGGGCGATCCCCTCACGGGTGAAGTACTCGCCGACGGGCGTGAGCCGAACCGTCAGCGTGCCGGCCAGGATGACGAGCACCAGGACGCCGAGCTTGAGGAGCGGAGCGACCCGCCTCACAGCCGCCATCGCACCACTCGCTTGAGCAGCTTCGCAGCCGCGCCTTCGAGGCGGGCCCTCTGGAACGCGTCCGCCGTGCGCTTCACGCCCTCCACCAGCGTGGGGTAGGGGAAGATCGTCGCGGAGAGGCTGGGCAGGCGAATCCCGTGCTGCATCGCCAGGACGAGGGGCATGAGCAACTCGCCCGCAGTTGGCCCCACGACGGTGGCGCCCAGGATGTGGCCTCGCCGGGCCGAGATCTTCACGTAGCCGGCCGTCTCTGCGTCGACGATGGCTCGATCCAGGTCGGCAAACGGATAGCGGTGCGTGGTCGCGCCGCGGCTCTCCGCTTCCTCCTGGGACAGCCCGACGTGCGCGACCTCGGGATCCGTGTATGTGACCCACGGCACCTTCGAGTAGTCCGCCCGCTTCCGTAGTGGAAACAGCGCGTTCTGGACCACGACCTTTGCCATGTAATCGGCCACGTGGGTGAACTGGAGCCCGCCCGTGACATCACCCGCCGCCCAGACACCGCGCGCGCTGGTCTCCAGGCGGTCGTTCACCTGCACGGCGCTGCGCTCAGCCTCGATGCCCGCACGCTCGAGCGCGAGGCTGGCGGTCTCGGGTCTGCGTCCCGTGGCCACGAAGAGCTCCGCAGCGGCGAAGCGGCGACCGTCCTCGGCGACCACGACCTTCTCGGCGTGCTGTCGTTCCACCCGGATCACCTGGACCCCGGTCTCCACCGCGATCCCCTCGGCCACGAAGGCGGAATGAACCACCTCGGCCACGTCCGGGTCCTCGCGAGGCAGGAGGCGCGGGAGCAACTCCACGATGGTTACGCGGCTGCCCAGGCGGGCGTAGACCTGAGCGAACTCGAGGCCGATGGGGCCGCCGCCCACGATCGTGATGGATGGCGCCAGCGCGTCTTGATCGAACGCCGTGCGGTGAGTCAGATAGCCCGCTTCCTCGAGGCCGGGGATCGGGGGCGCGGCCGGCACCGAGCCGGTGGCAATCACGATTCGGCGCGAGCGGAGCGCGCCGACGCCGTCCACCTCGATCCGTCCGCGACCCGCGAACCGCGCTACACCCTCGAGGACGTCGATCCCCATTCGGCGGAAGCGCTCCGGATCGTCGTGCTCACTTACCCGCTCGCGGACCGCGCGCATGCGCAGCATGACCTCGCGGAAGGCGTGCGCCGGCGCGGCCCCCCTGAGGCCGAGACGCTCGGCGTGGCGCATGCGATGCGCCAGGCGCGCCGAGGCGATCAGCGCCTTGGACGGCACGCACCCGGTCCACAGACAGTCGCCGCCCAGCGCTTCGCGCTCCACCAGGGCCACGCGTGCGCCGAAGATGCGGGCGCCCACCGCGCTTACGAGCCCCGCGGTGCCACCGCCCACAGCGATGAAATCGTACTCGCGCTCCGCCATATCGGGGGTAGTCTGGCCGGGCCCCCCTTCCTCGGGCAATAGGAGATGCGCCGTGATCAGCCTGAACTCACCAGGCGCGACGAGGGTTCCCGCCCGCGGCCAGCCCGGTCCCAGGAGCCCATTTCCAGCGCCGGCGCGGCGGCCGTATGTTGTAGGATATTGGTGGGCGCGGCAGAGCCTGCGCTTCGCTTTCCCCTGATGGGCCGTGGTGGCCGGGTGGTCCCTCTTTCGCCATTTATTCGGGTCGTGTACCTTAGAGCGCAGAGGGCCGGCGAGTTGGGGGCTGGAGCGGGGAGAGAGGCAGCGGGCGCCGGGGGAAGGCGAAGCGCGGGCAGCGGGACGGACTGCGCAGCGGACGCGTGGCGGCGCGTGAGGAGAAACCATGGCGACGGCCGAGATGACTGATCAGAAGCGTAAGGCGCTGAACGTCGCGATCGCACAGATCGAGCGTGCACACGGGAAGGGTTCGATCATGCGGATGGGCGCCGAGGGTGCGCGGGTGCAGATCGAGACGATTTCGACCGGAGCCATCAACCTGGACGTGGCGATCGGGATCGGAGGCGTGCCGCGCGGCCGCATGAGCGAGGTGTTCGGCCCGGAGTCCAGCGGGAAGACCACGCTCTGCCTCCACATCATCGCGAACGCCCAGAGGACGGGTGGCATCGCGGCGTTCATTGACGCGGAGCACGCGCTGGACGTGGGGTACGCCCGCAAGCTCGGCGTGGATGTGGACAACCTGCTCGTGTCGCAACCGGATACGGGGGAGCAGGCGCTGGAGATCGCCGAGGTGCTCATCCGCAGCGGTGCGGTGGACGTGGTGGTCATCGACTCGGTGGCGGCGCTGGTGCCGAGGGCGGAGATCGAGGGGGAAATGGGCGACGCGCACGTGGGACTGCAGGCGCGGTTGATGAGCCAGGCGTTGCGCAAGCTCACGGGCGCGGTGAGCCGCTCGAACACGGCCGTGATCTTCACGAACCAGATTCGCGAGAAGATCGGGGTCATGTTCGGGAACCCGGAGACGACCTCGGGCGGCCGCGCGCTGAAGTTCTACGCATCGGTACGGCTCGACATTCGGCGGATCGGCGCCATCAAGGACGGCCAGGACGTGGTGGGCAGCCGCACGCGGGTGAAGGTTGTGAAGAACAAGTGTGCGCCGCCCTTCAAGCAGGCGGAGTTTGACATCTTTTACGACGAAGGGATAAGCCACTCCTCCCTGCTTCTCGATCTGGGGGTCGAGCACGGGATCGTCGAGAAGTCGGGCGCCTGGTACTCGTACGGCGATCTCCGGCTCGGGCAGGGGAAGGAGAACGCGAAGCAGTTCCTGCAGGAGAACCCGGACATCATGGAGGAGGTGGACGCCAGGGTGCGGGAGGTGCTGTCCATCGCGGGGGTAACCTCGCGGGCGGACGACGAGGCGGAGGCTCAGGTGGACGCGTGATCGCTGGGCGGGTTCGGCGGCGCGGGCTCCGGCGGACGGCCGGAGCTCTTTGTTTTTTCGGGCCCGCTCGCATTGGACCGCCGCGCGGCGCGCGGTTATACTTCGGCGAAAGGGTGGTTTCAGGCCGGTTCCCCGGCTCAGGCGATCGATGAAAGCGGCGGAGATTCGGAAGCGATTCCTCGAATATTTTCGGCGGCACGACCACCGGGTCCTGCCGAGCTCGAGTCTCGTGCCGGCCGATGATCCTACGCTCCTGTTCACGAACGCGGGGATGGTGCAGTTCAAGAGGGTCTTCCTCGGCCTGGAGCCGGCGCCGCACCGGCGCTCGGCCACGGCGCAGAAGTGCGTGCGCGCGGGCGGCAAGCACAACGACCTGGAGCAGGTGGGTCAGACATCCCGGCATCACACCTTCTTCGAGATGCTGGGCAACTTCTCCTTTGGCGACTACTTCAAGCGGGAGGCGATCGTTTTCGCCTGGGAGCTGCTCACGGAGGATCTGGGGTTCGAGCCTGACCGTCTGTGGGCCACCGTGCACCACGCGGACTTGGAGGCGGCGTCGCTCTGGCGGGAGGTTGCCGGGCTTCCCGCGGGCCGGATCTTCGGGCTGGGCGACAAGGACAACTTCTGGCAGATGGCGGAGACGGGGCCGTGTGGCCCATGCTCCGAGCTGGTCTACGATCTGCGGCCGCGAGGGCAGCGGGGCGCGCTGGCGCTGGACGAGTTCGTGGCGCTCACGGAGGCGGGTGCGCTCATCGAGCTGTGGAACCTGGTGTTCATGCAGTACGAGCGGGACGCGAGCGGTGCGCTCCATCCGCTGCCGGCGCCGTCCATTGATACGGGTGCGGGTCTCGAGCGGCTGGCTGCGGTGCTCCAGGAGGTGGACTCGAACTACCACACGGACCTGTTCCGGCCGTTGCTGGAGCGGATATCTGAGGTGGTGGGCGTCGGGTACGACCCGGGTTCCGCGCGGGGCGTGAGCTTCCGCGTGCTCGCGGACCATGCGCGAGCCGTAGCGTTCCTCCTTGCGGATGGCGTCTTCCCGTCCAACGAGGACCGGGGTTATGTGCTGCGGCGGATCCTGCGGCGTGCGGCGCGGCATGCGTGGCTGCTCGGGCGGCGGGAGCCGACGCTCGTGGAGATCGTGGACCGCGTGGTGGACCTCATGGGCGAGGCGTACCCCGAGCTCGTGCAGCGCCGGGAGCACCTTCTTCGCACGACGCGGGACGAGGAGGAGCGTTTCCTGGCGACGCTCGATGCCGGGATGCGCCGCTTCGACGAGATCGCGCCGGTGCAGACGGGTGAGGCTCGGCCGCTCGGTCGCGCGCCTGCGGCGATCGCGGGTGAGGGGGCCTTCCGCCTGTACGACACGTACGGCTTCCCGCTGGACCTCACGGAGCTCATGGCGCGGGAGCGGGGCTACACGGTGGACGTGGGGGGCTTCGAGCGTGCGCTGGAGGAGCAGCGGCGGCGCAGCCGGGCGGACCGGGCGGCGGCTCTGGCGTCGGTTTCCCCAGAGGAGTTCGCGTCCGGCTGGCAGCTCCTGGATGCGGAGGCCGAACAAGAGTTCGTGGGGTGGGAGACCACGGACGTGGAGACGGAGGCGACGGCAGTCTGGCGGGGAGACGGGCGGGTGGGGCTCCAGCTCCGCCAGAACCCGTTCTACGTCGAGGCGGGGGGTCAGGTCTCGGACCAGGGGTGGGTGCGGGGCGAAGGCTGGACGCTGAGGGTGGAAGACGTGCGCCGCGTCGGCGGACGGGTGGCGCTCTTCGGCCCGGTGACCGGCGAGTTTCCGGATCGGGTCGAGGGTCCGCTCAAGGTGCGCGCCACGGTGGTGGCCGAGCTGCGGCGCGACACGCAGCGCAACCACACGGCGACGCACCTGCTGCACGCGGCACTGCGCAAGGTGTTGGGGTCGCACGTGCTCCAGCGCGGCTCGCTGGTGGCGCCGGACCGCCTCCGCTTCGACTTCTCGCATCCGGCGCCGCTCATGCGGGAGGAGCTCCGGCGCGTTGAGGAGGAGGTGAATGCGGCGATCTGGGAGGACTGCCCGGTGTGCGTCGAGTTCAGGCCGTACGAGGAGGCTGTGGCCGAAGGCGCCATGGCGCTCTTCGGCGAGAAGTACGGCGACGTGGTGCGCATGGTGAAGATCCCCGGGGTGAGCCTCGAGCTCTGTGGCGGCACTCACGTGCGCCACTGTGGAGATATCGGCCTGTTGCGACTCGTGAGCGAGAGCGGGATCGCGGCGGGTGTGCGGCGCATTGAGGCGGTGACGGGGCGTGGCGCCTACCGCCGCGCGCTGGAGATTGAGGAGCGGCTGCGGGACGCAGCGAGCCTCCTGCGCACGGACACCTACGTGGTCGGGCGGCGCATCGCCCAGCTCCTCGAGGAGAAGGCGGAGCTCGAGCGGCGCATCGAGGAGCTGCGGCGCGCGGGCGGCGTCCCGGAGCAGACGCTGGTGGAGGAGCGACTCGACACGGGTGGTCCTGAGCCCACGCTGGTCAAGGCGGTGCGGCTCCGGGTTGTGGACGAGGGCGAGGTACGGGCGTACGGCGATCGATTGCGGGCGCTGCCAAGCGCGGTGGTGGTCGTAGACGCGCGGTTTCCGGACGACAAGGTCTCGCTCTTCGGCTTCGTGACGGACGACCTGATTCGCCGCGGGCTGCGCGCCGACCACCTGGTACGGGAGCTGGCGGCGCGGACGAACGGACGCGGGGGTGGCCGCGCGCATATGGCGCAGGCGGGCGTGGGAGACGTGGCGAAGCTGGAGGCCGAGCTGGGTAAGACGCCGGAGCTTGTACGCAGGCTGCTCGGGAACGCCGAGGCGTGAGCCGGCGAGCGCTGGAGTGGCTGGCTTCCCGCACGCCGGCGGCGCCGGACGCGCTCAGGCGCGCAATGGAACGGCAGCTCGGCCGCGGGGGCGAGGAGGCGGATCTCGTTGCCGTTCTCGGCGGGTCGGGCTGCCGGGCGTTGGAGCGGGCCGTGGCACACCCCGCACGTGAGCGCGACACGGCGCTTGCGCTTCTCGCGGCGGATGCGCTGCTCACCTATGCGTGCGAGGCGGCGGCGGACGTGGAGAACGTGGCGGCAGCGCTGGAGCATGTGCTCAACGGTGTGTCGGATGTGGGGCGATGAGGGAGGTCGTGGCCGCCAGCCTGGCCGACATCCACAGCCATCTGGTGCCCGGTGTGGACGACGGGGCGAGCGACGTGGAGCAAGCGCTCGCGGCCCTGGAGCGGCTCGTGGGGCTGGGCGTCACCACGATCGTCACGACGCCGCACATCCAGGGGAGCCTCAGCCGCAACCCGGAGGCTCTTGCCGCCCGCCTTGGCGAGGTGGATAGCGCGTGGGCGGCGATCTCTGAGGCGGCGGCCGAGCTGCTGCCGGAGCTCGAGTTTCGGCGTGGCCACGAGGTCATGCTGGACGTCCCCGACGCTGACTTCTCAGACGAGCGGCTGCGCCTGGCCGGTACGTCCTTCGCGCTCATCGAGTGGCCGCGCTTTCAGATTCCGCCCGGCACAGTCGAGGTCGTATCCCGCTTGCGGTTCGGCGGGGTGAAGCCCGTTGTCGCGCACGTGGAGCGCTACATGGGCGTGGGCGGGCACCTCGACCTCGTGGCGGAGTGGCGGCGGGCGGGCGCGTACCTACAGGTGAACTACGGTGCGGTGGTAGGCCGCTGGGGTCCGAGGGTGCGAAGCGTCGCTCTCGCGCTCCTGGAGCTCGGATGGGTGGACTACCTGGCGAGCGACTACCACGGCCAGGCCGACGTGAGCGTGTATCTGGAGGAGGCCCGGGAGCTGCTGGAGGGGTGGGGCGGGCAGGAGCAGTGGCGACTCCTCGCGGCGGTGAATCCGGCGCGGATCCTGAGCGAGGAGGAGCCGATTCCGGCGCAGCCGCTTCACCTGCGGCGCGGACCGTGGGAGCGGCTCCGGGCGTTCTTCGCGGGCTCCTGACCATGAGGGAGCCGGTCACTCGGGTTCGGGAGGGGCTGTTCGAGCTTTCCGCGCTGGCGGCGAAGGTGGCGTGGGAGCAGGCGGACGCCATCGTGCGCGTCGCCGGAATGGTGGCGGAGACGCTGGGGGCCGGGGGCCGCCTCTTCTTCTGCGGGAACGGCGGCTCTGCGGCGGATGCGCAGCACCTGGCCGCGGAGTACGTGGTGCGGTTCCGCCGGGATCGACGTGCGCTCCCGGCGCTGGCATTGACCACGGACACCTCCGTGCTCACGGCGGCGTCGAACGACTTCGGGTTCGAAACGGTCTTCGCGCGGCAGATCGAGGCGCTGGGGCGTCCGGGCGACCTTCTTTTCCTGCATTCTACGAGCGGCGAGTCAGAGAACTTGCTCCGTGCGGCGGCGGCCGCGCGGGCGGCGGGCGTGCGCACGATCGCGCTTTTGGCCCGGGGCGGCGGGCGACTCCGTGCTCTTGTGGATCTCGCTCTCGTGCTCCCGACGGAGGCGGGAGCGCGGGCGCAGGAGCTGCACCTCGCCATCGGGCACGTGGTCTGCGGCCTGGTCGAGGAGTCGTTGGGCTCGGGGGCCGGGCCGACGGAGGCCGGGCCCGCAGGGGGAGGACGTTGAGGAACGCCGGGCTCCCCTCGGATCTGATCGGCGCCCTCGGCGCGTGCCGGGCGGCCGAGAGGGAGCAGACGCTGTTCTACCGGGCGCTCGCCGCGCGCGCGGAGCTGGAGGGCGATGCGGCGGAAGCCGAGCGGCTGAACGCGCTGCACGCGGACGAGCAGCACCACCTTTCCCGGTTGACGGCGCGGCTCATCGAGCTGGGTGCGCGCCCCGGCGAGCTCCCGGACTCGATGCGTCCGGTGGTGGATCCTTCAAGTTGGGAAGAGGTCGCGCGAGGCCGGGAACAGGAGGAGGTGGCGCGTTACGAGGAGCTGCTCGGACGGGAGCTTGACCCCCAGACCCGACGCATCGTGGAGGAGATCCTGGAGTCGGAGCGCCACCACGCGGCGGAGCTCGGCGGGAAATGGATGATGGCGTAGGGGCGCGGTCGAGGGGGCGAGCGGCCCTTCGGCGATGGGATGGCCGGTGGCAACCGTGGGCGGGGTCCTGGCCGTGGGGCCGGCGGAGCGTCTTGACGTGATGGGAAACGCGCGATGGAACCGTTGATCGACCTCAGAGGGAAGAACGCGGTGGTGACGGGCGGATCGCGGGGCATCGGCCGTGCGACGGCAATGCTGCTGGCACGTTCGGGCGCCGCGGTGGGGATCAGCTATCGCAGCCGGCTGGACGAAGCGCAGGCGGTGGTACGGGAGATCGAGGCCAAGGGGGGTAGGGCGTGGGCGGAGGCCGGGGATCTCTCCGTGCGGGGGGACGCGGAGCGCTTGTTTGAGCGGGCAGACCGCGAGTTTCAGGGACTGGACATCTTGGTCGGGAACCACGGGATCTGGCCGTCGGAGGACGTGCCCGTGACCGAGATGAGCGACGAGCAGTGGCGGCGCACGATCGCGGTGAACCTGGACTCGATGTTCTACGCGGCCCGTGCCGCAGCCCGGCGGCTTCGGCGTGGCGGCGCCATCGTGCTCGTGAGCTCGACGGCGGGGCAGCGAGGGGAAGCGGGGCATGCGGACTATGCGGCGACGAAAGGCGCCATCATCTCCATGGTCAAGGGGATCTGCGTGGAGCTGGCGCCGCGCGGGATCACGGTGAACGCCGTGGCGCCCGGTTGGGTCGGCACCGAGATGGCCGCGCCCGCGCTCGTCGGGGAGGCGCGGCGGCGCATCGAAGCTTCGATCCCGCTCGGCCGGCTGGCTGCGGCGGAGGACATCGCCGGGCCCATCGTCTTCCTCTGCACGCCGCTGGCCCGGCACATCACGGGTGAGATCCTCAACGTGAACGGCGGCGCCGTCCTGGTAGGCTAGCAGGTTGCCCCGGACCCCCAATCCTCCCAAGGCGGTCCACTGGATCACCGAACGGCTGGAGAAAGCCGGGTACGAGACGTGGACGGTGGGCGGTGCGGTCCGGGATGCGCTCCTGGGCCTCGAGGCCGGGGACTGGGACCTGACGACGAGGGCGCGGCCGGACGAGGTGCGGAGCGTCTTCCGGCGCACAGTGCCCATCGGGATCGACCATGGCACCGTCGGCGTGCTGGCGCCGGACGGCACGCTGTACGAGGTCACCACGTTTCGGCGCGACGTGGAGACGTTCGGCCGGCACGCGACGGTCGAGTTCGCTGAGCGGGTCGAAGAGGATCTGGCGCGCCGCGACTTCACGATCAACGCCGTAGCCTGGCACGCGGTGCGCCGGGAGCTGCGGGATCCGTTCGGCGGTGCGGTGGACCTGGAGGCCGGGCGGATCCGCACGGTGGGCGATCCGGCGACTCGCTTCGCCGAGGACTACCTCCGGGTGCTCCGGGCGCTCCGCTTCGCCGGCTACTTCCTCTTCGCGATTGAGGCGGCCACGTGGCGCGCCCTTTGCGACGCCGTGGACCACCTGGCGATCCTCTCGGCGGAACGCGTCCGGGAGGAGCTCGTGAAGGTGCTGGGCGCGGCGGCGCGACCGTCCGCCGCGCTGGGCCTCTACGCGGCGGCCGGCGCGCTCGGCGAGCTCTACCCCGAGCTGGAGGCGACGGTGGGAGTCGATCGGCCGGACGGCGGGCCGGGCGACGTCTGGACGGGTGCGTTGCTGGCCGCGGACCGGATTCCGCGGAAGCGCGGCTTTCTGCGGCTGGTGGCCGTGCTGTCCGGCATCGGCTTGGCGGAAGCGCTGCGCCGCGGTGGCCCGGTGGTCGGTACACGCGCCGGGATGTGGGCGGCGCGGCGCGCCGAGGAGCTCATGACGCGGCTGCGCTTCTCGAACGTGGAGATCCGGCGCGCGACCGAGGTGCTTGCCCACCTCTACGCCGCGCCAGCCGCCGCCGCGCCCCCCGGGGAGTACCGGCGCTGGCTGAGCCGAGTGGGTCCCGAGCTCCTGAACGATCTGACCCGTCTGTGGATCGCGGGCGTGCGGGCCGAGCCTCCGAGCCGCCGAACCGTGGAGCCGGTGCTCCGGTGGCGCGCAGCCCGGCGAGTGCTGGGGGAACGGCCGCCGCTCGGCGTAGAGGATCTGGCCATCGGCGGGCACGAGCTCATGGCGCTGGGCCTCCGACCCGGGCCGCGTTTCGGTGACATCCTGCGGGGGCTCCTGGAGCGGGTGCTCGAACGGCCCGAGCTGAACGAGCGGGAGGCGCTGCTCGCGATCGTGAGCGACGAGTACTTGGGGTCAGCGGGTTAGCGGGTTAGCGCGTGTGAGGGCGTGCGGGTGGGTGCGTTGGCGGGCGAGGTGAGTAGCGCAAGAAGGGGACGCCGTCGTGGCGCTGCAGGGGCGAACGGGGTAACAAGAAGCGTGAGCGAGCTGAGCCTTTTTCCCGGCGATGCGGAGCGAGCGGCACCCGCGGCGGCTGCACCGGGGGCAGGCGAGACGGATACGGGAGCGCCGCTGGCGGCGCGCATGCGCCCGCGCACGCTGGACGAGTTCGTGGGCCAGGAGCATCTGCTGGGTCGGGGGAAGGTGCTGCGCGGGCTCATCGAGGGCGGCACCCTCTCCAGCATGATCTTCTGGGGCCCGCCCGGGAGCGGGAAGACAACGCTGGCTCGCGTCATGGCAGGGCGCACCGACGCGGCGTTCGAGGCGTTCAGCGCGGTTGCGGAAGGCGTGCAGCGGGTGCGCGACGTCATCCACGCGGCGGAGGAGCGGCGCCGCGCCACGGGCCGCCGCACCATTCTGTTTTGTGACGAGATTCACCGGTTCAACAAGGCGCAGCAGGACGCGTTCCTTCCCCACGTGGAGCGCGGGACGATCGTGCTGATCGGCGCGACCACGGAGAACCCGAGCTTCGAAGTGGTGCGTCCGCTCCTCTCGCGGGCGCCCGTCTTCGTGCTGGAGCCGCTGACGGCGGCGCAGATCCGGACCCTCCTCGACCGGGCGCTCAGGGACGCGGAACGCGGGCTCGGCGAGCTGGGGCTTCAGGTGTCGGGCGAGGCGATGGAGCTCATTGCGGCCGCATCCGATGGAGACGCACGGCGGGCGCTCTCGGCGCTGGAGGTGGCGGCGAACCTGGTGGGCGCGAGGGGCAGCGTGGACCCGGCCGTGGCGCGGGAGGCGCTACAGCAGCGATTCGCCATCTACGACAAGGGCGGTGAGGAGCACTACAACCTCATTTCGGCGCTGCACAAGGCCGTACGCGGGAGCGACCCGGATGGAGCGCTATATTGGCTGGCGCGCATGATCCGGGGGGGCGAAGACCCACTCTACATCGCACGCCGGCTGGTGCGCATGGCCGCCGAGGACATCGGGCTCGCGGATCCGCGGGCGCTCGAGGTCGCGATCGCCGCCCGAGACGCCTATCACTTCCTGGGCTCGCCGGAGGGCGAGCTGGGGCTGGCGGAAGCCGCCGTCTACCTGGCGGCGGCGCCCAAGTCGAACCGCGTGTACGTCGCGTGGCATGCGGCGGTTCAGGCCGCGGAGGACACACCCGCGGAGCCGGTGCCGCTGCATATCCGCAACGCGCCCACGGGGCTCATGCGGGCGCTGGGCTACGGGAAGGGCTACCGCTACGACCACGACTGGCCGGACGCGGTGGCGCCACAGGACTACTTGCCCGAGAAGTTGAAGGGTGCGCGTTTCTACGAGCCGAGCCCCTTTGGCGATGAGGTGACGATCGGTGAGCGCCTGGCCAGATGGGAGGAGCAAAAGCGCCGGGCGTCGGTGGAGGGAGCGCCGACCCCGCGGGATCATGGGTCCGACGCCGCGCCGATGGACCGGTCCCGAACCGGCGGTGAGGAGCGATGAGCGCTGCCGCCCGCGGGGCGGCCCGGGCGGTCGGGCCGACCCTGGCCGCCGCTGCCCTGTTGCTGCTGGTGTTTCTCGCCGTTTCCTGCTCGCTCGTGTACAGGAGGCCAGCCGTCCGCATCGTGGGGGTCCGAGTGATGGAGCTGGGCCTCACGGGCGGCAGGTCGCGGGTACGACTGGAGGTCACGAACCGGAACCGGTACGGGCTCGAGATGCGGTCGCTGGAGTACCGTATCGATGTGGAGGAGCCCGGGGGTGGCAGTGGCTGGCGCGAGTTCGCCAGCGGGACGCAGAGTGATACGGTCCGCATCAGTGCCCGCAGTACGGCGGAGGTCGAGGTGGACGTGCCGTTCCGCTACCAGGCCCTTGGCGTGGCGCTCACCACGTTGCTCGAGCGCGGGAGCGCCCGGTATCGAGCGCGCGGGAGCGTGCGCGTGGCGGGCCCGTTCGGAGCGCTGACGGTGCCTTTCGAATCGTCGGGCGCGATCGCGCCGTGAACGTCCCGGCGGAGCACGGGCTGCGGGCTCGGGGGTGGCAGGGTGAGCCTCGGGCGGCGCCCCGGCTCGGCGGGCACGCGGCGGCCGATGCCCACCAGGCCTGCCAGGCTCGTGCTCCGGCGTCGCAGTTCCGGCGATTCTCGGGTATGGCTAGATTTAAGTAAAGACGCGGGTTGGACCCCGAACGGAGACTGCCGATTCCCCATATACCCTACACGAACGAGAAACCGCGAGACCTGATTCTGCTCGTGGGTGCGCCCACCAAGGATGTGAGTCCGAGGGAAGCGGAGGAACATCTCGAGGAGCTCGCCCGTCTGACCGACACTGCGGGCGGTGAAATCGTGGGAGTGATGCGCCAGCGTCTCGAGGCTCCGAAGCCCAAGTACTACATCGGTGAAGGGAAGGTGCTGGAGCTCAGGGATGCGGCGGCGCGTGCGGGCGCGTCGCTCGTCATCTTCGACGAGGACCTGACGCCCGCGCAGGGGAAGAACCTGGAGGATTCGCTGAGCGTGCGGGTTATGGATCGGTCGGAGCTGATTCTGGACATCTTCGCCACGCGGGCACGGACGAAGGAGGCGAAGATGCAGGTCGAGCTGGCCCAACTGGAGTATCTGCTTCCGCGCCTGACCCGCATGTGGAACCACCTCTCGCGGATTCGGGGCGGCATCGGGCTCAGGGGTCCAGGCGAGACGCAGCTCGAGACGGACCGGCGGATCATCAGCGTGCGAATCACGGAGCTCAAGCGCAAGATCGAGGGGATCGCGCGGGCGCGCGCGACACAGCGCAAGGGCCGGAGTGAATTCTTCCGGGCCGCGCTCGTGGGGTACACGAACGCGGGCAAGTCATCGATCCTCAGCGCCCTCAGCGGCTGTGCGCTCTTCGTGGAGGACCGTCTGTTCGCGACGCTCGATCCGGCTACGCGCGCCGTCGACCTCGGATCCGGCCTGACGGCGCTGGTCACGGACACGGTTGGGTTCATCCGCAAGCTGCCGCACCATCTTATCGCGTCGTTTCGCGCGACGTTGGAGGAGGCGCGGGAGGCGAACCTGCTCCTTCACGTGGTCGACGCGGCGCATTCCGGCTGGGAGGAGCAGGTCGCGGTGGTGATCGATGTGCTCCACGAGCTCGATCTGCGCGACAAGCCCGAGCTCCTCGTGTTCAACAAGATCGACCGGCTGACGCATACGGAGGAGGATCGGTTACGCGAGCGGGTGCAGGCCTCCTCGGGCGATCCGGCGGTCTTCGTATCCGCCCATCATCCTGCCACGCTGGAGCCGCTGAGGGAGGCGCTGCGGGATCGGATCCGTGCGCAGCTTCCGCGGGTGCACGTGTACGTGCCGGCCGGCGACGGGGAGGCGATCGCGACGCTGTACCGGGAGGGAGAGGTGCTGGAGCGGTGCGATCGCGGCGAGGTGATCGCGCTCACCGCGAGGGTGCCCCACGCCCTGCTTGGACGGCTGCGCCAGCGCGAAGGGGTCAAGGTTCTCGAGGTCGCGTGAAAGACCGGGTCGTCATTATCGGCCCCGGTCGCCTGGGAGTTGCCTTGGGCTACGCCCTTTGGAGGGCCGGGGCCGCGGAGACGCTGACGTATTTCGGCCGCCGGCCCGAGCCGCCCGCCCATCCCGTCTTCTCTGAGCTGTCGGCGCGCTACAACGTTGGCCTCCACCGGCCCGGCCCGGAGACGACCGCGGTGCTGCTGGCGGTTCCCGATTCGGCGGTAGGGGACGTGGCCGCAGGGCTCGCCGCTCGCGGGTCGGCGCCGGTGGGGTGTGCCGCATTCCATCTGTCCGGGGCGCTGACCGTGGAGGTCCTGCGCCCGCTGCACGAGGCGGGCTACGAGGTCGGGTCCGTGCACCCGCTGCAATCCGTGGCGGACCCGGTCCGCAGCGCCGAGGCGCTCCGCGGCTGCTTCTACGCGGTGGCCGGTGGCCCCGATGCGCGAGCGGTGGCACGTCGGCTGCTGGGGTATCTCGACGCACGGATCCTCGAGGTGCCGGAGCGCAAGCGGCCCGTGTATCACGCGGCCGCGGTCATGGCCTCGAACTACCTTGCCGTGCTGCTGGACACGGCGAGCCGGCTGCTCGAGGAAGCGGGGATCCGAGCGGACGAGGCGCTGCCGGCGTTGCTCCCACTGGCGAAAGGCACGCTGGACAACATTGCGAGCCTGGGGATCGGGCCTGCGCTCACCGGGCCCATCGTCCGCGGAGACGTGGAGACCGTGAGGCTGCACGTGCAGATGCTTCCCGAGCCTGAGCGCGCGCTGTATTGTGCGCTCGGCCGCGGCGCCCTGGAGCTGGCGGAACGCGCGGGCCTCGACAAGGGTGCGGCCTCGAGGCTGCGAACGCTGGTGGAGTGCGGAGATGAGGTTCTACGTCAACGTTGACCACGTGGCGACGGTGCGCCAGGCGCGCCGCACGGACGAGCCCGCTCCGGTGCGGGCGGCGGTGCTGGTGGAATTGGGCGGCGCCGATGGGATCACCGTGCACCTGCGGGAGGATCGGCGGCACATCCAGGACCGAGATGTGCGGCTGCTCATGGAGACGGTGCGCACGGGTGTGAACCTGGAGCTGGCCACGGCGGCGGATGTCCTGGCGCTGGCGTGCGAGCTCAGGCCGATGCAGGCCACGCTCGTGCCCGAGCGGCGGGAAGAGGTCACGACGGAAGGCGGCCTGAACCTGGGATCGCCGGAGAGCCGGCGGCGGATTGGGGGCGCGCTCGCGCAGCTCGCGGCCGCGGGGATTCGGACCTCGCTCTTCATCGATCCCGACGCGGAGGCGCTCGCGGTGGCGCGGGAGCTCGCTGCGGACGCCGTCGAGCTACACACGGGCGAGTACGCGAACACCCGGGGCGCCCGGCGTGCCGCGGAGCTCGAACGGCTGCGCGCAGCGGCGTGCCGGGGGCGTGAACTCGGGTTGGCGGTCCACGCCGGTCACGGGCTCACCTACGAGAACGTCATCCCCGTCGCCGCGATCCCGGAGGTCGAGGAGCTGAACATCGGGCACAGCATCATCAGCCGCGCCATCTTCGTGGGCATCGAGCAAGCGGTCCGCGAGATGGCGGAGCTGATACGCCGGGCGCGGCAGCCTTTCGGGCCGGGTGCGGAGGCGGCGGGCCTCGCCCACCACTGAGGCCGCGGCAGCCTGGACGAATACGACACAGAGGGCGGGCGATGTCGGAGCGGATGGCCGAGTTCTTCATCCTGGAGGCGTCGGATTACCTGGACCGCCTGGATGCCCTGTGCGCGAGTGCGGAACCTTCGAGTCCGGATGCCGATGGGCTCCAGCGCGTGACGCGCGCGCTCCGGGGGGTGGCCCGGCTCCACGAGTTCCAGGCGATCGCGGCGGTCGCGGGAGCGCTCGAGAGGGCGGCAGCGGGGCTGCGCGATGGTACCGTCTCATGGGATCAGGCGCTGGGAGAGCGACTGGCGCGCACCGTAGCGGATCTGCGCGTGCTCGTGCCCGGCGTGCGTGCCTGGGACGAGGTGATGGCGACGAGGGCGCGGGAGGCGCAGCAGCGATGGGCCGGCGTGGGTGGGGGCGCGCGGCCCGAGGCTGCGCCATCTGCGGACGACCGCGAGGTCGCCGCGTTTGTGGCGACGCAGTTGCGAGGGATCGCCGAAGCCGTGTCCGCGGCAGTGCTGCGCCCCGCGGCCTCGGTCCCGGCGGTCCCGGATGGGCTCCGGGGCGTGCTCCGAGTGCTAGCGCCCCTGGCGGGCGCCGCGTGGCTGGATCGCTTCCCGGCGGTTTCCGAGCTGGTGCACACCCTGGACGATGTGACGCGCCTGGCCCTGTCCCGGGATCAGGCCGTGGAAGGTCCGTGGCGGGAGTTCTACGGGCAGGTCGTGCGGGCGGCCGTGGAGGCAGCGGGCCGCATCGCGGCGGGCGCCGCATTGACGGGAGCCGAATGGCCCGAGGCGCTTCGCCACCTCGTGGGCCTTCTCACGGGTGAGGCTGCCGGGGAAGAGGAGGTCGTACCCATCGAATCGCTCTTCTACGACGATGAAGGGCCTCACGTGATCTCGTTCGGTGCTGCGGCCGAGCAGCGTGAAGAGGTGCCGGTCGAGGTCCGCAACTTTTTCCTGATCGAGGCGACGAGCCTCATCGATCGGGCGCAGGCGCTGTTCGGCGAGGTGGCTGCGGGGCGCGCAGCGGCGGCGCAGGATCTGCGGACGGCGCTGGACGAGCTGGCTCGTACCTTCGGCTGGTTCCAGTTCATGGAGACAGGGCGCGTGGTTCGTGGGATGGCGCAGCGGGCGGAGGCGCTGGCGCTGGATCCCGCGCTTGCACGTCCGTTCGAGCTGGCCTTCGGCGAATTGCGGGCCATTGTGGAACGTATCGACCGCCCCGCGGAAGCCGCGGAGCGCAGCGGACGGATTGCCGCGGTTCTGGGGGTGGAGGCTGCGCGCCCGCCGGCAACGGAACCGGCCGTAGCTGCCTCGGCGGCAGCGATGACGGCGGGTGTCGGCACACCGGAGGGCGCGCTTGCCGCCACGCGGGCAGCCGCTGCCGAGGAAGACGTCCGCGGGTTCGAGTCCGCCGACGGGATCGCGGTGTCAGCCGCGGGAGCGGCCGGGGTAGCGATCCCTGCCGCGGCGCCCGCTGCGGAGCCCGCTGCGGCGCATGCCGCGGCGCCCGGTCCCGTCATCGCCATCACGGAGCTTCTCTACTCGGGCCGAGGAGCGCTGGAGCGGGCCCTGGAGCTCAAGCCGGAGCTGCGCGCAGCGCTGCTCCGCGGTGATCTGGCCGCGCTGGAGATGGTCCTGTCCGAGCTGTTCGACCTCATCGATCTCGCCGGGTCGTGAGGTTCGACTGGAAGGCCGTACTCGGCGTCCTCCTTAGCATCCTCCTCCTCTGGTGGGCGCTCCGTGACGTGGACGCGACCCGCGTCCTCGGGGAACTCAGACGCGCGGACCCGTGGTACTTCGTGGCCGCGGTCGCCGTCACCACGTCCGGGTTTGTAGTGCGCGCCTGGCGCTGGAAAGGGCTGCTCGCCCCGCTGCGTGCGGGGTCGGCATTCCCGTCGCGCTTCGCGGCGGTGAACATCGGTTTCATGGCGAACAACGTGCTGCCCGCGCGGGTGGGCGAGTTCGCACGCGCGTACGCGCTGAGCCGCCTGGAGCCGGTGACCGTGAGCGGGTCACTGGGGTCCCTCGTGGTGGAGCGGATCCTGGACGGACTCATCCTGATCACGCTCCTCCTCATGGCGTTGGCCGCTCCCACGTTCCCGGCGGGAGCCGAGGTGGCCGGGATCGACCTGCGTCATCTCATGGCGGGCATGGGTTCCATCTTCCTGGGGGCCGGGGTCCTGCTCTTCGCGGTGGCGCGGTGGTCGGCCGAGTCGGTGCGGGTCGCAGAGCGGCTGGTGGCGTGGCTGCCCGGGCGGGGGGCGGCGATGGTGGACATCTTCGAGGCGTTCCTCGACGGCGTGGCGGTGCTGCGATCGCCGGCGCTGCTCCTCAAATCCGTTCTCTGGACGTTGGTCCTCTGGACCTGGATGGGCGTCTCCTACCAGCTCGCGTTTGCGGCGTTCGGCATCGACGTGGACTTCTTCGGCGCGCTGTTCCTCCAGACGCTCATCGGCCTCGCCGTGGCGGTGCCGTCCGCGCCGGGCTTTTTCGGGCCATTCGAGGCTGCCGCGAAGGTCGGGCTGGTGGGCGTCTACGGCGTCGATGTGCACCGTGCGCTGTCGTTTGCCATCGGCTTCCACATCGGCGGCTTCATCCCGGTCACCCTGCTGGGCCTGTGGTACGCGTGGCGGCTCGGGCTGTCGTTCCGCGAGGTGGAGAAGAGCGAGGAGCTGGTGGAGGAGGCGGTGGAGCGGGAGCACCCCGAGGTCGTGGATCTGCGCGCCGGCGCGCGGCGCGCCACGAAGGCGGACGGACGATGAGCGCGCTCAGGCCTGAGCGGGTCGGGCGTCTGCGGGAGGCCACGGTGGTGCGGGCGCCCGCCAAGCTGAACCTGCGCCTCGTGGTTCTGGGGCGGGATGAATCGGGTTACCACCAGATCGAGACGTTGTTCGTGGCCCTCGGCCTGAGCGATCGAGTCCGGGTCGAGCGGGGCGGTGGCGCGCTCGTCCTCGATGTGCAAGGGCAGGAGCCCGGGCCGCCGGGCGAGAACCTGGCGTATCAGGCGGCGGTCGCGTTCTTCCGCGAGGTGGAGATCGAGGCGGAGGCGACGATCGAACTCGAGAAGCGGATCCCCGTGGGCGCGGGGCTGGGCGGTGGATCGTCGGATGCGGCCGCCACGCTACGCGCGCTCGACCGACTGTACGGCGAACCGCTCCGGCCGGAGCAGTTGCTGCGACTGGCCGTCAAGCTGGGCTCCGACGTCGCCTTCTTCCTGTCCCCCAGCCCGCTGGCCCTGGGCTGGGGCCGCGGTGCGCGGCTCCTGGCGCTGCCGCCCGTCCAGAGCGTGCCCGTGCTCGTGGCGGTCCCGGGCCCCGGGATCGCGACGACCAATGCCTACCGGTGGCTCGATGACCGGCGCGCGGGAGCGGCCGTCCACTCGTCGGGCCTGCTCCTCCAGCCGAGGCTCCTCCAGGATTGGGACGAGATCGCGCGCCTGGCACTCAACGATTTCGAGCCAGTGGTGTTCACCGAGTACCCGCACCTGGAGCGCATGAAGCGAGGTATGGCCGACACGGAACCGCGTCTCGTCCTCATGACCGGGACGGGCTCGGCCCTGTTCGCGATCTACCGGAACGAGGACGAGCTTGAGCGCGCCCACGCCAGCCTGAGCCACCACTCCCCGGGCACGATCTTCATCCCGACCCAGACGCTGACGGCGATGCCGGAGGTGGGGGCCGAGTAGGAGCGGGTGAGCGAGCGGCCGGCGAGCCCGTTCGTCAGGGGGTCAGGTGGTCCATCCCAATCGGGTTCCCCCGTCGTAGGGTGGCCGTCGGTCTGGAGGCCGCACCTGTCGCCGGGTCGGCGCACGCAGATTGGGATCGAGCGGCGGCCGGCCCGCCGAGACCGCCGGGATGAAGGAGCCGCGGCGAGGTGCGGAGCTCCGCAGAGGGCGTGGCGCCGCCGGCCTTGAACGCCCCTTCCGCTTCCGCTAGCCTTCGCCCGGCTGGCCCGTCGTCCAACGGCAGGACTCCGGACTTTGGATCCGGCAATGGAGGTTCGAATCCTCCCGGGCCAATTAGACTTAGGGTACCTAGGCGTATGGCTGGGTCAGAATATGGGTCAGTTTCGGAAAGCCTCGCTATTCTCAGCACGACGATCATCCTGCCGACTCCCGGAGCTTCCGCGGTTCCAGTACGACCTGGAGGAGCGTCTCCGCGTCCACGCGCTGGTAGCTCTTCAGCAGGGTCGTCGTGTCCACCCATCCGCCCGCGGCTGCCACATCGCTGACAGGGAGGTGCTTGCGCGCGGTCGCCCACAACCGCCTGAACGGGTGCCACGCGCCGCCGGGCAGCGGTTCCATCTCCGCGAGCTTCTCTGCGCGCCGCAGCCAATCCGTGGCGACGTTACGAGAGAGCGGCTGGTCCGCCGCGTTTGGCGAGGGGAAAAGCCAAGCGTCTCCAACGCCGGGCCGGTCACGGCGAATACGCTCGATGGCGTCGCGAACTCCCGGGCCGACGGGTGCCACCCAGTCCCGTCCCACTTTGTCGCTGTCCGCGCGCCAGCGTAGCGAGCCG
The DNA here is from genome assembly GCA_016209885.1 of Gemmatimonadota bacterium. Taxonomy (GTDB): domain Bacteria; phylum Gemmatimonadota; class Gemmatimonadetes; order Longimicrobiales; family Gaopeijiaceae; genus JACQVF01. Next base: position 2,060 of record JACQVF010000091.1, on the reverse strand, counting down.
TAGGGTCCCTCATTGGGTCGCCAGTCGCTATACCGCAGCGCGAGGATCGCTGAGATGCGGCGTCCCGTGCCTTCGGCCAGGATGAGAAGCTCGGTCAGGTAACTCGGTACTGACCGCGCCTCTCGACCGCGCCCGACGCGCATCCGCACCTGATCCGCCTTCGCGACCAGGCGCTCGAACCGGTCATGTGACGCAAGCGGGCGCGCCGGGTTCTTCTCGACGGGGATCGGGAGTCCGCTCGTGGGATCCCGCTCCAACAGGAAGGCGCCGTCGGCCCGACGATAGTTCGCTCCGAAACGGCAGAGCTGGCGGAGCGCCTTGAGGGTCTTCGCCACGGTGCGGGGTCCCGCAACCTGGCGTTTCTTCTCGTCCGTTACCCGCAGGGCGCGCCCGTCGATTTCCCCGCTCGCGCGCTCCCGCCTGAGCGCGCCCCACTCCCGCAGGCCCAGGTTCGCCACCGGGAATGACGGTCCCAGGAAGTGCTCCAGGAGGTCAAGCTCGCGCTTCATCTCATCGCGGTGCCGCTCCCTCATCTCCCCGATCCTCTCGCGCCGGAAGAGGGCGATCAACTCGCGCACGGTCACGCGCCCGGCCGGCGCCTCGCCACGCAGCAGCCGGTTCGACAGTTCGAGGGCCTTGGCCTCGGCCTTCTTCGTCGCCTCGCGCACGAGCTTTCCCTTGGCATCCCGAACCCCGAATTTGAGCGACCGCTTGCGGTATCCACCAAGATTGGCGTCGAAGGCGAGCAGGTAGACGGGTCCGCCAGCCTTGCGCTCCATCGCGGTCACTTTGGCCCCATGGGGACCAACCGTGAATTTCCATCGCTTCATCGGGTTCCTCCTGTTTCTGAGCGGCCGTCCTCGCCAAGCGCCTTGCGGATCCGGCGTGCGAGCGCGGCGAGCTTGTGGCTCCACCGCTCAAGCGCTACGGCGATGCCGCGTGCCGTCTCGGGCGACGGCCGCTTTGTCCCGCGCCGGATCGCGACCAGCATCCCGTGAGAGAGTCGGGCCGCTCGGGCGAGCGCTCGGACGCTTGTGGGCGTGCCGTTGATGGCAGCCTTGACTGCCCCAGCGAGGCGGTCTCCTTTTCTCATGGTATCCAATTTGGATACCATTGCGCGTCCGCGCAAGAGGGGCCATCAGCGGCGAGCAGCCAGGACCTTCTCCGCCATTGCATCGACCGGTGTGAGATGCGGCTCGTGGGACGGCGGCTTGCGGGGGAGATCGCTCCTCCGAATGTGGATTCGCCCCGCGGATCCTTCCGGCCGCGCATCTGGAATCTTCCCCTCCCGTACCAGTTCGCGGATGTGGTCCTGGGTGTAACCTGACTCCGCGGCGGCCTGTGGGACGGTCAACTCTTCCAGCCCCCACCGCCGCAGCCGCTCCTCAAGGTCAGCGGCGCATGATTCCAGCGCGTGGGCATGGCCCACAGCGCCTCGCCGTCGCAGGATCGCAGCTTCCTGGCGCCACTCGGCGAAGAGCCGTTCGAGCGCGGCGACATTCACGGCTTCGCCTCCGATAGCGCGTCGAGGGCCTGGCGCAGCCCGTCGATCCCCGGAGCCGGCACGCGCAACCCCACCCGGGGCGGGTGGCCGGTAGGGCACCTCCCGTAGGGAGTAGGGGTCACCCGGTGCACCCGGCTTACTCTCCCAAGGGTTTTCGCCGGGTTTCCGTAATTACCCGAGCACCCGGGGCTTTGCCTTCTCGCACAATGCCTGTTGGCGGGTGGCCGGGTGAACACCCGACGCACCCGACGCACCCGAGTACCCGACGATACGCCACTCAAGCGGCCTCCGTGGGGGGCGCATGGATCGTTCCGTCTATGTCCAGAAGCGACCCCTCTCGCACGGCTCGCTCGATGACGCTCCTAACGGTTTTGTCTCCGGCCGCGAGCGAGCCGGGAAGTCCGCAGTGTGGGCGAATGGCGTTCCTACTAAGCCCGTGTCAGAAAATAACATTTATATATGGGCATGCGGCCGAATAGTGTAGTTCCACTGGCCGTGGAAGCTGTGAGGGTACAAACGCACGGTCGCGAATTCGGCGTCTGTCACTTTCCTGCCC
>JACQVF010000087.1 GCA_016209885.1 Gemmatimonadota bacterium | reverse complement strand
GGTCGGTGCCGTCAAACCATCTCTGGTGGCGGAGCTGACCGAGCACGAGTCGCCCGCCGGCCGTGATGGTCCCGAAGGCGAGCGATCCTACTTCACCCTGAGCTACGACTTCACGCTCGCGCAACGGGCCGAGTGAAGGCGCCGGCGATGGAGCGAGGACCGGCGCCGCCATCCGCGGCGCTCGGCCTGGACCGGCTCAGGGTCGGTCGCTGGGTGGCTCCGGCGCTTGCCGTCGTGAAGCTACCTGCGAACCGACGTTCACGGATCATTGCGTGCGCTGAAGCGCATCACCAACCAGCTCGACAGGGCGGCGTGGGGGCAGCTGTCGCACAGTACCAGAACCGGCGGGCCGGCGTTCCGCCACCTCCACGGAATCGATCCGTTTGCCTATTTTCTGCGTCATCCCGAGGTCGGGAAAGTCTTCGACGAGGCGGTGACGGTGTTCGTCACGGAACGAGCCCCGGGACCCGCGGGACCATTTTCGACCTCGCCACCGTCATCGAGGGGGCGCGGCGAACGATCGACGCATCGGGCTTCGAAGGCGCAGGTTAGCGCCGGCACGTTAGACAGCCCGCAGACCCCGAAGTATCATCGACCCGATCGAGACCGAGAAGGAAGAGGGATGCACAACGAATTCACGGCGGTCATCGAGCGCGAAGGACAGTGGTTCGTCGCGTATTCGCCCGAGGTTCCCGGGGCGAATGGCCAGGGTCGCACGAAGGAGGAAGCGAAGCGGAGCCTGGCCGAAGCCATCGCGCTGATCCTGGAGGATCGGCGTGCCGACGGCCTGCGCGGCGTTCCCGCTGAAGCTGAGCGCGACACCGTCGTCGTAAAGTGAAGCGGGCGTCGGCGCCGAGTAGCGCTGTCTAACCCGACGTGCCAATTCTTTCGAGCGGCAGTGGGCGCGCGGCTCCACGCCACGCCGTTGGGCCGCCAGAAGCAGTCGCGCTGAGAGTCAGGTTGCCTGACCAACTCCGGCCGCCCGCAACGCCGCTTCCTCCGGCCCATGTCCTGCGCAGCAGTCGGCGAGCTTTCCGTCGATTGCGACGGCGGGCACGGAGCGGACGCCCAGGCTCTTCGCGCGGCTGGCGACGGCGGGCACGTTCATGTCCAGGACCGTCACATCGCACGACGGGCACGCGATGCGGTTGATGAGCTGAACGGTCTCCTCGCACGCGGGGCACCCCGCGCTGAACACCTCGATCTTCCTATTGGTAGCCATTTCGATTCCTCCTTCACTCACTACGCTGAACAGCACGAGAGCTTGCGAACGTCCTTTCCGAAGGCTTGTGCGCAGAGTTTGATTCCCTCCGCCTGGGTCAGGTACGGGTGGAACGCGGCCGCAAGTTCGGAGACGCCTATACCGTGGCGGATCGCCAGTGCTGCCTCCATGATCTGCTCCCCGCCTTCGGGCGCGAGCACACGCGCACCCAGGAGCTTGTCGCCGCCGCGCTCTTTGATGAGCTTGATGAAGCCGCGCGTATCCCGCGCCGCGAGGGCGCGGGGCACGTGTTCGAGGTCCAGGTGTGCGGCCTCGAGCTCGAACCCGGCTGCCGACGCCTCCTTCTCGTTCAGGCCCACGCCGGCGACCTGTGGGTCGGTGAAGATCACCCAAGGCAAAGCCGCATAGTCGCGCTTTTGGCTGTTTCCGTTGAGGGCGTTCTCCGCCGCCAGCCGTCCCTCGTAGGCGGCCGTGTACACGAAGGCAGGTTCGCCGATCACATCTCCGGCGCCGTAGACGCCGGCGGCCGAGGACTGCAGGTAATCGTCAACGATGATCCGGCCGTTCTCGCCCAGGCGGATGCCGGCTCCCTCGAGGCCCAGGCCGTCGGTGATGGGGCGCCTGCCCGTGGCGCAGAGAATGCGCTCCGCCCGGAAGCTGCGCGGCTCGGCTCCAACGTGGGCTTCGACGACGATCTCACCGTTCTCGCGCTTCACACGCTCGGCGCGGGCCGACGTCACGATCTCGATGCCTTCTTCTCGCAGGTAGACCGCCAGCGCTTCGGTGAGGTCGTCGTCCTCCGTCGGCAGCAGGTGGTCGCTTCGCTGCAGGATCGTCACGCGCGAGCCGAGCCGCGCCAGCATTTGCGCGCACTCCAGCGCGATGTACCGGCCGCCCAGAACGATGATGGACTCCGGCAGCCGGTCCAGCTCGAAGGCGGACGTGCTCGTCAGGGGCTCGGCCTCGCGCAGACCGGGGATCGGGGGAATCCAGGGGCGTGAGCCGGTCGTGACGACCAATCGCGGCGCGCGTAGATCTTGGCCATCAACCTGGATCGTATCCCGCGAACGGAACACCGCGCGCCCCTCGACGAGCCGGATGTTCTTGTAGGCGTCCAGGACATCGACGTACTTCGCCTGCCGGAGAGAAGCGACAAGCTCGTCCTTCTGCCGGATGATCGCGCCGAAATCGCTCACTCGGCTCGACCCCTCGATGCCCGCGAAGCGGTGATGCCCCGTGCGGTGATGGGCCTCGGCCGCTCGGATGAGCGTCTTGGACGGGACGCAGCCCACGTTCACGCAGGTTCCACCGATGGTCCCCGCATTGACGAGAACCGCCCGGGCACCGATCTCGTGCGCTCGGATGGCGGCGGCGAAGCCGGACGACCCTGCGCCGACGATCACAAGGTCCGCAGAGGTCGAGCCGCCCTTCTGTTTCATCGCTGATCTCCTGATCTCGTGGCTTGTCCATCCCTGGTCGCGGAAGTGACGGTGTATCCGGCCGCGGAAACCGTCTTGCGAAGCGTCTCTTCGGACACCGACGGTCCGGCGGTGACGCGAGCACGACCGTCTTCGTAGCTCACGGATGCGATGGCGTTCTCAGGAGGACAGCACGCTTCGGCGGCTCCCTGCTTCGGGACGGAACAGCAACTCTCGGAGGGCGCCGTACCCGCCGAGGTTGCCGCGAGCACCTTCGGCTTCCGGTAGGTGAAGTAAGAGGCGACGCCGAGGAGGACGAACGTCACCGGGAGGAGCACCGGCCGCCATGCCTCGAAGGTGGCCGACAAGGCAGTGCCTGAGACACCGACCGCGATGAGTAGGAGGGGCAGCCAACAGCAGGCCGACGCAACGACGGCCGATGCCAGTGCGCCGATCTGCGCTACGAGTGCCGCATCGACTCGAGAGGAGCCACCGGCTTGCGGCATCTCGTGTCTCCTGGTTTCCGCCCTTTCGTGAGTAGTCATGCGTTGCCCTCCGAATCATCCAGCGACTCGAGAATCGGGCACTTGCTGATCGGCAGGGCGCCCTGACACTCGTCCATCAGCTTGGAAAGGGCGGTGCGCATCTTGCGCAGCGTCGCGATCTTCTCGTCGATGTCCTGCACCTTTCCCTTCGCTCGCCGGAGCACGTCGGCGCATTTCGCGCGCGGAGCTGCACGTAGCGAGAGAAGCTCCTTGATGTCCTTGAGCGAAAACCCGAGCTCCTGCGCTCGCTTGATGAAGCGTACCCGCAGAACGGCGTCGTCCGGGTAGGCCCGGTAGTTCGAGCCCGTGCGGGGCGGCTTGGGAAGCAGCCCCCGACGCTCGTAGTAATGGATCGTCTGCAGGTTCACGCCCGCCTGCTTGGCGACCTCACCGACCTTGAGACCTGTCATCGCTCATCTCCTGCACGCAGCCTACAGCCTATACCTAAGTATAGTGTCAAGTGGCCTCACTGCTTTTTCTTGCTGTCTCCTGAGATTGGCTAAGAATCGCCGTGGGCGGCAGCCCAACGACCGGTTGCAGCGAGCGCTCCGCTGCGCGGCCCGCCGCCCGACAGGGCGTCGGAGCCAACGCCGAGCAGCCGTCCTGATTCATCACGGGTGGTGCGCGCCTCTCGCTTCTCCGGCTGCAGCGTGCCGTGGGTATTCCGGTCGACGAGGGCGTTCCGTGGTATTGGGTCGGCGGCGGGCGTTGTTCGGCGAGCGCGCGAGGCGTTTCAATGAAGACCCGCCGGGCAAACTGGATCTTATCCGCGACCTGGGGCAGTGCCGGGAGACGGTGATGATGATGGATAACGGGTTGAACGACGCGGGCGCGTCGTGGCAGAGCGATGCGGGCATGGAAGTCTAGGCTAATGTCCGCGAAGTCTGGAACGTTTCCGAACGGCGCCGCCCTTGCGGAGTTGGACGCCTGGCGGCAGTTGACGACGTCGGCGACGGTGCGAGAGCAGCAGGTCGCGTTCACGTGCGCGACGGGTGTGCCATTGACGCTGCTGCCGGCGAGCGCGGCGCCCGGAGCGCTGTTCGACGAGGCGTTTTGCGTGAAGGGGTGTCTGGGCAGTCCCAGCGGGGACGTCTGCCGGGAGAAAGTGTTGCGGGCGGAGCAGCGCGCGCTGAGGCGGTTGGGACCGACGCAATATTCCTGTCCTTCCGGCTTGCTGAAGATCATCGTGCCGGTGTTCATCGGCGGCCGGCACGCGGGCAGTTTGCTGGCGGGGCCGTTTTCCGTGCATGCGCTGGAGGGCGCCAGACTGGCGGAACAAGTGGAGCGATTGGAGAAACAGGGGCTCGGCGACCGCGTGAGCCAACTGCGCACGACCTGGCGGCACACGCCGCTGATTTCGGCGGAGAAATGTCGGGCCGCAGGCACGCTGCTGCGCATGTTCGCAAGATACCTGGAGGAGTCTGGCAAGCGGACGTTGCAAAAGGGGGTGCCGGCGTCTTCGCCGCTGCTGCGAAAGATCGAGGCCTTCCTGGCCGAAAGCCAGGATTCGCGTGTATCGTTGAAGGAAGTGGCGGCGCGGGTGAATCTCAGCCCGTGCCACTTCTGCGCCGTGTTCAAGAAGCAGACCGGGCTGACCTTCACGGAGTACCGCACGCAGCAGCGCCTCGAAAAGGCGCAGCGGCTGCTGCACGATCCCGAGCGACGGGTGAGTGACGTGGCGTTCGCGGCCGGCTTCGAGTCCATCCCGTACTTCAATCGTGCGTTTCGCCGGCGGTTCGGGTGTTCGCCCTCGGAGTTCCGCCTCCGGCTGGCGCGCTAAATCCAGGGCAAGAAATCCGAAATCCAGGCGTAGCCCGGTGCGGCTGCGGGCGGTGTAATCGTCGCAGCCACAGAGGGGAGGTCGCCTTGGGATTCGCGTGGTTTCCACGGAACGTCTCGACGTTCGGCGCCGACATCGATTGGGTCTTCTACCTCATCTATTACATCGTCGGCGCCTGGTTCCTGCTGACGGAGGGAGCCCTGCTGGTCTTCGCCCTACGCTACCGCGCACGGAGCGGCAGAAGGGCCTCGGCGGCGCGCGGGGATACGGGGCGCGAGCTCGCCTGGCTCTTGGTGCCCGCGGCGATCGTCCTGGTTCTCGATCTGGGCATCGACGTCGCCGGCGGAGAGGTCTGGGAGAAGGTCAAGGGGAAACCTCCGGTCGGCGATCTTCAGCTGCGGGTGACGGCGAAGCAGTTCGGCTGGTCGTTCACCTATCCGGGGGCCGATCATCGGTTCGATACGGCCGACGATCTGGCCGCCGACTATGAGCTTCACGTACCGGCGGGCAAGGTCATACGCTTGGTGCTCAGCTCGACCGACGTGATCCACAGCTTCTTCGTGCCGAGCCTCCGGCTGAAACAGGACGTCTTGCCCGGACGGCACATCGAGGTGTGGTTCAACGCGACCACCCCCGGCGCGTACGAGATCGCGTGCTCGGAGCTGTGCGGCTTCGGCCACTCCGGGATGAGGGGCCTTCTGTCCGTCCAGTCGCCCGAAGACTACGAGCGGTGGATGGCCGGTCAGGTGAGGGAGCAACGAGAGTCGGACTGGCCGACCGTGGCGCGGGAACACCGCTCCGAATCGAAGGCGGGGTGACGACCATGACGCAGCGAACTGCGATCGCGCCGATCCGGGACGAAGAGCATCCGCCGGAGCCCGCCGTTCACGCCGGCGTCGAGATCGGCTTCTGGCGTCGCTACGTCTTCTCGACGGATCACAAGACGATCGGCAAGCAGTACCTGTCGCTCGCCCTGGCGATGGCGCTTCTCGGCGGGTTCACCGCCTACCTGATACGCTGGCAGCTCGCGTGGCCCGGGACCCCGGCGGCGGCCTGGGGCGTCGTGCAACCCGATTTCTACAACGTACTGGTGACGATGCACGGCACGATCATGGTCTTCTTCGTGGCGATGCCGATCCTGCTCGGCTCTTTCGGTAACTTCCT
>JACQVF010000090.1 GCA_016209885.1 Gemmatimonadota bacterium | reverse complement strand
GGCCGTTCTCGGAGGGTGGGAGGATGCCCTGGCAGGGGGCTCCTCCTCCCGGCTCCTGCGGAAGCACGTTCGCGGGTGCGGCTTGCGGCGCGGCGGCCTTCCGGCCGGTTTCCGGAGGTGAAACCGTTCGCGGGCCGTTCTCGGAGGGTGGGAGGATGCCCTGGCAGGGGGCTCCTCCTCCCGGCTCCTGCGGAAGCACGTTCGCGGGTGCGGCTTGCGGCGCGGCGGCCTTCCAGCCGGTTTCCGGAGGTGAAACCGTTCGCGGGCCGTCCTCGGAGCCGGGGAGGAGGAGCCCCCTGCCAGGGCGTTTGTAGGGTAAGCGCAGAATCGCTGTGCGGCCGCTGCGGCGGCCGATCCCGACGGCAGGCGTGGGCAGTGCAATGACCGATTTCCTCAGCCTCGAGGAGATCGAGGAGGCGCGGTCCCGGCTCCCGCCAGAGGTCCGGCACACGCCGGTCGTTCCGCTGGCGCGTGGCCCGGGAGAGGTGGGCGGCGAGCGCCTGTACCTCAAGCTCGAGAACCTCCAGGTCACCGGGTCCTACAAGGCGCGGGCGGCGTTTCACTTCCTGGGCTCGCTCACCCCGGAGGAGCGCGCGCGGGGCGTCGTGCTGGCCTCGTCCGGCAACTTCGGGCAGGCGTTCGCCTACGCGGGGAAGAGGCTCGACGTGCCCGTCGCGGTGGTGACGCCGCAGCGGACGAGCCGCTTCAAGGTGGAAGCCATCCGTGGGTACGGGGCGGACCTCGTCTTCTGTGAAGACAGCTTCCTTGCCCGGCGTCCCAAGGTGGACGAGGTGGCGCGGGATCGCGGCATGGTCCCCCTCGACACCATGGAGGACCGGCGCGTGGCCGTCGGGCACGCGAGCATCGGCCTCGAGATCCTGGAGGATCTGCCCGACGTGGAGGCCGTGATTGTGCCGGTCGGCTCAGGCGGGCTCGTGGCCGGGGTCGCGAGCGCGATCAAGCTCCGGGCGCCGCACGTGCGCGTGGTCGGCGCACAGCCTGCTGCGGGCGCGGCCATGTACCGGTCGCTCGAGGCGGGGGAGCCGCTGACCATCGGCGACTATAAGACCATGGCGGACGCCCTCTGGGTCATGCGTATCTATGCGTTCCCCTTTGCCCATGTGCGGGAGCGCGTGGACGAGGTCGTTCTCGTGAGCGAGGACGAGATTGCCGAGGCGTTCCGCGTGCTGCTCCACCGGGGGAAGGTGCTGGGGGAGCCGGCGGGCGCGGTCCCGGTGGCCGCGTACCTCTCGGGCAAAGTGAACGGTAGGAGTAAGACGGTGGCCGTCGTGAGTGGCGGCAACGTAAACCCCGAGCTCGCGGCCCGGCTGGCCGCGGCATGATGTCGCACGGCAGACGGAGGTAGAGAGATGAAGATCGGCCAGAAGCGTACGGCCCTGGCGGTTCGCACCGTTGTCGCCCTTCTCTTCGTGCTGGGCGTGCTGCCGCCGGTGCCGCCGGCGCTCCGGGCCCAGGACGGCGGCTCCGGAGGTGCGAGCCCGGCGGTGGATCCTTCGTTCCTCCAGGGGCTCGAGTTCCGCCTGGTCGGCCCTTACCGAGGCGGCCGCTCGGTGGCCGTGGTCGGCGATCCCCAGAACAAGCTCGTGTTCTACTTCGGAGGGACGGGCGGCGGCGTGTGGAAGACCGAGGACGCGGGCTGGACGTGGGCGAACATCTCCGATGGCTATTTCAAGACCGGCTCGGTGGGCGCCATCGCGGTGGCACAGTCCAACCCGAACATCATCTATGTGGGGATGGGCGAGTCCTGCATCCGCGGCAACAACTCGCACGGCGACGGCGTCTACAAGTCGACGGACGGCGGAAAGACCTGGACGAAGATGGGACTCGATCCCACGCGCCACATCGCGCGCATCCGCATCCACCCGGGCAACCCGGAGCTTGTCTACGTGGCCGCGCTGGGCGATGCCTGGGGCCCCAACCCTGACCGCGGCGTCTACCGCTCGAAGGACGGCGGCAGGACATGGGACAAGGTTTTGTTCCGCGACAACGAGTCGGGGGCCATCGACCTGTCCCTGGACGCGACGAATCCCAACGTCCTCTACGCTTCGCTCCTGGAGATCCAGCGCTATCCCTGGGGGCTCCGCAGCGGGGGCGACGGGAGCGGGCTCTTCAAGTCGACGAACGGCGGCGATGCCTGGACGGAGATCACGCGCAATCCCGGCCTGCCCACCGGGACGAACCGGGGGCGCATCGGCGTGGCTGTCTCGCCCGTGAACGCGCAACGCGTGTGGGCGATCATCGATGCGGAGAACCGGCAGAAGGGCGTCTATCGCTCGGACGACGCGGGGGCGACGTGGCAGCGCGTGAGCGATCACGGGTCGCTCACGCAGCGGCCGTGGTACTACCACCACATCTACGCCGACACCAAGGATCCCGAGACCGTCTACGTGCTCAACACGGGCCTCTGG
>JACQVF010000089.1 GCA_016209885.1 Gemmatimonadota bacterium | reverse complement strand
CCCGGGAACCGCGCCCGGGAACCGCGCCCGGGAACCGCGCCCGGGAACCGCGCCCGGGAACCGCGCCCGGGAACCGCGCCGGAGAACCGCGCCGCGACCCCGCGCCAGGCACCCCGCCAGGAGCCCCCGCTCCCTGGCGGCGCCGGCCTGACCCGAGGGTCCCGGAGTGTTGGGGTGGTGAGAACTCTGCCGCGGGGCGCATGCCTCTGGACCCGGCACGCGGCGGCCTCCGGGCGGGGGCCGGGGGTTCGATGCCGGCGTGAAGATGCGACCCATCGCGAGGCGGGCTCTGACTGGCTATGATGGATGCCGCTCGAAGGACGCGGTTCCCGCGAGTCGGGTCCGGCGGCAGGTAATCGCGACCGAGCTGAGCGGGCGAAGCGATGCTCATCGTCATGAAGCACAGCGCGAGGGAAGACGAGATCCGCCGCGTCGTCGAGACGATACAGGACATGGGCTACGAGGCGCGGCCGATCCCGGGGCGCCAACGCACCGCCATAGGACTCATTGGCAACGACGGGAACGTGGACGCGGACCGGCTCGAGGGCCTGCCGGGCGTGCTCCAGGTCATTCCCGTCACGCGTCCGTACAAGCAGGTCTCCCGCGAGTGGAAGGACGAGCCTACCCTCGTCACGCTGCAGAACGGGACACGGATCGGCGGCAACGAGATTGCAGTCATGGCCGGGCCGTGCTCCGTGGAGAGCGAGCCTCAGATCCTGGAGATCGCCCACCGCCTGAAGGAGGCCGGCGCCACGGTGCTCCGCGGCGGCGCCTTCAAGCCGCGCACCTCTCCGTATGCATTCCAGGGCCTCGGCGTTCGAGGGCTCGAGCTGCTCGCCCGGGCGCGGGAGGAGACGGGGATGGCCGTCGTGACGGAAGCGCTGGATCCCGAAGGCGTCGAGCTCGTGGCGCAGCATGCGGATATTATCCAGATCGGCGCCCGCAACATGCAGAACTACTCGCTCCTGCGGCGGGCGGGCGCCTCTGGCAAGCCCATACTCCTCAAGCGTGGGATGGCCGCGAAGATCGAGGAGCTCCTCCTCTCGGCGGAGTACATCCTGGCCGAGGGGAACGGCCAGGTCATTCTCTGCGAGAGGGGGGTCCGCAGCTTCGATAACCACACGCGCAATCTCCTCGACCTTACCGCGATCCCCGTGGTGCACGCCCTCTCGCACCTCCCCATCATCGCCGATCCAAGCCACGGTACCGGCGTCCGCGCGAAGGTCACCCCCATGGCGCGCGCCGCCGTCGCCGCCGGCGCGGACGGGATCATGGTTGAGGTGCACCCGAACCCCAACCACGCGCTCTCCGACGGCGCTCAGTCCCTTTACCCGGAGCAGTTCGAGGACCTGATGAAGCAGATCGCCGTGATCGCCATGGCGATCGGACGCGGCCTCGTTCCCTCGCTGGCGGAAGGAAAGGCCCGCGGACGCGGCAGCCGAGATCGCGCGTTGAGCTGACGCATCCATCCATTTCGCTGCCCCCACATCCCCCGGAACCTACCTCGCCAGCGAGAGGGCATGCCATGCGAGCGCACGAGCTTGGGCGCCGCGGCGAGGAGGTCGCGGCCCGATACCTGGAGGCCCGGGGCTGGACGATCCTGGAACGGAACGCCCGCTTCGGCCATAAGGAAATCGATCTCATCGCTCGCCGGGAGGGTGTCATCGCCTTCGTGGAGGTGAAGACTCGGGCGGGCACGCAGTTTGGCCACCCCCTCGAGGCCATCACCCAGAGGAAGCGCCGTGAGATCCGGACGGTGGCCGCCGCCTGGCTCCGGCGCGCCCGGCCGGGCGCAGCGACCCTGCGGTTTGATGCGGTTTCTGTCGTCTTTCGCGGCGCAGAACCAGCGCTCCTCGAGCATGTGGAAGACGCCTGGCGGATCACGGATCGCTTTTGAGCTGCCTCAGATTCGCCCGCCGCTGCCGGGTTTCCCCCGGGCCCCCGCGGCCTGCGCGGCCTGGTTCCGGGTTGACACCTTCGACCCGGCGCCGGTAGCTTTGCATTGAATGCCCCAGGTCCGCAGAACGCGAGCCCACGAACCCCGTCAGGACCCCGCAGGTAGCAGCGGTAAGTGTGGTGAACGTTGCTGCGGGGCGCCTGGGGCTTTTCTCGATCAGGACCGCCTATCTTCGTGTCACATATCGCGTTAGCACGCAGGTACCGACCGCGCCGATTCGCGGAAGTTGCCACGCAGGAACACGTTTCCGAGACACTCCGGCGGGCCGTGGCCGGAGGCCGCGTGGCCCACGCCTATCTTTTTTGTGGGCCGCGGGGCGTAGGAAAGACCACCCTTGCCCGCGTCCTGGCCATGGCGCTCAACTGCCCCAAGCGGACGAGCGATGGGGAGCCGTGCAGCGAGTGCGAGAGCTGCATGCGAATCTGGAGCGGCCAGACCTCTCTGGATGTGGTGGAGATCGATGCGGCGTCGAACCGGGGAGTCGATGACGCCCGTGATCTCCGGGAAAGGGCCATGTACGCCCCGTCCGAGGGAGGCCGATATAAAGTCTACATCGTGGATGAGGCGCACATGCTCACCCGCGAGGCATGGAACGCGCTGCTCAAGATCCTGGAGGAGCCGCCGCCGCGGATCATCTTTGTCTTCGCCACCACGGAGCCACACAAGATCCAGCAGGCCGCCTCGCCGATCCTGTCCCGCTGCCAGCGCTTCGACTTCCGGCGCATTGGGGTGGCGGACATCATTGCGCGGCTCAGCCACGTGCTCGTGGGGGAGGGGATCGCGGCGCCGGAGGATGCGCTGCACACCATCGCCCGCAGGGCGGACGGCGCCATGCGCGACGCTCTCTCGCTCCTCGACCAGGTGCTGGCGTTCACGGGGGGTGAAATCACGGATGAGGCCGTCGGAAGCATCCTGGGGCTCGTTCCTCAGGAACGGTACGTGGAGCTCTTCGAGATCGTCGCGGGTAGGCGCCACGGCGAGATCTTCCGGTTCGTCGAGTCCCTACTGGAGGAGGGCTATGATCTGGTGGAGTTCTACCACGGCCTTGCCGATGCCCAGCGAACCCTCCTCAGACTGCGCCTCGACCCGCAGGATGCGACCCCGGAGCTGCGCCCGGACCTCAGGGAGCTCTATGCCCGCTGCGCCGCTCGCTTCGAGGCGGGCGACCTGGTCCGCATGCTCGCCTTGCTTGCTGACCTCGAGGTCGATGGCAGCTTCCGCAAGACCGCTCAGCCGCGCATGCTCATCGAGATGCTCCTTCTCCGCTTCAGCTACCTCGACCGGACCGTGGAGCTCGAGGAGTTGCTCCGCAGTATCGGGACGGCCGCAGAAGGCGTGGCTCGTTCGCCGGACCGCGCCGCAGCCGCCCCATCTGTCATTACGGGCTCGACCGGAGGAGCGCCGGTCTCGAGAGCGGCCGCGCCGTCAAGGAGCGCACCGGTGCGGGATCGCGACACCGTTCCCGCCGTGGCGCCAGCGGCCCAGGGGCCCGGTGCCTCCACCCCGATCATCGAACCGTCTTCTGCCGCGGGCTCAAAAACGGATGTTTCTGAGCCGCCGCAACGGCACGAGCTGGCGAAGGGGTGGCAGCGGATGATTGACGAGGGTGTCGGGCTGCCGTCTGGAATCCGGCCCTTCCTGCAGGCGGCGATGGTGGCAGAAGGGGAGGGGGATCGGGTCGTGTTGGCGTTGCCGCCCGGGCCGGGCTTGGAGCGGCTGCAGAGCCCGGGCGTTAGGGCGCGCGTGGAGGCGGCGCTGGCCCGCTATGTTGGGAGACAGGTGCGTTTGGAGGTGGAGGCAGCGGGCAATGTGGGAGCGGGGCGTGTGAGCCCGGAGGAGCTTCGGCGAGAGCGGCTGGCGCGGCTGGTGGAGCGGGAACCCGTTCTGGGCCGTGCGGTAGAAGAACTCGACCTTGAGCTTCTGGATTAGCAGATTGCTGGAGAACTGGGGTGGGTCGTGCGCCTGGGGGTTCTGCGCCCCGACGAGGAGCGAGGAGGGGTCGATGTGGAACCCATCGGCGACGACGAGTGAGGTAGGACCGGGCAACTGCCAGGTGCCCTTCGGGTTGCGGCGACGTGGGGGCAGCGGCTGTGTTGGCGGGGGACCCAGGTTGCCTTCTTGTGGTTGGGGGTGAACGGGGCCTATTCTTTCTTTCCCCGGCATGCGACTGCCGGCTCACTTCTTTCGGCGGATTCGGCCTACGATGACGAATCTTCAGCAACTCATTCAGATGGGGCAGCAGATCCAGGCTCGTCTAACGCAGCTCCAGGACGAATTGGGGTCCAGGACGGTGGCTTCGTCGGCGGGCGGCGGGATGGTGACGGCGACGGCGGATGGACGGGGTCGGATTCGGGAGATCCGGATCGATCCGGGGGTCGTGGATTCAGAGGACGTGGAGATGCTGGAGGACCTGGTGTTGGCCGCGGTGACGGACGCTCAGACTCGTGCCCATGGGCTGTACGAGGAGGAGCTGAAGAAGCTAACCGGGGGGTTCCCGTTCCCGTTCCCGATCCCGTTCTCGAATCTCCTCTAAACTGATGTCCTGAGTCAGAAGTCCGGCGCAATACCGGGAGCGGCGGTGCGCCCGAGCCAAGGAACTGGGAGGAGTCGATGCCGAAGCCATTGGCGACGGCGAGTGATGCAGGATCGGGCGCCCATGCCCCAGGCGCCCTTCGGCTCGCGGCGGCGTGGGGGCAGCGGCTGCGCTGGCGCTCCCTGACGATGCGGGTGGACATCGCCGGCGCCGGCAACGCAGCCGGCTGTAGTTCTTCAGCGACCTGCTAGCACACGGGCGTCTTCCATGTCGGTCATCGAGGAGCTCGCCGGCGAGCTGACCCGGCTTCCGGGGATCGGTCCGAAGACGGCATATCGGCTCGTATACCACCTCATGAAGGGTCCGCCGGATGATGCCCGGCGCCTTGCGCGGGCGATCGATCGGGTGGTGGAGCGGGTTCGCGCGTGCGGGCGCTGCGGGAACTTCACGGAGCAGGCGCTGTGCGAGGTTTGTGCGAACCCGCGGCGCGACGCCTCGGTGGTCTGTGTGGTGGAGGAGGCGACGGACGTGGCGGCGGTGGAGCGGACGGGGGGCTACGGCGGTCTGTACCATGTGTTGGGGGGGCGCCTTTCCCCTCTGGACGGCGTGGGTCCGGAGCAGCTCAACATCGAGTCGCTGCTGGAACGGATTCGTTCGGCGAGCGGGGCGGTGCGGGAGGTAATCGTGGCGACGAGCGCAAGCGTGGAGGGGGAGGCCACCGCCATCTACCTGGAGAAGCGGATCCGACCGCTGGGTCCCCGGGTCACGCGGCTGGCGCGAGGGATCCCGGTGGGGAGCGAGCTCGAGTACGTGGACGGTTCGACGATCGCGGAGGCGCTGGCGGGCCGCCGTGAGATGTGATGCCGCCGGGGCTGCACCTCTGATCCTCTGATCCGCGCATGAATCGCACCCTTCGCACGACTGGTCTCGCGCTGCTCGTCGTGGTCACGGCCGGCCTCGTGGCGGCGCTGCTCGTTCGGGACCAGATTCACCGCCACCGTCGCGACCTGTTCAGCCCCAAGGCACGGCGCCGATTGGCGGCCCTGGGGGCCATGTCGCGGCGCGAGGCGAATGTGGTTGACATCAGGCTCCTGCGCGACTTCATCGCGAGCGAGCCCCGCCCGCTTCTGCGGGCCCGAGCGCGTGCGCTTCTCGGGCGGATGGAGCGGGAGGCGCGAGGCATGCGCGAGCCCTCTCCGGAGCGCGCAGGATGACGTCGGGGGCGGCGGGAAGCTGGTCGTTCAGCGAAGCCGATGTCGCCGAGATCGAGCGCCGATTGAGCACCGTCCTCAAGGAGGCGAATGCGCGCGGCGCCTTCCTGGTCGACCGGACGGGCCAGCTCATCACGACGGTCGGGGAGGCGAAGGAGCTGGACTCCATGGCGCTCGCCTCCCTCGCCTCCGCAAACTTCTCGGCCAATGACCAGCTCGCCGCCCTGGTGGGCGAGAAGGACTTCAGCTCGCTGGTGCACCAGGGCGAGCGCACGTCGCTCTACCTGGCGGACGTGGAGCGGCGAGTGATTCTCGCGGTGCTATTCGACCAGCGCACGACGCTCGGACTCGTGCGGCTGAAGGTCCCGGCAACGGTGCAGGCAGTGGCCCGGATCTTCCAGGAGATGTACGCTCGGGAGGAAGCAGGGGCGCGGCGACTCCGGATGGAGGTGGACTGGGTGAGTGAGGCAGAGACCGAGATCGAGCGGCTGTTCGGAGAATAGGGGACCCATTCATGTCCATGATCAACTACGCCAGCCGGGAGATCAACTGCAAGATCGTCTATTATGGACCCGGGTTGGGTGGGAAGACGACGAATCTCGAGTACATCTACGAGAAGGTGAATCCCGAGACCCGCGGGAAGATGATCTCCCTGGCGACGGAGACGGAACGGACGCTCTTCTTCGACTTTCTGCCCGTGGACCTCGGGACGATCCGCGGGTTCAAGACGCGGTTCCACCTCTACACCGTTCCCGGTCAGGTTTACTACAACGCGAGTCGGAAACTGATCCTGAAAGGGGTCGATGGCGTCGTGTTCGTGGCCGACTCGCAGGTCGAGCGGACGGACGCGAACATTGACTCGATGCACAACCTGTACGAGAACCTGGCCGAGTACGGGTACGACCTTCGGGAGGTCCCGTTCGTGATCCAGTACAACAAGCGAGATCTTCCCAACATCGTGAGCTGGGACGAGATGCAGGCGCAGCTCAATCCCGACGGGGTTCCGGACTTCGAGGCGGTAGCGGTGAAGGGGATCGGGGTATTCGACACGCTGAAGACGGTAAGCAAGCTTGTGATCAAGGTGCTCGGCTGAGCGTGCCATGCGGCCGCGGTCGCTGAACCCTCCGAACGTGATCACTGCGGCGCGCATCGCGCTCTGCCCGGTGATCTTCGTGCTGGCGCTGACCCCGAGTCTCCTGGCCCGGATCCTGGCGTTCGTGATATTCCTGGCGGCGAGCATGAGCGACCTCTGGGACGGCTATCTGGCCCGGAAACACGGGTGGATCACAGACACCGGGAAGCTTCTCGATCCCATCGCGGACAAGTTGCTGCTGGTTTCCACGTTCGTTCCGTTTTATATCCTTTCGCACGGGGATCGTCCGGTGGGCGCGCTGCCGTGGGGGGGTGAGTTGCCGCTGTGGGTGCTGCTGGTGGTGTTTGGGCGGGAGCTGCTGGTGACGGTGTTCCGCAGCTATGCGGCGCGGCGCGGCGTCGTGATTGCGGCGGGAAAGTCGGGGAAGTACAAGGCGTTTTTTCAGAACCTGTTCTCGGGCTCGCTGCTGTTGTGGTACGTGCTCAGGATGGCGGCGCTGGGGAGCGGGTGGCGGGAAGAGCTCTGGGATGGGTGGGCCGCGTTTCATGGCGCGTTCGTAGGCGGGACGCTGGGTCTCGCCGTGATCCTGACCGTATATTCGATGGTCGACTACCTGTGGAGCTACCGCGGCGTGGTGATGCGGGGGACATGAAGGGTGCATCATCGGGCGCGCCGACCGTCGAGATCGTCACGGTCGGTGACGAGTTGCTGCTTGGCGAGACGGTGGATACGAACGCCGCCTGGCTGGGGCGCCGGCTCGCGGAGTACGGGCTCGTGGTGGTGAGGCGGGCGAGCGTTGGTGACGATCGCGCCGAGATCCAGGCGGCCGTGGGGGCGGCGGTGGCGGCCGCCGATGTGGTGATCGTTACGGGTGGACTGGGGCCAACGCCGGACGACATGACGAAGGAAGCGGTGTGCGCCCGCTTCGGGTTGGCGCTCACGATGGACGAAAGCCTGTTGGCTGGGCTCCGGGAGCGATTCCGGCGGCGGGGCTATGGGGAGATGCCGGAGACGAACCGCCGGCAGGCGGAAGTGCCGGAGAGTGCGCGGGTGTTGCCAAACCCGGTGGGCACGGCGCCGGGACTCGTGCTGGAACCGGACGGACGGGCCGTCATTCTCCTGCCGGGGGTGCCGCGGGAGCTGCGCGGGCTCATGGAACCGCAGGTGAGGGACTATCTGCGCGGGCGGTTCCGGGAGAGGCTCGCGCCGGTGCACCACCGCCTGCTGCGCACGACGGGCCTTGCGGAGTCGGCGCTGGCGGACCGGATCGCTGCGGCTATCCCGCGGGAGGTGGGCCCTGTTGCCCTCGCGTTCCTTCCGGACCTCACGGGTGTGGATCTCCGCCTTACGGTTCGGGGTGTGACCGATCCCGCGGAGGCCACGGAACACCTGGATCGCGTGGCGCGGCTTCTCACGCCCGTCGTCGGGTCGTACTGCTACGCCGAGGGTGACCAAGACCTCTCGGCGGTGGTGGGTGAGCTGCTGCGTGCTCGGGGGATGACGCTGGCGGCGGCCGAGAGCTGTACGGGCGGCCTCATCGCGAAACGGATCACGGACATCCCGGGCTCCTCGGACTACTTCATGGGCGGGGTGGTGGCGTACGCGAACGAGGTGAAAGTGACGGAGCTGGGCGTGGATCCGTCGCTCATCGCGAGCGCCGGCGCGGTCTCCGAGGAGGTGGCCCGCGCAATGGCCTCGGCTGCGCGCCGCCGCTTCGGCGCGGACATGGCCGTCGCGGTGACGGGGATCGCGGGCCCCGGGGGCGGTACCCGGGACAAGCCGGTGGGCACGGTCTGGTACGCGGTCGCCACAGGTGAGTCGGTCACGGCGCGGCACGAGCGGTTCCTCGGGGACCGCGAGGAGATCCGGATTCGGGCAGCGCAGGCTGCGCTGGCACTCCTCTGGCTCAACCTGCGGGAGCGCCGGTAGTGGGTGCGGACCCGGTGGACCCGGTGGTTCGGGCGCGCGGCTACCTGGAAGGCGTGGGCGACCTGCGGCTGCACTACGTTTCCTGGGAGCTGGCGGCGCCGCGGGCTGCACTGCTCGTCGTGCACGGGCACGGAGAGCACGCGGGCCGCTATGCCATCTTCGCGGAAGCTATGGCCCGCCGCGGTTTTTCCGTCTTCGCGTACTCGCAGCGGGGCCACGGGCGCTCGGAGGGTCGGCGCGGGCACGCGGACCGGTTGGAGGTGCTGCTGCAGGATCTTGACCGCTTCCGCCGTGAGGTCGAGGGTATCGCGCCGCGGCACACACCCCTCGTGCTGGTCGGTCACTCCTTTGGCGGACTCGTGGCGATCCGCTACCTCCAGGAGTACCCGTGCGCCTGGCTCGGCGCGGTGATCTCGGCACCATGGCTGGGGACGCGGGTGCCGATTCCGGGCTGGAAGCGCGCGCTCGGCGCGTTGTTGCTACACACGCTGCCGGCGATGCCGGTGCACAAGCCGATGCATCCGGAGCTGCTCAGTCACGATCCGGAGGCGGCGCGGGCCTACCGCGAGGATCCACTGGTACACCATACGATCACGGCACGGCTCTTCGCGGAGGTGACGGCAAACATGGCGAAGGCCCTCGAGCAGCCGGAACGGATCCGCTGTCCATTGCTGTTCCTGGTGCCGGGCGCCGATGGGGTCACGGATCCCGACGTGTCCCTGCGCTTCGCGCGTTCAGTCTCGTATCCCGACGTGACCGTCTGCCACTATCCGGGTCAGTATCACGAGCTGTTCAACGAGCTGGTGCGCGACGAAGTCTACGAGACGATCGCTTCCTGGATGGACGCCCGGCTGGGCGCGCGAGACCTCCAGGTACGGATCGCGGCGCGCTGAAGCACGGCGCCGCGGCAGCCGTATTCGATCCTTCAGGGAGCGGCGCCGTGTCACGGCTGTGTGCCCGAACCCGCTTCCGGAAGCGGGGGTATATGCACGGGGCGCGCGACCGCGAGGGCGCCCAGCGCCTGCGTGGCGAAGCGGATGAACCCGGATGCAGGTTCCGAGCGGGAGAACGATGGGCAAGAAAAAGCAGCGGGATGGGATCACCTTCGAGGTGATGAGGAGGGAGGCCGTTGCTCCGCGTGCCCACGAGGCTGGAGGCAGAGGATCCGACGCGCAGCCCCAGGCGCTGGCTGGCGGGGAGGTGGACTCGGCCGAGACGCGGGCGCCCGCGGAACTTGGAGGTATGGAGGAGTCCGCGCCCGCCGGCGCGAGCGCCGCGCCGCCTGCGCGCCAGGGCGAAGCCGCCGCGGGCGTAGAGATGGAGGGGACGGAGGGGCCGACCCCGGAGGCCGTGGAAGAGGAGGTG
This sequence comes from Gemmatimonadota bacterium, assembly GCA_016209885.1. Lineage (GTDB taxonomy): Bacteria > Gemmatimonadota > Gemmatimonadetes > Longimicrobiales > Gaopeijiaceae > JACQVF01. Next base: position 14,602 of record JACQVF010000089.1, on the reverse strand, counting down.
GCGGAGCGGGAGCTGGAGGCGGAGCTCGACCGCCTGCAGTTGGAGCTCGCGACGCTAAACGACCGGCACGTCCGGCTCGCTGCGGAGTTCGAGAACTACCGGAAGCGGATCGAGAAGGAGCGGCTCGAAGCCTGGACGCGCGCGCAGGCGGATCTGGTGCGGCGGCTCCTAGACGTTCTGGACGATCTGGAGCGAGTCTCGGCCACCGATCGAGAGCGGACCACGATCCACTCGCTGCTGGAAGGCATCGGGTTGATGCAGCGGAAGCTGCTCCAGACGCTCGAGCACGCGGGTCTCGCCTCGTTCGAGCCCGCGGGTGAACCATTCGACCCTGCGACCATGGAAGCCATGATGACGGCGGAGGCTGAGGAGGGCGAGGCGGATGAGACGGTGGCGAACGTGTTCCAGAAGGGGTACTGGTTCAAGGGCCACCTGGTGCGGCCCGCCCGGGTGAGCGTGCGCAAGGGCGGGTGACGGCTCATGCCGGCCGGGCATCCGGCAGCCGACTGAATATGGCCACGGCGACGAAGGACTACTATCGCATCCTGGGTGTCTCCGAGTCGGCGAGCGCCGACGAGATCAAGAAGGCGTACCGCAAGCTGGCGAAGCAGTACCACCCGGACGCGAATCGCACGGATCCGAACGCCGGTGAGCGATTCAAGGAGATCAACGCGGCGTACGCGGTGCTATCGGATCCGGAGAAGCGCAAGCAATATGACGAGCTGCGCAAGTTCGGGGGCTTCGATTTCCGGCGGCCAGGTGGGCCTGCGGGGGTCCGCCACGAGACCGGCGCGGGCGGCTTCTCTTTCGAGGACCTGGCGGGCTTCGGCGGTCTGGGCGACCTCTTCAGCTCGATCTTCGACCCGGGGCGCCGGCGCGCAGGTCCACGGGCCCGGGCGCCTCAGAAGGGGCCGGATGTCGAGTACGTGGTGGACATCGATTTCGAGTTGGCGGCGCGGGGCGGGAAGATCCAGATCACGGTACCCATCTCGGAAGAATGCGCGGTCTGCGGCGGGAGCGGTGGCGAGCCCGGTGCGAAGATGCAGCGCTGCGCCGAATGCGGCGGCTCCGGGACCGTGACGTTCGGGCAGGGCGGCTTCGCCATCAAGCGTCCCTGTCCCGCCTGCATGGGGCGCGGCAGCACGCCAGAGCAACCCTGCCATGCGTGCAACGGGAGCGGCGTTGTGCGCCAGCAGCGCCAGCTCCAGCTCAACGTGCCGGTCGGCGTCGAGCCCGGGTCGAAGCTGCGGCTGAGTGGCCAGGGCGAGCGTGGTGCGCTGGGCGGGCCGCCGGGCGACCTCCTGATCACCTTCAGGGTCAAGCCGCACCAGTTCTTCCGGCGCAAAGGGCTCGACATTTATGCGAGCGTGCCGATCAACGTGGCGCAGGCGACCCTCGGATCGAAGGTCCGGGTGCGTACCGTGTATGGGAAGCACGTGGTGTTGCGGATCCCGCCCGGCACGCAGTCGGGCACGAAGTTCCGGATCCCCGGCCATGGGATTCGGAAGGGCAACCGTCAGGGCGACCAGTACGTGGAGGTGACGCTTGTGGTCCCCGAAAAGCTTGCGTCGGAGCAGATGGACGCCATGAAGAAGTTCGCAGAGTCCGCCCGGCTCCGCTACTGACCCTAACCGTCGCTGAGAAACCAGAGCGGACCTGGTGGCGAGCGCCGCGGGGCCAATAGGCAGCGGTTCAGCGACCTGCTAAGATTGCGGCTGCGATTCGTCCCGGATGCCGCGACCGATGCGGCCGCCTCCCAGGAGCTGCTCGCCGACGTAGAAGGCTGCGGACTGGCCGGGCGTCACCGCCCGCTGGGGCTCGGCGAAGTGAAGCTCGAGGGTGTCGCCCGCCGCGACCACGCTGGCGGGGACGGCGGGCGCGCGGTATCGGATCTGCGCCAGGATTTTCTCGCCGGGTCCGGGCGAATCCGCCGTCAGCCAGTTGAGCTCACCCACCTGCACCCCTGGACTGTAGAGCTCTTCCTCTGCACCCACCACTACCTCCCGGGTCTGGGGGCGTGTCTCGATCACGTACAGCGGGCGCCGGAATCCACCGGCGAGGCGCCGCCGCTGCCCCACGGTGTACGCGGCGTAGCCCCGGTGCTCGCCCACCACCTGGCCGCGTGTGGTCACGAGGGGTCCGGGCTGAAGTGCCGGATGGTCAGGGCCCAGGCGCGGGGCAAGAAACGTCGTGTAGGCTCCCGCGGGCACGAAGCAGATCTCCTGTGACTCGGGCTTGTCCGCCGTGACGAGCCCGAGGGCCCGGGCGCGCTCCCGTACCTCCGCCTTGCGAAGGGCGCCGAGGGGAAAACGGAGGAGCGGAAGCATGGCACGCGGGAGCCCCCACAGGAAGTAGGCCTGGTCCTTCGTCCGGTCCACGGCCCGGAAGAGGGCTGGTTCGCGGCCCTGTGCATTCAGCAGGCGCACGTAGTGGCCGGAGGCGATGGCGTCGCAGCCCAACATGCGGCCGCGGCGCAGGAGGTCACGGAACTTCGTGTTTGCGTTGCAGCGGACGCATGGGTTCGGGGTGCGGCCGGACGCGTACTCGGACACGAAGTCTTCGATGACATCGCGGGTGAACTCCTCCTCCACGTCGAAGACGTAGTGAGGGATTCCGAGGGTCTCGCATACCCTGCGAGCGTCCATGATCCCCTGGAGCCCACAGCAGGTGCGCGACGCGCCCCCGTTCTCCTTGTAGCAGAACGTCTTCATCGTGGCCCCGATGATCTCGTAGCCGTCGGCCACCAGCAGGGCGGCGGCGACGGACGAATCGACGCCGCCTGACATGGCCACGAGCACTCGAGTGCGTGCGGACATGGCTCTATCGAATCGTCCTCACACGGCGATCTCCGCGAAGGCCCGCAGTCGCTCCACGATGCGCGCCGTCGCCTCGACTGCGCGGTCGATATCCTCGTCGCGGGTCGCGCGTCCCACGCTGAAGCGGAGGGAGGCGGGGACCGCCGCAGCTTCGCCCAGGATCGCCCGGAGTACGTGGCTCGGCTCGACGGCGCCGCTCGAACACGCCGAGCCCGACGAGACGGCGAGCCCTTCGAGGTCCATGCTCACCAGGAGCGCCTCCAGATCCACGCCCGGGATTCCCACGTTCAGGATATGGGGCGCCCGCGACGTGCGGCTCCCGAAGAAAACGAGCCCGGAGATCCGTGCGGCGAGGCCCGCAGCGAGGCGCTGGGTGAGGGCGCGCAGCCGCGCGGCCTCGGCCTCCTGCTCCGTTGCGGCGAGGATGATGGCCTCCGCCAGGCCGACGGCCGACGCCACGTCCTCCGTGCCGGCCCTGAGCCCCCGCTCCTGGCCGCCGCCGTGGACCAGCGGGTGGACGGTGACGCCCTTGCGCACGAATAGGATCCCCAATCCCTTCGGCCCGTAGAGCTTGTGCCCCGTGAAGCTCGCCAGGTCCGCCGGCACCTCGTCCAGCCGTACCGGCACTTTCCCCAGCGCCTGCACCGCGTCCGTGTGAAACGGGACGCCGGTCGCGCGGCACCGTGCGGCTAGCGCCGGCACGTCCTGGACTGTACCGATCTCATTGTTCACCCACATGACGGACACCACCGCGGGCTCGGGGGTCAGTACGTCGTCGAGGCTCGCCGGGTCCACGCGACCGTCCGGCCCGACGGGGATGCGAGCGAACTCACCACCACGCGCCTGCACCTCGTTCGCGGCGCCGAGAACCGACTTGTGCTCGATGGCCGAGCAGGCTACGAGCGGCCGGCGCCCCGTCAGCTCCGCGGCGCGGGCCCGGCCGAGGATGGCCAGGTTGTTCGCCTCTGTACCCCCGCGCACGAAGTAGATCTCCGCGGGCGAGACGCCCAGCGCGCCGCCGATCCGCTCCCGCGCGGACTCCAGCGCCGCACGCGCAGTCCGGCCCCAGCGGTGCAGGCTCGACGGATTGCCGAACTTGTCCGCGAGGTACGGCGCCATCGCCTCCCGTGCTTCCGGCCGCAACGGCGTCGTTGCCGCGTGATCCAGGTAGATTGGCGTAGGTGTCATGAGGCCCCCCAGGTCGAGCGCGGCGTAATAACCCGTGGCGCGACAAAGGTTTCGAACGAGACGGTTTCGGGCCGGTACCTCCCGCGCTAGCTTAGTAGGTCGCTGTAGTTCTTCAGCGACCTGCTAAGGTCCCAGCGCCCGGATCCTCCACGAATCCCGGAGCCGACCAAGGGCCCGGACCGCATGGAGTCACTGCTCCGAGGGCAGCACGCCGATGAACCGACGAACACCACCCCTTCCGGAAGGCTGCCCCCGCTGTTTTCGCGCCACCATTCACGGCACCGTCTTCGCCGGACGGGACCGGCACCTGGAGACGCTTCGCGCCGGCGACGAGCTGACCCTACTCCCGGACCCGCCCGGCCAGGACAATCCTAACGTATGGGTGCATATCCCCTCCGGCGACCCGATCGGACACCTGCCTCCAGAGATCGGCGAGTGGCTCGCTCCCTGGATGCTCCGCGGCGGCTCCGCCACCGCCCGTGCCCTGCGGGTCTCGGGCGCCGATGTGCCGAGCTGGCGGCGCGTGCTCCTGGAGGTGCGCTGCGCGGGATAACGCGCGCCCGGATTGGGACATCCGTGCGCCAGTTGTTGGGGCGGCTATGGGTTGGCGAGGTTCGAAGGGACGGGGCGCCGATCTGTATAACTGATTTTTTTGCAATCGGTTAGTGGTGTTTGCACTGCGCCGGCCGCCGCGGAGCGGTTCTTGCACTCGTAGAATCGTGGCCGTGTAATGTCTTCCGGAGAACAGGAAGCCCGCCATGGACGCAACCTGGACCCACCCCTCTGGCGCCTCCGGTAGGATTGCCGTCCCCCGGTTCTCGCCACGGCCCCGGAGGCGCGGAGACCCTCCCCTGACGATGCGGTTCGCAGTGGTGGTGTGGAAGCTCCGCACGCTACCAGGCCGAGGCGATTCGCCCGAAGTGCGGACACATTTGGTGCCGCTACGGCTGAGGCGGCGGACGGCGCGCACACCGGGGCGTTGGCGGCGGAGGTCGTTCTGGGAGGTGCCGATCACCGTGGCGTCGGCGCTCCTCGGGCTCTTGCTGGGCCAGCTTATCTTCTAGTGCTTCGCGGCGGAGATCCGCGTGCATTCGAGCGCCGCTCACTCCAGCGGCGTCGCTCCTCCTCGTGATCGGCCCTCAGAACGTGCTCACCTCCAGCCTCGCGACGTCATCGACGCGCATCGTCTCGCGGGTCCAGAAGGGCTCTCCATAGGCGGTACGGATGAGCGATCCGTAGTGGGCGCATTTCGCCCGCACCTGTTCGAGTAGCGCGCGCTCGCCGGCCGGAAAGACCTCGCCGGCCCAGGTCTTGCCTGCGAGCTGGGACTCGTAGCAGGCCAGGGCCTGGAGCTTCCGCTCCATCTCGTTCGTGATGTCCACGACGAACGTAGGCTTGACGGCGTCCTCCCGGAATGCGAGGGCGTGAATGAGCTTCGTGGGCCGGTGCGGCGGGTAGGCGCTGCCCTGAAAGCGGGCGAGCCCGGCGAGGAACGCGGCATCATAGGCTAGTTGTGCAGCGACGCGGTGATCGGGATGACGGCCGTCGAGCCAGGGGACGATGAGGATCCGGGGCCTGAGCTCGCGGAGGAGGTGTGCCACCACGGCGCGGATCTCGAGCGAGTTCTCGAGGGCAGCGTCGGGGAGCCCGGCATTCCGTCGTACAGCGAGTCCGAGGATCTCGCTGGCTCGCTCCGCCTCGCTCGCTCTCACCTCGGGGCATCCGCGGGTCGCGCGCTCACCCCGAGTGAGATCCAGCACGCCGGTGCGGTACCCCTGGTCCGCGGCCTTGATGAGTGTGCCGCCGCAGAGGAACTCGGCGTCGTCGCCGTGGGCGACGACGGCCAGGACGTCGAGGGTTGGCTCGGTCATGGCTGCTTCGAGGTTCGTGGTCGTATGGCCGCCGGCATGGTCCCGGGCGCGCTACTCATAGCGGAGGGAGACCACAGGGTCGAGGCGCGCAGCGCGGTAGGCGGGGAGCAGGCCGAAGAGCATACCGGTGATCACGGCGGCGGTGAGGGCGACGGCCACGGACCAGAGGGGCACCCTCGCCGGGATCGGCGTGGCCGCCTCGACGAGTTGGGCGATGGCGCCGCCGAGAGCGAGCCCAACGCCGCCGCCGATGAGGGTGAGGGTGGCCGCCTCCACCAGGAATTGCCAGAGGATCTCCTGCCGGGTGGCGCCCACGGCCTTGCGGATGCCAATCTCTCGCGTTCGCTCCGTGACGGAGATCATCATGATCCCGATGACTCCCACGCCGCCCACCATGAGGGCGACCGAGGAGAGGGCGAGCATGACCAGGAAGAATACGCGGGTCAGGTCGTTGAACGTCTCCACGATCTGCTCCGAGCGGAGGACCGCGAAATTGTTCGGCTCGGCCGGCCGGAGCCCGCGCAGGGCGCGAAGTGCGCCGATGACCTGATCTATCGCCTCCTGTTGCGTGTAGCCCGCGGCCGGGACCACAAGCACGCTCAGGAACGCGGCGTCCGCATTGAGATGTTTGAGGGCGCCCGTGTACGGGAACAGGGCGAAATGCTTCACCGCCTCGGCGAACACGTTCTCCCCGATTCGGTAGACGCCCACCACGGTGAAGTGGGCGGTCGTCGCGCGATTCGCATGGCGCACGCGGATGCGCTGGCCGATGGGATCACGCTGCCCGAACAGATCCTGGGCCAGCCGCTCGGAGAGGACGACGACGGGCCGCGAGCGGGCGACGTCGGAGGGCAGGAAGTTCCGGCCGGCCACGAACCCGCCGATGCTGTAGGAGGGCCAGGGTGCGTCATCGGCGCTGGATTGTATGCCGGCCACCTCCCGGCCCTCGAACTCCATGCTGCTCTCGAAGTCGAAGTCCACGACGGCCTCGGCCACGGCGGGCAGCCGGCCGATTCGGTTCGCCTCGAAGGGGGTGATCTTCGGCTTGTCCCACCACGGCGGCCGGCCCATCCCGTCGTTCACGAACCGGACCTCCGTCATGTCAAAGCGGGTGACGATGAAGTTCTCGGGCCCGGCCGCCTCGAAGGCCTCGAAGATGCTCGTACGGATCCCGGTGATCATGGACGCCATGGCCATGACCACGGACACACCGATGGCGACACCCAGGATGGTAAGTCCCGAGCGCAGCTTGTTCGCCCGAATTACGTCCAGGGCGATGTGCCACCCCTCAGCGAGCGTCAGCCAGGTCATGGGCGCCTCTCCGCTCCGCGTGCGCTCACCATCACGGCTCACTCGTGGCGAAGCGCCTCGACGGGATCCAGCTTCGCGGCGCGGGCAGCGGGGTAGACGCCGGCGGCGATCCCCACGGAAAGGCCGAGGAGCACTCCGACGGCCACCCACTTGGGTGCGACGGCGGCGGGGAGCGGCGAGGCGGCGCGCACGATCTGGGCGAGGGCGATGCCGATGCCGACGCCCACGGCAGCGCCCGCCCCCGAGAGCGTGGCGGACTCGATGAGGACCTGGATCAGGATGTCGCGGCGGCGCGCTCCGATCGCCTTGCGGATGCCGATCTCACGGGTCCGCTCCAGCACCGAGACCAGCATGATGTTCATGATCACGATCCCGCCGACGACCAGGGAGATGGCGACCAGCCCCGGAAGCGCGATGAAGAGGATCCGGGAGATGCGCTCCCAGAAGCTCAGGGAGTCATCCGAGGTCTCGATCTCGAAGTCGTTGGGCTCGCCGGGCCGCAGCCGATGGCGCACCCGCATGATGGCCTCCACCTCGTAGCGGGCGCGGGCGAGGGACTGCGGCTCCACACTCTGAATCAGGATCTCGTCCACGATGCCGGCGGGATTGGTGAACGTCTCCACGGGCGACTGTGCCGGAGCGATTGCCCAGGTATCGAGCGAGATTCCCAGCAGCGAGCCCTGCTTCTCCAGGACGCCGATGACGCGGTAGCGAAAGCCGCGGATGCGGACGAAGCGGCCCACGGGGTCGAGGTCGCCGAAGAGCTTCTGGGCAGAGCCGCTCCCCAGTACGACCACGGGCACGCCGCGCCGCGCCTCCTGGGGAGAGAACAGCCGACCGTCGGTGACCTCGAGCTGGCGGATCCGAAAGTAGTTCTCGGAGGCGCCGGTGACGCGGACGTTCTCCACTTTCCGGCCTGTCTCCGCTTCCAGTTCCCCGCCTGCGGAGCTTGCCACGGCAATGACCGCCGGCGCCTCGATCTGCTCCTCGATCGCCTTGGCGTCCTCGTAGCTGATCCGCGGACGGCGCGCCCACGCCCGGCGGGTGGCCGCGTCCGGGTTGATCTGCACCGAGGGGCGCCGCTGCAGGGTCAGCGTGTTGATCCCGTAGACGCGCTTCGCGAAGTCCTCCCGGATGTAGCGATCCATCCCTTCGACCACGCTCACGACGACGATGAGGAACATGACGCCGATGATGACGCCCAGGAGCGTGAAAAAGCTCTTGAGCTTCTGAGACCGAAGCTGGTCGAAGGCCAGGCGTGCGCCCTCCCAGAGGTACATTGGCGTCAGCTCGTTCGCGGGCCGCTGTCGTGGTGCTGCGGATTCGCTGCTCTACTCGTTCTTGCCGCTCTCCCGAATGGGCCGGATGGCGGTGCTGTCCTTGAGCTCGCGGATAGCCTGATAGGGCCCGCTCACCACTGTGTCGCCCTGTGTCAGGCCGGAGAGCACCTCGAAATACTCCTCGCCCGTGATCCCCACGGTGACCGGCGTGAAATACGCTTTGCCGGCGCGCACCACGTAGGCGCCTTCCGCGCCCCGGCTGCGGCGACGAGCCCGGAGGGTGTCGCGGGCGATGGACCCGTCCGCCGCCGTGTCCTGCTCGCTGCCTGACTCCTTGACGGTGAGCGCGATAATGGGGATGGACAGGGCGTTCTCGCGTGTGTCCGTGACGATATCGGCGGTGCACGAGAGGTCCGGACGCAGTTGCTCCGGCGGGTTGTCCAGGGTGATGACCACCTCGAAGTCCACGGAGGGCGTCTGGCCCGGGGTGAACGTCTCCCGCGGCCGGATGGCACTGTTGCCGATCTCGGTGACGCGACCGGTGAACACGCGGTTCGGGAATGCGTCTAACTCGACGCTGGCGCTGTCTCCGAGGCTGATCTCGGGCACGTCCGTCTCGTCCACCTCGACCACGGCCTCGACGACGGACAGGTCGCTCACGGTGAGGAGCAGGCTGCCGGGGTTGTTCATGGTCCCTACGATGGCGGTCTCCCCTTCCTCCACGTTCAGGCGGGTGACCGTCCCGGAGATGGGCGCCCGGATTGTGGTCTTCGCGAGGCGCGTCTCGGCTTCCCGGAGCGCGGCCTCGGCCTGGGCGACGCCCTGCTTGGCGGCTTCCCAGAGGGCCCGGGCGACCTCGTATGCGGTCTCGGCGTCCTCGAACTGCTGGGCGCTGATCAGGGTCGAGTCGGTGGCGCGGAGCTCGCTGGCGCGCTCGGAGGCGCGCTCTGCCTGGAGCAGGTTGGCGCGCTGCTGCGCCTCCTGGGCCTTCGCCTGGCTTACGGCGGCGCGCCAGCGCTCGACCTCGGCGATGAACTGGGTGGGGTCGATCTTGAGAAGCACCTGGCCCACCTTCACGCGGTCACCTTCCTGCACGTACAGCTCCGTGACCCGGCCCATGACGTCCGAGCTGATCTCGACGGCGCGGCGGGCGCGGATGCGGCCGCTGGCGGTGACCGTGGCGACCAGGTCGCGGGGGCGTGCCTCCTCCGTGCGTACCTCGACGCCGCGGTCGCGCCGCTTGACGATGGTGAGGGCGGCGGCCGTTCCGAAGACGAGGACGACGCCCACGCCGATGAGAACCTTTCCCCTCCGCGTCATCGCCCGGCTCCTTCCGCCCGCCGCAACGGGGTCCCGACCACGGCCTCGAGCCCCGCGAGTGCGTCATGAAAGTCGAAGACGGCGTCGAGCTGCGCCTTGTCCGCAGTGGCCTTGAGGGTTTCCGCCTCCACCAGGTCCAGGAAGCTCGCGGCACCCAGACGATAGCGCTCCTGCGCCAGGCGGAGCTGCTCGTTCGCCACGACCTGATTGCGCTCCTCGAGACGGGCGGACTCGTGGGCCGTGCGCACGGCGGCCAGCCCGGCGGCGATGTCCGCCCGGAGCTGGAGCTCGAGCTCGCGTGACCGGTGGCGCGCATCGTCCTGGGCTGCCTTCGCCGCCTCGACATCCCGCTGGCGACTGAAGCCGGTAAACACCGGCAGACTGATGACCAGAGTAAGGACCCCGGGCTGACGCGTGAAATCGAAGGGGAAGCGGTCGTTCTCGGCGAGGACGGCCCGCCGCTGCGTGTCCGTGAGCTGGAACTCCGTACAATCCTGCAGGGGCAGCGGGTCGCTGAGGCGCCGGAAGATCTCGTTGAGCGCCTGGCACTGTTGGATTCGCCCCGTGGCTGCGGCCTGCGCCTGGCCGATCAGGTAGTCCGTGCGGTTCGCCTGGCGCGTGAAGCCGCTCAGGCCGGCCTGGAGCGAGAGGGACGGGAAGTACGTGGAGCGCGCCATGCGGACGCCGTAGTCGGCGGCCCGTGCGCTCGCTCGCAGGGCCGCGAGGCCGGGGTTCGCCTGGAGGGCGCGCTCGTAGAGCTCGGCGCCGGTCCAGGAGGGCTCGAACACCTGGAAAGCAGTGGTGAGCCGGAGCGAGTCCTGGAACTCGATCCCGAGTTGCTGGACCAAGCGGAGCCGGGCCGTTCCGACGGCGTTCCGCGCCTGGAGCAGCGCGACCTCCGCACGGCCGACGGCGACCTCGGCCTGCTTGACCTCGAGGGTCGTGGCCGCGCCAACGGCCAGACGCGCCTCGGCGAGCCGCAGGTTCTGGCGTGCGCGCTCGAGCTGCTGCACAGCCAGTCGCTCGCCGCCGTCGGCGCGCAGCACGTTCAGGTAGTGCTGGCTCACCACGTACTCGAGGTTCGCGGCGGCGCTCGCGATCTGGGCGCGCGTCGCGTCGCGCTGCAGCTTCGCCTGGCCGGGCGCAAACAGCTTGGTGCCGCTGACGTCGAGATTGAGCCCCGCGCTGTACCAAGAGAGATAGTAGCTGGGAAGGCTGCCGAACCCGAAGTCGCCGGTGCTCAGGCTGCCGAAGCGCTGTTCGCCGGAACCCTGGTACTGAAGCGCGGAGTTGAGCGCTGCGCCGGGAAGCAGGGCGCCGTACGCGCTCCTGACGTTCCAGTCTGCGACCCCTTCGTCATTCTTGTGAGCCTGAAACGTGGGGTTGTGGCGCTTCGCGAGCGCGATGGCGTCCTCCAGGGAGAGTCCCGCAGGCGTCTGCGCCGCCGCGGGTACGGTGGCGAGCGAGGCGAGGGCGAGCGCCGCCGCCAGGAAGCGGGTGCAACTGTAACGAGCAACGCGAGCCACAGAAGATCCTCCCGGCTAACAGGTCGATGACGAAGCACAGCCGGCCGTGTTCAGGTGCGCGCGGTTCTGGCGTTCCGACGGCATACGAGCCGGCACGGCCGATTCTTCAGGTGGAGGCGCACTGTGCCGCTGCCGGTCGCCCCGGCACCGCGGCGACGCCGGCGGCTGCGGTGGGAAGGCCACGCCCCACCGGGAAGGGCCCCTCAAGCGCGATCTTCCGGGGAGCCGTCCGCCGGCGGCGCCTCCCGTTCGGCGGCGTAGCCACGTGCCGGGACCTCAACCCGAAGGACCTGTCCTGCGGGCCCGATCCACACGTGGTGCTCGCCGCCGTCGGGATCGTCGATGCGGAGATGGTGCGCCTCGATGCGTATTCCCCCCACAGTCACCGGCTCCACCCCCACTACGGAGAGGCGCATGCGCGTGTGTCGCCCGTCCTGCGGCTCGATCACGGGCACGGTGACGGGCGCGCGCTCGCGGAGCCGGGCGATGAAGTAATACTGGTGGGCGACGCCCGGGTCGAGCACGAAGGTCTCGGGCCCGGCGGGGAACTCGCGGAGCTGCTCGCCGCCGGCGGTCACGACCCGGGCACTGAAACGACGGCCCACGACCCGGCCGGCCACCTCCTGCTGCTGGTCGCCGGACACCTTGACCTCGTAGGCAGAGAGGGTCATATCGCGGCCGCGCATCTCGAGAGCGAGAGCGATGTCGCGCCGGGCGCCGGGGAGCTCGAGGGAGATCTCGCCCTTGGCGATAACCCGCGCATCCGGGCCACTACCCGCGCTGCGGATCCAGAAGCTCTCCGTGCCCACCCGCTCGCCGTTCCGGAGAATCACGAACCGGCCTTCGTCGAGCGGGACGTTCTGGGTGCCTGCGATGTCGGCGGCCAGGAAGGGCACGGCCGCCGCCAGTGGTACAACACACCTGCGCGCGAGTTCGGCGATCCTGAAGGGTCTCATGGCCGGCGCAATATACCCGGAAGGGGGCTCCCGGGTCCGGCCCGCGGGGGCTGGCGGATCCCGGGGGGCGGCCCAGACGGCCGGGCGTGGCTGGGTTCGGCGCTTCCCGGCCAGCGACCTGCTAGGGGTTTCCCCCCGCGAGGGCGGCGCGGATGGTGTCGAGGAGGCGCTCGTAGATGCGCCGGCCGGTTTCGGCGGACGCGACGCTGGGGGTCCCGATCACGCCGGTCCACCCGCCCGGGGGTGTAGTGAGGCGGCCACGCACGTATTTTCGAACCAGCTTCGGCGCCAGCGGCCAGTCGGTGATTCGGTCCGTACGCACCTGATCGGGGTAGAGATACAACACGAGCGAGGTCTCGACCTCACCTGCATGCTGCGCCTCGGCGGGCCCTTCGAGAAGGTCGGCGACCTCGATGCCGTAGAGGTCGATGACACGCACGCTCGCCTCGGACGTAAACGCCATGAGGAGCGCGTCCAGATGGGGCGTATACCGGTGGGCCGTGATGATGACGAACTCGCGGACGCCCTGCTCCTCCCAGCTCTCCAGGAGATCGTTGATCACCCGATGCAACGTCTTGCGCCGTAACGTGGCGGCGCCGGCGAACCGGCGGTTCGTGGGCACGGTTGCACCGTACTCCAGGGGCGGCGCCAAGAGGATCCGGAGCTGGTCGGAGAGGTCCCGGGCGACGCGGGCCGCGATGAGGGTGTTCGTTGCCAGGGGTAGGTGCGGGCCGTGCTGCTCGAGGGCCCCGGCGGGAATGATGAGCCGGGGATCGCGGCGGATCGCGGCCGCCACCTCTTCCCAGGTGAGCTGACCGAGGGCGTAGGATGGGGATCCGACCGCTTCGCGGGGGGTGGCGGCGGCTTCGCGCGCCCGGGACTCGTCTCCTATGTTCGGCGGCACCGTGGATTGCCCTCCTCGCGCTCGTCCTCTGGGTGCGCAGCCCCGCGCCGGGCTGGCTGCTCATCGGCGCGGCAACCGCGATTGCCTGCGTCCTGGCCGGCAGCGTCCGCGAGCGCTGGCGGGCGTTCGCCGCGGTTGCGCTCATCGCCGGGACCGCCGCGGGCTTCGCGGGCCATTTCCAGCTCATGCGACTCGGCGAGAGCTGGGCCGCTCTTCGCGCGGAGCGCGAGGCCGAGGTGAGCGGCGAGCTGCGCCGTCGCCTGGACGCGCTACTCGACCGCGGCGAGGGGGCTGTGGGCGAAGCTGCGGCCGGCGCGCGCGCGGACGCGCGCGCGGATACGACCGTCTTCTCGCACCTCGAACGCATGCGACGCCGCTGGGATATGTCGGCGGTGGCGCTCTACGACGCCTCGGGCCGGCTGCGCGGGTGGGCCGGCGACCACCGCGGCGCCGTGCCGCCGTCGGTCCAGCGGGGTGAGAAGCCGTACGTCTTCGCCGAGCGACCGCTGTTCAGCTATCTGTACTTCACGGCGCCGCTTCCGGAAAGGGCCGGCACGGCCGTCGCGGCGGCGCTCATGCGGGTCTCGGTCGTGGGCCCGCGTGCCCGTGTCACGGGCGGGTTCGCGGCAGAGATCGAGGCGGAGACCGGGGAGCGGCTGCTCATCTCCCGGGCGGAGCGCGCGGTCGGCGCGGCGGTGTGGGACCTGCGGTACCGGGACGAAACCTTGCTCAGCGTGTCTCTCGCCGAGCCATCCCTTTCCGCGCGGCAAGCGGCGCTGGATACGCGCTGGCGGCGGATCGTCGCTGGACTCGCCACCATCGCGCTGGTTCTTGCCTCCGTGGGGTGCCGCAGCTCACCTCTCGCGTGGGCGTCGCTGCCGCCTGTAGCCCTCCTGACGGCGAGCGCCATCCTGCCTCTTGACAGGCTCCTGGGGCTCCAGCGGCTCTTCAGTCCGGCCCTGTTTCTGCTGCCGGGGCCCGTGGGACTGACGCTGGGCCGCCTTCTCGCGGTGCTGGCGGCTGCCTGGTTTCTGGTCGGTTGGCTGGGTGTGCGGGTCGGGCTGCGGGCGCGGTTGCCGGGCGTGGTGCTGGTGGCCGTGGGCTTCCCCCTCGGCCTGCGTGCACTGGCGGGGGCCGCCTCGCTGGAGCTGCTGGCGGGCCCCACGCCGCAATGGCTGGCGTATCAGGCGGCCGGGGTGCTCCTGCTGGCGCTGGTCGCGGTGCCAGCGCTGGTTCCGGAACGGGGCGGGCGAGACGGTCGGCACCGGCGCGTACTGCTGGGTGCCGGCCTCGTGCTGACGGTCCTCTTTTGCGTGCTTGTGGCCTTCCTGCTGGAGGGACGGAGCTTGCCCTTCGGGCTCGCCGCGGCCTGGGCCTTGCCGGCATGGCTTGTGGGTACCGCACTGGCGGGGCGCCGGGGGTGGCTGGGG
>JACQVF010000086.1 GCA_016209885.1 Gemmatimonadota bacterium | reverse complement strand
GGAAGCGCGGCGGCTGGCGAAGGAAGGGAAGGCCATCGTCTGGATCGATGGCGGGCTGCACGCGACGGAGCGGGCGCACGGGCAGATGACGCCGCTGTTGGCGTACAAGGTGACGGCGGAGGAGACGGAGGAGATGCGGCGCATCCGCGACAACGTGATCCTCTTGCTCATGCCGAACATGAATCCGGACGGTCTCGACATCGTGACGGACTGGTACCGGAAGAACCTGGGCACGCCGTTCGAGAACACGAGCCCGCCGGTGCTCTATCACTTCTACGTGGGGCACGACAACAACCGGGACTCCCACTTCATGCTCCAACCGGAGACGGAGGCGGTCCAGCGGGTGAAGTGGCTGGAGTGGTACCCGCAGGTCACATACAACCACCACCAGAGCGCGCCGTTCCCGGCCCGCATTGCCATCGCACCGTACGACGACCCGCTGAACCCGGACATTCCGCCGCTGGTCGCGCGGAGCCTCACGGAGTTCGGCGCGCACATCGGCACGCGCTTCGCAGAGGAGAAGAAGCCCGGAGCGGTGTCGCGGCAGGTGTTCAGCATGTGGATGCCGGATGCGTTCCGCTACGCCGACTACTTCCACAACCAGGTCGGACTCATGTCCGAGACGGGGCATTCGTGGCCGTCGCCCCTGTACACGGACCCGAAGGACATCCCGGAGTACTTCGAGAGCCGGCGCGGGACGCCGCTCTCCGGAAGGCGCCCGAGCGTCTTCTACCCGGACCCGTGGCTGGGCGGGTGGTTCAGGTTCCGGGACGCGGTGGACTACATGATCACGGCGTCCATGGGGACGCTGGACATGGCCGCGATCCAGAAGGAGAAGTGGCTGTACAACATCTACTGGCTGGGGAAGGAAGCCATCGCGAAGGGTCAGACGGGCGGCCCGT
This sequence comes from Gemmatimonadota bacterium, assembly GCA_016209885.1. GTDB lineage: Bacteria > Gemmatimonadota > Gemmatimonadetes > Longimicrobiales > Gaopeijiaceae > JACQVF01. The sequence continues at coordinate 19,057 of JACQVF010000086.1, read as the reverse complement.
TCGCGTACGTGGTGCCGGCGGAGCAGTGGGACCGCGGCGAGGCGTTGGAGCTGGTGCGGGCGCTGCGGAAGGGCGGCGTGGCGATCCAGCGGGCGACCGCCGCGTTCCAGGCGGACGGCAAGTCGTATGCGGCGGGCAGCTACGTGATCTTCGCGGGCCAGCCGTTCCGGCCGTGGATCATGACGCTCCTGGAGCCGCAGGACCATCCGGACGATCGGCTCTGGCCGGGCGGTCCGCCGAACCCGCCCTACGATCTGGCGGGCTGGACGATGCCGCTGCAGATGGGCGTGAGCGTGGCGCGGATCGAGAAGCCGTTCCAGGCGAGCGTGCAGCCGGTGGCGGAGGTGAAGGTGGCGGCGGACCCGGGGCAGGTGACAGGGGAGGCGACGTTCGGCTATGCGCTCTCGCACCGGCCGAACGCGGCGGCGCTGGCGACGAACCGGTTGCTCAAGGCTGGGGAGCGGGTGAGCTGGGCGGGTGGTGCGTTCCAGGCGGGGGGCGCGAGCTTGGAGGCGGGGACGATCGTGATCGAGGCTCGGGGCGCCCGCACGCGGGAGCGGGTGGAGGGGCTGGCCCGGGAGCTGGGGCTGGACTTCACCGGGCTCGCGGCCCGGCCGTCGGCGCCGCTCCATCCGCTCAGGTTGCCGCGCGTCGGGCTCTACAAGTCGTGGGCCTCGAACATGGACGAGGGGTGGACGCGCTGGATCCTCGAGCGCTACGAGTTCCCCGTGGACACGCTCCATGACGCAGACGTCCGGATGGCGGATCTCTCGCGCTACGATGCCATTGTGATTCCGGACGAGCAGGCGCAGCGGATCCTGAACGGCCACGCGCCGGGCACCATGCCGGCGCAGTACGTGGGCGGCATGGGCGTCGAGGGCGCGGCGCGGCTCAAGGGTTATCTCGAGCGCGGCGGCACCATCGTGGCGCTGGACGGCGCCTCCGACTTCGCCATCGAGCAGTTCGGCCTGCCGCTGCGCAACCGCGTGGCCGGCGTCCCGGACACGGAGTTCTTCATCCCCGGCTCGCTGATCCGGCTGGAGACGGAACCGTCGCACCCGCTGGCCTACGGGATGCAGCGGGAGGGTGCCGCGTTCTTCGTCGAGAGCCGCGCCTTCGACATCGTGCCGCCGGCGCGAGCCGGTGACCGTGTCGGCGAGCGCAGCCAGGTGTCGGTGGTCTCGCGCTACGGCACGAGCGACCTGCTCCTCAGCGGCTGGGAGGTGGGCGCCGAGCGCTACCTGGCCGGGCGGCCCGCGGTCGTGCAGGCGAGGGTGGGCCAGGGCGACGTGGTGCTCATCGCGTTCCGCTGCCAGTTCCGCGGCCAGCCGCGCAATACGTTCAAGTTCCTGCTCAACGCGCTTCACGGCTCCACGCTGGAGAGCTTCCCCGCCAGCCAGGCCGCGCAGGCGGGTGGGGACACCCGGTAGGGCGTGAAGGAGCGGACTCCGTTCTGAGAGCCGCGAGGCGCAGCCGCGCAGCTCGGCGCCGCCGGGCGGCGTGCCGCTGCGCCTCGCCGCATGATGCGTCAACCATCGAGCGATCCCCTTGGGCATGACTGACCATACGGCGGTGGCGGAGCGTCCTGTGGTGGCCGGGCTCACCCGGTCGCAGCTCCTCGACATCTACTATTACCTCGGGCTCACGCGGGCGACCGAGGAGCGCCTGATGGTGCTGTATCGTCAGGGGCACATCCACGGCGGCCTCTATCGCTCGCTGGGCCAGGAGGGCGAGGCGGTGGCGACCGCGTACTCGCTGCGGCCGCGGCCGGACGGGACGGGCGACGTCGTGGGGCACCTGACGCGGAACCTGGGCTCCATGTTCGTCTTCGGCTTCACCCCTCTCGAGCTCATGCGCCAGTACCTGGCCCGCGGCACCGCGCTCACCGGGGGCCGCGACAACGTGCTCCACGTCACCGACCTGGCTCGCGGGTTCGTCGGGCCCGTTTCGCCTCTCGGCACGCAGGTCGAGGTCCTGGCGGGGATCGCCCTCGCCTTCCGCATCAGGGGCGAAGACCGCGTCGCCCTGGTATACCAGGGCGAAGGTGCCACCTCGACCGGGCAGTTCCACGAGGGGCTCAACCTGGCGGCCGTCCAGCGCTGCCCGCTCATCGTGATCGTGGAGGTGAACCAGTACGCCTTCTCCACTCCCACATCGCAGCAGACGCGTGCGAAGCACTTCGTGGACAAGGCGCCCGGCTACGGGATCGCCGGCGAACGCGTGGACGGCAACGACGTCATCGCCGTGTACGAGGCGGCGAAGCGGGCGGTGGATCGGGCGCGCGCGGGCGAGGGGGTCACGCTCCTGGAGGTCGAGACGTTCCGCCGTCTCGGCCATGCCCAGCACGACGCCCAGGACTACGTGCCCCGGGAGGTCATCGAGCACTGGGAGCAGCGCGATCCCATCGATCTCTACCGCCGGCGCCTCCTCGCCGAGGGCTGGGCCACCGCCGCCAACGTGGAGGGGATGCAGCAGCGTTGCGAACGCGAGGCGCGGGAAGCTGCGGACCAGGCGCTCGCCGAGCCCTACCCCGATCCCGAGTTCGCGGCCCGCGACGTCTACACCGACGTGCCCGTCCGGCGACCGTGGACCCGCCTCGATCCCCCCGATCCGCGGGTCGACGAGCTCGTGGGTTAGCGAACCGTCGCGCCGGCGGGGTGTATATCTTATACTGAATCGAGCGGTCGGTCCGGCTCGTTTCCCCCGTCGTGTCACTCACCGCCGACGCGGAGGCGCCGTGCGTCGCTGCCTCCTGAGCCTCGCGCTCACCGTGGCCCTGCCCGGCTCGCTGGCGGCGCAGGGCTTCCTGTTCGGCCCGCCCAGCGGATCCATCGCTTTGAGGGCCGGCCGGACGTTCGTGCGGGCGGGGAGCGACATCTTCGACTTCAGCACCGAGCAGCTCACGCTCGATCGGCGCGACTTCGACGCCGCGACCTTCGCCGTCGATCTATCCCTGGGGCGCGACCCGCGCGTGGAAGGCGTGCTCTCCGTGAGCTACAGCGCGGCGCTGGCAGAATCGGAGTTCCGCGACTACGTGGACGAGGACGACCTCCCCATCCAGCAGAGCACGAGCCTCACCCAGCTCGCGCTCACCGTCGGCGGGCGGGTGTACCTCGTCCCCAGGGGGCGCAGCGTCGGCAGGCTGGCGTGGGTGCCGGCCCGAGCCGCGCCATACGTCGGGCTCGCGCTGGGCGCGGTGCGCTACCGTTTCCGCCAGCGCGGCGACTTCGTCGACTTTCGCGACCTCTCGGTCTTCACCGATACCTTTGACTCCGCCGCGTGGGCCCCGGCGGTGCACGCGCTGGCAGGCCTGGATCTACGTCTCGCGGCGCGGGCGGCGCTGGTCGCGGAAGCGCGCCTCGCGCAGGCCTCCGCGAAGATGCACGACGATTTCGTGGAATTCGACAAGATCGACCTCGCCGGTCTCCAGACCACGCTTGGGTTTCGCTGGCGGTTCTGAGGGAGGGAGACGCAATGCATCGATACGAAAGGATGTCGCCCGGGCGGGTCGAGCGCCTCCGGCGCGGGCGGGCTGCGGGTACCTCCGCGGCCGCCGTTCTGCTTGTCGCCGCGATCGCGTCCGCGACCGGCGCCGCTGTGCGCGCTCAGGCGCCGAGGGCAGAGCAGAGCGCGCCCCAGGAGCTCCTCGACGCTCGCTGGCTTCCCTGGGTCGGCTGCTGGACGACCGTGACGGAAGAGTCCGATGAGCCGGCGCCGCCAGGGCCAGAGCGCGGGCCCGTGGTGTGCGTGCGGCCAGAGATCTCAGGTGTCGAGGTCGTGACCGTGGCGCGCGGCGAGGTGCTGCTGCGCAGGGCGCTGCGAGCCGGCAGCGAGCGGCGTCCCGTGGAGGAGGCCGGCTGCGCCGGCTGGGAGACGGCTCACTGGTCCGGGGATGGGCGGCGCATGTATGTCCGCTCCCAGCTCCAGTGCGAAGGCGGGGTCCAGCGCACGTCGTCCGGGGCAAGCCTGTTCCTCCCCGGCGGCCAGTGGTTGGACGTGCAGGCCGTAGCCGCGGGAGGCGAGCCCGCCGTCATCGTGCGCCGTTACCGTCCCGCGGACGATGATGCGCTCCGCGAGGCCGGCGTGCCGCCGGTGATGCCGGAAAAGGCTTCCGCCATCGCCACGGCGCGGTTGGCCGCGGTCGAGCGGATCTCCGTCGGCGACGTGAAGGAAGCGGTCCGGGAGGTCGATCCCGAGGTCGTGGAGGTGATGCTCGCGGAGCGCGGCGCCGGCTTCGCGCTCGACTCCCGCATGCTGCTCGACCTCGCCGACGCCGGCGTCCCCGGGGAGATCACGGACCTCATGATCGCCCTCTCGAACCCCCGCGTCTTCGAGGTGCAGCCGGGCGAGCGGACGGCGATTTCTCGGGTGCGGAGTCCCGCGGAGCCTCCCTCCGGGCGGGCACCGGCCTACGCGGGCGTGGGACCCTATGGCTACGACCCGTGGTTCGGTTACGGCTACAGTCGTTTCTTCTACTCGCCGCTCGGGCTCGGCTACCCCTACGACTACTGGGGGTACCGGATCGGGGGGCCGATCATCCTGTTGCGCGAGCAGGGGGACCGTGAGGACGGAGTCGAAGGTTCGCGCGGCAGGGTCGTCAACGGCCGGGGCTACACGCGGGGCGGCGCCCGCGCAGGCGCGCGCTCCGCCGGAGGAAGACCGTCCTCGTGGACCGGGAGCGGACGAGGGGGCTCAAGGTCGGTGCAGCCTGCGCGTGGAGGGGCAACGCCAAGGGGTCACGAACGAGGCTCGTCCTCGGGCTCGACCGGGCGCACCGCGAAGGCGCGGCCGCCCGGAGGCTAGCTTGGCTAAGCTGGCGTCAACCGCTCCCCTATCGCCTGGTACAGAAAACGGGGTCTTAAAACCTTTCCCCACCCGGACCACGGACCGCTGAGACCGCCCATCGGTAGTGTCTTAAGGACACTACCCGCCCATCGAAACTCTTGACACGAGTCGGCCCGCTGGCCTAATATGGGCCGACAGTAGTAGCTCCAACAAATACTAAAGCTCCGCAGGACTTCCCGGCAGGGGAAACGGCGAGCCGGTGGGGAGCCGCGGGGGGTACGAGCATCGGGATGGTGAAACCTCCGCCTCGCCTGTTGCGTTGGATCGTGGGTTCACGGGAAGCTCGTCAGCGAAAGCTGCTCCAGATTTCCCATCCTCTCCATTCGCCCAGAGAAGGGGTGCTGTCATGATTCCCATGCTCGCTTCGCTGTCCGTGTTGACACTTGTGAGCCTCCAGGCGGCCCCTCAAGTCGCGGCGGGCCGGAAAGCGGACGGAGAAACTGGGCTTTACGAGTCCGTGCTGTTCAAAGAGAATCTCATGGTCCCGATGCGGGATGGTGTTCGGTCGGCCACCGACATCTACCGACCGGCAAGAAATGGCCAGCCCATTGACGAGAAGCTGCCGCTCCTCCTGCACCGGACCGGGTACAACAAGAAAGGCGAGGTCCTCGTGCAGCAGGCGCACTACTTCGCTCAGCACGGTTATGTGGTGGCGGTGCAGGATGACCGCGGTACCTACGCCTCCGAGGGCATTCAGAACAAGTACATCGGCTGGGGGCGGGATGGACACGATGCCATCGAGTGGCTCGCCACGAATCTCCCCTACGTGGACGGACAGGTGGGGATGTGGGGAACCTCATACGGTGCCCATACCCAGGCCAGCGCCGCGATTTTGAATCCCCCCCACCTCAAGACTCTGGTGATCAACCACGGCGGCCTTTACAACGCATGGCAACACAAGATCCGGAACCACGGCGTCTTCGAGTTGGGACAGCAGATCGGCTGGGCCTTCAACCAGGCGTCCGCCCAGGTGTACAATCCCGTGGCGAAGAAGATGATGGCGAATGAGGACGCCGCCGACTGGGTCCGCACATTCTCCTCCGGTAATAGGGGGCTCACCCCATTGGCTAGCATCCCGAACTTCGAGGAGTACATTTATGACCAGATGACCCGGGCGGACTACGATGACTTCTGGAGGCAGCCCGACCTGAACTGGTCGCTCCACTACGATCAGACGTCGGACATTCCCATGCTCCAGATCGGCGGATGGTACGACTCGTACACGCCAGGGACTATCTTGAACTACCTGGGCCTAGCCAAGATCAAGAAATCGCCGCAGCGCCTGCTCGTGGGATCCTGGACTCACGGAGGGAACGAGCGCTCTTACTCCGGCAATGTAGAGTTCGGGGCGGAGGCCGCGACCTCGGACTTCCGCTCGGCCTTCCACGTACGTTGGTTCGACCACTTCCTCAAGGGGGAGAAGACCGGCGTCGAAGCTGAGGCTCCGATCAGGCTCTTCGTCATGGGGACCGGCGACGGTCACAGGGACGCGAACGGCCGCCTCTTTCACGGGGGGTATTGGCTGAGCACGAGTAGCTGGCCGCTCCCCGGTACTCGTTTCACGCCTTACTACCTCCATAGCGACGGGACCCTGAAAGCGGAGCGGGCTGGGCCGAACGTACCGCCCACCACCTACACGTACGATCCGCGCCACCCGGTCCCGACCATCGGCGGTTCCTTCTCGGAACAGGCGATCCTCAAAATGTGGTCCGGCGGCTTCGACCAACGGGAAAAAGAAGATTTTCTCGGCTCGACGCCACCCTACCTACCCCTCCGCGTCCGCCCGGACGTCGTTGTGTTCCAGACGGAGCCACTTGCCGCGGATGTCGCCGTGATCGGACCTATCGTGGTGAAGCTCCACGCGTCCTCGACGGCCGTGGATACGGACTTCACGGCCAAGCTCGTGGATGTTTATCCGCCGAGTGAGGACTATCCATCGGGCTACGATCTGAACATCACGGACGGGGTGATCCGGGCCCGCTACCGGAACTCACCTGAGCGACCGGAATTCATGACGCCCGGCGAAGTTTACGAGTTCACCATCGATCCCTTCCCGACGGCCAACGTCTTCAAGAAGGGGCACCGCATCCGGATCGACATCTCAAGCAGCAGCTATCCCCGGTTCGACGTGAATCCCAACACGGGCGAGCCTTTGGGGAAGGGCCGGCGGGTCGTGCCAGCCGACAATTCCATTTATCACGACGCCACTCGTCCGTCGCACGTAATCCTCCCCATCGTTCCGGCGGCGGGCTCCGGGAGTCGTTGACAGGGACCGGTCGCGAGACGAGGGCAACAGCGAGTGACCGAGGCGCGTCCTTGGGGCACCGGTGACCGCAGGCCAAGGCCGAGGACAAGGAGAGGCAGATACTCATTCCCCACATCTTCGGCAATCTCACGATCAGGAAATGAACATCCTGATGCAGGGCTTGCCGAGCTGACGGGGACGAGTTTGACTTGAAGACAGGCCATCCGAAGAGACCTTCTCCGGGATATGTCGGGTGATCGGAACGCGTTGCTCGATAGAAGGCAAGGGCGCGAAAACAGTCTAACCTAACGCTTCTTCGGGTTCTGCGATGGGGCCTACGGTTAGACAAGTGCCCCGGCCTGACTGCGGGCCGGGCGGACTGACTTGACTATTATCTTGACTATTATAAGGTAGCACAGGCGGTCGCTGGTCTTTTGTCGTCCCCATCCTGGAGGGTCATCATGCGCTTCATGTTAGGCGGTTCGGGAGCTCTGATGCTCGCGCTTGCACTCAACGCTCCCGCCTCTTCGCAAGAGATCGGAAGGCCCGCACAGGGTTCTATATCGGGACGGGTCGTGGCCAGCGGCACGCGGCGTCCCGTTCCCGGTGTTCAAGTGTACCTCCCAGCTACGAGCCTTGGTACGCTGACAAACTTGGACGGAAGGTACCTATTGACGAGCGTGCCCGTGGGGGAGGTGACCATCCGCGTACAGATGATCGGGTATGGAACACTCGAAGAAACGCGTATGGTGGCGGCGGGCGCTTCCGTGGTGGTGAACTTCGAGTTGTCTCTCGAGGCGCTCGCCCTGGATGGAATCGTCGTGACCGGCACCGCCGGCCAGGCGCGACGTAGAGAGGTTGGGAACACGATTGTGCAGTTGAATCTCGAGAACATTACTGACCGTGCAGCTAACGTGGACCAACTGCTCCAGGGGCAGGGTCCCGGCATTACGGTAACGGACGGTGGGGGGGCGCTCGGTCAGGGAGCTCGGATTCGATTGAGAGGCGTCAGCAGCATTTCGATGGGCAACCAACCGCTCATCTATGTTGACGGCGTGCGCATAAGCCAGAACTACCCAAACCAGGCGCCGCTGGACGGAACTGCCGCCCGGCAGGCCTGGGTGCACGTCAGCCCGCTGAACGAGATCAATCCATCCGACATCGACCGGGTCGAAGTCATCAAGGGTGCTGCCGCGGCGACTCTGTACGGTACCGAAGCCGCGGCTGGCGTAGTTCAGATCTTCACCAAGAAGGGCAGGGCCGGCGCTGCCAAATGGGACGCGCAGGTGGATGTCGGTGCGGATAAGATGTGGAAATTTGGCCCGCCGATCGAACCGTTCATGCGCTCGGAACCGATCTTGAGGACAGGGGTCAGGCAACGATACCAGCTCTCCGTACAGGGTGGTGTGGAGGCAGTACAATACTTCCTTTCAGCCGGATACACGGACCGCACCGGCAACCTTCCGACTGAGGCCCAGGAGCAGCTGAATCTCAGGAGCAATCTCACGTTCACTCCCGCGAAGCACCTTTACATTGAGTACAACACCAGCTACACAAGAAACGATCTTCAGCTCGCGCCACAGAGCAACAACTCGCAGGGCTATACCTTTCAGGCCTTCATGGACCGCGGCAGTCCGCTAGGCGTGAACTGGCGAGATCAGGTCCACCTGATTGACGAATGGGAGATCACGATGGATAACTCCCATGTCATCACGGGCCTGACGGCGAGGCATGCACCGACAGACTGGTTAGAGACCCGGGTCACGGTAGGGATAGACCGAGTTGATTCGGAAGGGCGGAATGTCCGTCCCTTCGGGTTCGTCATGCAGCCCACGGGGGTCGTGAACAACACCCGGTTCACGGAGCAGCACACCACGCTGGACTACGTGAGCAATTTCTCGTTCGACCTCACCCCAGAACTCAAGACCACATTTTCCGTCGGCGGGCAGTACGTGCGGGACGCGAAAGCAACCGTGCAGGCATACTCGGACAATCTTCCGGGCCCCGGGATTCCAACGGTAAGCAGCGGAGCGCGGAGACTGTCTTCGGAAGACCGCCAAACCGTGAATACGGGTGGTGGATTCCTGCAGGCGTTGATGGGGTATCGTGATCGCTACTTTCTCACTGTCGGTGTCCGCATCGACGGCAACAGCGCCTTCGGATCGGACTTCGGGCTGCAAGCGTATCCGAAGGCGAGCGCCTCGTACGTGGTCTCGGATGAAGCCTTCTGGCCGAAGACCTTAGGGGACCTGAAGGTCCGGGCTGCTTACGGTCATGCCGGACGCGCGCCCGGCGCTTTTGACGCGCTGCGCACCTGGGCGCCGGTGGGCTGGGGTGGCCTTCCCGCGTTCTTTCCCCAGAACACTGGGAACCCGAATCTCGGACCGGAGCGGAAGACGGAATGGGAGGTGGGCTTCGATTCGGGTTTGTTTGGAGGACGGCTCTCCACCGAGGTCACGTACTACCACGCCACGATCGAGGATGCGTTGCTGCCAGTGCAGTTGATTCCGTCGCTGGGCTTCTTCCCCGTCCAGGCAGGTGGGAGTGTACCCACCCAGCAGCTCGAGAACATCGGGAGGTTTGAGAACAAGGGTCTTGAGCTCGGCGTAAACGCAATCGCTCTGGATCGTCCTTGGGGTACTTGGGAGGTTGGCGTCACCTATACCAGCAATCGCAGCAACGTTCTCGATCTCGGCGCTGCGGAGCGCTACTCGGTCGGCGGCGGCGCCTTCGTCGAGGTTGGCCATCCCCTTCCTGCGATCCAAGGTTCGAAATTGCTGAACCCGGACGCCATCGCGGAACCCCAATTCTCCACACCGAGCTTGGTCGGCCCCGCCGCTCCGACTCGCATCGTGGGTGTCAATACTTCCCTCAACCTCCCTCGCGGAATCACGCTCTCCGCGCGAGGGGAGTACGTGGGTGGACACTGGCTCAACTACTCGGGCTGGGATTTCCAGGTTTCTCGTGGCGGCTGGCCGGAGTGCGAGGAGCGAGCGTTTGAGTACATTGCGGCGGGCCGCCGCAATGAGCTCACCGCGTACGAGCGCACGATGTGCGTATCTTCCCTATCGAGGCCCCCGGGCCTGTTCGCCGAACCCGCCACTTTCTTCAAGCTGCGCGAAGTGGCATTGAGCGTGCGGGTCCCGTCGCGGATCTTACAGGACGGTGTCCTTACGTTGTCTGCACGGAATGCCTTGCGCTGGTTCAACAAGGACTGGACTTGGAACGATCCTGAAGTGGGCGGGCGCAACGCCGGCGATCTGAATAGCGTAGCTCAGGCCCTGGCGGATTCGAGCCTGCCGGCCCCCGTCCAGTATTCGGCGTCTTTCCGGGTAAGATTCTGAGGCCCCGGCCGGAGCTCAGGGCAGATATCTCGAGGAATAGGAGAGGGAGAGGCGCAAAATGGATGCTGAACGTAACGACCGGTTGCGGCGCACTCGTTCGTCGCACACTGCCGAGCGTGGTTTGACCTTCTGCAAGGTGGCGGTGTTTGTGATGTTCCTGGCCGGGTGTGACTTCCAGGTCACGATTCCCGGGCCGGTAGCAGACAGCTTCTTGGATTCTCCCGAAGCCGCCGCGGCTCTGGTGAACGGGATCGAACGGGGCCTTTCGGAATCCCAGAACAAGGTGGGGTTCCAGGGCATTGTCATTGCGCGGGAGGAGGCTGCTGCCGGCAACCCCGGCAATCACGGGCATAACGTAGCCGTCAGGGCTGGCTTGCTGCGTGCGGAGGATCGCCCCGCCGTATGGGCCACGGCCCACCGCGGGAGATGGATCGCCGAGACCGGGCTTGCGCGCCTCCGGTTGTCGCTCGGGGAGACCGCGTTCGCGACCAGCCCCCTCGCCGCTCGGACCTTTCTGTATGCCGGCTACACGAACCGAATACTCGGAGAGAACATGTGCTACGCCGTCATCGACGGCGGGCCGGAACAGCCGCGAACGGTCCATCTCGAGCGCGCAGAGGCACACTTCACCAATGCGATCACCCATGCGCAGGCCGCAGGTCTTCCGGATCTAGCCACGGCGGCCCGGGCGGCGCGTGCGTCCGTGAGACTTACACTCGGTAAGTGGACCGACGCCGTTGCCGACGCTCAAGCGATTCCGGACGCTTTCAAATTCCAGGCCAAGTTCACTGGCACGACCGAGCTCGAGAATAACAGAATCGTCAACGCCAATGTCAATGAGCCCTGGCGGGCGCTCAGCGTATATGGAACGTTTTTCGAAGCGTATTACCCGCAGACGGGCGATCCGCGAACGCCGTGGACCAGAAACCCCAAGGTCCCACTCGGCGACGGTGTGGCCATCCCCTGGCTCATCGAGCAGAAATACAACCCAAACCGACGCGCACCCATCAACCTTTCGAGCGGGAGGGAAATGCGCCTTATCGAGGCCGAGGCCCTGCTCCGGCAGAACGCATGGCAGGAAGCGTTGGTGAAAATCAACCGTTTGCGACAAGGGCTCAGGAGTAATCACACCGGCCAGCCGCTTCCCTTGTGGGAGGCGACCACGGCGGACGAGGCATGGCGCGCCTTGAAGCTGGAGCGTGCCATCGAATTCTGGCTGGAAAATCGCACCCTGGGCGATCATCGCCGTTATGCCGAGAATAAGGTGCCCGGCCAACTTCCGCCTCTATTCGACATGACCGGACGTTCGCTATGCTTTCCGACTTCGCAACCCGAAGTTGACACGAACCCCAACATCCCTAGCAAATAAACGTGACATCATGAGCAAGGGGCCATCATGAAACGGCCAACACCGGTTCTGCCCGGTGCCGCAGCGGAAGGTGGTTCGACGGCGGCGCGTCGGCGCCGCTTCACGGGCTGGTTCGTGCCCTTGGTCCTCGTCACGATCGGGTGCGGCGGTCAGGCGGCCGACTCGCCCGCCAGTCAGGATCTGACGTTCGATCCCGGCACCGAGCAGGATCGCGCGGCGCTGTTCGATTATCTCTTGGAAAAGACCATGGAGCGGGATGCCTATGCCTCTCTTGCGGACCATCCGCTCTATCGTGCGCATCCGCTGGGAATCGATGTAGAGAGTGAAATGCGGCGGTACCGCGACGAACTCGTTGCCGCAGACACAGACGAGAAGATATGGTTCGCGTTGCAGAAGATTTCCAATATCCGAAGGGACCGGCACATCCGGGTACATGCGACTGAGGGCGGCCTTACTTTGCCTGAAAGGCCCAACCTCGGAAAACAGGCGCCGATCAGGTTCGCTGTCGATTACGGGCGCTTGGAGGCGCCCTTCATGTTCGTCGCAGATCTTGCGGAAGGGTTCCAAGACGCTCTCTCCCAGGTTGCCATCGGCGATGGCCTCGTGGCGGTAAACGGGCGTTCGTTCACGGAATACGCGGACGCGATGGACCCGTACCAGAATTACTCGACTCGCAACAACTTCTGGTGGCATCTGGCCAATGAAGTGACGAGAGTAGTTGACTATATTCCTCCAGAGTACTATGGCGAGCGGCTTACTTTGGGGCTTCGCAGCCGGGCAGGTCGAGATTACGTGGTCGAGTTGCCCTACCTGGATCCGAGCGAAATCAAGTGGCAGGGGCACGGGGAGCGGGAGTATCCGGGCTTTACCCGGGCGCCGGGCATAGGGACGTACGATACGTACACTCTCTACCTCCCCACGGATCCGAACCTTCGCATCGTCCTTCTCCAGTGGCACGGTTTCGCACCCGACCTTGTGGAAGCCGTGGACCGGCTGATGGAGTACGCGGAGCAGCACGGTCTTCTGGACCGCCACCTGATCGTGGACAATACCCGGGGCGGAGGCGGAACCGGAGGCGGACGTTGGGAGCAGAGCCGCGGGGCCTACGCGATCCAGAGGCTCCAGCCCCGGCCGTACCGGACCACCTTCGGGAACTTGAAGGTGAGCGACGAGATGACGCGGCGGACGGAGGAGCTGATCCAGCAGATTCGAGCCAAGCGGGCGCCGATCTCGAGGGAGGAAAGATGGCTCCTCGAGTGGCTGGAGGAGGACGTGCGCCAGGCCATCGAGGAAGGACGGCGCTACACGAACGACGTGCCTCACAAGCTGTACGCCGGGTCCAAATGGTCGGACGGAATCGTCGAGCCGGCCCCAGTGCACTTCCGAGGCGGACTCACGCTCTGGTTGAGCCCATTTGGCGGCTCGCACGCCGACCAGTTCGCGGCCATCGTGCGGGACAACGAACTGGGCTACACTATGGGCATGCCAGAGGGCGGATACAGTAACACCTGGGACCTGGTGACGGTGCTCCGCTTTCCCACGTCGGGCCGCCCGATTGTGGGTTACATGTGGTCACTGGGTCACACGATACGCCCGAACGGCGAGATGCTTCAATATAATCCGGCGGAACCGCATGAATACATCCCACAGACAAGGGACAATTATCTCGAGTACCACAAGAATCTTCTGGAACGGACCCTGCGCCGGATAGGAGGCGGCATAACGTAGCATCGGAACTCTCTTGTCGCATAGCGTGAGCGCCCATCCCGGCAAGCGGCGGGACGGAGAGGCTTGTCGCAGAGTCTGCCCCATCCTCGTGTGCTGCGTTGCCAACAATGCTTTGTCTGGGTGGAGAGGCTGCCGTGATCAAATTCAACATGGCCCCCGCGGCGCGCAGCCTGGTGGACCACGTCATGGCGGTGCGGCCCGGCGAGAAGGCCCTCATCGTGACCGACTCGGGCCGCTCGCCCTCCATCACCGAGGCCCTCGCTCACGCCATCGCCGGGGCCGGGGCGAAGCTCGCCATCATCGAGATGCCGCCCCAACCCATGGGGGGCGTGGACCCCCCCGCCCACGTCACCGCCGCCGTCCAGGCCGCGGACGTGGTCTTCTTCCAGACCACCTCGGCCACCTTCCACACCGACGCCTTCCGCGGCGCCATCGCCCGGGGCACCCGCATCCTCGAGATGTGGGGCTTCGAGGAGGAGATGATGGTGACGGGCCCCCTCGGGGTGGACTACGCCGAGATGGAGCGCGTCACCCAGGCCCTCGCCAGCATCATGACGGAGGGGAAGACAGGCCGCTTCACCACCCCCGAGGGAACGGACGTCTCCTTCTCCATCGAGGGCCGCCCCGGCATGGGCCTCCTCCAGCTCGCCCGCAACCCCGGCGAGTGCTGCGCCTGCCCGGGCGGGGAGGCCGCCGTCTGCCCCGTCATGGGCTCGACCCAGGGGGTGTTGGTCAACCCCTTCTCCATCGAGCACCGCGGACTCGGCTTCGTCACCGAGCCCATGCGCATCGAGGTGCGGGCGGGCAAGGCCCACGCCATCACCGGCAGCCCCGCCGGGGAGCGCTTCTGGGGTTACATCGTCGAGGCCGGGGAGCTCGCCCGAAATGTGGCCGAGTTCGCCATCGGCACTAACAACGCCTGCCGCAAGCGCTTCACCGTCCGCGAAGCCAAGAAGGCCGTGGGCACCTGCCACATGGCCTTCGGGGACAGCCGAAGCTTGGGCGGCGAGGTGAACGTCCCCTTCCACGTGGACATGATCTACGACAACCCCACCGTCTGGTTCGACGAAAGGATGGTCATGAAGGACGGAAAGATACTGGTGTGAAGGAAGCCGTTCATTCCACGGAACGGAAGGAAGCTGGGATCCGGCGCGGTATCATCCGCAGCGCGCTGGATGCCCATAGGTACACAACCTGACGCCGTCCTCAGTCGCGCGTATTCCGCGTCGTCTCAATGCGACCCGACATCACGGGCACGCGAACAGCGGAACGGTTCCGGGTCCGGTTACGCGCCATGAGCCGGGATATGGGTCGACGACCACGGGCGCTCCTGCTGTGATGAGGTTGTTGAGACGCCCATCCACGTCAGTCACCACGGCGCCTTCTGCCGTGTCCGCCCAACGAATCGGGCGTAAGCTGCGTGCGAGCCGGCCGCCCCGCAAGCTGGCCAACCGCGTCCCCAAGAACGCGCGGCGAGCACGACAGCCTCACACCCTGGTGAGGCGGCGGCGCAATCGGCGTCTTGACGCTATAGCGTCTTGACGCTACACTAAGGGGATGGCCAAGGTCAAGCGCGCCACAGTGTACTTCGACCCCGCCGTGCACCGGGCCCTGCGTCTCAAGGCGGCCGAAACCGACCAGAGCGTCTCGGCGCTGGTCAACGCCGCGGTGCTGCAGAGCCTGGCCGAAGACGCCGAGGACCTGGCAGCCTTCGAAGCCCGGGCCAAGGAGCCCCCCCTGGCCTTCGAGGCTGTACTGAAGGACCTGCGGCGCCGTGGCAAGCTATAAGCTCCTCATCAAGCCTTCCGCCGCCAAGGAAGTTGAGAGCCTACCGCTGAGAGAGCGGCGGCGTATCGTGGCGCGCATCCAACGCCTTGCCACCGAGCCTCGACCCCCGGGTTGTCAGAAGCTATCCGGCGAAGAGAAGTACCGCGTTCGACAGGGCGACTACCGGGTCGTCTACGGGATGGACGACGCCAAGAAGGAGCTACTCGTCGTAAAGATCGGGCACCGGGGCGACGTCTACCAGTGAGCACGTTCCGCTTAACGGATCCGGGCCTAGGCTGCGCGGGCTCTCCGCTCCGGATCCGTCCTCGCGCTGATCCGCGCCAGCTTCAGCCCCTTCTTAGGCCGTGACGCGCACGGTGTCGTGCAAGAACTCGGGCGCAAAGTCAGCGCCGTTCGGCCACACGAGGGTGTGAAACTCGGGGTGAACGGTGAACGCCTTGAAGTACGCGGGATCGCGCAGGGGCTCGAAGACCGGGCCCCGCAGCCCCGGCCCGAGGTCAACCTCTCCGACGGTGCCGTCGCGGAAGCGAAGCCACACGGTGTGGCCGCCGATGTACCGGGCCTCGACAACGTGGTAGTCCATAGCGTCACTCCAAGGGCGCAATTCGATTCAGCGGTCTTCCCTCGCGGCGGTCGGCTTTCATTAATCAACCAAACTGCGCTGTCGCGTCGTCAGCTACAACTCCTCCTTAGACGGTGCCAGGTCGATGTCGGCGCGCGGCCGGAGACGCTCGGCCTTGCTGTTTCCCTGAAGCTTGTGCTCACGGAAGAACGCCCACATCTGACGCGTGGCGTCAATGCTCCGGCTGGTGGGCCCGACAAACCATTCCGGCAGCGGCTTGCCGCCAGGCCAGGTGTGGCCTCCTCCCCGGACCGTGTAGAGCACCACGGCCGCGTCGTCCACGCAGTTGGTGTATGAGCGACGGGTGACATCCGTCGCCATCACCGAATCGATGGGGGTTGGCGCGCAGCGGTTTCGTCGAGCCCAGTTTGCTACCCAGGTCGGGATGTCGGGAAACGATTCGGGGGCCACCCACGATGTACCGCCGTGATACGGAATCGCGCGATCGGCGGTCCCGTGAAACGCAATCATCGGCACCACTCGTCGGTCCGTGCACGCACTCCACGGCAGGAATAGCGCCGGCGCCACCACCCCAACCGCCGCGATGCGATCGGACAGCGTGCACGAGAGCACGAACGCCATGCCTCCGCCGTTGGACAGCCCGTTCGCATAGATCCGCGCAGGGTCGATGTTGTAGTGCGCCGCCAGGGTGTCAATCAACTCCGAAATGAATCGGACATCCCGCAGGTGACCGGGGCCGTCGCCCGCGCGCCAGATTCTGGGCCCCCGGCCGCTGACACCAGACGGGTAGACGGCGATGAACCCGTGCTCGTCGGCCACCCGGTTCCATTGACTCGTTTCCATTTGAATGGCCGGCCACATCGCCGCGCCGTGCATGGTGATGACGAGCGGCGTCGGCCGTGTGCGGTCGTAGCTTCTGGGTACATACAGCAGGTACTCCCGCTCCACGTCCGAGGAGACGAGGCTGCCGTTGCTCCGATTCAGGACGTAGAACGACACCGCGTCCACAAGGGCCAGTGCCGCAGGCAGGCCGAGAAGCAGCAGCACTGCACCGATGACCCCTCTCCGGCTCTTCGGCGAGCGTCGAGTGCCGGGTCCTGAGTCCCGCGTCCCGAGGAGGTTCACCGATGCCGATTCCACGCGAGGGCCAGCGGCGCCGCGGACAGTCGCGCCAGGGGGATGCCCAGGATCGCGAGCAGGAGGAGCAAGTAGTGCGGGATGAGCGGCCCGGACACGAGCCACGCGAGCACAGCGTAGAGCGCGAGCACGGCGGCCACCCAGCAGGCCGCGCCGGTGACGAGCGCCCGGTCGCTGAGCAGCCCGCTCGACTGGAGGCGTGGGGCGATCCAGGACGCGGCCGACATCTTGACCGAGACCAGGGCAGCGAGGATCCACGGCATCGCGTTCCAGAGCGCGATCCGCACGTCGCTGCTTTCACGGATCCAGTGGACGATCGGCTCAATGAAGATGAGCACCGTCAGCGTGAGGCACGTGCTCAACCGAACCAACCACTCCCGACCGCTCAAGCCGACGTAGAGGCTCTGCATGAGCTGCTTCCACGTCCACGTCACCAGGCCCGAGAAACCCAGGATCCCGATCGCGACCGCGCGTGGCGACCCGATGGCATCGCTCACCTGACGGGCGCGTTCGATCACCACCGGCCAGGTGCCCGACAGGGTGAGCGCCGTCGGGATCGCGACGAGGACCAGCAGCCACGCGGCCAGCGTGCTCCGGATCGCCATCTTCAGCTTGGCGGCAATGAGCGCCGCGCTGGTCACCGGCCGCGTCGCCAGAAACGGCGTCATCGCGTATGCATCGCTCACGTGGGGACTGGACTTGCGCACCCTGGGAGCGGCGAAGGCCGCCATGAGGGGCGGAGTGAGCAGCACGCCCGCAAGCGTGTAGGCGACGAGCGACGGCGCGTCGCCGGCGACGAACAGAAGGGCCAGCTCGAACGGCAACAGGATGGCCACCCACACCGGGAGCGACCGCCCCTGGAGCCGCCACTCGAACCACAGCTGCGCCCGCGCGGCCGACGGAAAACGGTCTCGCCGGCGCGGCAGGACATTTGCGATCCGTCCCAGCCGGGTGAACTTCGCCCGCCAATCGGGCACGTCGCCACGACGCGCCACCGCCACGGCGAACCGGGCGCAGAGGTACGCCAGGGGAACCTGCGGCGCCAGGGCGGCGACCATCAGGGACTCGGGGACCTTGCGATCGACCGCCGTGAACACGACGGCGTAAATCGTCGGCAACCATAGCACGGACACGATCACGCGCAGCCCCGGCAATCCATATGACAGCCACATGAGCGCCTGCGTCCAGGCGAGCGACGCCGCGACGAACAGCGCCGGCCAGAGCAGCGGCACGTCGACTCCTCCCGACGGCCACACGGCGAAACGCGTCGTGGCCATCCAGAGGCCCGCCAGCGTCGCCGTGCCATAGAGCATCGGCCAGCCCGCCAGCGCAGCGGTCGTCACCGGCAGCGTGAACGCTCGGGCGGGGTACATCGACTGGCGCGCGGCCAGGTCGCCGGCGAGGCCGAAGCTGAACACCGCCAGGAAGTAGTACGTGAAGATTGACACCGGCACGATCACCGTGGCGGCAAAACGCGGCGCGATTGCGGGCAACCGGTAACCGTCCACGTTGACGGCCTGCCCCGGGTCGACGATCAGGAGGTCGGTCGTCGCCAGGATGAGCAGGTAGGCGGCCAGCGCGGCGAATCCCCAGCGATGCCGCCGGCCGAATTCCCAGGCGATGGCAAGGGCGGGGGAACGCACGATTCACGCACCCGGGGCTGGCGCGGCCGGCATCCCGACGTGCGCGACGAAAATCTCATCGAGCGATGGGACCCGTTCGCCGACGCGGTGCGATTCCTTGATGTCGGCCAGCGGCGCGCTGAGCACGATCCTGCCTTCGTTGATCATGGTGACATGATCGGCGACCCGCTCCACTTCATCCAGCAAATGCGACGAAAAGAGCACCGTGCGGCCGTCATCGGCGATGGTGCGCATGATGGCGTCGAGAATGTCGCGGCGAACGACGGGGTCGAGGCCGGTCGACGGTTCATCCAGGACCAGGAGTTCGGGCCGGTATGCCAGCGCGACGAGCAGTCCCAGGCGCGCCTTCTGCCCCTTGGAGAGGATCCTGATCGT
>JACQVF010000085.1 GCA_016209885.1 Gemmatimonadota bacterium | reverse complement strand
GGCGGGTGTGATCGGCGATGTGGAGCCCGGCAGCACCGTATCCGGCTATCCGGCGCGCCCGCACAGGGAGGCCATGCGCGCACTCGGCTGGATGTTCCGGTTGCCCAAGCTGCTGCCCGGGCTCACGGAGCGAGTGCGGGCTCTGGAGGGCGCGGTATTCGGCAAGCGCGGAAGCGACTAGCGATTCACGATTCACGTTGGCGGCAGTTCCGAACCGCGAATCGCGTAGACCATCGATGATCGGGCAGAACCAGCGAACGATCGGCCGTGAAGTCACCGTCGAGGGGATCGGCGTGCACTCGGGGGAGCGTGCCGTGCTGACGTTCCGGCCCGCGCCGCCGGATACCGGGATCCGCTTCCGGCGCCTCGACCTCGAGGGTGCCCCCGAGATCCCGGCAGACGCGGCCCACGTGCTGGGCGCGGACCTAGGGACGACGATCGGATGCGGCGATGTCAAGGTACGCACCATCGAGCACGTGATGGCGGCGCTGGCTGCCGGCGCCGTGGACAACGCCTACCTCGACCTGACGGGACCCGAGGCGCCCATCCGCGACGGCAGCTTCGCCGACTTCTTCCGGGCGATCCGGGATGCGGGGAGCGTGGAGCAGGACGCTCGCGCCCGCACAATTCGCGTGCAGCAGCCTGTCGCCGTGACGGTGGAGAACGGCGAGTCCTACGTGGCAGTTCCCGGCAAAGGGCTGCGGATATCGGCCACCATCGAGTTCGCCCATCCCGTCATCGGCCGCCAGTACGGCTCGTTTCCCGTTGATCCCGACAGCTTCGCTCGCGAGCTCGCGCCGGCCCGCACCTTCGGGTTCCTGGTCGACGCGGAGACCCTGAGGTCACGCGGGCTCGCCCGCGGCACCTCACTGGAGAACACGGTCGTCCTGGATGAGAAGGGCGTGATGCAGGGCGAGTTGCGTTTCCCGGACGAGTTCCTGCGACACAAGGTGGGCGATATCCTGGGCGATCTCGCGCTCCTGGGCGCGCGACTGGAGGCGCACGTGGTGGCGGAGCGCCCCAGCCATCGCGGCAACATCCGGCTCGTCCGCGCCATAGCGGAGGCGGGGGCCGGCGAGCCCGTGTTGCCGATCGTGGACGCGCAGAAGATCATGCAATACTTGCCCCACCGCTACCCGATGCTCCTTGTGGACCGGATCATCGAGTTCGAGGCCGGGAAGCGCATCGTGGGGATCAAGAATGTGACCATGAACGAGCCGTTCTTCCAGGGCCATTATCCCGGCCACCCCATCATGCCGGGGGTTCTGATCATCGAAGCGATGGCCCAGGTCGGCGGGCTCCTGCTCATGGACTCGGTGGAAAACCCGGAGGACAAGGTCGTCTACTTCATGTCGCTCGACAATGTGAAGTGGCGCCGTCCGGTCACGCCCGGAGACCAGATCGTCTTCGAGCTCGAGATCCTTCAGCTCCGAAGCCACACCTGCCGCATGAGGGGCGTAGGCACCGTGGACGGGCATGTGGTTGCCGAGGCCGAAATGATGGCCCGCATCGTGGATCGCTGA
Source organism: Gemmatimonadota bacterium (assembly GCA_016209885.1). Lineage (GTDB taxonomy): Bacteria > Gemmatimonadota > Gemmatimonadetes > Longimicrobiales > Gaopeijiaceae > JACQVF01. Next base: position 47,465 of record JACQVF010000085.1, on the reverse strand, counting down.
GGCAGGCCATGGAGTCGCTGGAGTCGGTGGATTCGCTCGTGGAGCCGGGCTGCCCGCCAGAGACCCGCATCCACGGCACGGCGATCGTGGACCCGCGGGCCGAGCTGGACACGGGTGTGAGCGTCGGCCCGTACGCGGTCATCGGGTCCAATGTCTACATCGGCGCCGGGTCTACGGTCGGCCCGCACGCGTTCATCGAGCGCAACACGACTGTGGGCCGCGACTGCCGCATCGGCTTCAGCGCCGTGCTGGGGACGGATCCGCAGGATCTCAAGTACAAGGGTGAGCGAACGGAGCTCGTGATCGGTGACCACACAGTCATCCGCGAGTTCGCCACGCTGAACCGCGGCACGGCAGTCCTCGGCCGCACCAGGGTGGGGAGCGACTGCCTGCTGATGGCCTACACTCACGTGGCGCACGACTGCCAGGTCGGTGATCACGTTATCCTCTCGAACGCCGTGAACATGGCCGGTCACGTACAGATCGAGGACTGGGCGGTCATCGGCGGGGTGACACCGATCCACCAGTTCGTGCGGATCGGGACCCACGCATTCGTGGGGGGCGGGTCGCGGGTGGCCAAGGACGTGCCGCCGTACTGCCGGGTGGCGGGCAGCCCGGCCAGGCTCTACGGGCTGAACACCGTGGGACTGGAGCGGCGGGGCGTCCCTGCGGAGGTGCGCCGCGAGCTGAAGCGCGCGTATCGCCTCTTCTTCCAGTCGAAGCTGAATGTAAGCCAGGCCCTCGAGCGCGCCGTGGCCGAGCTTCAGCCGCTGCCCGAGGTTCAGCATCTCCTGGAGTTCATCCGCCGGAGCGAGCGCGGGATCACGATCTAAGCCCATGAGACAGATCCGGGTAGGCGTGCTCGGTGTGGGGAGCCTCGGCTTCCACCACGCGCGGCATCTCCGGGATCTGGACGGCTTCGTGCTCACGGGCGTCTTCGACCTCCGTCGCGAGCGGGCTGCGGAAGTGGCGGCGCAGTTCGGGGTGAGGGCGGCTCCCACGCAGGCCGCGCTGCTGGAAGATATCGACGCCGCCATCGTCGCGGTGCCTACAGCCGCCCACGAGGACGTGGCCACGGCGGCGCTCGAGGGGGGAGTTCACACCTTCATCGAGAAGCCGATCGCTGACTCACTGGAGGCCGCGGACCGCATCCTGGACGTGGCACAGCGGACAGGCCTTCTCCTGCAGATCGGCCATGTGGAGCGCTTCAACCCGGCAGTGCTTGCCGCGGAACCCTACCTCGACGAAGTGCTCTTCGTCGAGTCGGATCGGCTTGCGCCGTTCGGGCCGCGGGGCACGGACGTGGCCGTGGTCCTCGACCTCATGATCCACGACGTGGATCTGGTCCTCAGCCTGGTGGGCCGGCCCGTGCGGGAGATCGCCGCGGTCGGCGTTCCGGTGCTCACCCCGAGCGTCGACATCGCGAACGCGCGGCTCGCCTTCGAGGGCGGCGCAGTCGCGAACCTCACGGCGAGCCGCGTGTCCATGGAGCGGATCCGCAAACTCAGGATTTTCCAGCGCTCCGGCTATCTGAGTCTTAACCTGGCAGAGGGGACGGGCGAGTTCTTGCGCCTGCGCGATGTTCCGGGCACGTCGGGGAGGCCCGGAGTAGCGCCGGCGCTGGAGGATATCGTCGAGCACACGGTACTGCGAGGCCCGGAGAACGATCCGCTGCGCAGTGAGCTGGAGAACTTTCGAGATGCGATCCTGGGGGGGATTCCACCCGCGGTCTCAGGCGCCGACGGGCGGGGTGCGCTCGCGGTGGCCGTGGCTATCATCGAGCGGATCGAGGGCCACGTGGTCGCGACGCTGCCCGCGTCGTGACGCGCCGCGGCACCGGAGGGTCGGGCGGAGCCCTGTTGCGAGCCGGCGCTTTCATGTCTCTGATTCGTGTGCGGCGGGAGCGGAAGGCGGCGACCGGCCTGGATCTAAAACGGGTCAAGTCGCCGTGGATGCTGCTGGGGCTCCTCGTCCTGGTGGCGATCCTCATGTGGCTCCTGAGCCGCGTCTCCTGACGCCACGGGACAGCTCCCACGCGATGCTGGCGCCCGCGATCCTGATGCTCGCCGGGGAGCCGTCGGGCGACTTGCACGGAGCCGAGGTGGCGCGGGCGCTCCGTGCGCGTTGGCCGGACGCCGAGCTCATGGGCACGGGTGGGCCGCATATGGCCGGGGCGGGCGTAACGCTCCTCGCGGACGTTTCGCAGCTTGCCGTGATGGGCTTCGCGGAGGTGCTGAGCCAGCTCCCATTCTTCTGGTCCCTGGAGCGGCGGGTCCACCGGCTGCTGCGGGGCCGGCGCGTGAACCTCGTCCTTCCCATCGATTATCCCGGCTTCAACCTGAGGGTGGCGCGCCTGGCGAAGCGCACAGGTGTCCCAGTGCTCTACTACATCGCCCCGCAGGTCTGGGCGTGGCACCGTAGCCGGGTACGGCGGCTGGCGGCCGACACGGACCGGGTTGCCGTGGTGCTCCCGTTCGAGGTCGAGTTCTTCCGCAAGGAGGGGGTGGACGCCGTCTTCGTAGGCCACCCGCTTCTGGACCGCCCCCATGACGTGGCGCCCCGTGCGGCGTTTTGCGACGCATACGGACTGGACGCCGCGCGGCCGATCCTGGCGCTGTTTCCCGGCTCCCGTCCGCAGGAGGTCCGCCGCCACCTCGGCGTCTTCGTGGAGGCGGGACGGCTCCTCTGCGAAACTGCCCCTCAGCTTCAACTCGCGGTCGCGCGCGCTGCGGCAGTCCCCGAGGAGGCCTACCGCCCGCTCCTGGCGAGCACGGTGCCCGTGGACGATGGTCGCGCGCTTCTGCGCCACGCCCGGGCCGCCATCATCAAGTCGGGGACGACCACGCTAGAGGCCGCGCTCGAGGGCACGCCCTTCGTGACCGCGTATCGCGCGCACGCGCTCACCTTCCTTCTTGCCCGCCGCCTCGTGCGGGTCGAGCACATCACCTTGGCGAACCTGGTGGCTGGGGCGCGGGTGGTCCCGGAGCTCGTGCAGGACGAGGTGACCCCCGAGAAGTTGGCAGCGCAGGTCGAGCCGCTGCTGCGGGACCGGGCACCGGAGCGGGAGCGAATCATGGAAGGGTTGGCGCGTGTGCGGGCCTCGCTCGGCACGCCCGGCGCGGCTCGCCGCGTGGCCGAACTAGCGGCGCAGCTCCTGGACTGAGCTCGTGGTGCGAGCCTCGTCTCTCGGCTTCGCCCTCGTAGGGCGCATCGGGAAATCAGTGCTCGACGTTCTGTTCGCTACTGTGGCCGTGGAGTGCGAGGGCGAGGAGGCGTTCCTTCAGTTCCGGCGGCTAGGTGAGAACGTGATCTTCGCGTTGTGGCACGGCCAGCTCCTGCCCCTCGCATATCAGCACCGGCGAGAGGGAGTCGTCGCCCTCGTGAGCGAGCACGCGGACGGCGAGTACATCACGCGCGTCATCGAGAATCTCGGCTACGGCACGGTTCGCGGCTCGAGCACGCGCGGGGCGGTACCCGGGCTGCGGGGTCTGGTGCGCGCCGCGCGTGAAGGCCACGATCTGGCCATCACGCCGGATGGCCCGCGGGGTCCGCGCAGACGCGTGAAACCCGGCGTCGTAGCAGTCGCGCAGGTGACGGGCCGCCCGATCGTCCCGGTCACGGCGGGCGCGAGCCGAGCGTGGTGGTTTGGGAGCTGGGACCGGTTTCTGGTGCCCCGGCCGTTCGCGCGGCTGTACGTGGCTTACGGCGAGCCGATCTCCGTGGCAAGGGACGCGGACGAGGAGACCGTGCGCCGCTCCGCAGAGCGCCTGCAAGTGGAGCTGGACCGTCTGACTGCGGCGGTGGACCGGCGAGCACACCATGAGAATTGAAGCGTGGGTCCGGCGGTGGTGGTCAGGCGAGGCGGGGGCAGCGGGTGCGGTGGCGGATCTTCTCGCCTGGCCCCTCGAATGCCTGTACCGTGGAGCCGTGGGCGTCCGCAACCGCGCCTATGACCGGGGTTGGCTCCGCGTCGAGCGCGCCCGGATCCCCGTGCTTTCCATAGGAAACCTGTCCGTCGGGGGGACGGGGAAGACGCCGGTGAGCGCGTGGCTGGCCCGGCGCCTCGCCGATCGAGGGCTTCGCGTTGCCGTAGCGGTGCGAGGATATGCGCCGGACGAGGTCCTGTTACACCAGAGGTGGAACCCGGGTGTGCCCGTGCACGCGGCGCGACGGCGCGCCCGCGCTGTCGCTGCCGCGACCGCTGCCGGCACGCGACTCGCGATCCTGGACGACGCGTTCCAGCACCGGCGGATCTACCGGGACGCCGACGTGGTGCTCCTCGCAGCGGAAGAGCCACCGGGCGCACGGTTGCTCCCGCGCGGGCCGCTGCGGGAGCCGCCGGAGGCGCTCCGCCGTGCGGATCTGGTCGTAGTGACGCGGCGGACTGCCGAGCCTGAGCACGCCGAGGCTCGCGCGACGTGGGTGGGCGAGACCGCGCCGCAGGTTCCCGTGGCGCGTATCGCACTGGCCCCCGCAGCCTGGCAACTACTTGAGGGTTCGCCGGCCGCCGCACCCCTAGGCGACGTCCTCGCCGTGGCGGGGGTCGCGCGGCCAGACCTGTTCGCCACCACTGCGGCTCGCGCCCTGGGGCGGGAGGTCGAATTCGTGCCGTTCCCCGACCACCACGCGTACACGCGCCAGGATGCCCTTGCCCTGCGGGCTCGCGCCGGCGAGCGCACGCTGGTGACCACGGAGAAGGACGCGGTCAAGCTGGTGCAGTACTCCGGGCTCCTCGGTGACTGCCGCGTCCTCGTGCTGGTCATCCACGTCGAGCACGGCGAAGAGCATCTCGATGCCCTCCTGACTGGGTTGCAAACCCGTGCGGCCGCACGCCTGGACCGGCCCGCCGGCGGAGCTGCGGCTCCATGACGGTCCTGATCGTGGCGGTGGGCACGGTGCGCGGCCCACACGAAGCCGCGGTGCACGAATACGAACGCCGGGCTGCGCGCTACTGGAAGCTCGAGGTCGTCGAGGTGCAGGCCGGAACGTCCAGGAGGTCGCGGGTGCAGGCGGAGGACGTACGCCGCGCCGAAGGCGAGCGGATCGTAGCCCGGATCCCCGAGGAGCTGGAGGTCGTGGCCGTCACACGGCACGGGACGGCCCGGAGCTCCCGCGAGCTCGCAGCATACCTCAAGGAGCTGGCGGTCGCGGGCCGGCCGGGGGTGACTTTCGCGGTGGGCGGCGCGTTCGGGCTCTCGGAGGAAGTGCTGAGCCGTGCTGCAATGCAGCTCTCCCTCTCCCGGCTCACGCTGCCGCACGAACTCGCCCGCGTCGTCCTTGCCGAGCAGCTCTACCGTGCCGGGACGATCCTCCGCGGCGAGCCGTACCACAAGGAATACGGGTGAACCATCCAGAGAGCGAGCCCGCTGCGCCGTCCCCGACCAGCCTTGCGAGGGGCAGGTGGCGGTGTAGCTTCGTGGCGAATCGCAGACCCCGGGAGGCGCTCTGAACCTCGAGATTCTCGTCGGACCCATCGAAGGATCGCGGCTCGTGCAGGATTACCTCAGCCTGGAGCCGGCACTGGCCGCGTTCTATTCAGGATCGCCGTGGGACCGTGAGGCGTACCGGCGGAAAAGCGAAGAGCTGGGCGCCCGCTTCGACCGCGAGCGCCGCGCCCGGTGTGCAGCCGCCATCCGTCCTACCTCCACACGCGCCCGGGAGCGGCTCGCGCGCTTCGTGGAGGAGGGCGGCGCCTTCGTTACCACGGGGCAGCAACCAGGCCTCTTCACCGGCCCGCTCTACACCGTGTACAAGGCGCTCAGCGCGGTACGCCTCGCGGAGACCCTGGAGCGGGAGCTCGAGCTGCCGGTGCTACCGCTCTTCTGGATCGCTTCGGAGGATCATGACTGGGCCGAGGTAAACCACGCGACCATCCTCGACGTCCAGAACGAGCTACAGCGTGTGGCGGTGGAGCCGCCGGATGACCTCGCGCTTCCCATCCACGGCCGTGCTCTGGGCCCTCCCATCGAATCTGTGGTCGATCGGTTCATTCAGTTTCTTCCTGGCACGGAGTTTAGCGAGCGCCATTTCAAGCTTCTTCGAAAGGCGTATCGCGCGGGCCGAACCCTCGCGGATGCATTTCACGAGGTGCTCGCCGCGCTGTTGGAACCGTTCGACCTGCTCCTCGTCGACGCCGCGGACCCCGTGGTGAAGTCAGGCTCAGCGGCGGTGTTCCGACGCGAGGTGGAAGCGGCGTCGGCCCAGGAAGCGCGGCTCCGCGAGCACTCGGCGCGACTGGTGGCGGCGGGGTACCATGCCCAGGTCCCGGTGCTGGAGGGCGCCCTCAACCTTTTCCTGAATGGACCGCTAGGCCGGGAGCGGGTCTTCCAGGAGGAGGGGGCATACCGGTTGCGGCGCTCCGGGCTGCGCATCGCTGCGGCCGAGCTGGGGCGAGTTCTTACGGAAGAGCCATCCCGGTTCAGCCCCAACGTTCTGCTCCGCCCAGTAGTGGAAAGCACGGTATTCCCCGTGCTCGCCTACGTGGCCGGTCCCGCGGAGCTGAGCTACTATGCGCAGATCGGCTGCTTGTTCGACGCCCACGCCATCCAGATGCCGCTCATCTTCCCGCGCTTCTCGGTGCTGCTCGTGGAGGCGAAGACCCGGAAGGTGCTGGACAAGTTCGAGCTGGAAGCGCGGGAACTCGCCCGGCCGCTTCCGGAGCTAGAGAGCGAGATCGCCCGGAAGGAGATCCCGGAAGCCATCCGAGAAGTCATGGATGCGCTCCAGGGGGGGATCGTCGAGGGCGCGGCCCAACTCCTGGAGGCAGCCAGGAAGATCGACTCGACGCTCAAGGGCCCTGTGACTCACGCACGGAACGAGTCGCTGGCGGCGTTCGAGGAGCTGGAGAAGAAGATCGTGCAGGCGCTGAAGCGCCAGGATGAGATCGCTCTGAGTCAGGTTGCGAAAGCGCAGGCACATCTGTTCCCCGAGGGCAAGCCGCAGGAGCGAGTGCTCAACGTGTTCTACTATCTGGTTCGCTACGGCGCGGATCTCCTTCCGATCATCCTGGACCGCTTCGAGGTGGCCCTGGCTCGCAGCTCACCTCAATGGCGCGGCATCGAGTGTGGAGCTCGCGGGTAGCCGGGTTGGCGGGCCCAAGGGTGCGAACTTCATCGCTCCTGCCGCGCCCCGCTCGCAATTCCCTTCCGCGGAGGGAGGACCTTCGCAGTCCGGATGAGGTAAAGAATGACGGACTCGGAGTCTCACGGTTTGCCGCGACGCCACAGCAACGTCGTCTGCTCGTCCCCTCGCCCGCGCGGGGATCCGTTGCCCCTTGGACGGATTGCCGTAACTTAGTGAATCGCCATGTGGCAACTCATCCTGATCCTGGCCCTCCTGATCCCGATCCTGGCGATCATTCTGGACTCCCACGTGGGGCGTGCGGTGGCGGCACGTCTGGAGCACGGCCGCGGGGACAGCGGGGAAGCGGGCCGGCTGCTGGCGGAGCGGCTCGCCTATCTGGAGGGGGAGGTAGAGCGGCTGGGCCGGGAGCTTCAGCGGCTGGAGGAGGAGAGCCAGTTCCTCCACAAGCTCCTCACGGAAGGACGCAGTTCACAGCGCGAGGCCCTTCCTCCCGGTGAGGATACGCGCTGACGCCGGCCTCTTGCGCGGCGTGGCTGAGGCGCGCGCCCCCGCCCGGGTGGCCGCGGGGATTCTGCTCTCTCGGATCGCGGGGCTCATCCGCGAGCGCATCTTCGCCCAGTACTTTGGCAATTCGCTTTTCGCGGACGCCTTTCGGGGCGCTCTGCGCATGCCGAACGTGCTCCAGAACCTCCTGGGCGAAGGGACGCTGAGCGCGGCGTTCATCCCGATCTATTCCGAGCTGATCGAGCAGGGACGGGAAGAGGAGGCGGGTCGCTTCGCCGGGGCGATCTTCGGGCTCCTGCTCGTCGTGGCGACCGTCCTCGCACTCGCGGGCATTCTTTTCGCGCCAATCCTCGTGTCCGCGTTTCTCCCGGGGTTCACCAGCGAGCGGCGGGCCGTGACCGTAACCATGGTGCGGATCCTCTTCCCCATGACGGGTACCCTCGTTCTGTCCGCATGGGCGCTGGCGGTGCTCAACAGTCACCGGCGCTTCTTCGTCTCTTATGTCGCGCCCGTCCTGTGGAATGCGGCCATGATCGCCACGCTCGTCGCGCTGGGCGCGCAGCTCGCGGGCGGCGAGCTAGTCGTGTCGCTGGCGTGGGCGGCCCTGGCCGGCGGCATCCTGCAGTTCGCCTTCCAGGTCCCGTGGGTAGCACGCCACCTGCGGCGTTTCCGCCTTGCGTTCTCCCTGTCTGCGCCCGGGGTGCGCGAGGCGATGCGCAGCTTCACGCCGGTCCTCGCGGCGCGGGGCGTCGTGCAGATCAGTGGATGGGTTGACTACCTGCTGGCGAGCCTCCTGACGGTAGGTGCGCTCTCGGCGCTCGGGTACGCTCAGGTGCTCTATATGCTCCCCATCAGCCTCTTCGGCATGTCCGTGGCTGCCGCGGAGCTGCCGGAACTCTCGCGGCGGCGCAGTGAGTCCGCGTCCCTGCTCGCGGAGCGGGTCTCGGCCGGCCTCGAGCGGATCACCTTCCTGGTGACACCCGCGGTCTTCGGCTACCTCTTCCTGGGTGACGTGATCGTAGCAGCCCTCTACCAGACGGGCGATTTCGGCTCGGGCGACACGTTCCTGGTATACGTGGTGCTGGCGGGCTACACGCTGGGCCTGCTGGCGACGACGTCGGCCCGGCTCCTCTCGTCGGCATTCTACGCGCTGCGGGACACGCGCACGCCCGCCCGGATCGCCTTCCTCCGGGTCGCCGTGGCCGCCACGCTGGGGCTGGCGTTCATGTTCCCCCTCGACCGGCTGCGAGTGGGCGAGTTCGGGCTCGGCGCCGCCGGGCTCAGCGTGGCCACGGGGATCGCGGCCTGGATCGAGCTGGCGCTCCTGCGGCGGGCACTCCGGGTGTCCATCGGCCCGCACGGCCCGCGCCCGCGTGCGGTACTGCCGATCCTTGGCGCAGGGGCGGGGGCCACGGTCGCTGGGCTCCTGGCACTCGCCCTGCTACCGCAACTTCACGCGGTGGCCCGCGCCTTCGGAACGCTCATCCCGTTCGGGGTAGTATACCTCGGGCTCGCGCAGCTCCTGGGCTGTGGGACCCGCGGGACCGGCGGGACCGGCGGGCCTATCGCCCAGGCTCCGTAGGTCGTGGGTTCTGGCGGCATGCGCATCGAGGAACTGGGTCGTCTACCCGCGCGTCCGGGCGTCTATCTGTTGAAGGACGCGAACGGCGAGATCCTCTACGTCGGCAAGGCGAAGTCACTGCGGGCCCGGGTTCGCAGCTACTTCCGGAGCGACGCGGACGGCTCCATCAAGACCCGAGAGTTCGTGCGCCGCTCGGCTGCGGTGGACACCATCGTGGTGGGCTCGGAAGCCGAGGCGCTCATCCTGGAAGCGAACCTCATCAAGATCCACCGCCCGCGGTTCAACATCCAGCTCCGGGACGACAAGCGGTATCCGTACATCAAGGTGACGATCGCGGAGCCCTTCCCGCGGGTGTACGTGACGCGACGCGTCGTGAACGACCGGTCGCGCTACCTCGGTCCGTACACCCAGGTGGGCGCTATGCGCCACGCGCTGCAGGTCATCAAGCGTCTGTACACGGTCCGCTCCTGCCGGTACGATCTCCCCCGGGAGGCTCCCGAGCGCCCGTGCCTGGACTACCACATCGGGCGGTGCCGGGCGCCGTGCGTCGGGCTCCAGGATCAGCGGTCGTACCGCGAGATGATCGACGAGATCCTGCGCGTGCTGGAGGGGGACGTAGAGGCGGTGAGGGGGCGGGTGGCCGCGCAGATGGGCAAGGCGGCGACCGCCCTGGATTTCGAGCGGGCCGCGCATCTGCGGGACGTTCTCTCCGGGCTCGATGCCCTCGCGGCCCAGCAGCGGGTGCAGCGGGTGGGCGGCGGCGACCTGGATGTCGTGGGCCTTGCCCGCGACGGCGGGTTCGCCTGCGGGGTGGTCCTCCGCGTGCGGCGGGGGGTGCTCCTCGGGCTGGAAAGCCACCGATTCCGGAAGATCGAGGACGAGCGCGACGCCGACCTGCTAGCCGCACTCGCCGGGCGTTTCTACCTCGGCCGCGGCGAGCAGGGCACGACGGGGTTGGCGGGCGAAATCCTGTTCCCGGCCGACGTCGACGACCGCCGGCTTTTCGAGGAGGTCCTCTCGAGCGCGGCCGGGCGGCGCGTACAGATGCGGGTGCCGCAGCGGGGCGAGAAGCTGCGGCTCATCGAGCTGGCGAACGAGAACGCGCGGCTGCGCCTGGAGGAGCAGGTGGCCGGGAGCTCGCGGGCGCTGGAGCGCGCCGATCCCGACGCGGCGCTCTATGATCTTCAGGAGCGGCTGGGGCTCAAGGTGGTACCACGGCTCATGGTGTGCTTCGACGTCTCCCATACCCAGGGCTCCGAGACCGTGGCCAGCGCCGCCGTGTTCGAGAACGGCGAGCCCTACAAGGCCGAGTACCGGCGCATGCGTATCCGTGGCGACTGGGGGAACGACGACTGCCGCTCCATAGCCGAGGCGGTGACGCGCTACTTCCGGCGACGCATCGAGGAGGGGCGGTCTGTCCCGGAGCTGGCGGTCATCGACGGCGGAAAGGGTCAGCTCAGTGCCGCCCTCGGGGCGCTTCGGGGGCAGGGTTTCGGTGACGTCCACGTGGTCGCGCTGGCAAAGCGCGAGGAAGAGATCTATGTGCCGGGCTCCCCCATGCCCCTGCGCCTGAGCGGCCGAAGCCGCGCGCTCCACCTGCTCCAGCGCGTCCGCAACGAGGCCCACCGCTTCGCCGTCCTGTACAACCGCAAGCTGCGGCGGCGACGCACCCTCTGGAGTGAGCTCAGCGAGATCCCGGGGATCGGCCCACGCCGGCAGCAGGCGTTGCTCCAGCGATTCGGCTCCGTGCGCTCAATCCGCGAGGCGCGGCCGGAAGAAATCGCCAGGCTGCCGGGCTTCAGCGCCGTGCTGGCCCACCGGGTGCTGGAGTACCTGGGCCGCTGACTCAACGGACCGATTGGAGACCACGTGGACCAGGTCAGGACTCGCTTCGCGCCCAGTCCCACCGGCGCACTGCACGTGGGGAACGTGCGCATCGCCGTCTTCAACTGGCTGTTCGCCCGCCACCATGGCGGTGCTTTTCTCCTTCGCGTCGAGGACACCGATCCCGAGCGGAACCTGCCGGGCGCCGAGGCCGCCATCCTGGAGGACCTGCGCTGGCTGAGGCTCGACTGGGATGAGGGTCCCGACGTGGGCGGCCCGGCCGGCCCGTACCGCCAGAGCGAGCGGCTGCCGCTCTACCGCCGGCACGCGGAAGAGCTCGTGCAGGCGGGAAAGGCCTACCGCTGCTACTGCAGCCCCGACGAGTTGGGCGGCAACCGTTGGCGAGACGCCGCTGACACGGACCCCGTCCACTACTCGGGGCGCTGCCGTGACCTGACGGAGGCGCAGCGGCAGCGTCTGGAGGCCGAGGGCCGTGTGCCGGCCATTCGGTTCCGCATGCCGTTAGGCCGTATCGAGGTCGTGGACGAGATCAAGGGGGCGGTCTCATTCGCGGCCGAGGAGTTCGGCGACTTCGTGATCCTGCGTGCCGACGGGCGTCCAGTGTACAACTTCGCGGTCGTCGTGGATGACGCACTCATGCGGATCACGCACGTCATCCGCGGCGTGGGCCACCTGTCGAACACGCCGAAGCACGCCGTCCTGTTCGACGCTCTCGGCTTCCCGCGCCCGCGCTTCGCCCACCTGCCCATGGTCTTGGGCGCGGACCGGCGCAAGCTGTCGAAGCGGGAGGCCGCGGCACCGGTCGCCGAGCTTCGAGCCGCCGGCTACCACCCGGACGCAGTGGTGAACTACCTCTCCCTCCTGGGCTGGTCCTCTCCCACCGGCGAGGAGTTCTTGACCCGAGAGCGCCTGATCGCCGACACCACCTTCGCGCGCGCGAGAGAGAGCGATGCCGTCTTCGACCTGGAGAAGCTCCGCTGGCTCTCGGCGCGCCACATCGACGCGATGCCGCTCGACACTCTCGTGGACGCGCTGCGCCCGTGGATCGACCGAACCCGGGTTTCGCTCGATGGCCCCGCCCTCGCCACCGCCGTAGCCGCCGTTCGCTCCCACCTCCACACGTTCGCGGAGATCAACGACGTGCTGGCTCCATTCTCCCCGAGGGACTCGGCCACGCTCGCCGCGGCAGCGGCGGAGCTAGGCGCGGACCAGGAGGCGCTGCGAATCCTGGAAAGCGCCCGTCGTGCGCTGGGTCGGCTGGAGCCGTGGACCGAGGATGCGATCGCCTCCGCTCTTCGCGAGGTCGGCCGCGAGATCGGCGTGCGGGGCTTTCGCCTGTTCCACCCGCTGCGCCGCGCAATCACCGGGGCCGAGAGCGGCCCCGAGCTAGTCAAGGTACTGGCGGCGCTCGGACCGGAGGAGGCGATAGCGCGGCTGGAAGCCGTGCGGGGTCACGTGGCGTGAGCGACGTAAGCGAGATAGACGTTTGACCCGGGGCCGAGATGTTCTTAAAATTTAGGTTTATGTTTATGCACAAATCCCTGTGCGCGGGCTGATCTTCGACCCGTTCGCCGGGATCAGCGGCGACATGACCCTGGGTGCCCTGGTGGACCTGGGGCTCGAACCCGGGTGGCTTGTGGCGCTCGTGGAGCAGTTTGGGCTCGAGGGGGTGACGGTGCGGGTCGACCGGGTGAAGCGGGCGGGAATCGCCGCTCCGTACGTGGTCGTCGCGACGCCCGAGCACGAGCCGCATCGGACGCTCGGCCAGGTGCTCCAGGTGGTGGCTGGACTGCCGGTATCCGAGAGCGTACGAGTGCGCGCTGGGGCAGCGTTCCAGGCCATCGCGGGTGCTGAGGCCCGCGTCCACGGGAACGATCCTAGCCACGTGCATTTCCACGAGGTGGGCGCCCTCGACGCTATCGTGGACGTGGTGGGCGCCATGGCGGCCGTGGAGGCGCTGGGGGCCGAGCGCTTCTATACCCGGCCCGTGGCGGTGGGCCGCGGGGAGGTGAAGATCGCCCATGGGGCGTTTCCGCTTCCCGCACCCGCGACGCTGGAGCTGCTCAAGGGGATGGAGCTTCGCGACATCGGCGTCGATGCGGAGTGCACGACGCCCACGGGCGCGGCGATCCTGCGGGTGCTCACGGACGGGAGACCCCCGGCCACCCAGGCCGTGACACTGCGGCGGACCGGCTACGGCGCGGGTACGCGGAACCCGCACGACCGGCCGAATGTGCTGCGCGTGCTTGAGGTGGAGGTTTCCGAGGAAGGGATCGAGCCCGATCTCTTCCTGGTGCAGGCGGATATGGACGACCATGACCCCGAGTACCTTCCGGCGGTGCGGGAAATGCTCGCCGAAGCGGGGGCGCTGGACGTCGTGATGATTCCCGTGAACATGAAGAAGGGCAGGCTCGGGATCCGGATAGAAGCTCTGGTGCCCGAGCCGGCCCTGGCTGCGGTGACGAGAGAGCTGTTCCTCGGCACTTCCACGATCGGCGTGCGCTACTGGCCGGTGCGGCGCGAGCGACTCGCCCGTGAGGTCACCGAGGTCGGGTGGGAGGGACACCGCATTCGCGTGAAGTGCGCAACACTGCCGGACGGGCGAGTCCGGTACAAACCCGAGTTCGAAGACGTGCTGGCGGCGGCACGGGCCCTCAGCGCCCGACCTCTGGACGTCCTGGCCAGGGTCCAAGCCGAGCTGGCGGCCCGGTCCCGAGGCCCGACCTCCCTGGCGGACTCGTGAGCCCGATGCCTGCGCGGTGTATGCTCCACGAGAGGAGGAGAATGACATGAAAGTTCGGCTTCTATTCGCACTTCCGATCGCAGTCGCGCTGGCCGCAGGTGCCTGCGCGCCAGCCGCCAGCACTGGCGGGGGACGCCCAGCCGGCGAGGGAGGAGCACGTGCGGCGGCGGACACCTTCCCGCCGGGGAAGGAGCCAACCGACAACCTTTGGACGCGGAGCGCCGCGCTCTACTTGGCGCGGGCCTCTTCGAATCCGCGCCCGGAGGAGCAGCGCTCGCTCTACGAGCAGGCCCTCAACGCCTCCCTGGAGTCCACGAAGAACGAGCCCGAAAACGCCAGGGGCTGGGTCATGCTCGGGCGTGCGTACCTCGGGCTCGACAATTACGTCGGCGCCGACAGCGCGCTGGACATGGCGGAGAAGATCTATCCGAAATACGTGCTGGAGACGGACGACGACCGCGAGCGGGGCTGGATCGAGGCGTACAACGGTGCGATCCAGCTACTCCAGCAGGGGAGCCGCGACGGTGCGATCGAGCTGTTCAAGAAGGCGGCGGTCATCTTCCAGGGTCGCCCCGAGGCGTACCTGAACCTCGGGGCCAGCTACGCGAACGTCGGCGACGACTCGGCCGCCATCGAGGCGTACCGCCAGGCGCTGGAGATCCTCCGCAAGGTCGACCGCAGCCAGATCGAGGAGAATACGCTCAAGCAGTGGGACGAGCACGAGCAGCTCGCCGCGTTCAACATGGCGCAGCTCCTGGCGCGGGTGGGGCGTCATGGGGAGGCGGCAGGCGCCTACGAGGACTACCTGAAGAAGGACCCGAACAACGTCATGGCGCTGACGAACTACGCCGTGACGCTGATGAGCATGGAGCAGCGCGACTCCGCGATGGCGATCTACGGCCAATTGCTCGCGAGCACGGATCTCAAGGAGCAGGACTACTTCGTTATCGGAGTCGGGCTCTTCCGCGTGGAGGACTACACGAAGGCCGAGGACGCGTTCCGCAAGGCGCTGGAGGTGAACCCGTACAGCCGCGATGCTCGCTACAACCTGGCTCAGGCCCTCTATCAGATCGCCTCGGACCTCCAAGAGAAGGAGGACACGGTGAACGCCCGAACGGCCTGGGCGGACCTCATTCCCGTAGCGCGGAAAGTGGCGGAGTGCGACCCCTACAACCGGAACGCGCTCGCGCTTCTCGCGCACGGGCTCGCGCGGAGCAAGCAGGAGCAGGAGGCGGTGCAGATCCTCGAGCGGCATCGTGACCTCCCGTTCGAGGTCGGTGCCCTCGACTTCCGGCCGGAGGAGCAGGGTGGCGCCACGCTGCGTGGCTCGGTCGTGAACCTGGGCCTCGATCCCGGAAAGACCGTGTCACTGAAGTTCACGTTCTACGGGACGAACGGGCAGGATGTGGGCTCGAAGGAGGTCAGCGTTCAGGTGTCGACGAAGAACGAGTCGGCGCCCTTCGACGTCACCGCCGAATCGACCCAGATGGTCGCCGGCTACTGCTACAGCGCGTCGAGCTGAGGCGAGGGCCCGGTCGGGCGGTCGCCCTTGTACGACCGTCCGACCCGGGCCGCCGGTAGTGGGATCGCCAACGCTTGGCGCGGGCGGCAACGTGCCACCTCGATGTCCGGGCGCCGAACGCGCCGAACCGTTCCGCTTGACCCTGGCCGGGCGGCGGGTACATTTCTGTTCCGGCATCCTTGCGGGCGTAGCTCAGTGGGTAGAGCATCAGCTTCCCAAGCTGAGGGTCGCCGGTTCGAGCCCGGTCGCCCGCTTTGAGTTCGTACCCGCGCCCTGCCGCCCCGTGACGGCAGGGCTAGTTTTTTTTCCGGTCGGCGGGCGGACTTCCAACTCGGTACTCTAGAATCGCCGCTGTACCCCGATCTTGAAGCGCTGCAGGTCGAAGAGGTCGATCCCCTGGTGCTCGACCAGGAGCTCGAGCTCCCGCTTCTCGAGTGCCTCCAGAAGCCCCTCGAAGCGCACGGCTGCCCCGTACGCGAAGTTCAGCACGCCCTCCTGCCGTGGCCGGCCGGCCTCACCGCCGTCATACGCCAGGATCCCGGCGCCCAGCGAGGCGAACGGAGTGAAGAAGGCGTGGTCCCGGTACCCGAAGGTCGGGAAGGGGAGCTCCACATTTCCCGCGACAAGGTATGAGGTCGCGCCACCGCCAAGCCCCGTGGCGAGCTCGGGCACGAAGTGCAGCCGCGACGTGCCGGTAATCGGCCCCACGTCCGCAGCGATCCCCAGAATCCCCTGCACGGGGTCGTTCAGATTCATGCCGGTGTAGACGCGCACGTTCCGCGGCCTCCAGCCCACACCCTGCGCCGGCTCGGGGGTCACCACGACCTCGCCGGGCGGGCGCTGGGCCGGCGGCGCCGCCACACCCACGACGATCGTGTCTACGCGACTCGCCTCCTGGCGACGCAGCTCCGCCTCGACCCGGCTGGCGAGGAGCGCGTCAATACGCTGCAGGATCCGGTGCTCGAGCTCCGCCACCTCGGCGTCCGTCTCCGGGAGCCGGTCGGCCCGGAGCTCTTCCCGCACGAGCGCGCGGACTGTGTCCGCCTCTTGAGGTCCAAGCAACCGGAGCGTGTCCCGGCCCGGGGTCTCGGCCGGCAAGCCGGCCGGGGCAGGGGCCGGCCCTCCCGTTGTCCGGACCGCCCCGGCACCGTGCTCGGCGTACTCGATCCGAACGCCGCCGGGGGCTCCATACCGGACATAGATCTCGCCCTCGGTGGGGATCGGAATGACGATCACCTGCTCCGCGTGAAAGCCGACCCGGCCCGCGGACGCGAGTACCGAATCGCTGCCGACCCGACGAACCGTATCGGGCGTCGTGGATCGCCCGGCGGGGGACGGCTCGCCGCCGCGAGTGCGATTCCGGTCGGAGCGCGCCGGTGCCACCTCCGGCGGCGTCTCCCCACCGCGCCCTCCAAGGCTCAAGCGCAGTCCCGCGCTCACCATCCAGTTGTGAAACACGTCGTCCGAGCTCGACAGCCACTCGAGCCCCTCCTGGCCGAACAGGTAGTCGCGCGCCGCGAGCTGCCCGCGCAGCCGTCTCCCCAGCCCGAGCCCTAAACCTCCGCCAAAGATGACGTACGGCCGGTCCTCCCGGGGCGCGCCCGCAGGATCGACGAAGTCCTCCATAAAGTCGAGGTGGCCCGCCCCCACCGTAAGGTACGGGACGGCGCCCTCGCCCGACCCCAGGCTGAACTCCGCCTCAGCGCCCCAACTCTGGATGGGTTCCAGAGCCTCGAGGCCCGAGCGCGCGCCCCGCCAGTAGTAGCCTCGGAACCCCAGGTAGCGCCCGAGGTCCAGGCCCGCGCGCACGCCAACGACCGCCGGATCCGCCAGGTTCAGATCCTCGTGGAAGAAGAGCTTGCCTAAGAACGGCTCGACCGGCACCGACGCCCCCGAGAGCCCGGCGCGATACCGCTCGACCAGTTCGCGGTCCAGTTCCGTCCACTCCCTACCCGAGCGTCCGCCCAGTAGGAGGCTCACACCCGCCGCGACCACCAGAGCGTGCCGCAGATCGTTGGCTTGCGGGTCCTGCGGATAGCCTTCTCCCAACGGAGGCGCAAGCCGGTAGCGATCGATGCGGAAGCGCGAGTCCTCCACGTTCACCTCGCCCCGGAGTCGGTCCGCGAGCACGAGCCGCAGCCCGCCGCCCACCTTCAGGTTCACCTGGCCGAACCGGGCGCTCTGTTCCGGCGTGAAGCGCAGGACCCCGGCACCCCCCTTTACGAACGGCACCACACGACCAGATGCCAGATGCAGCACCACGTCTGCGCCAACATTGTCGATCGCGACCGCCCGAGCCCCGAGCAACCCTCCCGTACGTTCCAGCAGACCTGTGGCCGCCAGATCCGTCCCCACGCCATCCCGCGCGAGATAGTAGCCCTCCAAGCCCACGAACTGGCCAAAGCCGAACGAGAACCGCCCCCCGTACAGCCGCACGTCCTGTAGCCCGACCGTCCCGTCCCACCGCACCGCGGCCACGGACGGCCCCAGTCCGTAACTCAAGCCGCGAACCTGAGCCGCCGCGGGCTCCAGAAGCACCAGGGTCGCAACAAGCCCCAGGCACGAAAGGCACAGCAACGTGCGGCGCCAGCGGCCCGCGACTGCGGCAGCGAACGGAATCGATCGAACTCCAATCACGTCCTCTGGCATTTTCACTCTCGGAGGTTAGGCCGCGCCGGCCGTGATCCCACCAAGAAAAGTTGTGTGCAGTCGCCACTCCGCCAAAGCCGCAACCAAGATAACGCATGGCGTCCCGCGGCGGATACGTCAGAGCCGGCGCGCGCCGGCCGGCTGTGCAGGGCCCCGAGAGTCATCGCGGTCAGGCCCGACCGCAGGCCGCCGACCCTCCGGGCAGGTCTCGGGCACCGCCCCGCTGTGGGTGCCCCTGTCGGCTCTTGCATTGTTGTGGTGCACAAATCTGGGGAAGTGGGCTTCCATTGTTACAACTTCTTTCGGAGTCCGGTACGCCGAGGACGGCAGGCGCCCCGGCGTCATATTACCGTAACCGCATTATTTTGCAATGTGTTAAGCCGTCACGGTGGGTCATACACGCCTTCGGCACGCGCGTTGCATATCGGGGCGCGTGGAGATCGTGGGCGTGGCGGGATGAGGCGTGGGACGGCCATTGTGGACACAGGAGGTAGGTATGAAGATCTGGGGGTGGATTCGTGGAGCCTGGGCCGTGGTGCTGGCGCTCGCTCTTGCGGGTTGTGCGGAAGAGGGCACGGGCCCGGGTGAGCCGGCGTTCGTGAAGGTAGCGCTGACGGACGCGCCGGCCGAAGTGATCAGTGCGGCCGAAGTCTGGATCTCCCGGGTCTACGTCGTGCCCGGCGGGGACTCAGCGAAGGCGGTGGTCCTGTTCAACGATCCGAGCAACCCTCGGCGCTACAACCTTCTGGACCTGCGAGGCGGGGTGAGCGCCGATCTGACGGACACGGTGCGAGTTGAGAGTGGCGTGTACAACCAGCTCCGCCTGGTGGTAGACAGCGCCCGGGTCACGCTGGCGGAGGGGCGTACGTTCCAGGATGGCAGCACGAGCAAGACCCTGTTTGTCCCGAGCGGCAGCCAGAGCGGCATCAAGGTTCAGCTTGCGGAGCCGATCGATGCCGGCGAAGGGCAGGTGACGATCGTGCTGGTGGACTTCGACGTGGAGCGGAACTTCGTGATTCAGGGGAACGTGGACTCGCCGGCAGGGATCCGAGGGATCCTCTTCACCCCCACGCTGGTGGAGAGGAGTCGTCAGCGGGCGGCCGCACCGTAAGCGCTCGCGGATGGCGGTAACGGGCTCCGTTACTCCGCTACGCGCGCGGGTTCCCGGAGAAGTTTCGGGAGTCCGCGCGCGCCGTTTTGTGGGCTTCGTTCCGGGATCGTGGCTTCGCGAGGAGATTCGGGAGGTCAGCGAGGTCAGGGAGGTCAGGAAGGCGCGTTTGACGGCGTTGCTCGCGCCTCCCTATATTTGTGGTTCATTTCGCGGTAGCGCTCGCGCTTCGCCACGCTGCGTTCGGCGCATGTCGCGTTCGCGGCGCGGAGCGTTGGAGCGGCCCCACCCGGTCTCGAAGCGAGCGGGTGGGCGTTTCGTTCCTAGAGCCCTCGTAGGCGGCGCGGCTTGCGTCGAGGTGGTTGGGGGCGGGTAGTGCCGTGGTACGCATCGCTGGCATACAGGAAGGCACGCTGGCCGAGGAGCTGCGCCTCGAGATCGGCAGCCGGATCGTCCGCATCAACGGGCAGTCGGTGCGGGACAGCATCGACCTGCAGTTCCTGCTGGCAGACGCGGAGCTAGAGGTCGAGGCGCTCACGCCATCCGGCGAGTCGATCACCTACGAGGTGGAGCGCGATCCTGCGGAGCCCTTCGGCGTGATCCCGGCGCCGGACGCGGTGCGGGAGTGCGCCAACGACTGTGTCTTCTGCTTCATCTACGGCAACCCGCCGGAGGCACGTAGGAGCCTCTTCCTGCGCGACGACGACTTTCGACTGTCCTTCGCGTACGGCAACTATGTCACGCTGACGAACCTCGGTCCCCGTGGGCTCGAGCGGCTCATGGAGCAACGGGTCTCGCCGCTCTACGTTAGTGTGCACGCGACGGAACCGGAGGTGCGGCTGCGTCTCCTCAAGAATGAGCGCGCCGGCCAGATCCTGGATCAGATCCGCCTCCTCACCTCGGCGGGCCTCGAGCTTCACACCCAGGTCGTATTGTGCCCGGGGTGGAACGACGGGCCGCACCTGGATCGCACGATGGACGACCTCTGGTCGGCGGGGCCGGGGGTGATCTCGCTCTCGGTGGTGCCGGTGGGGCTCACGCGCTACAACGCAGGTCGTCCTGTGCGGCTTCTGAGCCGGCAGGAAGCGCGGCGTGCGCTCCGGCAGGTTGACCAGCGGCGGCGGCGGGCTCGGCAGGAGCGCCGCGCGGGGTGGTGCTACGCCGCGGACGAGCTTTTCCTCATCGCTGGCAAGCCGCTCCCGCCGGCGGACTACTATGACGACTGGCCGCTCATTGAGAACGGCGTCGGCGCGGTCCGCCGCTTCCTGGACGATTTCCAGCGGGGACTTCCGCGGGTGCCGCAGTTCCGCGGCCGGCGCATCCTCATCGTCAGCGGCACCTCGATGGCCGCCTTCCTGGAGCATCTTGCTCCGCGCCTGGCGCGGCGGACGTGCGCGGAGGTGGAGGTCGTCGCCGTGCCGAACGACTACTTCGGGCCGACGGTGACGGTGGCCGGCCTGTTGCCGGGCCGCTCGATCCTGAGGAGGTTGGGGGGGGCGAGCGAGCGCGACATCGTCCTGCTTCCGGCGGAAGCGCTGAACGCGGATCAACTCTTCATTGACGATCTCCCCCTGAAGGCTCTCCGGGATCGGCTCCGCCCGGCGACGGTTGCGGCGGGCTACGAGCTGACGGAGGCTCTGCGCGCGTTGTGACCGCTCGGCTCCCCGTCGTCGCCATCGTCGGCCGCCCGAACGTCGGAAAGTCCACCCTTTTCAACCGCGTCGTTGGCCGGCGAATGGCCATCGTGCACGGCCTTCCGGGCGTGACGCGGGATCGCAACTTCGCGCGAGCGGAGTGGGCGGGCCACTCATTTCTGGTCGTGGACACCGGAGGGCTCATCGAAGGGAGCGACGAGCCCCTGGATCGCGCGGTTCGCGACCAGGTGCTCGCCGCCATCGACGAAGCGGATCTCATCCTGTTCGTGGTGGATGTCAAGGAGGGGGTCCACCCGCTGGACGAGCGGATCGCCGAGCTGTTGCGCAGGAGCGGGCGCCGCTTGCTGCTCCTCGCGAACAAGGCGGATCGGCATCCTCACGATGAGCGTGTGCACGAGTTCTGGAGCCTGGGCATGGGAGAGCCCCTTCCGGTCAGCGCCATCTCTGGGAAGGGCTCGGGCGATGTCCTGGACGCCGCGGTCGCGGAGCTCCCAGCGTCTTCGGAGACGGCCGGTGAGGAGGGACTCCGGGTTGCGGTGATCGGACGGCCGAACGTGGGGAAGTCCAGCTTCGTCAACCGACTGTTCGGCGAGGAGCGCGTCGTGGTGAGTGAGACGCCGGGCACGACGCGAGACGCCGTCGATGCGCCACTCCGCTACCATGGTCGCACGCTCATCTTCGTGGATACGGCGGGGCTACGGAAGAAGACGCGCGGGCTCACTCCCCTCGAGTTCTACGGTTCGATCCGCACCACGCGCGTCGTACGCGAGGCCGACGTATGTCTTCTCCTGATCGACGCCACCGAGGAAATGCACACGCAGGACGTGAAGATCGCGGAGATGGCGTGGGAGGCGGGTTGCGGGCTCATCGTCGTGGCGAACAAGTGGGACCTGGTAGAGAAGGACGAGGCCACAGCGCCCGCCTATGAGCGCCATATGCGGGAGCGGGCACCCTTCCTTCAGTGGGTACCGGTGCTCTTCGCCTCGGCGCTCACGGGACTGCGGGTGAGGAAGGCGCTCGACCTGGTGCTTCACGTCCAGGAACAGAGGGAGCGCCGCATCCCGACGCCAGAGGTCAACCGGGTGCTGGCCGCACTCGTAGCACGCCAGGCGCCGCCACACCATCGGGGCCAGGCAGTCAAGCTGCGGTACGCGACGCAGGTCGGCGTGAGGCCGCCGACCTTCGTGATCTTTTCGAATCTCCCCAAGCAGATCCCCGAGCACTACATTCGCTACATCGAGAACAGTTTTCGGGCGGCGTGGGAGTTCCCCGGGACGCCGCTGCGGATCGTGTTTCGCTCATCCGGGAGGGCGCGTTGACGCCGATCGTCCTGTGTTTGACGGCCTACGTGTTGGGAGCTACGCCTACCAGCTACGTGGTCGCCCGCGCCTTCTTCGGCATCGATCTCCGGCAGCACGGGAGCGGCAACCTGGGTGCAACCAACACGTTTCGCGTCCTGGGATGGAAGGCGGCGCTCCCCGTCATGCTGTTCGACGTCTTCAAGGGCTGGCTCGCGGTGACCGTCTTTCCGCGCGTCGACGGCCGCGCGCCGTGGGCGTGGGCGCTCGTCTATGCGACGGGCACGATCCTGGGGCACGTCTACTCGTTCTGGGTGAAGTTCCGGGGCGGGAAAGGCGTGGCCACAAGCGCGGGCGCCTTCCTGGCCCTGGCCCCATGGGCGGTGCTCTTCTCCGCCGGCGTGTGGATCGCCCTCGTCTTCATCACGCGGATGGTGTCCGTGGGCTCGATGGCGGCGGCGGCGGCGTTCCCCGTGGCGCTGCTCTTCACGCCGCACGAGGGAGGGAACACGCTGATCTGGTTCGCCATGGCGCTCGCCGCCTTCGTGGTCTGGGCGCACCGCTCCAACATTCGGCGGCTCCTGCGCGGCGAGGAACTGCGGTTCGGCGACGCGAAGAAAGGGACGGCGCACGCGTGAGCGGGCAGCCCGCAGCGGCGCACTTCGCGGTGATCGGAGCGGGGAGTTGGGGCACGACGCTCGCCGCGCTCCTGGTGAAGCGAGGGCACCGGGTGCGGTTGTGGGCCCGGGAGCGGGAAGTCGCCGAACAGATTCGCAACCAGGGGGAGAACCGCGTGTACCTGCCGGGAATCCAGCTGCCGCAAGCGCTGGCGGTGACCGGGGACATCGCGGAGGCCGTGTCGGGCGCCGAGGTGGTCGTCTCGGTGACGCCGTCTCAGTTCGTGAACGCCGTCATGCGGGAGGCGACGCCATCCCTGACGGCGGACGCGCTCGTCGTGAGCGCGTCGAAGGGGATCGAGACCTCCACCCTGCGCACCTGCAGCCAGGTGCTGGCCGAGATCCTTCTGCCCGAACAGGTGCAGCGCCTGGTGGTGCTCTCGGGACCGAGCTTCGCCGTGGAAGTCGCGCAGGAGCGTCCCACCGCGGTGGTCGTGGCCAGCCGGTCCCCAGAAGCCGCGCGCCGGGCTCAGCAGCTTCTTCAGACCAACTACTTCCGGGTCTATACGAACGCGGACGTCCTGGGCGTCGAGCTGGGCGGCTCGCTCAAGAACGTCATCGCGCTGGCGGCGGGTGCGGCCGCCGGGCTCGGGTTCGGGCACAACACGCTCGCCGCCCTGATCACGCGCGGGCTCGCGGAGATGACGCGGCTCGGCGTCGCTCTCGGGGCCGAGCGCGCCACCTTCTCGGGGCTCGCCGGGCTCGGGGACCTCGTGCTCACCTGCACGGGCGACCTCAGCCGTAACCGTACCGTCGGCTACCGACTGGGGCGGGGTGAATCGCTGGATGCGATTCTTCGCGATATGACGGCCGTGGCGGAGGGGATCCGCACGGCGCAGGCGGTTCACGCCCTGGCTAAGGCGCACAACGTAGAGACCCCCATCAGCGACGAGGTCTACGCAATCCTGACGGAGGGGCGGAGTCCCCGGGCTGCGGTGCAGAACCTGATGCTTCGAGAGCCGAAGCCGGAACAGTGGTCTTGACCGCGGCGAGGGCCGGCACAACGGCGCGGTTCGGGCGATGAGCGATCCGGTCGCGAGGAAGGCCTACTACTCCATCGGAGAGGTGTGCGAGCTCACGGGGCTCAAGCCGCACGTACTCCGCTACTGGGAGACGCAGTTCAGCGTCTTGAATCCCACCAAGAACCGCTCCGGGAACCGGGTCTACCAGCCGCCGGAGATCAAGCTGATCCTCCTGGTCAAGCACCTTCTTTACGAGGAGAAATACACGATCGAGGGGGCGCGTCGGAAGCTCGAGCGGCTGCGACGAGGGGAGGGGCGGCACGAGCCGCTGGAGCGGGTACTGCAGCCCGAGTTCCTGGCGGGGATCAAGAAGGACCTGTCCGAGCTGCTCGAGCTGCTCACGCCGAAGGACCCCGCTGCATCTGGGCGGCCCGGCGTTCCGTAGCCCCCGGCCGCTAGCGCACTGAGCACGGAACGCGGCGGGCCGGGATCCGGGGCCGGGTCCAGGTCGTGGCGACGAGCACCATGCTGATCCTCTGCACGAATGATGACGGATCCCTGGCGAGCGGCCTGCGGGTTCTCAAGAAAGCGGCCAGCCCGCTGGGCGAGGTGCGTGTGGTGGCACCGGATCGGGAGCAGAGCGCGACCAGCCATTCCCTGACGCTCCACTACCCGCTTCGCGCACGGGAAGCGAGCGCGGGCGAGTTCATCGTGGACGGAACGCCCACGGACTGCGTGATTCTGGCCGTGAACACGCTGCTCCAGCGCCGCCCCGATGTGGTGCTGTGCGGGGTAAACCACGGTGCGAACCTCGGCGACGACGTGCTCTATTCCGGCACCGTCGCCGCCGCGATGGAGGCCACGGTGATCGGGATCCCCGCCATCGCGATTTCCTACACGGGCGACAGCCTCGAGGAGATCGAGAGGTGGGGCCCGCTTCTCACGCGCTTTCTCAGGAGGGTACTGGAGAATCGACGCTTCCCGGAGAGCACGCTGCTCAACGTGAACCTGCCGCCCATCGCGCCTGAAGGCGTTCACGGGATCAGGGTCACGACGTTGGGACGCCGAGTCTACAGCGACTCGCTCACCCGCGCCGTGGACCCCAGCGGACGCGAGTACTTCTGGCTCGGCGGCGGCGTGTCCAAGTGGTCGGGCAGTGCGGACTCGGACTTCCGCTGCATCGAGGAAGGTTACATCTCCGTGACGCCGCTCCACCTGGACCTCACGAACTACTCGCTCCTGGAGGAGATTCGCGGGTGGAACCTCGCTCTATAGAGGCCCGTTACGAGGAGCTCCGCGGCGAACTGATCGATGAGATCCGCGCCTCGGGTATCGACGACCTGGAGATTCTCCGGCTCTTTCACCGGGTGCCGCGCCATCTCTTCCTACCCGACGCGGTCCGGCCCCGGGCCTACGAGAACGTGGCGCTGCCGATCGGCTATGGGCAAACCGCATCGCAGCCAACGGTCCAGGCGCTCTACCTTCACATCCTCCGGCCCGCCCCGGATGACCGGGTGCTCGAGATCGGGACTGGAAGCGGATTCCTCACCGCACTCCTCGCCCTGACGGCCGGACGCGTCTACTCCGTGGAGCGGGTACGCGACCTCTCCGCGCGAGCGAGGAAGGTCCTGGACGACCTGGGGATCACGAACGCGGCGCTCCTAGTAGGAGATGGGACCCTGGGCTGGCGTCGTTTCGCGCCGTATACCGTGATCGCCGTCTCTGCAGCGGCACCGGTTTTGCCGCCCGCGCTGCTGGAGCAGCTGGACGACGGAGGCCGGATGCTGATCCCGCTGGGCACTCCGCGGGAGCAGCGTATCACCCTTGTGCGGCGGCAGCGCGGGCAGGTCACCGAGGAGGTCGTCAGCAGAGGCTGTGCCTTCGTCCCGCTCCTGGGGCGCTACGGGTGGGATCCAGACACCGGCGAGGCGTGTTCATGAGCGGGGAGGCCGGCGAGGCCGGCCCGGGGCGACCCGGGGTGGTCCGCCGGCTTTACGACTGGGTGCTGAGCTGGGCTGCAACTCCGTACGGGGTCCCCGCCCTGGCGCTCCTGGGGTTCGCCGAGTCGTCATTCTTTCCCGTGCCACCCGACCCGCTCCTCATCGCCCTCAGCCTGGGGGTGCCCGCTCGCGCCCTGCGCTTCGCGGCGGTGACCACGGTCACATCGGTCGCCGGGGGGATGGCCGGGTATCTTATCGGCTTCGGGGCCTGGAGCTTCGCCTCCGACTTTTTCTTCGCCTATGTCCCGGGGGTAACGCCCGCCGCGTTCGAGCGGGTGAAGGCTGTGTACGACGCGTACGACTTCTGGGCGATCTTCGTGGCCGGGTTTACGCCGATTCCCTACAAGGTGTTCACGCTCTCCGCAGGCGTCTTCTCGGTGAGTTTCCCGGTGTTCGTGGTGGCGAGCGTTCTCAGCCGGGGCGCCCGGTTCTTTCTGCTCGGCGCCCTCGTGTGGCGCTACGGTCCACGGATCAGCGGTTTCATCGACCGTTACTTCAACGTCCTCACCTGGGTGTTCACCGCCCTCCTCGTGGGCGGGTTTGTATTGCTGCGCTACGCGCTCTGAGCGGGCGGCACGTGGGGCAGCCGCAGCGCGGGCCGGGGTTCCGGTGGTCGCATGGACATGACAATACATAACCGAATTTTTGACCCACAGGACTAGTAGCGGCCGTCACGGCACACGGCTCCGTGCTGCCCCTTGTCACGCGGCGCTGCCCCCGCGAGCGTACCCTCATCGAACCCCGCCGCCTGCGCGGCCCGTGGCGCCGGGCGGCGGGACCGGCCCGGAGAACGACCATGTGCCCGTCCGCCCTTCTCGCCCGGCGGCTGCTCGTCGCCGTCGTGTCGAGCGCAAGCCTTCTGTACGCGCCGAAGTCCCTCGACGGCACCGCGGCCGCGCAAGCGGCATGGACGCTGCAGGGCTTCCGGGTCGAGCGCTTCGGCCGGCCCGGCGCGGGTCCCATGATCAACTCGCTCATTCCGGAGGGGAGCCTGCGCACGGACTGCTTCGATGTCGGGCCGGACCGCTTGCGGGTTCCACTGGTCTGGCGCCTGAGCCCGGAGGTGGCGCAGTTCCGCGGGATGCTCTCCATGGACGTGCCACAGACGGCGAGCGGCGCACCGTTCGCGGTGCGGACGAGCTTCGCCGGGGTATCGGGACCGAAGCCGCCGGACGGGGTGATCCTGAAGGTCTTCGTGCTGGCGCCAGTGCAACAGGGGGACCGGCACTCCTACGGGATCGCCATCGCGCCCTCGACGGTCGTGCGTGAAGCGGTGGACTCCACCGCCGCGGAACGACAGGAGGTGAGCCTCGGCGCCGGCCGCACAAGTATCGTCTTCGAAGCGACGTCGTACGCGCCCGGCATCGCGTTCGCCGCGCTGCGGGTCACCGCGTTCTACGCGGGAGCGGAGGGCAGAGCCGCCGAGCCGCCGGACCCGGACTGCTCGCCGTACGCGGTGACGCTCGTGCCGAACACCTGGTTGGGTCAGCTCGTGCCGCGCATGCGCGCGCCCTTCACGGTGCGAGTGTACTTCGGCGGCCGCGAGCCGGTGGATGGCGCGACGCTCCGGCTCGCCGCCCAGGGCGGACTCCTCACCCTCACGCTGCCGCCGGGGCCGGAGCCAGCTCCGCGAGACGTCCACATCCCGCTGCCCCGGCTCGCGCCCGGCAGCACGATCACCCTCGAGCACCCGGTCATCTTCCGCGTGGCGGACGAGGACGAGCCGCGGATCCGGGAGCACGTGATCCCCGAGTCCGGCGGCGTCCTCCCCCTCGCCGGCAGCGTGCACGCCGAGGTGCTCGAGCGGGCGAGGGGCGGCGCGGGCGCCACTTACAGGGTCAGCCCGGAGCTCCTCCTCGCCGATGGCTCCGAGGCCAGGGTCGAGTATCCGGACTTCGCGCGGCGGCTCGGGAGCCCTGGGCCCGTGGAGCCCGCAGCGCCGGTGTCCGCGGAGGAGGCGGAATACAACCGCACTGGGGACCCGGGCTGGCATCACTCGGGGAACGCCCAGGTCCGCGGGCTCGCGGTGCGCGCCGCGTCGTACGACGCGGCGACGGGGACCTTCACGGACTTCCCGGACAGCGGGCGCAGGGTCGCCGAGAACCTGCGCCGCTTCGTCTATCACGCCCTGAACCCGAAGAGCGGCTCGAGGGATGCGCTCCGTGACGACCAGTTCTTCGCCACCGCGCGCCTCGTTCCCGAGGTCTACCGCGGCCTCCAGCCGCGATACGACGATCCCGACGGCTACGTCTGCATTGAGCACGCCTACCTCTTCACGGCGCTTTTGCGCACTCTCGGTATCCCGGCGAAGGAGGTGAACACCTACCTGCGCCCCGCCCTCATCTTCCGCTTCCAGACCGCGGGCGCCATGGTCTGGGCCGAGAACCCCGCGGGCACCGGCGCGCGCTGGTGGTTCCACGACCCCTACCTGGACATCGACGACCCGGACTACTACGTCCGCGGCAACTTCTTCGTCCGCCTGTTCAGGGGCCGCGCCGTGCGCTACCGATCCTGGTACGGCGTGCGCGCCACACCGTCGAAGTTCATCCAGGTGAATTGGGCCTGGCGCTGGTACGGTATCCGCTTCGGCACGCGGACGGGCGAGGGCACGCGCTTCACGATTCCGGACGACGAAATGGACGCTTCGCCCTACTGGAGGCGCTGGAATCCGCGGCGCTGAAAAGGCGGCGCTCCGGCAGGCAGGCGATGCGATGGACAGTCCCTTCCGATGGTCGATCTGTCTTCCTGGCAGGCCCGAGTGCACCGAAGCGGGTCGTCTCGTGGTAGCGCTCGAACGCGGCCTTGATCTCGTCTGGCCTAGTCCCTGAACAAGCGTGATGGCTTGGGGTCAATGCTGCGTTGAAACAGCTAAGCGGAGCTCCGCATAGCTGTTTCCACACTACAGTCGCGCCCTTCCTCCGTGTTGCAGCCGGTGCGGCACGTGGCATATCTTTGAGGTTGATGGGGGACTGGCGGTCGGGTTTCCATGCGGACAGCGAGAGGCTGCCCATGCCCGAGAAGCAGAACGAGGACGAGCGCACCGATCAGGTGCCGGAATGGGAGCCGGTAGGCTCGAAGCTCGAGAACCTGGCGGTGGGTCCCGAGCTCGACGGGCTTCCGCCGCCTTTCTTCCCGCCGCGCGCGCGCCGCTCCCGTGCGGCCGGCACCGCAGTCCGCGTCGCCCGTCCGGCGGCTCCGCCTGCACCGGGAGAGCAGGCCGAAGAGGCCGCGATCCCGGAGGACGCGTTCTTTCTGCCGGACGAGCCGATCCGCCGTGCGTCGCGGGCCGAGGACGAGCGGACGGAAGAGGAACAAGAGGAGGTGCACGTGGGGCGGTTCGGCGACGAGTCGCACTTCAAGGAGCGGGCGCGCGCCGCCAAGGCCACCACCCCGCAGCCTCTCGCACCTCCGTCCTGGACCTCCCTCGACGCGGACAGCGCCCGAAAGTTCGCCGAGCGACTGGAGGCGCTGGCGGAAAGCCTGCGCGTCATGGGGGGTACGGCTCTCGAGATCCCGCCGGCGGCAGAGCCCTTCGACCTGGCGCTCCGGGCGTTCATTGCCGGCTACGTTACCGCGCACGCCGTCACGTCAAGGTAGTCGACCTAGTCGCCGTAGTCGATGTAGAAGATGCGGTGATCGCGCCGGGCGGCGCGCGGTGCCCCCGTGGCACGGGAACCCGTGGTGACCGGATCTTGCCGGCCGGCCCCGTGGCGGCGAGCGCGGGTTCCGGGGCCGGGCGACCCGAGGAACCCGCGACTCCCAGCCCGCTGGAGCTCTCACGACCGTCAGTATGGCATCGCGGGAGCCGGCCTCAGTTGATCGGTTTCCGGCTCTCCTCTAGCTTTCGGGTGTTCGAGGTGTCCGTGGTGTTCGATAGGGGGTCCCCGTAGCTCAGGCGGATAGAGCGGCTGCCTCCTAAGCAGCAGGTCGCGCGTTCGAGTCGCGCCGGGGACGCTGCAGCAGATAAGGCCCTGCACCGCGAGCGGTGCAGGGCCTTATCCGGTGTATCTCGTGCGTTACCTGCCCGGCCGTCAAAACGGAGTAGCGATCCCCACGGCCAGTCCCCCGGCCCGGGACTTCGGCGCGGCGCCGAAGCGGATCGGGAGCCCTACCCGTCGCCAGCGTTCGACCGGCGTGAGCGCGCCGATCACGGCGCCCACCGCGGTGCTCGCCACTACCACCACGGCGGCGGCCCATCGGATCTCGGGCGTGCACGCGTCCGGAAGCCCGTCGTCGGCTACGAAGCAGCGGGCGCCCGCCAGCACAAGGCCGCTGGGGATCGTCCCCACGACGAGACCGATTCCGCCGCCGCGCACCGCCGCGGCCCCTGACGACGCCAGACCCGCGCTCACGTCGAGGCGGGCGATGGAATCAAGGCGCACGGCGAAGGTGGGGAAGCCCCCCTCCATCGCGAAGCGGACGAGGTCGGGATTCATGGAAAGGAGCGTCCCGATGATCGGGGCGTCCGCGACGCTTGGCACATGCACCCGTATCCGCGAGCCGGGCTCGACCGGAGAGAGCTTCTGGCCGGCCAGAGGATGGGCGCCAACGGCGGCGAAAGCCAGGAGGGCCGGGAGGACGGAAAACAGACGCAGCAGGGACCGGCTCATGGGCAACCTCTGGACGCTGCGGAAGTAACGCTGATCCGCTTTCGTCTAATTATCCATTTCGCCAGGCGAATCGCAAGAGCACCGTCCCCGGGGCGCGTTTCTGAACTGCCTTGCGCCTCCCCCCGCACCGCACACATTGAGCTTTCGGCCCACGGGCGCGGGCCGGTGGCTTTCCAGTCGCTTCCTGCTTTGGATTCCTCGTGGCGAACCTGGCGCCGCCGCCAGGCGGTATCCTGCCGCGCCACGCCGGTCCTATGCGGGCCCACCACCGGATGGCGGGGCTGGCGGCGGAACGCGCCGGAAGCGGAGGGCGAGCCACCACGCCCCCAGCCCGGCCGCTACCGCGCCAACGAGATCGAACCAGAGCGGCTGAAACTCCACGAGCGGACCCAGGGGACCCGTGTACCCGGGGATCTCCATGGGAATCACGTGGCTGAGAAGAATCGGTAGTGCGTTGTTCAGGGCGTGGGCGAACACGCACGGTGCCAGAGAGTTCGTCTCCACCACCCACCAGGCAAACATGATTCCAAGGACGCTGGTCCCTACGAACTGCCACGGGTTCACATGGAAGACCCCGAACAGCAGCGCGGAGCCCACTATGGCGGTCCGGGCGCCGTAGTTCTCCCGCAGGCCACGAAGAATGAGGCCGCGGAAGAGAAACTCCTCCGTGATGGGTGCCACGACCACCAGGGCCAACACGGAGCCCCAGAGGCTCCGTTCCCCGCCAGCCAGGCGGCTGAACAGGTCCGCAAGCCACGGCGGCGGTGGGAAAACGGAGCGGAACAAGTTGTCGATCTCCGAGAGTACAATCCCCGCACCAACGACGACGAGCGTGACTGGGACGAGGAGCGCGGCGCGAATCCGGGAATGGGGAAGGACGTCCCGGACCGAGGATCTCGATCGCCGGAGGCCCCAGAGGAACACGATGCCGAGCGCCAGCGAATTCACGGCCGCGAGGACGCCGGGGTGATCGGCGATCTGACTACCGGTCACGGACTGCACCACACTGACCGGCAGGAAGAGGAGGCTCTGAAGCAGGATCGCGAGCGCGACGAGCCCGAGGGCGTGGCGCAGTGACGGGTAGGCTGCGCGGCGATCGGTCCGCCCGTCGCTCAGCTCCCCGCGGGGCTCGATCCCCCCGCACCCGTTCATGCCGCTCCTTGCCCATCCACAGGTTGCTGTCGCGCGCCGATGAGGCCCTTGATCTCGGTCAGCTCCGCCCGCGCCCATTCACCCACCGGCGTCCCTCCCCGCCGTTTGGCGAGCCGCAGAGCCGCACGAGATCCGGCGCCGCCCGCGACCTCAATAGGCGACGGCGTAGGCCTCCCGCCGCGGATCCGCCGCCACGATGAGGACACCGCTTTCAGGATGCACGTAGATCATTTGCGCTCCGCCGAAGGTGGCGGTCCACCCTGAGACCACGCGAAGCTCGTGGCCACGCTCGGCCAGCGAGCGGCGCACCTCGACGGGAATCCGGTCCTCGATGTCAAGGCGCCGACCCCCGTAGCTCCGGAAGCGCGGGGCCTCTACGGCCTCCTGTGGCGTCATGCCGAAGAGGACCAGGTTGTTGAAGACCTGCAGGAGCGACTGGCTCTGCGAGTCGCCGCCCGGCGTGCCCAGCGTCATGGCGAGCCGGCCGTCACGCAGCGCAAGAAGCGGGCTCAGTGTATGGAAAGGTCGCTTCCCAGGCTCGAGCCGGTTCGGATGGTTCGGGTCCAGGCGGAACAGCGCGCCGCGGTTGTGGAGAACGATCCCCGTCTCGGGCTCCACCAGACCGGAGCCGAAGCTCTCGAACAGACTCTGGATCCAGCTTACCGCGTTGCCCCAGCGGTCCACGGCCGTGAGATACACTGTATCGCCCAAGCCGGCCAGCTCGCCGTCCGCATGGCTTTGGCCGGTTCGGCTGCCGGGATGCGCCTGCCCCCGGCTACGCGGCTGCGCATCTGCGGCTTGCTCGCCGACGCCAGGATCGACGCGCAACGCGGCCGAGTCGGGGGACACCAGGGCAGCGCGCCGACGCAGGTACCCCGGGTCGAGTAGCGCCGCCACCGGAATCTCGGCGAACGCCGGATCGCCCACCCAGCGGTCCAGGTCTGCGAATGCCAGCTTCTTGATCTCGATGAGGGTGTGGAGGTAATCGGCGCTGTTGTGGCCCACGGCGCGGAGATCGAACGCCTCGGCCATGGTCATCTGCTGGAGCTGCACCAGGCCCTGCGAGTTGGGCGGCATCGCAAACACACGATGGCCGAGGTAGTCGCCCGCGAGCGGTTCCACCCACTCGGACCGGTGCTCCTCGAAGTCGGCCCGCCGCAAGTAGCCGCCCTCCCGCTCGATGAACGTCGCGAGCCGTGCGCCGATCGGCCCGCGGTAGAACACCTCTGCGCCGCCACGGGCGATCTGCGTGAGCGTCCTCGCCAGCGCCGGATTGCGCAGGAGGGTGCCGACCGCAGGCGCCGCGCCGCCGGCGAGGTAAAGCGCCCGCCCCGCCTCGTTGAGCGCCTCACCGGCGCCGACGATATCCTGGTGCAGGCGGGAGCTCACCGGGAAGCCCTCCTCGGCGTAGCGAATCGCCGGAGCCAGGGCCTCCGCCAGGCTGATCGTGCCGAATCGCTTCAGCGCCTCCTCCCACGCGCCTACGACGCCCGGTACACTAACGCTCAGGGCACCTGTCTCCGGGATTTTGGAGTGGCCGAGCTGGCGGAAGAGGTCGAGGGTCGCCAGTCGCCCGGCTCGCCCGCTGCCGTTGAGGCCCGTGACCTCGCCGGCGCGGCTATCGAAGAACAGAGCAAACGCATCGCCGCCGACGCCGCTCATGTGGGGCCGCACGATGGCCAGCACCGCGGCCATGGTCACGGCCGCATCCGTCGCGTTGCCGCCCCGGCGCAGCACGTCGTAGCCTGCTGCCGTCGCCAGCGGGTGATCGGAGGAGACGGCACCAGCGGTGCCCATCACGTCCGGCCGGTTCCACGGTGGCAAGGAGACTCCGCCCGCATCCCGGTCGGCCGTCTGAGAGCCCGCCGGCCCGCAGCCGATGGCGATGAGCGCGAGGACGAGAGCCGGAACCAGATGAACGAGATCGAACGTGCGCATGAACTCCTCCTGAATCCCGATCGGCGGCCCTGCCGGCAACGCATTCTGCCTCAGCATGGCGCGACGCCGCCCCGCACGCCAGTGTACCGCCGGCGTTGACGGCCCCCGGCACGCCGATTAGTCTCTGCGCGCAAGTCTTCCCAGGTCTAGCAGGTCGCTGAGAACTCCGGTGGGTCGCCATGGTTCTTCAGCGACCTGCTCTAGAGGCAGGGAACGAGGGCCGCGAACGCCATGTCCGACGATCGAAGCCGCTGTGGCCGCTGAGTCGCTGACCGTGGGGAGGCCGGCACGGCGGCCAGCGGGGATCACCGTCG
This sequence comes from Gemmatimonadota bacterium, assembly GCA_016209885.1. Classification (GTDB taxonomy): domain Bacteria; phylum Gemmatimonadota; class Gemmatimonadetes; order Longimicrobiales; family Gaopeijiaceae; genus JACQVF01. The sequence continues at coordinate 13,823 of JACQVF010000085.1, read as the reverse complement.
TGGGCGTCACGCTCGCCGCGGCTCATGCGGTGAACGACGCTTACATCGCCTTCCTCCCGCCGCTTCTACCCCGAATCATGAGCAAGCTGGGCCTGTCCATCGCGCTGGCTGCCACAGTGGCCATGACGCTCTCGCTGGCCGCATCGGCACTGCAGCCGGTGGTGGGATACCTCTCGGACCGGCATGGCCGCCGCCTGTTTGTGGCGTTCGGACCGCTGTGCACGGGGCTTTTCCTCTCGCTCATCGGCGTGGCGCACGGGTTCTGGACGCTCGTCGCCATCCTGATCGCCGGCGGTTTCGGGAGTGCGGCATTTCATCCGCCCGGCGCTTCCATGGCGGCTCGGGTCGGGGAAGGGGAGGGGAGCGGAGCGCGCCTCTCGATCTTCTCGTTCGGCGGCTCCCTCGGCTACGCTGCCGGGCCACTCATTGCGGTAGCGCTCGTGTCCACAATCGGACTCGAGGGGATGTGGATCGCAAGCCTGCCGGCGTTCGTTGTGGCCACAGGCGTACTCCTCGCGGTGCCGGCGCCTGTTCGCCGCCCGGCCGCGGCGGCTTCGCTTTCGCCCGCGCGCGTCCTGGCACGGCTGCGCGGCGCGTTGGGATTGGTGTTCGGGATCAGTGCGATCGGCGCCTTTATCCAGCGTCTCTTCCTCACCCTGGAGCCCATCATCGTAGCGAACGACGGGGGATCGGAAGCTCTCGGCGCCGTAGCGCTTTCCATCTATCTGGCGGCGCAGGCTGCCGGAACCATCGCGGGCGGGCTCCTCACGGATCGGGTAGACCGGCGGCACCTTCTCGCGGCGTTCACGCTCTTCGCGATCCCAGCCCACCTGGCGGCCTTCAGCCTGCCCATGGGATCGCCAGCCGCCATCGGCGCGATCGCCACCGCCGGGTTCGTCAATATGGCGCTCCTTCCGCCCGTGGTGGTGATCGCGCAGGAGGTCCTGCCTGAAGGGGCGGCCGCCACCTCCGGCATCGTGATGGGACTGGCCTGGGCCACAGGCTCGGTCGGGGTCATCGGCGCAGGGATCCTCGGGGATGCCATCGGTCCCCGAGCCGCTGCGCTCGTCTGTGTCCCCCTGCTCCTGGGCGGCACCGCGCTCGCCATGCACCCGGCACTCCGGGCCCACCGGCGCCCCGTGCTCCCGAGCCCGGAACTCCGGCGCTTCGGGGCGAATTGAGTCTCGACGCCGACGGGCCGAGGGGGACCGAGGCACGAACTCGCGTCGGCCACCCGGGTCGCCACATACCCTGACCGCCACGTCGCCTCCGCGACCACTGCCTTGCCGGGAGTTGGACACATCGTATTCTTGACGCGTTGGATCCTCGAAAGACCGGCGCCGCGAAGTCACAGGGACAGGAGGAGGAGTGGCCGCCAGGATCGATGCCACGGACTCGAAACGGTTCCGTCGACTATTGGCCCGCGGAGTCACGAACCCACTCGGGCGAGGGGATTTCGTCTACCGGGAAGGTGAGGCGGCGGATTCTATCTATGCGGTGCTGCGCGGGCGAATCCGGCTGAGCATTTCAGCGCCAGCAGGACGGGAGGTGACGGTGGCCACGGTCGGACCGGGCGAGCTCTTCGGCGAAGAGTGCCTCGTGCCCGAGCAACGGCGGCTGTGCACTGCCCGGGCCGCGGAGTCGACCACGACCGCGCGTATCCCGGCCGACGCCGCTCTACGCGCCGTGCGAACGTCGCGCGACGCCGAGCGCGCGCTTATCCACGCCTGGCTCACCGAGCTCGCCGAGGCTCGGCGCCGCGCGGCCGAGCAAGCCTTTCGCCCGGTGCCCCAGCGCCTGGCGAGGCTGTTGCTGGAACTGCGGCGCCGTTTCGGCCGCAAAGAAGCCAAGGGCACGCTCATCCCCCACTGGTTCACGCACCAGGAGCTTGCCGACCTCATTGCCGCGCACCGCTCCACGGTGACGACCACCCTGGGTGACTGGCTCTATCGAGGCATCCTGAAGGAGCGAGGTCGATGCCTGCTGATCCTCGACGAGAGACGGCTCGAGATCCTGGCCGACGCCAAGGCTCGATGATGATCCTCCGGCAGCGGGCCGCAACGGGCAGGCACGGGCTCGCCCGCCGCAGGCGGCGCGAGCACGCCGGCTGGCATGCAGGCTTCGGTGCGCTTCTCGCCCTGGCCATGGCGAACCCGGACGCCGTGACCGCTCAGACGACGCCCGAGCGGCCGCTGGGCACCCGGCTCTCCGAGCCACTGGATCCTGGCGCAGTGCAGGGGGCCGTCGGGGTCGCGCACCTGCGTGGGTTCCAGAACGCGCTCTCCGGGCTCTCCGGCAACCTTACCCGCATCGGTGTCGTCCAGGTGCGGGTCGGCGTGTCCCCCAACGTGGAGTTCGGGATCGCCGGGAGCGTCAGCGATCGGCTGCAGATCCGGGAGCGAAAGCTGAGCGGAATCCCCCTGGATGTTCCCCTGAACGCCACGCAGACGAGCGACTGGGGGACCGTCCGACTCTCGACCCTGTTCGCCCTGCGGCCACCGGCGCCCGCTCGCATCGCGTGGGGCGGCCATCTCATCGTGTCGTTGCCGACGACCAATGAGCAGCGCGGCATTGGAACGAACACCATGGATGTCTCCGCCGCAATCAGCCTGGCACGACACTTCCCTCGTGCGGGCCTCTTCGCCCATGTGGGCGTCGCGATCCTCACCGCGCCCCTCACCCTGTTCGAACAGAACGATGTCGGCGTCTATGGCTTCGCCGCCACCTACGATCTGGCCCAGGGCTGGACCGTGTTCGGGGAGGTGGAGGGCCGCAGGAACTTCCGCGAGCTTCATCGGACTCCGCTGGAGACCGAATCCCGCAGCGCTTTGCGCCTGGGAATCGCCACCTGGCTCGCTGGGATGCGCTGCGACTTCACGGCTCAGCGCGGTCTGACTCGCTGGGACCCCCGCTGGGGAGTGACCGCCGGATTCGTGCGCACGGTCCGGTCCGCGCGGAAGCAGGGCTGACCACCAACACGCCACGCGGCCGTGTATCCCGACTACCTCCTCCCTCGGCGGCCCGCATCGAGTCTAGCCGCGGGCTCGGCAGCCCCGCCGAGCCCCGCCGCGCCGTTGACCCACCCCCGCCGCTCGGCTAGCTTCAAATTTTCCGTCGACCGCCGTCTCGCCCCGATTTGCCGCGACGCCAGATGATCGCTGCGGCCCCGGGACAAGCGTCCGGCCGCCGGGCCACAGTTTTGGACTCGGATTTTCGAGTCGGACTACGCGAACCCATGACTCAGCACCGCAATCCGGCCGCGCGCCGCAAGCACCCAGAAGAGAGCATCGAAGACCCGTTCGTAGCTCGAACCCTCGAGGGCTGGCTGTGGGCAAGGCGCCATTTCCGGGGCCTCGTTTCCGGCGTCCTGGGCCTCGCCCTCCTGATCGCCGGAACCCTCTATTACCGAAACTATCGCCACTCCTTCCGCCTGCAGGCCGCCCAGGAGCTCGAACGCGTCCAGCAGGCCGTAGCGTCCGGCGACATCCAGGTCGCCAACAACGAGCTCCAGACTTACCTCTCCCGCTTCGGGGACACCCGCTATGGCCACGAGGCACGCCTCCTTCTCGCTGAACTCCACCTCCACACGGGCGACCCCCAGAAGGCCATCGCCACCCTGGAGGACGCGGCCGAAGAGCTCGATGACCCCATCAGCTTCCAGGCCGCCTCGCTCCTCGCCACCGCCTACGAAAACGCCGGACGCCCCGACGACGCCGAACGACTCTACGTCCAGATCGCAGACAAGGCACGACTCGACTTCCAGATTCGCGACGCCCTCGCCGCCGCTGCCCGCCTACGCGCCAACAAGGGCGACCGCGCCGGCGCCCGCCAGCTCTACGACCGCCTCCTCGCACTCATCCCCCAGGACGACCCCCAGCGCCCAGTCTTCCTGCTCCGGCACGCCGAAGTCGCCGCACGCCCTGACACCCAGGCCACGCCCAACCCCTGACCCATCCCAACGGCGCTGACCCGCTCCCGTCCCTGTTCCCAGCGCCTCCGCCCGACCCACCCAAACCGCTTCCACCGGCACGCCACCCCGAAACAAATTCGCTGCTCCGTTCGGGGCACGGCCCAGGTTCGTATAATACATATTATGTAAATTACAGACCGCCTTGGCCACAGCACGGCCAGTCGCGTCAACGACGTGGCGGACCTAGGAACTTATCAAGTAAGGCAAGTAAAGAGGGTTTTCTGCCGACGCGATGTACCGCGCTTACCGCGTTTACCGCAGGCGCCCGACGAGGTCGAGGAAGCGGAGCTTCCAGACCTTCCAGACGGCTTCGCGGACGATCTTTTTCGACATCTTGGACTCGCCGGTGTCGCGTTCGACGAACACGATGGGGATCTCTCCGATGGTGTATCCGCGCTTCCAGGCGCGGAAGCTCATCTCGATCTGGAAGGCGTATCCGTTAGACTCGATGGCGTCGAGATGGAGGCTTTCGAGGGCGTAGCGGTGCCAGCACTTGAAGCCGCTGGTCGCGTCGGTGACCGGTAGGCCCGTGATGACGCGGGCATAGATGGTGCCGAAGTAGCTGAGCAGGAGGCGTGCGACAGGCCAGTTGACGACGCGGACCCGTCCGCTCACATAGCGCGAGCCCACCACGATGTCGTGGTGGCGGGCGGCGACGAGGAACTGGGGCAGGTGGCCCGGATCGTGGGAGAAATCCGCGTCCATCTGGAGAATCAGGGGGTAGTGCCTGTCGAGGGCCCAGCGGAAGCCGTCGATGTAGGCCCGCCCCAGGCCGTGCTTGCCCTCCCGGTGCAGGACATGGACGTGGGGATCCTGGCGCGCGAGCTGGTCCGCCACCTCGCCGGTGCCATCCGGCGAGTTGTCGTCCACGATAAGCACGTCGAAGCGCGGATCCTGCTCCAGGATCTTCGGAACGATCCTGGGGAGGTTCTCCCGCTCATCATAGGTGGGCAGCACGACCAGGAACCGTCCGTCTGCGCACCCATCCGCGCTCCGCGACCGGTCTCCTCTCTGCTCGGTCACGAGTTCTCCCTTCTCAGCGGCCCGGCGTCGGGCGTCGGGCGCGCAGCGCGTGTCGCACGGCGAATGCGGTGGCTGGCACGAGCTCCACGATCGTGGTCCACACTCGCGCGAGCACGGCGAGGGCCACGGCCTCCGCGGCGGGCACGTGGGGCGCCAGGAGCGCCGCGAGAACGCCCTCCCTGACCCCGATCCCTGCGGGGGCGAAGATGGCCACGTAGCCGGCAAAATAAGCCCCTGCGAACGCGCCCGCGGCCACGCCCACGCTGGCCGTGATGGCGAACGCCCGCGCGAAGCTCCAGAAGGCCACGCCGTAGACCATCCAGGCGAGCGTGTAGAGGACAAGCCAGCGGAGTCCGAACAGCGAGTCCAGGGCGTCGGGGTTCGGCGGCGAGCGACGGAGCACCCGGAAGGCAGCGGCGACCGCCCTGCGGAACAGCGGGGGCACGACCAGGACGGTGATGGCCGCGGCCACGAGGACCCCGACCCATGCCGCCCGGCCGACGCCGTTGGCCGTCGCACCCGCTACAAGCGGGAGAATACCCAGGAGGAAGGCGCCGAGCAGCGTAAGGCCCTGGGCCAGCACGGCCGCCCCGGTGGCGGCCAGTGACGAGACACCCGCGTCCCGCGCCAGGTATGCGAGCCCGGCAATCTGCCACACCTTTCCGGGCAGGTAGCGGCCGAGGTTGGCCAGGAAGTAGATCCTGTTCGCGTCCCAGAAGCCGAGCCGCTGCCCGCCGAACGCGGCAAGGAGCCGTCCCCAGAACCAGGCCGTGAGCACGAAGCCCCCGAGCAGAAGGACCGAGGAAGCGACGAGCCCCACGAACGCGGGGCGCCGACGCGCGGACCCCAGCACCGCGAGCTGGTCCATCGAGAAGCCAAGGCGGGCGAGGATCGCCCAGGTAATGGCCACGGTGAGGGCGAGCTGGACGGCCCATACCGCGGCGCGCCGCCAGCCCTTACGCGTGCGCGCGCCCGCGCCTGTCTCCACGGCGCCCCCGGTACCACGAGACCCCTCCACTCGCCAGGAGCGCTAGGAGTCCGCCAAGCGTGGCCAGCAACGACCAGCGGAGCAACTGCGAGTCGTACGTCAGCTCGACCAGGTGGTTCCCCGCTGGGACAGGAATGGCGCGGAACGCGTGGTTCGCTCGCAGCAGCGGTGCGGAGCGTCCGTCCACCCGCGAGTGCCAGGACGGGAACCAGTTCTCCGCCAGCACCAGGAGTGCGGGTCGATCGGCCTGCACCTCCAGCGCCAGGCGGTTCGGCCCGCGCTCCCTCCAGCGGACGCTTCCGCGCGCCGAGCCCCCGTCCAGGGAAAGCGGCGGCGGCTCCGCAAGCACCACTTGGCGCGCCGGCTCGAAGGCGTCGCTCATCATGAACGCCACGGCCTGGGAGTCCGGCAACACGACCGCCTGCGTCACGAGGCGCGCCCGCGGGAGCGATCCAGGAAACTCGTAGGCCACGTACCGGCGGCCGCGCGCCACCTCTTGAAGGCCGATCTGGGAGGCCAGTGAGGGCGGCACCAGGAGGTACCGCACATTCGTGGTCGCAAGGATCCGCTGCGAGCGCAGGAGGTTTTCCGGGAGCCCGCTCCCCACCATCCCGATGAGCTCCCGGTAGCGCGCCAGATCGTTCGGATGATGGCCGGCGGCAAGATCGAGGCCGTAGAGCGCCGGAAGGACGTCCTGAGCGCCCTGAGCGAGGGACAGCACACGGAACGGTTCCGTTCCCTGCCGCCGCTCCATCAGATAGCGTAGCGCGTCGTCGGGTGCGAAGTAGCTCCGAGGATCCACCACCTGGACGAAGGCGGCGTCCACCCGGAAGAGGTCGAGGCCCACGAGCGCCGCGAGGCCGGCCAGCGCGCCACGCCGCCCCAACCAACCTCGCCGCAGTGCCTCGCAGACCCCCGCGGTGGCCGCCACAAACGCCGTAGCGATCCAGAAGCCCCGCACGATGAAAGGCCGCGCCCGCTCGAGCGCCGCGCTCTGCTCCGGCCCCATATCGTGGTAGAGCACGGCGGTCCACATCGCCGTCAGAGGACCCGTGCCAGCGAGCACGGTGAGCGCCGCCGCAAGCGCCGTGGTGCCCCAGAGATACCGGGCCGTGCGCCGTACGAGGGCCTCCTCCGCGACCGCCCCTGCCCCGTCCAGCAGCCGCTCGATCCCGAACGCCGCGAGCGTGAGTGCCGAAAGCCCGAACACGAACGCCGTCATGGAGGGCGCGCGGAACAGCCGGATCCCCGGGAGCACTTCGTAGAAGATCCGCCACACCGGCGTGTGGCGTCCCAGGGCATAGAGGAGCGCTGCGGCGCCTAGCCCGAGAAAGAACCACTGGAGCCCGCGCCGGCGCCTACCCACGAACCCGAGGCCAGCCAGGAGCAGCACGAGAAGCCCGGCGTACTCGTGGTTCAGCTTGAAGGCGTTGCGGCCCCAGTAGGTGGAGCTCGTCCACCCTGTGGTCTCCACGCTGCTGCCCACGAATTCCGGCACTACGAGTCCCCCAATCTCCTCCGGGTGAAGGGACCAGGAGCTCGCGTATTCGATGTTTCGGGCCGCTTCCGCTGCGGTGGTCGTCGCCGTGCGCCGGGAGTAGTGACCCACGTACCACAGAGGCGGCACAACCTGGATGGAGGCCGCCACGGCCCCCAACACCGCGGCGAGCAGGAATGCCCCGAACTTGGCAGCGGCGCGCCGCCCCGCTCGCTCAGCGCGCCAGATCTCGAGGGCGCGGAAGACGTAATACGCGCCCACCGCGCCGAACAGGAAGTAGGCGGCCTGGTAGTGAGGCGTGTAGAGGACGAGGGCGACCGTGAGCCCCAGCGCCGCAAACGGCAGCCACCCCCTCCCCCTGAGCGACCACTCCGCCATCCAGAAGAGCAGGGGCGAAAGCGCGGTGACGAACAGCTTGCCGTCATGCCCCGGGTAGATCAGGGTCACCAGGTACGGTGCGAGAAGGTAGGTGAGGCCGCATACGAAGGCGGTGGCAGGGGAGAACCCCAGGCTCCGGATCCAACCGTACGCTACGAGCCCGGCCACAAACACATGGAGAACCAGCTTCCACCCCAGCGCCCGGTGCAGCTCGAGCACGAAGGCCAGAACCGTGGTGGGGTAGAACGTATCGCCGCCGATCGTCGACTCGACGAACGGCGTGCCGCCGAGGATGAACGGATTCCAGAGTGGGAACGTCGCGAGCTCGCGTACGGCCCGCGCGTAGAACTCCCGCGCCACATACCCCAGCGACAGGGTGTCCACCCCGAAGAGCATCCCGTCCGAGACGATGAATTCCCGGAACAGGACCAGCGTGACCAGAGCGTAGATCGCCGGCGGCAGCCAGCGCGGGAGCGAACGCGTGGAGGCGTCCGGCGGCGTCGGCCCGGCGCCGTCGCGCCGCTGCCCTCCCCTCCGTCCCCTACCCACCCCGCACGTTCCCTTCCCGGCTCGCCAACAGCATCCTGTAGATCTTCAGATGCCGCTCAGCGAGACGGGCGCTGCTCCATCGCTCGACGACGCGGTCACGGGCCCGCTCCCCCATCGCCCGCAGGTCGTCACGCCGGAGCAGCTCGATCACCTTCTCGACCATGTCCTCGGGGTTCGCCGGCTCGAAGAGGACGCCGACGCTCTCATCCACGATCTCGGGCAGGCCGCCCACCCTGGAGGCCGCCACGGGCAGCTCACAGGCCATGGCCTCCAGCGCCGCCACCGAGGTGGCCTCCAGCAGCGAGGGAAAGATCGCCACCTCGCCCCAACTCAGGTAGCCGGGCATTTCCGCGTGAGGACGCGCACCCAGGAAGCGGATGTGCCCGGCCACCCCGAGCTCCTGGGCGAGCCGCTCGAGCCGCGGGCGCTCGGGCCCGTCCCCCACCACGATCGCCTCGATGGGCAGCGCCTTCAGGAGGCCCGGCACGGCCCGAACGAAGTACTCCACCCCGTTCTTCGGAAACAACCGGCGGGGAACGATGACACGCCGCCGCTCCGGGGAGGGCAGCGCCGGCGTCACGCGACGGAAGACGGAGGTCTCCACCGCATTCACGATTCGCTCGACGCGGACCCCTGGAGCCAGAGCTTCGGCAACCTCCGCGATCTCCACGCTCGTCGCCAGCACATAGTCCGCCTCGCGCACGAGGCGCCGGAGGATCGGCCGCCAGAGCGGCCGGCGCGCCAGCCGCAGGAAATGGGAGGTATGGAGCGTCAGCACCATGGGTGTGCCGCGCAGCCTCCGCGCGGCCGCGACCGGCGGCACCGACGCGAACGTCTGGGAATGGACGACGTCGGCCCCACGGGACACCCCGAGGAACCGTGGGATCGAGGCGAGCGCGAAGGCGATCCAGCCCGCGGGCCGTCTCGCCGGAAACCAGGTGCGCCAGACGCGGATCCCGTCCACCCCCTCGTGGCGAGGCAGCCCCGGGAGCGAGCGCGAGGTCACCATGTCGACCGCGTGCCCCCGCTCGACCAGCGCCCGCGCCAGCAAGTGGACGTGGCTCTCGAGACCTCCGACCTCGGGGAAGAAGTAGATGCAGTGCATCGCGATCCTCACACCGTACCCACCCCCTCCCACTCCGCCACCCGTCGTGGCTCGCCACACAGCGCGGAAAGCAGGATATCCGCAATGCGCTCCGCCGCCCGCCCGTCTCCGTACGGGTTCGTCGCCCGCGCCATCCGAAGCCGCTCCGCCTCGTCTCCCAGGAGCCGCCCCGCCTCTTCCACGATCCGCAGCCGGTCCGTCCCCACCAGGCGGGCGACCCCGGCCCGAATTCCCTCGGGCCGCTCCGTCACGGCACGCAGCACGAGCACGGGCGTTCCGAACGTGGGCGCCTCCTCCTGGATCCCGCCGGAATCCGTGAGGACCAGCACAGCATGCTTGAGCGCCTTCACGAGGTCCGCGTACCCCACCGGCTCCGTAAGATGGATCCGCGGATGTCCGGACAGCAGCTCGTACGCGGGCCCCTGGACCTGCGGGTTCGGATGCACCGGGTAGACGATCTCCACGTCCGCGAAGCGATCCGCCAACTCGCGCACGGCGCCGAAGAGCTCGCGGAGCGGCGCGCCGAACGATTCCCGGCGGTGGGCCGTCAGCAGCAGCAGGCGTCGGCCGCGCTCCAGTACCGCCCGCAGCTGCGGGTCCGCGGGCGGCCTCTCGTCCGCCGCGATCATCAGCAGCGCATCCACGACCGTGTTCCCGGTCACATGGATCGCCTCCGGCGCGACCCCCTCCCGGAGCAGGTTCTCCCGCGCCTGCGGCGTCGGCGCGAAGTGAAAGTCCGTCAACACGTCGGCAAGGCGCCGGAAAATCTCCTCCGGGTACGGCGCCCACTTGACCCGGCTCCTGAGCCCCGCCTCCACGTGGCCGACGCGCGTCCGCTCGAAGAATGCCACCAGCGATCCGAAGAAGACCGTCGCTGTATCCCCCTGCACGAGCACGACGTCCGGCGTGAAGTCGACCATCAGCGCCCGCAACCCGTCCAGACAGCCGTGAGCCACATCGTAGAGGCTCTGGCCCTCCCGCATGATTCCCAAGTCGTAGTGGGGGCGCAGGTCGAAGGTCTCCAGGACCTGATCCACCAGGCTGGTATGCTGGCCCGTAAGGGCGAGGCGCGTCGCCAGCCGATCCTCACGGCGCCGCAGCGCGTCCACCACGGGCGCCAGCTTGATCGCTTCCGGACGCGTCCCCACCACCACCAGGATCCGGGGCCGATCCTTCACGCCCACCCCTCCCCCGCCCCGCGACGGTACACGGCCAACTTGGTCGAGGGGGTCCACCGACCCACCCGCGGAAGGAGCAGCCGATCCAGCATCGCGAAAAGCGCTCCCATCACGCGGCCCACCGCATCGAAGCGCGCCGGCCACGTCACCGCCTCCCAGAGCAGCACCAGTGGCCAGCGAACCCACGGTGATACCACCCCAGAGGGAACGTTCAGGAGGAAAAACTGAGGGACTTCCAACACAGGCTCGAACCCCCGCAGCACCCGCCCGTACGTCGCCCGCGACCGCAGCCGCACGTGAGGCGCCGTCGTGACATCGCGCGAAGGGAAGTTGTCTGTCAGAAGCAGATACCCCCCCGCACGCACTCGCTCCGCCACCTGCCGGAGCCCGCGCTCAAAACCGCTATCATCGGTGATGTGGTACAGCACGTCGAAGCACTCCACCACGTCGAACTGACCCTCCACCGGAAGAGGGTCATCCGCACCCACCTCCGCCACTCGGAACTCACACTCCGGATAGCGCACCGCAAGCCGCTCCACCGCCTCCGGCGATACATCCACGCCCACCAGCTCCACAAGCTCCAGACGCCGGCGCCAGAACTCAACGTAGAAGCCCCAACCCACCCCCACGTCGAGCACCCGCATGCGCGGACCCAGCTCCCGCACAATCCGCTCCACTACCGGCCCGGTCGTCCTCTCCCGTACCCGGTACATCCAGCGGTTGAACGCCACCCCCTTGCTCCGGTACCCCACCGCCTGGAGCGCCGGAAGCTCGCGCTGGCGCGCGTTCCAGTACTCGCCGTCGTCCCTCACCACAAGCCTTCCAGGGCGCCAACCGCCCCCCGCTCGGAGTGGGGCAGATCCCCCGCGCTGGTGCCCGCCACTGCGGGGAGCAACCACGGACGACGTGGCGGCCGTCCCGCCTGCGCTCGCCACCCCCAACCCCCCTCGCCACAGGCTTCGTGCGTGGTCTGATTCGGAAGTAACAATATGTTTGCGAACAATGAGTTAATCCAGTCAGTTTAAGGTGTTACATGACCCTCGCCGGAGGACTGATTTCGTGGACCGCGCTTTGAGGCAAGGGGACTTATCGCAGCCGGCGCTGGACGGCCTCGAGCTCGGCGCCGAGCTGGGCGATCATCTCGGCCATGAGGCCGAAACCGAAGAGGAGGAAGCCGACGGTTTCGAAGAGGATCACCAGGTAGAGGAGCGGGCGGAAGCCAAGCTCGTGGGCGAAGCGGAGGTAAAAGGCGACGGCTCCGACGGCGAGCCCGAGGGTGATGAGGATAAGCCCGCTCAGGCCGAACAGCAGGAGCGGCTTTCGGGAGAAGACCAGGAGGAACCACACGGACATGAGGTCCAGGAGTCCCACGACGATGCGGAATTGCCCGGTGTACTTCGACTTCCCCGCCCGCCGGGGGTAGAGGAACACGTCCATTTCGGTGACGGAGTAGCCGCGGGCGTAGGCCAGCACGACGAAGAATCGGTGCCAGTCATGCCGGAGCTGGATCTCATTCAGAATGCTCTTCCGGAACGCCTTGATGGAGTTCAGGTCCGAGGCCGGGACCCGGAAGACTCGCCGGCTCAGCCAGTTGTAGGCGGAGGAGACGGCGCGTTTGTCGTAGTAGCCGATCTTGCGGCCGCAGACGATGTCCCAGCCCTCCTCGAGCTTCTCGAGCAGCCGTGGTATCTCGGCGGGGGAGTGCTGGAGGTCGGCGTCGAAGAGGATGAGGTACTCGCGGTCGGTGGCCTGGGCGGCGGTGAGCATCGCCTCGGTCTTGCCGCAGTTCGCGCGGTGAGAGATGACGCGGAAGGCGGGCCAGTCACGCGCCTCGCGTCGCGCCACCTCGCCCGTATCGTCCGTCGAGCCGTCGTCCACCAGGATGATCTCGCCCGCGAGTCCGTGGGTCTCGAAGGTCCGGCGGAGCTCCCGCACCAGGTCGGGGATGACCGGCGCCTCGTTGTAGGCGGGGACGACCACCGCGAACTCCCGGCGCATGCGGTCCGAGAGCCGGGCGAGCTGGTCCGGGCGGACGGCAGAAGAGGAGTCGTCCAAGGCCGGGCGCACGAGCGCTTATACCCGCTTTCGCATGCGGGCGGGTAGGATGCCAAGCTGGTCCCGGTACTTGGCCACGGTGCGGCGGGCGATCTGGACCCCCTCGCTCTTGAGGATCTCGACGATGGCCTGGTCCGTGAGGGGCTTCTTCGGGTCCTCGTCGGCCACCAGTTTGCCGATCTTGTCTTTAACGCCCCGCGCCGAGATGTCCTCGCCGGTCGTGGTGGACAGCCCACTGGAGAAGAAGAACTTGAGGGGGAAGACGCCCCGGGGCGTCTGCACGTATTTCTCGTTCGTGACCCGGGAGATCGTGGACTCGTGCATGCCTATGGCGTCCGCAACCTCGCGCAGCGTCAGCGGCTTGAGATGCTGCACCCCCTGCTCGAAGAAGTCACGCTGGCGATCCACAATGAAGTTCATGACGCGCAGCATGGTTTGGCGGCGCTGCTCGATCGCCTGGATCATCCACTGCGCGGAGTTCAGCTTGTTGGAGATGAACTCCTTGTTCTCTCCCTTGAACTGGTCCTTGTTGCGGACGATCTCCTGGTAGGCGCGCGAGATGCGGAGCCGGGGGAGGCTTGTGTCGTTGAGGAAAACCATGTATTCGCCGTCGATCTTCTCGACGATGAGGTCCGGGATCACGTACTCGTCCCGGGCCGGCGAGTAGCGGAGGCCGGGCTTCGGGTCGAGCTGGGCGATCTCGTCGGCGGCGTCCTGGACCTGCCTCACAGTGATCCCCATCGCCTTCGCGATCTCCGCCCAGCGGTGACTGACCACGTCATCGAAGTGATCGCGGACGATGACGAAGACGCGGGTGTCTTCCATCCCTGCCTGCTGGAGCTGGAGCAGCACGCATTCACGAATGTTGCGGGCACCGACGCCCGGTGGATCGAAGGTCTGAACGACCTCAAGCATCGCCTCCGCCTCCTCGAGCGTGTACGGCGCGAAGCTCCAGTCGTCCGGAGCGGCTTTGTTCAGCGCGGCTTCGTTCAGCGCGGCTTCGTTCAGCGCGGCTTCGTTCAGCGCGGCTTCGTTCAGCGCGGCTTCGTTCAGCGCGGCTTCGTTCAGCGCGGCTTCGT